>JBFWRR010000093.1:0-17861 GCA_050248815.1 Pseudonocardia sp. | reverse complement strand
CTGGGGTGACAGCGGCGGTGGCGGTCATCGTGGCTCCTGGTCTCGCGTGGTGACGGGATCAAGGGTCGCGATTTCGGGGGCCGGGCGACATCACCGCGGGGGCCAGGGTCTGGTGACCGGGGGTAAGAGCGGACTTACTCCGGCTCTTACCCCCGGCGCCCGGACAGGCCCCTGATCAGGCCGTATGCGCCGTGTCGACGGTCGCCGGCTCGTCTGTGAGGAGCACCACCTCCGCGCCGTCCACCAGCACCGTCTCGGTCGTGCCCGGCGCCGCACGGAGGGTGAACGTCCGCCGCGACCCGCCGAGGTCGACCTCGACGGCGTGGCCGCGCCACTGCACCGTGAACCGCAGCCGCTCCCAGCGCTGCGGCAGCCGCGGGGCGAAGGTGAGCCTGCCGTCGAGGACCTGCATCCCGGCGAACCCGTGCACGGCGATCTGCCACGTGCCGGCCGCCGCGGCGATGTGCATGCCCTCCACCGTGTTGCCCTGGTTGTCGTCGAGGTCGACGTAGGCCGAGCGTTCGAAGTACCGCACGGCCATCGCCGGGTCCCCGACCTGGAGCCCGACGATCGCGTGGATCGCGGGGCTCAGCGAGGACTTGTGCAGCGTCCGGGCCTCGTAGTACTCGAAGTTCGCCCGCTGGACCTCGAGCGGGTGGTCGTCGGGCAGCAGGTAGTGCAGCATCACGACGTCGGGCTGCTTGAGCAGCCTCGTGTCCTCCAGGTTGAAGTGGTGGTACCCGGGTGGGTAGCGCGGCATGCCGTGGCCGTCCCAGCTCTCGATCGCGAGCTCACGGCGCCCGAAGTAGCCCTCGAACTGCTCGATCACGCCCGCCCCGCCCGGTGCGGCCACGCGGATCCGGGCCGCCGCTTCGGCCCACCCGTCGACCTCGTCCGGCGCGAGGCCGAGCCCGGCGGCGATCTCGGCCAGCCGCTGCGGGGCCCGCTCGCCGAGCCGCCGGAACACCGCCACGGCCTCGTCGAGGTGCCAGCGCACCATCCGGTTGGTGAACGCGTTCTCCGCGACGTGGCTGTGGAACTCGTCGGGGCCCATCACCTCGCTCAGCCCCAGCGTGCCGTCGCCGCGATCCTCGAGGCGAGACACCCAGAACCGCGCGGTGTCGAAGAGGATCTCGGCCCCGGCGTCGAGCAGGAACCGCTCGTCACCGGTGACCGCGACGTAGCGGCCGATGGCGTACGCGACGTCGGCCGAGACGTGCAGCTCCTCGTCACGGGTCCAGAACCGGTCCTTGCCGTCCGGGGTCCACAGCGGGCACTCCTCCCGTCCGGTCGCGGCCGACTCCCACGCGAACCGGGCCCCCCGCGTGCCGTGCTCGGCCGAGACCGCGCGCGCCCCGGGCAGCGTGTGGTGGCGGTAGGCCAGCAGGGACCGGGCCGTGCGGGGCTGGGTGAACAGATAGAAGGGCAGCAGCAGGATCTCCGAGTCCCAGAACACGTGGCCCCGGTAGCCCTCCCCCGACATCGACTTCGCCGCGATGCTGACCGTCGGGTCGTCCGGGTTGGCGGCGATCAGCAGGTGGTAGACGCCGAAGTGCAGCGCCAGGTCGTCCTTCGCGTGCCCGTCGACGCGGATCTCGCTGTCGCGCCAGAGGCGTTCCCAGGCGGCCGCGCTCGCCCGCGCGGCCCCGTCGAACCCGCCGTCGCGGTGGCGACGCACCGTGGCCGCCGCGCGCTCGTGGGGCTCGGCCGCGTGGACACCGTCCCCGCCGGGGTCGCGCGAGGTGGCGACCCCGACCAGCTTGTCGACCCGGCTCGTCCGCCCGGCGGGCACCCGCAGCTCCAGGCGCTCGGCCACACCCTCGTGCGCGACCAGCTGTCGGCGACCGGCCGCCTGCACGGGCGGCACCGGCAGCACGATCGACGCGTACGCGACGCGGATGCCCGACTCGATCGTGGTGGTGTCCACGTGGCCGACCCCGTCGGAGGTGAAGCCCCGACCGGTCACCGTGAGATGGGTCGACCGGGCCCACTTGTCCCATCGCCGGTGCGGCGGCTGCTGCAGGCCGTCCGGGTGGTGGGGCAGCCGGTCGAGGTTGCGGCGGTCGGCGTCGATCCCGGTCTCGACGACGACGTCCGCGTCGTGGTCGAGTGGCGTCACCTCCACCCGCAGCGCGCACAGGTCCCGGTCGGCCATGCTGGCCAGCCGCAGCGTCCGCAGCCGCGTGCGCCGACCGGCGGCGTCGGCGAACACCGTGTCGCGGCTCAGGAGCCCGGTGCGCAGGTCCAGGACGCGCTCGTGCTCGACGACCTCGGCGGAGGCGACGTCGAGCCGCAGGCCGTCCACCCGGACGACGGTGTGCAGCCAGTCCGGAAGGTTGACCAGGTCGACCACCGGGGAGTCGTTGGCGTCGAACACGCCGGCGAGGTAGGTGCCCGGCAACGCGCCCGGGTGCCGCTCCTCCAGCGATCCGCGGGTGCCCAGCCGCCCGTTGCCGACGGTGAAGATCGTCTCGTGGTAGCCGGCGCGGGCGAGGTCGAAGCCACGCTCGACGACCAGCCACCGCCCGTACCCACGCACACCGCCGTCGCGGCCGGGTGCCGCCGTGCCTCCCGTGTTCACTGCGGTGCTCATGGCGCCCCGACCGATCCGTACGCCGCGCGCACCTGGCTGGTCGTGGCCTCGAGGTCCCGGTAGACGCTCAGGTCGGCCCCGGAGGCCCGCTGTGCGCCCATCGCGTTCCCGTACTGCGCCGCGGCGACGAGGTCGGCGAACTGGAGGTAGCCGAACGCCATGCCGGCGGCGAACGAGTCGCCGCACCCGGTGGTGTCGACGACGGCGGGGATCGGGACGCGCGGCACGACCTGCTCCTGCAGGATCCCGTCGGCGCCGGTGAAGTACAGGGCGCAGCCCTCCTCGTCGAGGGTGATGCACACCGCGCGTACCCCGCGGTCCAGGCAGTGCTGCGCGAACTCCGGGAGCTGCTCGCGCCCCAACGGGGCGCCGATCTCCGCCGGGTCGCCGCCGGGGGGCGGGAACCAGCTGCAGCCCGCCTCCTCCAGGTTCATCTTCAGGATGTCGATGCTGGGCAGCCAGGCGTCGCGGTCGATCCAGAGCCGCCTCACCCGGACGCCGCCGGGGGTCAGGCTCACGGTCGGGCCGTGCGCGTCGAGCAGGACGGGGCCGTTCCCGTGCGCCTTGAGGTAGGCCAGCGTCGCGGCCGGGACCTCGTAGTCGGTGATCGGGACGCAGACGAAGGCGTCGGCACCGGCGATCTCCGCGACGTCGTCGGGCATGATCGGGTGCATGAACCCGGTCTGCAGCTCGTCGCGCGCGTTCTGGTCGACGTAGGTCAGGTCGATCACGTCGCCCCGGTCGGTGTGCGAGCGCACCATCGAGAGGTCGACGTTGCCGAGGTGCCCGAGCAGGTCCTTGATCTGCTCCTCGTCCTGCTTGCGCACGTGAACGACCGGGACGACGCGGTCGTCGGGTCCGAGCAGTGCGGCGAGCGCCGCGGTCGTGTAGAGCGCGCACCCGTACTTGTCGAAGACCTCGCCGCGGTGGGTGGTGACGTGGTCGCGGGGAATGGGGCCCAGGACCGCGACGGTGCGGCCGCCGGTGGATGTGGTGTCCATGCGGTGTGCCTCCGTTCAGCTGCGCTCGGGCGCGGTCGACGGCGCACCGGCGCCGGTGTCCATGTCCTCGAGGGCGCGGCCCTTGGTCTCCGCGACGAACCGGAGGACGAACAGCAGCGACAGCACCGCGAACAGCGTGTACAGGCCGTAGGCGAAGCCGAGTGAGAAGGCGGCGAGCACCGGGAAGGACACGGTGATCACCCAGTTCATCGCCCACTGGCCCGCGGCGGCGAGCGAGAGACCTGCGGCGCGGATCCGGTTGGGGAACATCTCGCCGAGCAGGACCCACACGATCGGGCCCCAGGACATGCCGAAGGCGATGACGAACAGGTTCGCCGCGACGAGCGCGACGACGCCGGAAGCCCCGTTCAGCACGAGGTCACCGGAGGCGTCGGTGCCCGCGGTCCCGAAGCAGACGGCCATGGCGCCGAGCGAGACCGCCATCCCGACCGAGCCGACGAGCAGCAGCGGACGCCGCCCGACCCGGTCGACGAGCGCGATCGCGATGAGCGTGGTCGCGATGTTGACGACCGAGGTGAACACGCTGATCCCGAACGAGGCGCTCTCCTCGAACCCGACCGCCTGCCAGAGGTCGTTCGAGTAGTAGAAGATGACGTTGATGCCGACGGCCTGCTGAAAGATCGAGAGGAACAGGCCCACCCAGACGACCGGCCAGAGGCCGCCGCCGGGCCGCTTCAGGTCCCGCCAGGAGGGCTTCGTGGCCGACTTCAGCGTCGCCTGGATCCGGTTGATCTTGATCTCGAGGTTCTTCTCGCCGAGCAGGGCGGTGAGCACCTTGCGGGCCTCCGGGATGCGCTGCTGGGCCACCAGGAACCGCGGCGACTCCGGGATCGTGTTCGCGAGGACCCCGTAGACGACCGCGGGCACGGCCATCGCGAGGAACATCCAGCGCCACGCGGCCAGCCCCAGCCAGAGCTCCTGGTTCGCACCACCGGCCAACTCGGCGAGGAGCCAGTCGATCAGCAACGACAGGAAGATCCCGACCACGATGGCCAACTGCTGCAGCGATCCCAGCCTGCCGCGGATGCGCGCGGGCGAGGTCTCGGCGATGTAGGCGGGGGCGATCACGGAGGCGATGCCCACCCCGAACCCGCCGACGATCCGGCCGAGGACCAGGATCTCCAGGTTCGACGCGATGCCGGTGACGATCGCACTGACGAGGAACAGCACGGCGGCGATCTTCATGACGCGCAGCCGGCCGATCCGGTCGGCGATGCGGCCCGCCGAGAACGCCCCGACGGCCGCCCCGAGCAGGGCGGAGGCGACCGCGAAGCCAAGGGCGCCCTCGCTGATGGCGAAGACCTCCTTGATCGAGCTGGTCGCGCCGTTGATGACCGCGCTGTCGTAGCCGAACAGCAGGCCGCCGAGCGCCGCGACCGACGCGATCCGCACCACCCCCCGGCCGGCACCTTCCTCGTCGTCGTCGAAGACGGACGGTTCCTCGCCCACCGGGCCGTGTTCGCTCATCTGCGGACCTCCTTTGGTCGCGGCATGACCGGATCGCCCGCGGAGCAGGCGCGCGGACGGCGCGGCTCACGGGCGGAGGGTGATGGATGGGCGGTCGCCGCGAGCGTCCCGGCGACCGCGGGTGACGGTAGTCACCCGTGGCGAGATGTGCAAGAGATGAATGAAGCGCTAGTGCATTAAGTGCATAACTTGAAGATCAGTGGCGGCGTCGAACGCCAGTGCGGCACCGCCGAGCACATGGGCGTACGCGCCGAGCGTCGCGGTCGTGAGGACCGCCTGGTCGACCGCACTCGAGATCCCCCGCCGGGAGATCACCTGCCGGATCGGCGCGAGCAGCAACTCCTCGGCCTGTGCCAGCTCACCGCCGACGATGATCATCTCGGGGTTCAGCAGGTTGCACAGGTCCGCCACCGCCGCCCCGACCTGCAGGCCGACGTCCGCGACGGCGCGGGCACAGCCGCGGTCCCCCTCGCGCGCCCGCCGCACGATCTCGCCGACCGACAGCTCCCGCCCGGCCACCGGCCGCAACAGCTCGACCACCTTGCGCGCGGCGATCAGCGTCTCCAGGCAGCCCCGGTTGCCGCACCGGCACATCGCGCCGAACTCGTCGACGGTCGTGTGCCCGATCTCGCCCGCGGTGCCCGCCGGACCGCGGAAGATGCGCCCGTCCAGCACCAGACCGGCACCCACGCCCTCGGAGAGCTTGAGATAGGCGAGGTTGTCCACGTCGGCGCCGCAGCCCCAGCGGAACTCCGCCAGGGCGCCGAGGTTGGCGTCGTTGTCGACCACCACCGGGCGCCGGAACGCCTCGGCCGCGAGCGCAGCGGCCGGCAGGCCGACCCACGCCGGGAGGATGGTGAGCGAGCCGACGCTTCCGGTGCGGCTGTCGATCGGCGCCGGAAGGCCCATGCCGACCACGTCCAGGACCTCGGTGTCCGCCTCCGACAGCACCTCGCCGAGCAGCGCGGCCGCGATCTCGAGCCCTTCGGCGGCCGGCAGGCCCGGGACGAGGTCCGTGCGCCGCTCGGTGACCACCCGGCCGTCGTCCGTCGCGACGGCGACCGTGACGTGGCGGTGGCCGTAGTCCACCGCCGCCGCGGCGAGCGGGACCCGTGCCCGGTGGAGCCGGACCCGGCGGCGGCGTCCGGACTCGGCCACGACCACCACGCCGTCCCGCTCGAGCTCACGCACGATGTTCGACACCGTCGCGGGGGCGAGCCCGGTCTCCCGCGCGATGTCCGCCTGCGTCGGGGAGTCCCGTCGGCGCAGCTCGGCGAGGATGCGCTCGCGGTTGGCGCGACGCAGCGCGCCCGGTGACCCGGGACGCCCGTCCGCCGTCCGTTCCGCCATCTCCCCTCCAGCCTGCGACCCACACCCGGCACCCGCGCCGGCGGGGCCGTCCGACCGTCGGACGCACCACGAGACTAGACCCGGCCGACTTGTTCAAGACATGAACATCATGCCCGCCCGACGAGCGGTCCGCTCGGCCCGGCGCCCGCCGCGCCGGACGGACGCCGTAGGGTGGAGTCGACCCACTCGTCTGCGCGGCGCCTTCGGCCGCGCCGGGCCGGTCCACGGTCTCCACCTCGCGCGCCCGGCCCCTCCGGGTATGTCGCGGCTGTGCGAGCCGCCGTGACGGCCCCTCCCGGAGGTCCTCGTTGACATCCCCGCAGTCCGGCCGTGCGCACCGCACGTCCCGCCCCGCGCCCCGGCGCGGCCGCCGTCCCGCCGTCCACCGCCCCGCAGGGGAGGGCAGGCGTCCCACCGGGCCCGCGCGGCCGTCGACCGCGGACGATCCGGTGTGGACCGTCCCCGCCACGGGCATGCCGTCGTTCGCCGACCTCGGCCTGCCCGCGCCGCTGCTGCACGCCCTGGCCGCCGAGGGCTTCGTCGCCCCGTTCCCCGTCCAGGCCGCCACGCTGCCCGACTCCCTCGCCGGACGCGACGTCCTCGGGCGCGGCCAGACGGGCTCGGGCAAGACCCTCGCGTTCGGCCTGGCACTGCTGGCCCGCCTCGACGGCACCCGCAGCGCGCCGCGCCGGCCGTCGGGTCTGGTACTCGTGCCGACCCGCGAGCTGGCCCAGCAGGTCGTGGACGCGCTCGCGCCCTTCGCCGGCGCGCTCGGCCTGCGGGTGCAGGCGGTCGTCGGCGGACTGTCGATGCACCGCCAGATCACGGCGCTGGCGCGCGGCACGGACCTCCTCGTCGCCACCCCCGGCCGGCTCACGGACCTGCTGGACCAGGGCGCCTGCGACCTCGGCGACATCGCCGTCACCGCGATCGACGAGGCGGACCGGATGGCGGACATGGGGTTCCTGCCCCAGGTCCGGCGCATCCTGGACCGCACCCCGGCGGACGGCCAGCGCCTGCTGTTCTCCGCCACCCTCGACGGCGATGTGGGCGTGCTCGTGCAGCGCTACCTGCACGACCCCGTCACCCGGGCCGTCGCGTCACCGACCGCCCAGGTGGAGACGATGGACCACCACGTGCTCGTGGTGGACGCGGCCGACAAGTCGCGCGTGGTCGCGGAGATCGCGGCCCGCACCGGCCGCACGATGCTGTTCGTCCGCACCAAGCACGGCGCGGACCGCCTCGTCCGCCACCTGCGCCGCGACGGCATCGCCGCCGGGGCGCTGCACGGCGGCAAGGCGCAGAACGCGCGCAACCGGGCCATCGCCGCGTTCGCCGCGGGCGAGCCGCCGGTGCTGGTGGCGACCGACGTCGCGGCGCGCGGGATCCACGTGGACGAGGTCAGCCTCGTCGTGCACGTCGACCCGCCCGCCGACCCGAAGGACTACCTGCACCGGGCCGGACGCACCGCCCGCGCGGGCGACACCGGCACCGTCGTGACGATGGTGACGCCCGAACAGCGCGGCGACGTGGACGTCCTCACCCGCAAGGCCGGGGTGCGCGCCACCGTCACCGAGGTGGCGCCCGGCGACGCGGATCTCGTCCGGATCACCGGCGCACGCGCCGGGGGTGTACCGGAGGCCGAGCGCCCGGCGGCCCCGCCGGCGCCGGGGCGGGCGACGCGCTCCCGATCCACGGCCCGGCCGGCCGAGGAGTCCCGCCGCGCCGGGCGCTCCGGGGCACGGTCCGCCAGGTCCGCCGGGTCTGCCGCGGCGGGCGGGTCCGCACGGGCCGCCGAACGCGGATGGTCCGCCGCCGCGGGCGGGTCCGGACACGCCGGACGCTCCGGCCGTGCCGCACGGGCCGCCGAGCCCGGCCGGTCCGCCGCGGGAGCGGGCGGGCTCGCCGCGCACAGCGCCCGCGCGGGCGGTGGCAGGCCCCGCCGCCGGGGCGGCCGCAACTCGGCCGCCTGACCTGGGCGCACCGACCGTCCCGGGCAACCTCCGGTGGGGTTCGGGGCCGCCCGCGCCCCGCCGGCGTCGGGCTCGACCGCGGGACGACCCGCTCAGGCCAGACCCAGCACCGACAGCGCCAGCCGGGCCGCCGCCCCGCCCGCCTCCTCGGCCACCGCGAGCGCACCCGGGACGTCCAGATCGGTCAGCAGCGCGGCGCTCACCGCGTCCGCCGCCGCAGAGTGCCCGTCGCCCACGCCCTGCGCGGCCGCGGCGTAGAGCCGCTCCAACCGGGCGGCGGCGGTGTCGAGCGCGCCGTGCTCGAAATCCCAGGGCCGGTCCCACGGCCGGTCCACCAGCAGGAGCCGCAGCGCGGCGGCCGGGTGGTTCTCGAGCAGGTCCGAGACGAGCACGAGGTTGCCCGCGGACTTCGCCATCTTCTCCCCGCCGACCCGCACGGTGCCGACGTGCATCCACGAACGCGCGAACGGCCGCACGCCCGTCACGGCCTCGGCCATCGCCGACTCGTAGGCGTGGTGCGGGAACCGCAGGTCCTCGCCGCCGACGTGCAGGTCGACCGACGACCCGAGCACGGTGAGCGCCATCGCCGCGCACTCGGCGTGCCAGCCGGGACGCCCGTTCCCCCAGGGACTCGGCCAGGCGGGCTCGCCGGGGTGCGCCCCGCGCCAGACCGGGACGTCCTCGGGATGCTCGGCGCGCTCGTCGTGGACGTGACCGAACTCGACGGCCAGCTCCCGCGCCGCCTCGTTCGCCACCCCGGCCCGTTCGGGGATGCCGGCCCCGCGGAAGAAGACCGTGCCGTCCCGCTCGTAGGCGTGGCCGCCCTCGAGCAGCGCGGCGGCCAGCGTGACGACCTGGCCGACGTGGTTGTGCGCCCGCGGCTCGTGCACGGGGCGGCGGACGCGCAGCGCGGCCATGTCCCGGTCGAACCGGAACTGCTGCACGGCCGCGAAGCTGTCGGCCCGCTCCCCCGCCCGGGCGGCTGCGGCGTCCAGGACGTCGTCGACGTCGGTGACGTTGCGGCACGACTCGACCTCGACGCCGAGGTGGCGCAGCACCCGGCCCGCGACGTCGGCCCAGACGAACGTGGCCGCGTGCCCGAGGTGGGTGGTGTCGTAGGGGGTGATCCCGCAGACGTACATCCGCGCGCGGCCCACGACCGGCAGGGCCGCGCCTCCGATCCGCAGCATCAACGACCCTTCTCCGCCCGGCGGGCGGCACGGCGCAGCTGCACGATCCGGCCCGAGCCGGGGATCGCGACCAGCAGGACGCCCGCGATCGCGGCCAGCAGCAGCGCGACGCCGCTGGGCAGCTGCCCGCTCAGCCACAGGAAGTTGATGATCACCGGGGCGTCGTTCTGCAGGATGAAGATCAGCAGGAAGATGAGCACCAGGGCCGCGAGGACCAGACCGACGTACAACCCGCTCGCCACGGTGCGCTGGGACTTCTGGGGCTGCTTCTGGGGCTGGGGCAGCTGCGTGGTGGGCTGCTCGGCGGGTGGTGTGTCGACCCGCAGGTCGACGGTGCGTTCGTCGCCGGGCACGGCGTCCAACGGCCGCAGCGCAGGCTCCGTCACCGGGTCCGCGTGCGGATCGTCCTGGCCGACGTTGCCGTACCGCTCGGGCCCGCCGGAGATACCTTCCGGGCGCCCCGGATCCCCTCGGTCGCTCATGCGTGAAGTATTGCGCAAGCAGCGGTATGCGCCGGGCAACAGTCCGTTAACGTCCGATCGCGTGGACTACGACGAAGCCATCGCCGTCTTCTTCGCATCCGCCCCGCCGGGAGTCGGCGCACCCCGCCCCGTGTCCGCGGCCGCCCCGGCCCGGCGCCTGCGCGACGCCTACGAGCCGCTGTCCATGCACGCGGTGTGGAGCAGGCGGGTGAACGAGGCGCTCGCGGTGCACGGATACGACTTCTTCACGGCCTACGTGACGGGCCGCGCCGCTCCGCTGGGCGCGGTGCCGTCCCCGGTCGTGGCGGCGACGTTCGCCGTGTTCGACCCGGGCACCATCGACGCGATCTGGACGGGCGGGCTCGGCCTGCTCCCGCTGCCGGAGCTGATCGCGCTGCGCGACCGCGAGACCGCCGCGAGCCTGCGCGAGATCCTGTCCCCGGTGGCCGACGACGCCGAGGTGGAGCGGATGGCCACCACCCTGGAACAGGTCGTGGACGGGCTGGACGGCACCGGCCGCGTCCTGTTCAGCGCGCTGCGCTCGCAGCCACGGCTCGGGGACCCGTACGCACGCCTGTGGCGCGCGACGGACCTGCTGCGCGAGCACCGCGGGGACGGCCACGTCGCCGCCTGCATCGCCGCGGGGCTGGACCCGGTGCGCATGGGCATCCTCAACGAGGTCTGGGTCGACTATCCGGTCGGCGAGTACAGCGGCACCCGCGCCTGGGCGGAGCAGGCCGCGGCGGCGGGCCTGGCCCGACTGGAGGCCGACGGCCTGGTCGCGGACGGCGCGATCACCGAGGAGGGCCGCCGCTTCCGCGACGGCATCGAGGCCACGACGGACGCCACCCAGCAGGCCGTGGTCGACGCCCTCGGGGGCGAGCTCGACGCGCTCGCGAAGCGGCTGGACGCGCTGTCGCAGTGCTGCATCGACCAGGGGGCGTTCCCCCCGGACCCGCGCAAGCGCGCCGCAGGCTGATCCGGCCGGCCGGTGGTCAGGCCGCCGGGCCGCGCGAGAGCGGCGCGGCCCCCGACGGGGCTCCCCCTCCGGTCCCCAACGGCGGCCGCGCCCACCGTCCCCCAGCGGCGCGCGGCCATCCTCTGGTCCCCGGTGTGACCGATCAGCGCCCGTCCGCGGCCGTCCCGGTGCACTCCGGGCGAGAATCGGCCTTGCGGCCCGTCCGGGCGGGCGACATCTCGCCCGCCGGACCTGTTCCGGGCGCGGATGTTTGCCCGCACGTCAGCGGTGCGCCACGCTGCGAACGTGACGCGCAGCCCCGCCCGGATCCTCGTCGTGAGCCGGCTCGCGAACGTCGTCGAGGTGCAGCTGCGCCAGCTCGCCACCCCGGACACGGTCACGGTCGCGGCCGACGAGCACAAGCTCCGCGCGGCCGTCACGGCGAACCTGCGTTTCGACGTCGTCCTCACCGACCTGACCTGGAACGACGCCGAGCTGGAGTTCCGTTTCGACGGGTTCGACGTGCTCGACCTCCTGCACGACCTGGGCCGCGCGGCGCCGGTCGTGTTCGCCGTGCACGGCAGCACCGCGGAGCGCGACCACGTGGACGAGGCGATGGACCGGCCGGTCGTGGCCGGGATCGTCCGCAAGACGCGGGCGCTCGCGGAGATCCTCGCCGACCTGCGCCTCGTCGCGGCGGGCCGGATGCTGCCGCCGGGGACTGTCCGGTCGCGCGTCCCGATCTGCCGCTACCTCGCCGACGGCACCCGCGGGCGGACCGCCGCCGCGATGGCCGGGGCGATCGCGGCGCACCGCGCGTCGGACCACGAGTCACTCGCGGCGGCCGCCCACTGTTCCCGGCACACCGCGACGAAGCTGGTGGACCGCTACCTCGGCCCGCTCATCCGCGCGCGCGGCGACCATCCCGAGCAGCTGCCGCTCACCGCGCCCGTCGTGTACCGGTGGTGCGGCGAGCACGCCCTCTACCTGACGAGCTGGTGCCGCCGCAACGGGCTGCGCCACGTACTCGGTCCCGAGGCCGGGTGACGGGTCGCCGTCAGGCGGCGCGGCGGCGCATCGTCACGTGCTCGACGCCGTCCCAGTCGTAGGGCTCACCGACGTGCTCGAACCCGTAGCCGCGATAGAAGTCCGCCGCGTGGGTCTGGGCTTCCAGCACGCACGCACCGCCGCCCACCTCGGCGAGCACGGCGGCCATCAGCCTGCGGCCGAGTCCCCGCCCGCGGACGGCCGCGGCGGTGCACAGCCGCCCGATGCGGAAGCCGCCGCCCGGCTCGGCGAGCAGGCGTACGCAGCCGAGGATCTCCGGGAGGTCCGGCTCGCCCGCGGTCGGCACGTCGAGCCAGTAGTGCCGGGTCTGCGGCTCGAGATCGCGCCCGTCCAGCTCGGCGTAGGCGCAGGCCTGTTCGACGACGAACACGCCCACGCGCAGCCGCAGGATCGCGTAGAGGGTGGCAGCGGGCAGGTCGGCGGCCCAGGCGCGGTGCACGGTCGCCGACCGGACGGCCGGGAGCGCGTCGGTCATCGCACGTGCCTACCAGATGGGCCGCTGCCTGCTCCGGATAGCCTCACCACGTGCGCCACCACGACCTGCTGGTCATCGGCTCCGGCTCGGGGAACTCGATTCTCGACGAGCGGTTCGCCGACCTGGACTGCGCGATCGTCGAGCGCGGGGTCTTCGGCGGCACGTGCCTCAACGTCGGCTGCATCCCGACGAAGATGTACGTCTACCCGGCCGATCTCGCCGAGGAGGCCCGGTCCGCCGCGCGCCTCGGCGTGGACGCCACGGTGGCCGGGGTGCGCTGGCGCGACCTGCGCGAGCGCGTGTTCGGCCGGATCGACCCGATCTCCGCGGCCGGTCGGGAGTACCGGGCGGGCGAGCGCACCCCGAACGTCACGCTCTACGAGGGCCACGCCCGCTTCACGGCCCCGCGGACCCTGGAGATCGACGGGTACGGGACGGTGCGCGCGGACCGGATCGTCGTCGCCGCCGGCAGCAGGCCGCGGGTGCCGCCGAGCGTGCGCGGCGTGCCGCACCACACCTCGGACACGATCATGCGGATCGACGAGCCGCCGCGGCGGCTGCTGATCCTCGGAGCGGGCTACATCGCCGCCGAGTTCGCGCACGTGTTCTCCTCGTTCGGCTCGGAGGTCACGCTGATCGGGCGCGGGAACGTCATGCTGCGCGGTCAGGACGAGACGGTGATCGCCAGGTTCACCGACATCGCCCGCAAGCGCTGGGACGTGCGGCTGGGCCACCCCGTCGTGCAGGCCGCCGTGGACGCCGGCGGGATCACCCTCCGGTTGACCGACGGCACCCTCGCACAGGGAGACCTGCTGCTGGTCGCCACCGGCCGCGTCCCCAACGGGGATCGGCTGGACCTGCCGGCCGCGGGCATCCCCACCCATCCGGACGGCCGGATCGTCGTGGACGCCTACGGCCGCACCCCGGCCGACGGGGTGTGGGCCCTCGGCGACGTGAGCTCGCCCTACCAGCTCAAGCACGTCGCGAACCACGAGTCGGAGATCGTGGCGCACAACCTGCTGCACCCCACGCAGCCGCGCGTCACGGACCACCGGTTCGTGCCGTCGGCCGTGTTCACCCATCCCCAGATCGCGGCCGTCGGCCGCACCGAGCAGCAGTGCCGTGACGAAGCTCTCCCGTACGCGGTGAAGATCCAGGAGTACGGCGGTGTCGCCTACGGATGGGCCATGGAAGACGCCACCGGATTCTGCAAGGTGCTCGCCGCACGGGGCACAGGACGGCTGCTCGGGGCACATGTGATGGGTCCACAGGCGGCGACGGTCATCCAACCGGTGATCCAGGCGATGTCGTTCGGGTTGGACGCCCGGCAGATGGCTACCGGCCAGTACTGGATTCACCCTGCACTCCCCGAGGTCGTGGAGAACGCTTTGCTGGGTCTCGACCTCTAGCATGAAGTCGGACGCGCCGCCGAACACAGCCCGCCACGCCGCCGACTGGTCCCCCGTCCCCCCAACCGTTGAGGTGTCCATGCCGATGACCGCTGTCGACAGTCCTGCCCGTCCGAGGACTCCGAAACCGATCACCGAAGGACGGCGTGGGGGTGTCGCACAGTTCTCCGTCTACACCTTCGTGGTCCTGCCGCTGCTGGCCCTCCTCGCCGCCGTCCCCTTCGCCTGGGGGTGGGGCCTGAGCTGGGTGGACGTCACCATCGGCGCGGTGTTCTACGTCGTGAGCGGGCTCGGCATCACCGTCGGCTACCACCGCTACTTCACCCACGGCTCGTTCAAGGCGAAGCGGCCCCTGCGGATCGCGCTGGCCCTCGCGGGCAGCACCGCGATGCAGGGCCCGGTGACGGTGTGGGTGGCTGATCACCGCCGCCACCACGCGTTCTCCGACGCCGAGGGCGACCCGCACTCGCCGTGGCTGTTCGGCGACACCCCGGGGGCGGTGGCGAAGGGCTTCTGGCACGCCCACACGGGGTGGCTCTTCGACCGCGACATGACCAACCAGGAGCGCTTCACCCCGGATCTCCTGGCGGACAAGGACATCGTCCGCATCGACCGGCTGTTCCCGCTCTGGTCGACCCTCACCCTGCTGCTCCCGGCGATCCTCGGGGGTCTCATCACGTGGTCCTGGTGGGGCGCGTTCACGGCCCTGTTCTGGGCCGGCTTCGTGCGCGTGGCACTGTTGCACCACGTCACCTGGTCGATCAACTCGATCTGCCACATGATCGGCGAGCAGCCGTTCAACTCGCGGGACCGCTCCCGCAACGTGTGGCCGCTCGCGATCCTGAGCTTCGGCGAGTCCTGGCACAACCTGCACCACGCGGACCCCACCTGTGCCCGCCACGGCGTCAAGCGGGGCCAGGTCGACATCTCGGCGCGCGTGATCTGGCTGTTCGAGAAGTTCGGCTGGGCCAGCTCGGTGCGCTGGCCCACCCCGCGGCGGCTGGAGAAGCTGGCCCGGGCCAAGACGGCAGAGGCCACTGCCTGATCCAGGGCATGATCTGGCGCCTGATCCAGGCCTGATCCAGGCCTGATCCGGGCGCTCAGCCGCGCCGGCGGAGCGCAGCGACGATCTCTGCCGTCTCCCGCCGGTCACGGACGAGGTACACCCACCCGTCGGCGGTCTCCAGGACCGTCGGCGTGTGGGTGGACCGCAGCACCGACTCCCGCACGCTGCGTATCCGCCCGGTGCTGGTCCGCAACGCCCCGTGCAGCCGGTTCAGCTCCAGCGTCCCGTCGGGATGCAGCAGTATGGCCGTCGCGGTGTGCGCGACCTGCCAGGTGATCACCACCCCCACCCCGCCCAGCACCGCTGCGGGCAGCAGGAGCACCAGCGCCGCCCGCCCGAGCGCAGCCGCCGCCACCACCGCGGACCCGGCGGTCACGAGGCCCCCGAGCAGGAACGCGACACCGAGGACCGCGGAGAACCACAACCACACTCGCCACCCGCCACGCAGCGGCCACCGCCGCACCGCGCCGCTGCCCGGTTCGCCCATGTCCGGTCTCCTCGCTGCCCACGGGTAGCCGATGATCCGCGCTTGCGGTGGGAGGCGGCCATCCGTGACCGCCTCGCACCGCGGAAACGGATCACGTGCGGGCCGGCGCGACCTCCAGCACCCGGTAGCCCCCGGACGAGCCCAGGCGGCTGGTCGGCCAGCCCTGCTCCCCCAACCACCGGGCCAGGGAGTCCGATCCCAGGTTCTTGGCCACCACGAGGTAGGCACGGCCGGCGGGCGAGAGCCGCGGCAGCCACGTCACCAGGATCTCGTGCAGAGCGGCCTTCCCCGACCGGATCGGCGGGTTGGAGTAGATCCCGGCGAAGGTGACGTCGCCGGGCACCTCCTCGGGCCGGCAGACCGTGACGTTGCCCAGCCCGGCGGTCTCGGCGTTGTGCCGGGTCAGCGCGATGGCCCGGTCGTTGACTTCGACCGCCCACACCGGGAGCCGGCGCCGCCGGGCGGCGAGGGTGAGCGCGATCGGCCCGTACCCACAGCCGAGGTCGAGCAGCGGCCCCCGCACCGGCGGCATCGGCGCGGTCTCCAGCAGCACGCGGGTGCCGCGGTCCAGCCGGGAGTGCGAGAACACCCCGGCGTCGGTCGCCAGCTCCAGCCGCACGTCCGGCAGCTCCACGGTGACACTGCCGGGGCGGCTGCGGGCGTTGGGCTGCGCGGTGAAGTAGTGCTCCTGCACCCGCCGATACTCCCGGGCGCGCGCCGCCGCTGCGCACCAGGGTCCTGCCGTAGCTGGCGACGACGTCGTTGCGGCACGATGCGGACCGTTCGACGTGAACGACAGGGGCGGGGGGCCCGCCGGGGTCGGCACAGCGGAGGCGTGATGTCCCGTCGCGGAAGGCGCATCTTCATCAGCTATCGGCGCTCGGACACCGCAGGCCATGCGGGCTGGCTGCAGCAGATCCTCGAGGACACCTACGGCCGGTCCCACGTGTTCCGCGATCTCGACGCGATCCAACCCGGACAGCACTTCCCCACGCGGATCGCGCGGACGATCGCGGACTGTACGGACATGTTCGTGCTGATCGGGCCCGGGTGGCTCGAGCCCGGACCGGACGGCAGGCCACGCCTGCTCCAGGCGGAGGACTGGGTCCGGCTGGAGCTGGAGACGGCCATCCACCGTGGCCTTCCGCTACTCCCGTTGCTCGTCGGCTCGGCGGCCATGCCCGGACGCGAAGCCTTGCCGCCTTCGCTGCATCCGCTCGCGGACCGGCAGTTCCAGGTGCTGCGCGACGGCCACTTCGCCGAGGACGTCCGACAGGCGCTCGCGCGGCTGGACGAGGCGCCGACCGGCGTCGAACACCTCGGCGCTCGACAGGTGCACCACGAGGACCGCGTCGTCGAGCTGATGACGCTGCTCGACGGGCAGATCCGGCAGGCACGTGCCACCGTGAGACTGTTGAACCCCGCCGAGCGGTACCGCCCTCAGCTGCGCGCCCTCGCCGAGACGCTCGAACCGGACGAGGACGTCGCCGACGTCGTGCTGGCCACCTGGTGGCAGGACGACGAGACGGGCGGAACCGACACCCGTACCGCGCAGACTGCGATCGAGTTCGGCCGCAAGATGCTCGACACGAGCTTCCAGAGCGTTCTTGCGGTGACGCCCCGACGCCTGGTCCTCGCACCGTGGCGGAAGCACAGCGGGGTCGCCGTCGCCTGGTACCGCGATGTCGTCGACGTCAAGCTGGGTGCGATCGGGCGCATCACCGGTCAGCTCACGGTGGTGCTCCGCCGCTCGGACATCCTCATCAGCGTCACGCCGACGAAACGCGCCTCCGTGATCGCGGACTACGTCCGGAACCGGCTCGATCGCCGGTGAGCCTCACCCGGCGCTCGGGACGGTCGCGCAACGAGCGGCGAATCCGTCCAACCGAGTTGGACGAACGCGCCGCTCGTTGCGACGTGGCGGCTCAGGTGGCCTTCGTGCCCACCCAGCTCATCAGGCCGCGCAGCTTCTCCCCGACCTGCTCGATCGGGTGCTCCTGGCCCTCCTTCTGCAGGCGGGTGAAGTTGGGCCGGCCGTTCTCGTCCTCGGCCACCCACTCGCGGGCGAAGCTGCCGTCCTGGATCTCGCCGAGGATCTTGCGCATCTCCTCCTTGGTCTGCGCGTTCACGATGCGCGGGCCGCGGGTGAGGTCGCCGTACTCGGCGGTGTCCGAGATGGAGAAGCGCTCGTTGGCGATGCCGCCCTCGTACATGAGGTCGACGATCAGCTTGAGCTCGTGCAGGCACTCGAAGTAGGCCACCTCGGGGGCGTAGCCGGCCTCGGTGAGCACCTCGAACCCGGTCTGCACCAGCGCGGCCGC
>JBFWRR010000092.1:0-18060 GCA_050248815.1 Pseudonocardia sp. | reverse complement strand
ATGTCGTGGTGTCGTGGGTGATGGCGCTGATCAAGATTCAGGCGTTGTGCACGATCCGTAGGCAGCGGTGGCTCACCCGCCAGGTCGCGGTGGAGAACGGCCAGGTCGTGCGCACCACCGGCGCCGCGGTGGCCGCCGACGTCACCGCCGCGGGCGATCAGCAGGAGCCCGCCACACCGGTGCCGGGGCCGCGGCCACGCGCCGCGCGCGAGCCGGAGCAGGTGTCGTCGTGAGCGGCCCCACCGTGGCGGCGCTCCTCCGGGCGGCCGGTGCGCTGGGCGTGGCCGCCCTGGTGCTGGTCGCGACCCCGGGTCTCACGGATCCGGCGGGCGGGGCCGCGGAGCACGGCGCCGGATCCGCGGCGGCCGTGCCGCCGTGGGCGTCCGTCGCGTTCGCGGCACCCACCCCCGGCGCGAACCCGGACCCCGGACCCGAGACGTCCACCGAACCGGGAGCGCAGCCCGCCCCCGAGCCGCCCGCCGATCCGGGCCCGGACCCGGCCCCGGCGCCGGACCCCACCGCGCCCCCGAGCACCGCGCCCGTACCGGCACCGCCCACCACGGAGCCCGCTCCGGGCGACGAGGCCCGGCGCAAGGCGGCCGAGCAGGCCCGCAAGCGCGCCGCGGAGCAGGCCCGCAAGCAGGCCGAGGCGGCGGCGAAGGCCGCGGCCCGCCGCGCCGCGGACGAGCGGGAGGCCCGGGACACCTGGCTGCGCCACGGGTCGCCGCACCGGATGGTCGTCGTGCGCCCGTCCGGGGCGGACGTCGTCTCCGACGGGCGGCTCGGGGTGCAGCGCGCGATCGGCGCCACCGTCACCCCGGAGGCGCTGTCGCGGATCACCCCGCCCGGCTGGATCCAGATCGCCCCGGACGCGATGCTGATCTCGGCGGCGATCGTGCTCACCCCCGGTACCGAGCTGGACCTCACCGGCGCACCCCGCATCGCGCTCGCCGGAGGCGACGCGCTCGCCGACGCGTCGTCGGTCTACACCGGCGGCGGGCGCCTCCTCGCGCGCGGGGTCACCGTCGAGTCCGTGCGGGCGGGGACCGGGGAGCCGATGGCGCCCGGTCCGGGACGCCCGTTCGTCGTGGTCGCCGGTGGTGGCCGTCTGGACGCGCTGGACGCGACGTTCCGGGGCCTCGGCACGCACCCCGACGACCCGGCGGGCCGCGGCGGCGTGCAGTTCAACCCGGGTGCCACGGGCTCCCTGGTGGGGACGACGCTGGTGGGCAACACCATCGGGCTGGAGTTGTCGGGCACGCGGGACGTCACGCTGGAGCGGGTGACGGTCGCCGAGTCCGCGGCGGACGGCCTGGTCCTGCAGGGCGACCGCGGCACCGTCCTGCGCGAGGTCCGCGCCGAGCGCAACGGCGCCAACGGCGTGCTCGTGAAGGGCCCGAGCAGCGACCGGCCGATCACCGGCATCAGCACCACCGGCAACGCGGGGTTCGGGCTCGCGGTCGTCGGGCAGACCGCCCCGCAGATCCTCGGTGTCACGACGGCGGCGGATCTCACCGGGGGGTTGCGGATCAACCGCTCCACGAACGCCCTGGTGGCGGACTTCACCGCGATCGACCAGCCGCTGGCGGTGTTCACCCACGTGGGCACGGCGGACGCCGTCCTGCAACGCGCCCGGATCACCGGCGGCAGGCGCGGTCTCGTGATCGAGAAGTCCACCCGGGGTCTGGCCTTCGAGGACAGCACGGTGGATGGCGCGAAGGTCGTCGGCATCTCCAGCGGCGGTAAGGCGGTGTCGGTCACCCGGGTGACGGTGACCGACTCGGGCACGGCGCTGCGGGTCGAGCGGGGAGCCGTCGGGTTCGCCGTCACGGGAGTGCGGATCGTCGGGGGTGAGGACGGGATCGTGGCGAACCCGGGCAGCAGCCACGTCGTGCTGGACGACGTGCGGACCGACGGCGTCGCGAACGACGCGGTGCGCACGCTCTCCAGCGGGGCGACGCTGCAGGACGTCCGGATCACGGACTCGGAGACCGGGATCGTCACCCAGGCCGCGACGACGCTGACCGACGTCGCGGTGTCCGCGGCGGACGTCGGGTTGCGCGCCCGCGGCCCCGAGCCGGTGGTGATCCGGCGCGCCGCCCTGGCGGCCTTCGACGTCGGCATCGACGCGGGCCCGGCCGCCCACGTCGAGCTGCGGGACTCGAGGGTGCACGCGATCGAGTCGCTTCGTGGCGACGTGACCCTGGTGGGGGTCAACGACGTGTCGCTGCCGCCGCTCAACCTGATCGCGGCGATCGGGCTGCCCCTGATCGGGATCGCGGTGCTCCTGGAGCTGGTGCACAGCCTGCGCCAGCGCCGGTTCAAGCCGCGACCCCGCCGCACCCCGCCGGTCCCGGTGGGTGCGGCGTGAGCGGCCGGGGGGCCTGCGGCCTGGTCGTGGTGTTCCTGCTGCTCGCGGCCCTGACCGCGTGCGGGCGCGACAGCACTCCGTTCACGCCGCGGGAGGTGCCGGCGGCGGTGGCGATCGATCCGGCGAACCCGTGCCCGCGCCAGGCCGACCTGTCGGCGGAGCTCGCCGCGCAGCAGGCAGCGGCACAGGCAGCGGGACAGACACAGGCGGAGGCACCCGCCACGCCGGTGGCGGCGCGCTACGACCGGGCGGCGGGGACGGTCACGGTCACGGCGGGCACCGGGTTCGGTCCGGCCGCGCTGGCCGCCGCCGTGCGCGATCCGGCCGTGCTGCGGGAGGTGAGCCCCGGCAACTGGCTCCTCGGTGCGAACCTGGTGCTGTCCGCGGGGACGGCCATGCGGATCGCGGCACCGCAGGTGCGGTGGTTCGGCCTGGCGAGCGGGCCGGGCCGCTACGTCACGCTGAGCGTGCTCGGTGGGCGCCTCGACATCGCCGGGAGCTGCGTCACCTCCTGGGACGCGGCGGCGGGGCGCGCCGACACCGACCACCTGGACGGCCGCGCCTACGTGCTGGCCAGGGACGCGGCACAGCTGTACGTCGACCATGCGGAGGTGCGCTTCCTCGGCTACGGCGCCGTGGAGTCCTACGGCTTGTCGCTGCGCACGACCGGGACCACCGGGGCGATCACGCGCAGCGTCGTGTCACACCTGTACTTCGGGGTCTACACCTACGAGGTGGACGGGTTCCGCGTCGCGGACAGCGAGTTCCACGACAACGTCGTCTACGGTATCGACCCGCACACCGGGTCGCGGAACATGGTGATCGAGCGCAACGTCGTCCACGACAACGGCAAGCACGGGATCATCCTGGCCGAGGACTGCGTGGACTCGGTGATCCGGGGCAACGTGGTGTACCGCAACGCCCACCACGGGATCGTGCTCTACCAGCGGTCGGACCGGAACGTCGTCGAGGGCAACGAGACGTTCCTGAACGTCGCGCAGGGGATCAACCTCAACGAGTCGAACCGCAACGTCGTGCGGGACAACCGCGTCTACCACAACGGCGAGTCCGGGATCGGTGTCGGCCAGACGTCCACGGCGAACGTCGTGGAACACAACGTCGTGCTCGCCAACGGCCAGGACGGGGTGCGGCTGGTCAGCGAGGCGACCGACAGCACGGTCCGGGCCAACTCGCTGGGCAACAACGCCCGCTACGGCATCTACGTCGACACCCAGGGCCCGTTCGAGATCCGCGGGAACAGCATCTACGGCAGCCGGGTGGGGGTGCTGTTCAAGAGCGACGGGACCGAGCCGGAGGAGCCGGAGGGCAACGATCTGTTCGACAACCGCGATGGTGACGTCGTCGCGAGGTGACGAACGTCGGCCCGTACTCGTCCGGCAGGGCGGTCCCCCCGCGGGTAGGTTGGTCGCCATGCCCACGGCGTCGCCCGCTCATCCTGCGGTCCGGGGCGATGCGGGGTGACGGCGTCTCGCGAGAAGTCGCTCGCCTGGGCCTACGACGGTGCCGCCCACCTGCGCGCGCTCATGGCCCGGATGGGTGAGGACGCCTTCGCCGCGCGGTCGGCGCTGCCGGGGTGGAGCCGCGCGCACGTCCTGAGTCACATCGCCCGCAACGCGGACGCGATGGTGAATCTCCTGGAGTGGGCACGCACCGGCACGGTCACCCCCGCCTACCCGAGCAAGGAGCGCCGCGACGCCGACATCGAGGCCGGGGCGAAGCGCACGCCCGCCGAGATCCGCGAGGACGTCCTGGAGTCCGGGGACCGGCTGGCCGCCGTGGTGCGGGCGATGCCCGAGCCGGCCTGGTCCGCCACTGTGACGCACCCCAACGGTTCGCCGATCGTCGCGGCGTCCGTGCCCTGGTACCGGGCCCGGGAGATGTGGATCCACGCCGTGGACCTCGACGTCGGATCGTCGTTCGCGGACATGCCCGTGCCCATGCTCCTGGCGCTCGTCCACGAGGTCACGGGCCAGCTCGGTTCCCGCGACGGGTGCCCGTCGCTGCGGCTGGTGGCCTCGGACGTGGACCGGACCTGGGCGCTGGCCGGGGAGAAACGCAGCGCCGAGACGGTGACGGGCCCGATCGCCGGCCTCGCGGCCTGGCTCACCGGCCGGTCGCGGGGCAAGGAGCTGCGGACGGGATCGGGTGGGCGCGCGCCCGCCCTCCCGGCCTGGCTGTAGCCGCTGCCGTCTGCACCGCCCGCGCGTGATCGCCGGGTGCCGCACCCGCGGCGATCATGGCCGCCGCGGCCAGGTCACGCCGTGGGCTCCCGCAGCGGCAGCCGCACCGTGAACGTCGTGCGGCCCGGCTCGGAGTCGACCCGCAGGTCGCCGTGGTGGCGGCCCACGACCACGCGGTAGCTCACGTCCAGCCCGAGCCCGGTGCCCTCGCCGACCGGCTTGGTCGTGAAGAACGGCTCGAAGATCCGCCCCACGATCTCCGGCGGGATCCCGGAGCCGGTGTCGGTGACGGCGACCTCCACGCACTCCTCCACGACCCGGGTGCGCAGCGTGAGCGTGCCGGAGCCGCCCATGGCGTCGCGGGCGTTGACGATCAGGTTGGTCCAGACCTGGTTGAGCTCGGCGGGGTAGCCCGGGATCTGCGGCAGGTCCGGCGTGTAGTCGCGCACGACGGTGATGCCGGAGAGCTTGGGGCCGAGCATGACGAGGGTGGCGTCGAGGCCGGCGTGCAGGTCGAAGAACTGGTGGGGCGCCCGGTCCAGCTGCGAGTACTGCTTGGCGGCGCCGACGAGCGCGGCGATCCGGTCCGCCGAGTCCGCGATCTCGCGCATCAGCGCCTCGGTCTCGACGGTGTAGGACAGCCAGCGGACCGCGCCCTCCAGACCGTCCGGGGGAGCGGCGGCGTGCACGGCCTCCAGCTGGTCGGTGCCCAGCCCGGCCGCGGCGAACACCGGCGCGAGCTCCCAGCCGCCCGCGACGCCGTGCTCGTCGAGCCAGTCCGCGACCTCGTCCTCGGCGTCGGCGGCCTGCAGCGACGTGAGCCGCGGCGGGTCGGCGGCGATCTCGACGAACTTCTCCTGGATGTCCACGAGCGCCTTCAGGTGGTCGCGGTCCATCCGGCCGGACGCGATCAGTCCCAGCTTGTGGCGCATCGCGGACACCCGGTCGCGCAGCGAGTGCGCGGCGCGCCCGGCCGCCGCGGCCGGGTTGTTGAGCTCGTGGGTGAGCCCGGCCGTCAGCTTGCCCAGCGCGAGCAGCCGTTCCCGTTGCGCGACGACGGCGTTGCCGCGCTTCATGCCCAGGAGCATCCCTTCGAGCAGGTGCACCGCCATCGGGAACCAGCGGCTGAACTCGGCGGCGAACGTGGCGGCGGGCAGCGCGATCACCGTGACATCGGTGATCGCCCGCACGGTTGCCGGGTAGGTGCGTGCGGCGTCGTCGAGGTCCGAGCGGTCGAGGTAGAACTGCACCGCGCCGAAGTAGACGCCACGCTGGTCCGTGCGGGTGGTCTCGATGTCGTCGCCGCCGATGAGCCTGCTCATCGTCACCGTGCCGGTCAGCAGCACGTGGAAGCAGTCGGCCGGATCGCCCTCGGCGCAGACGACGCTGCCCGCGTCGAAGGAGGCCACGACCGCGTGCTCGGCGAGCCAGGCCAGCTTGTCGTCGTCCAGCGCCTCGAAGAGGAACAGCCCGCGCAGCTCCTCGACGCCGATCCGCTCGCTCACCCGTCCTCCTTCACGAACCCTTACGAACCCTTCACGAACCGCAGCATCCGGTACTCCAGCAGGCCCGCCCGGTGGCAGCGCTGCAGCGCGTCCCCGCCCACCAGCGACTCGGCCCACACCGACCGCGACCGCGCCTGGCGCAGCACCGGCTGCAGCGCCGCGATCAGGCGGTCGCGCGGGCGGCCCAGGCGCTGGTAGGGGGAGAGGTCCGTGTCGCCCGCGAGGACGAGCCCGTGCGCGGCGGCGAGCTCGGCCGCCTCGGGCACCGACGCGAGGGTCGCGGCGTGCCAGCCGGTGCGGACGTCGTCCAGGCGCGGGTCGGCCGGGTCGCCGGTGCGGACGTCGTCGATCACGAGCAGTCGCCCTCCGGGGCGCAGCGCCCCGGCCGCCTCGCGGAAGAACGCCGACGCCGGGTCGGCGTGCACGAACGACTCGATCGCGTAGGCCACGTCGAACCCCGTCAGCTCGGGCGGCAGGGCGGTGAAGTCCGCCGTCGCGAACCGGACGGTGCCGCGCAGCGGCCCCGACCCGCCCGCGAACCGCTGCGCGAGCCGCACCTGCTCCGGGCTGATCGACACTCCGGTGACGGCCACGGGCAGGCGCCGTGCCAGGTACAGCGCCGCCGTCCCGACGCCGCAGCCGAGGTCGAGCACGTGGCGGTCCGCCGCACCGATCTCGGCAGCGACCAGGTCGTGCACGTGGTGCAGCGCGCCCTTCACGTCCGTGACGCCCGCCGCCCACAGCTCGCGGTGGATCGTCCGCTGCCCGCTGCCGGTGAGGAGGAACTTCCAGGTGTTCGCGTCGTAGTAGCGGCGGGCGCGGGCGGCGCCGGTGGTGGTCACGACGTCGAGCGTAGTCGCGGCCCACCGGCCGCGGCCGAGATGAACACCAGCGGGGTTGCGGCCGCCCCGAACCCCGCTGACGTCGCGCTCGACCGCGGGAGCGCCCGTCCGGTCACTGCTCCTCCAGGTAGCGGTGCACCAGCGTGACGGCCATCGCGCCCTCCCCGACGGCCGAGGCCACCCGCTTCACCGACGCCGCCCGGACGTCACCCGCGACGAACACCCCCGGGACGCTCGACTCCAGGTGGTAGGGCTCGCGGTCCAGCGGCCACCCCGCGGGCGGCTGCCCGCCCACGACGAGGTCCGGCCCGGTGCGGACGAAGCCGCGCTCGTCGCGCTCCACGACACCGTCCAGCCAGTCCGTGCGCGGCGCCGCACCGATGAAGACGAACAGCGCCGCCGCGCTCACCGTCTCGGTGCCCTCCGGGCCGGCGAGGACGAGCTCCTGCAGGTGCCCGTCCCCGCGCGCCTCGCACACCTGCGTGCCGGTGCGGACGGTGACGTTGTCGATCGCGTCCAGCTGCCGGATCAGGTAGTGCGACATCGAGGCCTCCAGCGACGGCCCGCGCACCAGCAGCGTGACGGCCTTGGCGTAGCGGGAGAAGAACACCGCGGCCTGGCCCGCCGAGTTGGCGCCGCCGACGATGTAGACGTCCTGGTCCACGCAGGCCGGCGCCTCGGTGGCGGCCGATCCGTAGTAGACGCCGCGGCCGGTGAGCTCGGCGACGCCGGGTGCGGCGAGGCTGCGGTAGGCCACCCCGGTGGCGAGCACGACGCTGTGCGCCGCGATCTCCGTGCCGTCCGCGAAGCGCACCACCCGCGCCGAGCCGCGCGGCTCCAGCGCCACCACGTCACGGACGGTGAGCACCTCGGCGCCGAACTTCGCGGCCTGCCGCCGCGCCCGGTCGGTGAGCTGGGCGCCCGAGACGCCGTCCGGGAAGCCGAGGTAGTTCTCGATCCGCGAGCTCTGCCCGGCCTGCCCGCCCGTCGCCTGGCGCTCGACGAGGACGGTGCGCAGGCCCTCGGAGGCGCCGTACACCGCCGAGCCGAGCCCGGCCGGGCCACCGCCGACGATCACGAGGTCGTAGAAGTCCGTCGCCGGAGTGGTGGTCAGCCCGACCGCCGCGGCGAGCTCGGCCTCGCTGGGGCAGCGCAGCGCCGCGCCCTCGGGCGTGATCACGACGGGGACGTCGTCCGGGGAGGCGCCCGCGGCGGTACACAGCCGCACCCCCTCCGGGTCCTCGACGGAGTACCAGCGGTAGGGCACGGAGTTGCGGGCCAGGAAGTCGCGCAGCGCGAACGCCTCGGCCGACCAGCGGTGCCCAACCACGCGCGTCTGCTCGATCGTGCGCGCGCTCGTCAGCCGCCACGTCTCGATCAGCGCGTCCACGACGGGGTAGAGCTTCTCCTCGGGTGGCTCCCAGGGCTTGAGCAGGTAGTGGTCGACGTCCACGACGTTGATCGCCTGGATCGCGGCGTTCGTGTCGGCGTACGCCGTGAGCAGGGCGCGGCGGGCCTGCGGGGCGATGTCCATCGCCTGCTCCAGGAACTCGATGCCGTTCATCTCCGGCATCCGGTAGTCCGCGAGCATCGCGGCCACGGGCTCGCCGCGCAGCACCAGCTCCCGCAGCGCGTCCAGCGCGTCCGCGCCGGACTCCGCGCGGACCACCCGGAACTCCTCGCCGTAGCGGCGCCGCAGGTCGCGGGCGACGGCGCGGGAGACCTGCGGATCGTCGTCGACGGTCATGAGCACCGGCTTGGGCATGCAGGGAACTCCTCGCGGATCGCACGGGGCGGGCCAGGTGGACAGCGGTGGCCGCGCGGCACCGACGCTAGTCCGCCCGTACGCCCAGCGGCAGTCGGCGGCAGTCGGCGGCAGTCGGCGGCGAGGTTACGCCGCGCACCGGGGCGTCAGGCGGGGACGAGCTCGTCGCCCACCCGGGCCGTGCCCGGCCGGGTCACCGATCCGCCGACGGCGAGCATCCCGCCGCGCTCGCGGTGGATGCGCCGCAGCAGCTCGCGGTCGCGCGCGAGCCCACCGGGCTGCGGCCGGGTGACCATGACGCACCGCGACACCTGCGCCGTCACGTCCACGGCGACCTCGCCGATGCGCACGGTGCGCCCGACCAGGTCGTCCTCACCGGGGCCGCCGGTCAGTACGACGTTCGTCCGGAACCGGCGCGTCGGCTCGCCCGCCAGCGTCGCGCGGGATACGAGGGTGACCGCCACGCTGTCGTGGAAGGCGCCCGCCGTTCCCCGGAAGGCCGCCCAGGACGCGGGCGCCTCGGTCTCGATGTCCGACGGGTTCTCGTAGCGCCGCTCGCCGACGTCGTCGTCGGCGCCGCGCAGCGCCACGCGCCGGCCCAGCCAGTCCGAGAGCACGTCGTCCTCGGCGGTGACGGTGCCGTCCGGGAGCACGATCTCCACGCCGGGCCCGTCCCCGTCGGTGAGCCGGGCGGAGGCCATGAGCAGGGCGGGCATCCGGCGGGCGGTGAGGCCGAACCCGGTGGCGACGTCGAACAGCGCCCAGCCGCGGTCGCCGGCGAGCCCGCGCGGGCCCACCTCGGCCGACTCCACCCGCTCGCCCTGGAGCGACTTCACGGGGAAACGCCACAGTTCTGCGATACGCACCTCCCCGAAACTATCCGTAACGCCCCGCTGCGGGCAGGTGGTCGAAGATGAGGCTCGTCTCGGTGTGCGCGACGTCGCGGTTGCGGTTGAGGTGCTCGGCGACGAACCAGCGCACCGCGTCGGTGTCCGCGGTGGCGACGTGGAGCAGGTAGTCGTAGGCGCCGGCGACGAAGTAGACGTCGAGCACCTCGGGTCGCCGACGCATGCTCTCGGCGAAGTCCGAGAGATGGCCGCGGGCGTGCGGGTGCAGCCGGACGGCGATCATCGTCTGCAGGTCGTGGCCGAGTGCGCGCGGGTCGACGTCCGCGTGGAAGCCGCGGATCACCCCGCGCTCGCGCAGCGCCCGGATCCGGGCGAGGCAGGTGGACGGCGCGATGCCGGCGCGCTCGGCGAGATCCTTGTTCGACATGCGGCCGTCCGCGGCGAGCAGCCGCAGCAGCGTGCGGTCGACGTCGTCCAGGCGCGGCCGAACATCCTTCGGTGACGACCCGTGACGCACGCCACGATCGGTGTATTCTGCGGTCAAACCCATGTTCTTTCGAATCTTCGGATGTTCATCTGGCAGTGAATCGCTGACAAGTTCAGAATAGTTCCATGTTGGTCGGTGTGGTTCGTGAGGTCAAGGACAGCGAGGCGCGCGTCGCCCTCACCCCCGCGGGGGTGCACGAGCTGGTGCGGGCGGGCCACGACGTGGCCGTCGAGGCGGGCGCCGGGGTCGGCAGCGCGATCGCCGACGACGACTACGTCGCGGCGGGCGCCCACATCATCCCGGGCGCCGACGCCGTCTGGGCCGTGGCGGACCTGCTGCTCAAGGTGAAGGAGCCCGTCGCGCAGGAGTACCACCGGCTGCGCCGCGGCCAGGTGCTCTTCACCTACCTGCACCTCGCCGCCTCCCGCGAGTGCACCGAGGCGCTGCTCGCCTCCGGCACCACCGCGATCGCGTACGAGACGGTCCGCGGCCGCGACGGCTCGCTGCCGCTGCTCGCGCCGATGAGCGAGGTGGCGGGCCGGCTCGCCCCCCAGGCCGGCGCCACCGCGCTGATGGCCGCGAACGGCGGGCGGGGCGTCCTGCTCGGCGGCGTGCCGGGGGTGGCGCCCGCGGAGGTCGTCGTCCTCGGGGCCGGTGTCGCGGGCCGCAACGCCGTCGCGATGGCCGTCGGGCTCGGGGCGCGCGTCACCGTGCTCGACCTGGACGTGGCGAAGCTGCGCGAGCTGGACGACCGCTACGCCGGGCGGGTGCGCACGATCGTGTCGAACGCCCACGCCCTGGAGCAGGCCGTGCTGGACGCCGACCTGGTCGTCGGCGCGGTGCTCGTCCCCGGGGCGAAGGCTCCGAAGCTGGTCTCCGACGACCTGGTGGCGCGGATGAAGGCCGGCTCTGTGCTGGTGGACATCGCGATCGACCAGGGCGGCTGCTTCGAGAGCTCGCGACCCACGACCCACACGAACCCGACCTACCGGGTGCACGACTCCGTCTTCTACTGCGTCGCGAACATGCCCGGCGCGGTGCCCCACACCTCCACCTACGCCCTGACGAACGCCACGCTGCCCTACGTGCTGCGGCTGGCGAACCAGGGCTGGCGGCGCGCGCTCGCCGACGACCCGGGTCTCGCCGCGGGTCTCGCCACCCACGACGGGGCGCTGACCAGCGCGGAGGTGGCCCGCGACCTCGGCCTCACGCTGAAGGACGCGCACTCGCTGTTCGCCGCCGCCTGACCGCGAGTTGCGCATCTCGCCGCCGCGGGTTGCGCATCTCGTCAGGCCGAGTGCGTCGGGCGGGTGCGGACGGTCCGCATCGTCTCCCCGGCGGTGTCGCCCGCCGCAACATCGGGCCTGCGGCCCGCCCGCTCTCAGACCTGCTCGTCGGTCCCGCTCGCTGCCGACCGCTCGTCGAGCAGCGCCGCGAGCTCTTCCGGCGTCGGACGCAGCAGCACCTCGTCGCGCCAGAGTGCGATCGGCAGCACCTTGTCGGGTCCGCCACCGGGTCCGCCGTCCGCACCGTCGATACCCATCTCCTCCAGCAGCGCGGCCGCGCCGTCACCGTCGTCGTCCGGGTCGACGACGCTGACCGCCACCCCGCGCTCCTGTGCCAGCACGCGCAGGTCCGCCGTCGCCGCGTCCGCGGCGTGCCCGATGATCCGCAGCTCGGCGGTGTGCCGCAGCAGCCGGGAGCGGCGCAGCAGGAACGCCCGCACGACGACGTCGCGCAGTGCGGGTGACTCGGCGAACGCCGCCTTCATCGCCGCGACGGGTACGTCCAGCACCTCGCCCGGTGTGACCGCCACCGCGCTGAGGAAGACCGGTTCGTGGCCGAGCAGGTTGAGCTCGCCGAGGAAGCGGCCGGCGCCGTTGACCTTGACCACCCGCTGCTCGGGCGTTCCCGCGTGCTCCAGGATCCCGATCCGGCCCGACAGGACGACGAAGAGGTCGTAGCCGGGATCGCCCTCGCGGAACAGGACGTCGCCCGGGGCGACCGTGCGGCGCGTGCCGTGGCGCTCCAGCAGGGCGATCTGGTCGGCGGACAGCCGCGGGTAGGCGGAGCCGTCGTCCGGGGTCTCCGGCGGGTCCGGCGGCAGCAGTGCCGGGTCGATCCGCTCGCCGATGTCGACGCTGCCCGGATGGCGCAGCGCGGGCAGCGCCCGGGCGAACGCGGCGGGCGGCTCCCCGGGCGGTGGACCGGGATCGCCGAGTGCGGCGGCGAGGCTCGCGGTGTCGGTCGGGCCGGTGTGGCGCACCCCGTTGATGAAGAACGTCGGGGTTCCCTCCACCCCGCTGGCCTCGGCGGATGCGGCGTCCTCGCGCACCCGCGCGGCGTGCAGGCCACTGCCGAGGTCGCGGGCGAACCGCTCGACGTCCAGCCCGACGGCCTCGGCGTGCGCGAGCAGGTCCGCCGCGCGCAGCCGGTCCTGGTGGTGGAAGAGGAGGTCGTGCATCTCCCAGAACCGGCCCTGGGCAGCGGCGGCCTCCGCGGCCTCGGCGGCCAGCTCGGCGTGCGGGTGCGGATCGACGAGGGGGAGGTGGCGGAACACGTAGCGCAGGCGCGGGCCGAAGCGGGCGCGCAGCTCCTCCACCACACCCGTGGCGCGCCCGCAGAACGGGCACTCGAAGTCGCTGAACTCGACGAGCGTCAGCGGCGCGTCGACCGGGCCGCGGATGTGGTCGCGCTCCGGGTCGACCGGCGGATCCAGCACGGTGGGGCGACGCTCGACATCGTCCCCGCGCAACAGGTCCGCGATGCGGAAGAGCGCCCAGCCCAGCAGCGCCGCGAGCAGCGACGCGGCCAGCACGCCCACCCGCGCCTGGTCCGCGAGCGCCGGATCGCCGTCCAGGGCGAGGTCGACGATGAACAACGAGATCGTGAAGCCGATCCCGGACAGCGCCGCGCCGCCTGCGAGCTGGCCGAACCGCAGCCCCGGTGCGAGGACGCCCAGCCGCAGGCCCACCGCGGCGGCCGCGCCGCCGAGGATGCCGAGGAGCTTGCCCAGCACGAGACCCGCGACGATGCCCAGCGTCACCGGCGACGTGGCGGACGTCGCGATCGTGGCGGCATCGAGGGTCACCCCGGCGTTCGCCAGGGCGAAGATCGGCACGATGACATAGCTCGACCAGGGCCGGAACAGCAGCTGCAGCCGCTCGTTCGCCGACACCGTCCGCTCGATGCCCAGCCGCGCCGCCCGGGCGTACTCGGGGCTGGGGGACTGGCGGTAGGCGCGGGTGAGCCGCTCGGCCTCCTCGACCTCCTCGCGCTGTGGCGGGTATGCCGGCGAGAGCAGCGCGATGACGACGCCCGCGATCGTCGGGTGCACGCCGGACTCGTGCATCGCGAGCCACACCCCGACGCCGACGACGAGGTAGGCGGGCCCGCGCCACAGCCGCAGCCAGAACCGCATCACCGCCATGAGCGCGAGGCCCGCCGCGGCGAGCACGAGCGGGCCGAGCGCGAGGTCCTCGGTGTAGAAGACGGCGATGACGGCGAGCGCCCCGACGTCGTCGGCCACGGCGAGCGTGAGCAGGAACAGCCGCAGCTGGGTGGAGCACGCGGGCCCGACGAGCACGAGCACGCCGAGCAGGAATGCGGTGTCGGTGGAGATCACCACGCCCCAGGCGTGGGCGGCCGGACCGGAGGGGTTGAACGCGATGTAGACGAGCGCGGGCACCAGCAGGCCCGTGATGGCCGCCGCCAGGGGCACCGCGGCGCGGCGGCGGTCGGTCAGCTCGCCCATCACGAGCTCGCGCTTCACCTCGAGCCCGACGACGAAGAAGAAGAACACCATCAGACCGTCGTTGACCCAGTGCTGCAGGCTCAGCGACAGCTCGTGGTCGCCGAGGCTGATCGCCAGCTCGGTGTCCCAGAAGGCGGTGTAGCCGCTTCCGAGGTTGGCCCACAGCAGGGCCGCGACCGTCGCCGCCAGCAGCAGCCCGGCGCTGCCGGCCTCCGTGCGCAGGAAGCGCCGCACCGGCTCCCCGACCTGGGCGGACAGCGGACCGGACGGTCCGGCGTCGGTGCGTTCCGACGCGGTCGTGCTCATCGCGGCGCCCGACGGCTGGCTCGGCGCGTGTCGCTCACGCCGACATTCTTGCCGACCCGGGTGCGCCCGCGGGGGCCGCGATCATCGCGGTGCGGCGCACGTCACCCCGGGGCGGCCGGTCAGCCGGTCCGCCCGTGCGCCTCGTGGTGGCGCAGCGCCCACCACACGCCGACCACCTCCGCCATGTCGTCGAGCCGGGCACCGGTCTGCATCTCGAAGCGGCGCAGGCGGTGGCGCACGGTGTTCGGGTGCACGTACAGCGCCTGCGCCGTGCGGTGCACCCGCAGCCCGCAGCGCAGGTACGCGTCGACGGTGCCGAGCACGTCCGCGCCCGCCCCGCCGGTGGCGAGCAGCGGGGCGACGTAGCGGGCGGCCAGGCGCGCCCCGAGCTCCGGACGGGTCGCGACCGCGACCTCCACGCCCAGCTCGTCGAGGGTCGCGGAACCGCTGCGGCAGAAGGTCGTGAGCGTGGCGAGCGCCGCGGCCGCCTCGGCGAACGAGCGGGGCAGCTCGTCGAGCCCGGCGGCACCGCCCACCCCGGCCGGGACGGGCGGCGCGGGCGTGCTGCCGTCCGGGACGATCGCGAGCACCTCGCCGTCCACGCGTGCGGTCAGGGCCGCCCCGGCGGCGGCCAGCGCCCGCTCGGCGTGCTGGGCCTGCTCATCGGACGCCACCCGGGCGCGGACGGCGCGCCACGGCGTGTCCGGGCTGAACCGGTAGCCGCTGACGAGCAGGTCGCGGTCCGCCGCCGTCGAGGTGCCGAGCACGAGGCCGCGTAGCAACCGCGCGCGTTGCGCCGCGTCCGGGCCGTCCCGCTGGCGCAGGCCCTCGCGGTACCCGGTGACCGCCGCGTCCAGGGCCAGGTCCACCCCCTCGAGGACGAACCGGGCCGCGTCGAGCTGCTCGCGGACGTCGAGTCCGATGTCGGCGGCGATGCGTTGCCGGCGGCGCCACAGCTCGGTGGCGCCCATGCGCCAGCCCCGCAGGACGTCGTCGACGGGGACGCCCTGCGCGGCCCGCAACGTCGCGGCCGCTGACGCCGTCTCCAGCAGGTTCGGGTGGGACGGGTCCTCCGCCAGCGCGTCGAGCGTCCGCGAGAGGTGTTCGTGCAGCCCGCTGCGCAACAGCGGCTCCGGGAGCGCGGCGTAGCCGGGCAGCTCCGCACGCAGGCGCTCCACCATGGCACCGGTGATCTCGTCGAGCTCGCCGCGCAGCCGGCGGTGGACCTCCGCCCAGGTCGCCGTGCGTTCCACCTCGGCCATGTCGTCAGCCATACCGCCTCCGTACGACGCCTCGCGCGATCTTCGCCCGCCCGCTCCCGGAGGGGCGCGGGGGGCCGCGAAACGCTGCATCCGGACCGTCGAGCGTTGTCCGGTTCGACACTGCGCGGCGGGTGCCGGCTTGGCTACCTTCGGGCGGGTCCGGACGGTCGGGACCCCCTTCGGCCGCCGGTCGCGATGGCGGTCGGGTGGCACGACCCCCTGTGCCGCCCGACCGTCGGGACTCATCGGAACCGCTGCTCCAGCTCACGGACCTCCGGCAGGCCCACGAGGTCGGTGAACTCGTCGAAGCCCGGCAGGCCCGGCAGTGCCGCGGCGGGCGTGCCGTCCGCGCGCAGGACCTCGAGGAACGCGCGGATCCCGGCGGTGGCGGCGAGCAGGGTCCCGATCGGGAACAGGACGAGGGCGAAGCCGAGTGCTGCGATGCGGTCCAGCCCGATCGCCGGGGTGCGCCCGCCCTCGGCCCAGTTGAACACCAGCGGTGCCACGCCGCGCAGCTCGCCCGCGACCCGCGCGATGTCGTCCACGCTCGTGGGGGCCTCGACGAAGAGCAGGTCCGCGCCCGCGTCGGCGTAGGCCCTGGCGCGGTCGAGCGCGGCGTCCAGCCCCTCGACGGCGGCCGCGTCCGTGCGTGCGATGAGCACCAGGTCCGGGTCCCGGCGCGCGGCGACCGCCGCGCGGATCTTGCCGGTCATCTCCGCGCGGTCGATCACGGCCTTGCCGCTCATGTGCCCGCAGCGCTTCGGAGAGACCTGGTCCTCCAGGTGGATGCCCGCGACGCCGGCCTGCTCGTAGCCCGCCACCGTGCGCAGGACGTTGACGGCGTTGCCGTAGCCCGTGTCGGCGTCGGCGATCACGGGCACGTCCACGGCCGCGACGATCCGGCGGGCGTTGGCGATCATCTCCTCACCGCCGAGCAGGCCGACGTCGGGCCGGCCGAGCAGGGATGCGGTGGTGCCGAACCCCGTCATGTAGACCGCGCCGAAACCGGCCTGCTCGACGAGCCGGGCCGACAGCGCGTCGTACGCGCCCGGGGCGAGGACGGGGGCGGGCCCGGCGAGCAGCGCGCGCAGGCGGGCGCGCGGGGGATCGGCCTGCGCGGGCAGCAGGTTCGCCACGACGGGCCCCCTCTCCAGGCGGTCCCGCGCCACGCTACGGCAGATCGGCCCGGCACCGACCCGCCGCAGGTGGGCCGCCGTCAGGCCGGCACAGGCGTCCGGGTCCGGGCGGCCAGCCGCACCGCCGTCCCGACCAGCCAGATCGCGAGGCCCGCCTGGAGCGGGAACAGCGCGGCGTAGCGGACGTCCCAGGTGAGCGGGACGAGCAGGGCAGCGGCGGCGTAACCCAGGCCGCCGAGGACGCCGACGGCGCCGAGCGCGACGGCGGCGACCGTGCGGTCCGACCACGCGACGGCAGCCGCGACGAGCGCGCCGGTGAGGCCGACCGCGGGCACCGCGACGGTCTGCAGCACCAGGTGGACGTCGAGGATCGGGGTCGGGCCGCCGCCGACGAGGTGCGCGTGGTCGTGCGAGGCGAGCAGGTGCGGCACCGCGTCGAGCACGCCGAGCGCCCAGCCGGCGATGACGACCGGCAGCAGCGGCGTCACCCGCGGGCCGAACACCCCGTCGCGGCGGGCGGCCACGAACCCGGCGAGCGCCAGCACCGCCCCGGCGAGCAGGAGCAGGTGGGAGATGTCCCAGGTGGGCGCGACGAACATCGACGCCAGGTGCTCCTCGACGCTCGCGCCCGAGCCGTCGGGGTGCAGCGGGCCGCCGACGAGGAGCAGGACGCCGCCGAGGCCGAGCAGGGCGGCGGGGGAGCGGAGCAGGGCGGTCACGGTGGCCTCCGGTTCTGTCAGGTGGACTTGATTGACTGAGGGACGCTCAGTGAATATAGCGATCTACGACCAACCGTTACAGTGGGGCGCATGAGCTCGGCGAGCGTGCGGCGGCCCTACCGGTCGCGGGTGCGGGAGGAGCAGGCGAACCGCACCCGGGCGGCGATCGTCGACGCGGCGCGGGCGCTGTTCGCCGAGAGCGGCTGGTCGGGCACGAGCGTGCGCGCCATCGCCCGGGCCGCGGGCGTCGCCGAGGCCACCGTCTACGCCACGTTCGGCTCGAAGGCGGCCCTCGCCGTGGCGTTGATCGACGCCGCGGACGAGCTGGCGGGCGTCGAGGTCACGCTGGCGGCCCTGGAGGCCGCGGGCGGCGATCCGGCCGCCCAGCTGCAGGCGTTCGTCGCCTTCGACCGGCGGTTGTTCGACGCGGGCGGAGCGCTCGTCGGGGTCGTGTCGGACGGCCGCCGGGACAGCCCCGAGCTCGCAGCGGCCTATGCCGACGGGCGCGGGCGGGGGGACCGGGTGCGCCGCGAGGTCTTCTCGACCTGGCCCGCCGACACCTGGCGTGCGGGGGTGGACGTCGACACCGCCCTCGACCTCTACGCCGGCCTCTGCTCGCTGGACGGCTTCCGCGTCCTGCGGGAGGAGCGCGGCTGGACGGCGGGTGCCGTCGAGAGGTGGTGGGCGGAGATGCTGTGCCGCACCCTGCTCGCCGACACCGCCGACACCGCCGACACCGCCGACACCGCCGACACCGCCGACACCGCCGACACCGCCGACACCGCGGGCCCCGCCTGCTGACGGCCCGGGCTGCGACGGTCGGAATGCGGCCGGGACGCCCCGTGCACGTCCACCCCCGGTGGC
>JBFWRR010000091.1:11793-18406 GCA_050248815.1 Pseudonocardia sp. | reverse complement strand
CTTACCCCGAGCTCATCACCCTCACCCAGACGCTCGTCCACCGCTACGGTCCCGGCCTCCTCCGCCACGACTCGCTCCAACACCACCCCGACATCGACCAGCGACTCCGGGACTTCCGCGATCAACTCGGCCTACACCCCCGCCGACACACACTCGACGAAATGGCTCAACTTCAGTGACAACCAGACCCACCGCCCTTGCCACCAGAACTGAGCCACCCAGCTCGCGCCAGGTCGGACGGCTCAGTTCTCCTGGCACAGGACAGCTGCGTCGCGGGGGTGAACGCGTCGAAGTAGATGTTGCGCGGCCGGACGCCCGCAGCCGTCAGCAGCGGGACCGCCGCATCGATCATCGGCGGTGGGCCGCACAGGTACACGTCGTGTGCGAGTCGCGGCCGCCACCGGCGCAGCGCGTCCGTGACGAGGCCGGTCTCGCCCGCCCAGGCCTCCGGCCAGGATTCCGACAGCACCGGGCGGAACTCGAAGGACCGCAGCCGCGACCCGACCCGGCGGATCTCGTCGGTCAGGTACAGGTCGTCGGCTGTCCGGGCACCGAAGAAGAGGGTCACCGGGCGGTCGAAGCCCCGAACGGCACCGTCGGCACCGTCGGCACGGTCGGCGAGCTCGCGGAGCATGGACAGCAGCGGCGCGAGCCCCGAGCCACCGGCGATCATGAGCACGTCGCGGTGTGACAGGTGGATCCGGAGCCGGCCGTACGGGCCCAGGACCCGCACCGGGACGCCCGCGACGGCCCCCTCCCGCAGGAAGCGGGAGAACGCCCCGCCGGGGTACAGCTTGACGATCAGCTCGATCGCCCGTCCGTCCGAAGGTGCGTTCGCCAGGGAGAACGTGCGCACCAGGTCGGTGCCGGGTATCTGCACGTTGACGAACTGCCCGGCGGTGAACGCGATCGGGTCGCCGACGACGTCCAGGGACACCGCCGCGATGTCCCCGGTGAGCAGCCGCACCGAGCTCAGCCGGGTGTCGTGCGGGCGGGACCGGTCTCCGGAGAAGAACTCGTCCTCGGTCAGCCCGCTGGGCTCCACATCGATGACGCAGGGTTCCAGCGGGATGCTGGCGCATGCCAGGACGAGATCAGCGGCGCGGTCCGCGGGGCTCAACGCGAAGGACGAGCCGTGATCTTCGACGTCGCCGTCCACGAGGCGCACCGTGCACGTCCCGCAGCCGCCGTGCTTGCACCCGTAGCGCAGGAACAGGCCGTTGCGAAGCGCGCCCTCCAGCACCGTCTCGTCGTCGGCACAGTCGAACCCGTGGCCGAAGGGCTCCACCTGGATCCGGTTCATGGTCCTCAGGCCTGCAGCGGATCCTTGATCTCGTAGCCGATCGCGCGGATGTCGTCGATCGTCCACATTCGTTCCAGATCGAGCAGTGGCTGCCCGATCAGGGTGCGCCCGTCCGGGCGCAGCAGGCCGAGATCCACGATCATGTCGGCGAGGTCCCAGCCGTGGTAGCGCTCCCAGAAGCTGCGCCGGTGCCGGTAGGCGTCCGGCCAGGTCGTGAAGATCCACTCGCAGCCCTCGCTGCAGACGGCGATCCGCCGGCCGTCGATCTCCAGGATCCGCGCGCTGTTGATGTCCAGGCGCGGCATGGTGCAGGGCAGCTGGCACACCTGGCAGATCGGCGGCAGCCCCGGCAGCTCCTGCAGGATCAGCCGTCCACCGGCGGGGTCCGCCAGCGCCCGGTAACCCTCCCAGTACCCCTGGTAGAGCGCTGACCAGCCCGGATAGTGGTTCTCGAACCACTCGAAGTCCGGCGGGCCCATGGCGTCGGAGCGCCAGAAGTTCAGCGGCCAGACCGCGGACAGGACCTGGCCCAGGGTGTGGTGCTGCCAGGTCACCTCCTCCGCGGCGGCGGCGAGGCGGCTGGGTGCCTGGACCCCGAACTCCCCGAGGCGGTCGATGTAGTTGCCGACGAAGTCGTCGACGACCCACTCCTCCCACTGGGTCTTGTAGCTCCACGGCCTGCGCACCGAGCCGTACTCCGCGCCCCAGCCGACGGCGGTGTCGAGCGCCTTGTGCGAGTGCCAGAAGTGCCGCTCCAGCGCCTGGTTGAGGTGCGGCACGTTGTCCTCGTCGGCGAGCAGCGCCATCACCGACCCGTAGCCGTTGGCCATGTGCCGGGCCTCGTCGGACTGGATGGACAGCAACGTGCTGGCGAGCGCGTTGTCGCCGTTGAGCACGGCTGCCTGCGGGGTCGCGACGAGCAGGATGTTGGTGAACGCGGTCTCGATGACGACGTTGAGGTCGATGATGCAGTCCAGCGGGTCACCGGTGTTGAAGTGCTGGAACTCGCCGACCGACACCAGCCCCGCGGGGTGCTTGTAGAGGCTCGGCTGGGAGCGGTCCCAGCCCGCGGGGTCCTCCCAGTGCTTGACGTAGTAGTTGCGCAGCGCCATCTGCAGCTGCGTATGGCGCACCTCGTCGAGCATCTGCGCGGTGAACCCCTGGCGCAGCTCCTGGCTGTCCACGGTCGAGATGATCATCCCGCAGGCCGCGACGGCCTGGAACTCGGCGTTGGTCAGCAGCGGCAGGAGCAGCTTCATGGCCTCCATGAACCGCGGCTGGATCTGCGTGAACTCGCGGGTGCGGATCGCGCCGTCGATGAACCCGTGGGTGCGGTCGTCCTTCTCCGCCTCCATCTTCATGTAGTCCCGGATGAGGACGCGGAACGGGTCCTTCCCCTTCTTGGGGAGCTTGTACTTGGTCTCGTAGCGGGGTTTCTGCGCCGCGAACGTGAAGTCCCAGTCGTAGGCCTTCGACTTCTCGTGCAGCTGCACCATCGTGGATGCCATCGTCAGTCCTTGAACCGGTCCGGTTGGATGTCGGCGAAGATGTCGATACGGCCGTCGCCGACGACGATCCGGCCGTAGTAGGTGCTCATGTTCACCAGGAAGATGTCGGTGTCGATGTCGCGACCCGCGATCTCGCTGATCTCGTCCATGGCGAAGCTGAGCTGGCCGTCGCGTTCCACCTTGTAGAAGCAGTCGCGGAAGTCGACGGTCGCGTCCGGCTGGGTCTCCTGGACGTGTTCGACCGCGGCCTCGGTGTCCCCACTCGCCATCAGCGAGATCCCGACGCGACCCTTCGGGGTGGCGGTTTCCTCGGCGGGTGCCGTGGAGCTGGCGTTCATCGTTGTTCCTCCGCTCGCTCGGGTCGTCAGGCCGGCAGCCCGCAGCCGGCCACGGCGTCGCGCTGGAACGCCAGCACCCGGGCGAGTGCGTCGTCGGTGCCCTCCTGTTCGTCGCCGCCCTGCCCGTCGCGACAGCAGGTGAACGCCCCCGCCAGGGCGCGGGCCGCCTTCTCGCAGCGGGGCTGCCAGGAGTCGAACCAACCGCGGATCAGCGCGGCGTTGGCCGCACCGTGCTCGGGATCGGAGACCACGAGCCGGACGAGGGCCTGGGCGGCCGAGACGGCCCGGTCGGCGTCCGCGATCGACTGCGCCATCACGACCGGGGTGACCCCGTCGCCGAACGACGGCGCTCGGTGGCTGAACAGCTCGACCTTCGCCAGGCGTCCGACGACCGGCTCGAACACGAGCGCCGTCACCAGCAGGATCTCGACCCAGTCCGTGCTCACCGCCAGGTGCTCGACGACCTCCCGGACCGGGACCAGCGAGGGGTCGGACATCCAGGCCTCGCGGGCGTCCGCGTCGGTGAACCCGGGCAGCTCCTCCTGCAGCAGGTCCAGGTGCAGGACCACGTCCTGGAGCAGGCGCAGGCGGTCGACGGCCTGGAATACCGTCGCGAACTCGATGGTGTCCGCGCGTGCCTCGCGCACGGCGTAGGCGAGCGCGCGGAACAGCCCGTACTCGACGAACGGCCACGCGGCGTAGGTGCGCCCGAGGATCTCCTTGGACCACGTCGGGCTCAGCGTCGTCGCCGAGACCTTCACCAGCACGGGCAGCAGCCGTCCGAGCGCCTGCTCGTCCTGGTTGCTGGTCGAGACGTAGGGTCGCTGCCACGTCCGGCTCGGGTCGCGGTACTGGGCCCACAACGTCGTCCGGACGGCGCTGGACGCGTCCGACCAGGGCGGATCGCCGTTGTCATAATGGACCGGCCAGCCGACGTCCAGCCAGTGGCCGGGTGCGGACTGCTGCCCGACGGTGTAGAGCTCGTACTCGCTCGGCTTGCGGCGGACGGGGGTGAACCAGGTGAACGTCCGGTCGCCCTCGTAGGCCGTCGGGGACGTCGTCTGCGCAGACACAGGCCGCTCTCCCTTGAGCTCGGACCAGGCCGTGCCGGGCGGATCGCGCGGCAGGTGGGACGACGGTAGAGCCGCCGGAAGCCACGGGCTTCCTCCATCATGAGAGATTCCGCGGGCCCGATATGCCGCTAGCCTGCTCCATGTCGAGGTACGGCCGAGCCGTCGAGGAGATCCACGATGTCGGAGGCGCCCGGCGACCATCGGTGGCCCGAGCTGATCGAGACGGTCCTGGGGTTCGACGCGGCCCAGGACACCGGCGCGGCGGTGCGCCTGCTCGACGCGACGCTGGAGTTCGTCGGGTGCATCGGCGCGCAACTCGTCGAGTGGGTCCACCAGCGGCCAAGCCCGGTCTGCGGCGCCGGTCGCTCGCTGCGCCTCGCCTCGCGGCCCGCAGAGGGCCTCGCCGCGTTCGCCGGGCACCCCCTGGCCGTCGGCCGCATCGACGAGTACCGCGACCTCGTGCTCATCCGCGAGCCTCACGACGAGCCGTTCGGCCCGGAGGCCGCCGAGCACGCCCGGGCGCTGGCGACGCTCCTGCGGCACACGCCGTCCGTCGGCCGCAAGGACGCCGTCGAGGCGCTGCACCGGCTCTCCACGGAGATCGTCCGCACCCTGGACGTGGACCGTGTGCTGCTGGCGATCTCGAACGCGGCGGCGCGGCTGAGCTCCTCGGAGATCGCCGGGGTCTTCCTCGTCCACGACGGCCCGGACGGCCCCGAGCTGCGTATCCAGTCCGTCGTCGGGCACCGGACGATGGAGACGGCCCGGCTGCGCGTGCGCCGGGGTCGCGGCATCGCCGGGAAGGTGCTGGAGACCGGCCGCCCGCAGCGGGTGGACCAGTACGCGACGACCACCGAGATCACCAAGGACTACTTCGATCGCCATGCAGGAGGGCACCCAGTCGGGGCTCAGCATCCCGATGTGCGATGCCGACGGCACGATCATCGGCGTCCTGTCCACGTGGCGGCGCCGGGCATCGGTCTACTCCGAGGAGGACGAGGACCTGCTGGTCTCGCTGGCCGGCCTGGCCACGATCGGGATCGTCAACGCCCGGCGCTACCACCAGCAGCAGCAGGCGACGGCGGCCGTCGAGTCGGCCCGCGCGGAGCTGCAACAGCGCCTGCGGGCCTCGGACGAGGCGCTGGCGATCCACCGCACGCTCACCGAGATCGCCGCGGAAGGACTGGACCTGCTCGCGCTGGCCGAGGCCCTGTACGAGTTCCTCGGCGGCCCCGTCGTCATCGCACCGAGCAACGACCGCGCGCCCGTGCAGTACCCGCCGGCTCGGCCCGGCGAGGCCGCCCTGGTCCCCGACCCTGGCCGCAGCGAGTACGAGCTCGACCGGCAACCGGCAGGGCCACACTGGGTCGGCGCACCGGTCGAGGCGGCCGGGGTCCGGCGGGGCGTCATCCATGTCCTGCTCCCCCGCCGGCCCGCCCCGCGCGACATCGTGACCCTGGAGCAGGCCGCGACGATCTGCGCGGTACTGCTCATGCACGAGACACTGCTCGACGCCACGGTCGGACGGCTGCGTTCGGAGTTCGTCTGGGACCTCCTCGAGGGCCGCCGGTCGCCGTCGGACGACGACGCCGGGCGGGCCTGCTCGCTCGGCCTGCGGCTGCACTACCCGGCACGGGTCGTCCTCGTCGCCGCGGACGGTCTGGACACCCTCGCGCGGGCCATGCGCCTCTCGGCGGAGCAGCACCACCACCACCGCGCCCTGATCACGAGCCGGATCGGGAAGGCGCTCTCCAGGCTCGCGGGCCAGGACGTCCCGCTCGCCTCTCGCGACGAACGGGTCGCGGTGATCGTGCCCGCTTCGGCCATCCCGGACGCCGGGGCGCTCGTCCAGGTGCTGCGGGAGTGCTCACCCTTCACGACCGTGTCCCTGCGGGCGGGGGTGAGCAGCCGCAAGGCCGAACCGGACCTCCTCGCGGAGGGCCTGCGCGAGGCGCGCACCGCGCTCACGGCCGCCGCCGGATCCGCCCGCGCGGCCGTGCTGTTCGACGATCTCGGCGTGCTGCAGTTCCTGCTCGGCTCGGGGGGCGCCCTCGAGCTGGACGACTACGCGCGCCGGGTGCTCGGGCCGCTGGTGGACTACGACGCCCGCCACGACACGCAGCTCGTCGCCACCCTGGACGCCTACCTCGCGCACGGGTGCAACGCCAGCCGGACGGCCCGCGCGATCCGCCTGCACCTGAAGTCCCTCCAGTACCGGCTGCGCCGGATCGGCGAGATCAGCGGCCTGGACCTCACCGACCGGGAGACCCGCCTCGACGCGGAGCTGGCCCTGCGCATCATCGGGCCGGCGCGGAAGCTGCGCACGGCCGTCGAGACACCGACGTGAGACACCGAGGTGAGACACCGAGGTGAGACACCGAGGTGAGACAC
>JBFWRR010000091.1:6954-11693 GCA_050248815.1 Pseudonocardia sp. | reverse complement strand
GTGAGACACCGAGGTGAGACACCGAGGTGAGACACCGAGGTGAGACACGGCCCTGACGACCGTCAGGCCCGGACGTACTCCGCGAGGTGCTGGCCGGTGAGCGTGGAGCGGGCCGCGACGAGCTCGGCAGGGGTGCCCTCGAAGACGACGCGGCCGCCGTCGTGCCCGGCGCCGGGACCCAGGTCGACGATCCGGTCCGCGTGCGCCATGACGGCCTGGTGGTGCTCGATGACGACGACGGACTTCCCGGAGTCGACGAGCCGGTCCAGCAGCGCGAGCAACTGCTCGACGTCGGCCAGGTGCAGGCCGGTGGTCGGCTCGTCCAGGACGTAGATGCTGCCCTTGTCGCCCATGTGCACGGCGAGCTTGAGCCGCTGCCGTTCCCCGCCGGACAGAGTCGTGAGCGGCTGGCCCAAGCTGACATAACCGAGGCCCACGTCGGCGAGCCGCTGCAGGATCCGGTGCGCGGCCGGTGTGCGGGCCGGGCCGTCGTCGCCGAAGAACCGTTCGGCGTCGGTCACCGGCATCGCGAGCACCTCGCTGATGTCGCGCCCGCCGAGGTGGTACTCCAGCACCGACGCGTCGAACCGCTTGCCCTCGCACACGTCGCACGTGGTGGCGACGCCGGCCATCATCGCGAGGTCGGTGTAGACGACGCCAGCCCCGTTGCAGTTCGGGCAGGCGCCCTCGGAGTTGGCGCTGAACAGGGCGGGCTTCACGCCGTTGGCCTTGGCGAACGCCTTGCGGATCGGTTCGAGCAGCCCCGTGTAGGTGGCGGGGTTGCTGCGCCGGGAACCCTTGATGGCGCCCTGGTCGACCACCACGACGCCGTCGCGTCCCGCCACCGAGCCGTGGATCAGCGAGCTCTTGCCCGACCCGGCCACGCCGGTGACGACGGTGAGCACGCCGAGCGGGATGTCGACGTCGACGTCGCGCAGGTTGTGGGTGCTCGCCCCGCGTACCTCCAGCGCACCGGACGGGGGCCGCACCGACGGCTTGAGCGACGCCCGGTCGTCCAGGTGCCGCCCGGTGACCGTGGCGGCGGCACGCAACCCCTCCACGGTGCCCTCGAAGACGACCTGGCCACCGGCCGCGCCCGCCCCGGGGCCGAGGTCGACGACGTGATCGGCGATGGCGATCGTCTCCGGCTTGTGCTCGACGACCAGCACGGTGTTGCCCTTGTCCCGCAGGCGCAGCAGCAGGTCGTTCATCCGCTGGATGTCGTGCGGGTGCAGCCCGATGGTGGGCTCGTCGAAGACGTAGGTGACGTCGGTGAGCGAGGAGCCGAGGTGGCGGATCATCTTCGTGCGCTGCGCCTCGCCGCCGGAGAGCGTGCCGGACGGGCGGTCCAGCGAGAGGTAGCCGAGCCCGATCTCGACGAACGAGTCCAGCGTGTGGCGCAGCGAGGCCAGGAGCGGCGCGACCCCGCCGAGGGCGGCGCTGCGCCCGTCCGCGGCGGCCCGTTCCAGGCCACGGACCCACTGCGCGAGATCGGAGATCTGCATCGCGCAGGCGTCCGCGATGTTGACGCCCTCGATCCTCGACGAGCGCGCGAGCTCGGTGAGCCGGGTGCCGTCGCACTCCGGGCAGGTGCGGAAGACGATCGCGCGGTCCACGAACGCGCGGATGTGCGGCTGCATCGCCTCGCGGTCCTTGGACAGGAAGGACTTCTCGATGCGCGGGATCAGGCCCTCGAACGTGACGTTGATGCCCTCGACCTTGATCCGGGTGGGCTCCTTGTAGAGCAGGGCGTCGAGCTCGCGCTTCGTGAACTCCCGGATCGGCTTGTCGCCGGGGAAGAAGCCGCTGTTGGTGAAGATCCGGCCGTACCAGCCGTCGACGGAGTAGTTGGGGATGGTGAGCGCGCCCTCCGCGATCGACTTGGAGTCGTCGTAGAGGGCGTCGAGGTCGAAGTCGGAGACGGTGCCGCGGCCCTCGCAGCGCGGGCACGCCCCGCCGACGATCTCGAACGAGCGGCGCTCCTTGGTGGTGCGCCCGCCCTTCTCGATCGTGACCGCGCCCGCCCCGCTGATCGTGGCGACGTTGAACGAGAACGCCTTCGCGGGCCCCACGTGCGGCTCGCCCACGCGGCTGAACAGGATGCGCAGCAACGCCCCGGTGTCGGTCGCGGTGCCGACCGTGGAGCGGACGTCGCCGCCCATCCGCTCCTGGTCGACGATGATCGCCGTGGTCAGGCCGTCGAGGACGTCCACGTCGGGCCTGCCGAGCGAGGGCATGAAGCCCTGCACGAACGCGCTGTACGTCTCGTTGATCAGACGCTGGGACTCCGCGGCGATCGTCGCGAAGACCAGCGAGCTCTTGCCGGAGCCGGACACCCCGGTGAACACCGTCAGCCGCCGTTTCGGCAGCTCGACGCTGATGTCTTTGAGGTTGTTCTCGCGCGCCCCGTGCACGCGGATGAGGTCGTGGCTGTCGGCGGCGTGCACCGGGCCGGGGCGGGTGTCCGTGCTCGTGGCCATGCTCAGCGGCGCTCCTGGATGCGGATCATGTTGCCCGCGGGGTCGCGGAACGCGCAGTCCCGGACGCCGTAGGGCTGCTCGGTGGGCTCCTGGACGACCTCGGCGCCGCCCGCCTGGAGCCGCTCGAAGGTGCCGTCGAGGTCCTTGGCCGCCAGCAGCAGCCCGCCGTAGGTGCCCTTGGCCATCATCTCGGTGATGGTGCGGCGCTCCTCCTCGGTGATGCCGGGGTCGACGGCGGGCGGGGTGAGCACGATCGCGGTGTCCGGCTGGTCGGCGGGCCCGACGGTGAGCCAGCGCATGGCGCCGCGGCCGACGTCGAGGCGCACCTCGAAGCCCAGGGCGTCCCGGTAGAACGCGAGCGACGCCTCGGGGTCCGTGTGCGGGAGGAAGCTGGAGTGGATGGTGATACCGGTGCTGGTCATGGCGTTCACGCTAGGTGCGGCTCGTCGACGGGTGCTTCTCGATTCCTGACCGGTCTGGTGGCCGCCTTGGCCACGCACGACGGCAGCCCCGACGTCGTGCGCGCCGCCCGGCGCCGGTACTCGCTCGGCGCCATGCCGACGAGCTCGGTGAACCGGGTGCTGAACGTGCCGAGCGACGAGCAGCCGACCGCGAAGCAGACCTCGGTGACGCTGAGGTCGCCGCGGCGCAGGAAGGCCATCGCGCGCTCGATCCGCCGCGTCATCAGGTAGCTGTACGGCGACTCGCCGTACGCCTGCCGGAACCGGCGGGACAGGTGCCCGGCCGACATGTTGACGCCCCGGGCGAGGGCCTCGACGTCAAGCGGCTGGGCGTACTCGCGGTCGATCCGGTCGCGGACGCGGCGCAGCAGCGCGAGGTCGCGCAGGTGCTGGTCGTCCCTCCCGTCCACCCGGGTGATCGTGCCACGAGCGTGCGCGTGGCGTCGGCCGGGCTCACCGCAACGGGTGGAAGGCCCGCAGCTCGGCCGGTACGTCGCCCGTGACGACCGCCTCGGCCAGCAGGCGGCCGGTGAGCGGCCCCAACACGATGCCCCACATGCCGTGCCCGCCCGCGACGTGCACGCGCCGCGAGGACGTCGGTCCGATCAACGGCAGCCCGTCCGGGGTGCAGGGCCGCGAACCGACCCACTCGTCGCGGCGATCGGCGAGGTCCACCCCGCGCAGGAACGGCCGCACGGCCTCCACGATCGCGCGGATCCGCCGGGGGTCGAGCGGCTCGTCGGGTCCGCGGAACTCCATCATCCCGGCGATCCGCAGCCGCTCCCCCAGCGGCGTGCACGCGACGCGCTGTGCGGGCAGGTAGATCGGTGCGGCGGGCAGATGCTCCGCGGGCACCGTGAAGCTGTAGCCGCGGCCGGCCTGCACCGGGACCCGCACCCCGACCCGGGAGGCCAGTTCGGGTAGCCAGGCGCCGGTGGCGAGGACGGCGGCGCCGAAGCGGCGGGCCTCGTCGGACGTGCTCACCACGACGTGCGGCCCGTCGTCACGGACGTCGAGGACCGGGGTGTGCTCGGTGATGCGCGCACCGCGCGCGCGGACGGCGTCGGCGAGCGCGGCCAGGTAGCGGGGCGGATCGATGAAGCGCTGGTCGTGGAGTTGCACCGCGGTCACGACGTGGTCGGTGAGGATCGGTGCGAGCTCGCGGGCCCGCGCCGGTGTCACGACGTCGTGGCCCACCTTCTGGCCGAGCCCCTCCAGCTCGGCCAGCTCGTGGAGCAGGCCGTCGCGCCCGGCTGTCGTGGCGAAGCAGGCCAGCAGCGGATCGGCGGCGCGGGTCGGGGCGTCGACGCCCCCCGCGGCGAGCTGGTCGAACGCGTCGAGGGCCTGCCGGTTGACGTCGCGGTAGGCGCGCACGCCGCTGCTCCACCGGCGGGTGGTGCAGTTCCGTGTGAAGGCGCCGAGGAAGCGCCACAGGCGTGGCTGTATCCCGAAGGGAACGTAGACCGGCGAGGCCGGGTCGAGCACGGCCCGCACGCCGTAGCGGAGCACCGCCGGCTCGGGCAACGGGGCGACCAGGGCGGGGGTGAGCCAGCCTGCGTTGCCCCAGGAGCTCCCGGCTCCGACGTGGTCCCGCTCGAACACGTCGACACCGACCCCGCGCTCCTGCAGGAACCATGCGGTGGCCAGGCCCACCATCCCGGCCCCGACCACCGCGACCCGATCCGCTCCCATGCCTCCACCATGCCCTGCCGCCCGCGGGGCGGCACGGTTCACCTCCCGCGTCGTCCCGTGCATACCGCCGGGCCTCGTGCGCACCGCCGGCCCGGTGCACACCACC
>JBFWRR010000091.1:2813-6854 GCA_050248815.1 Pseudonocardia sp. | reverse complement strand
CCGCGGCCGGCCCGATCTCGACGCCCGCCCCCGGCTGGCATCAGGGCATTAGACGGGCCCCACGCCGGCACGGCTCCCCTCCCCCGTCCTCCCGTGCACACCGCCGCGCGCGGTGCACACCGTGTCGTCACCGCGCACACGTCCAGCCGTGTGCACGATGACACGGGCGTATGCACCGGCCGCCAGCATGTGCAACGGCCCGCCGGGATGCGTACGAGCCGCCGAGATGTGCACGAGCCGCCGGAATGTGCACGGTGGCCGGCCCGGCCCCGGTCCCGGCTGCCCCCGGGACGACGGCCGACGGCCGGGGCACCGGCAGGCTGTGGGGCCAACCCCGGCAGCAGCGGCCCCCGCCCAACCGCTCGTACATGCGCTCCAACACCGGCCAGCCGCCGCACTCACCGCACGGCTCTCACACAAACCGCCGACGCGCTGTGTCACGACCGCGCGACACGTGCCAGCCATCGCACATATGTTCGACGACATCCGAGCCGCCACCGGCCGCAGTGCCTGTGCACGGCCAGGCCGCATGTGACGGCCGCCCGCCCCGCCCGCCGCCCCGGCCGCCCGGCCCGGGCCCGGCCGCCCGGCCCGCCGCCCGGGCCCGAGCCCGACAGCCCGCGGCCGGGGATCAGCGCACCAGCGGGCCGTGCTCGTCCAGCGCGGCCTCGGCCGCGGCCCGACCCCGCTCCCGCAGCACGTCCTGCCGCTCCCACTCCCGCGGGCCGGTGCCGTCGGGTTCGGGACGGATGACGAGGTCGGCCCGGGCACGGCCCTCGCCCGCCGTACCGGGTTCGGCGGCTCGGGTGCCGCCGATTCCGGCCACCCGCTCCAGCACCTCCGCCCGCCCGGGGATCCGCGGCGCGGGCAGCGCCGCCCGGAGGGCCCCCAGCACCGCTCCGACGACCGAACCGAGCGCGGAGCCCGGCCCCGGTCCCCGCCCCATGCCCGGCGCCACGGCCGCGCGCAGCTCGGCGACCGCTCCGGCGGTCGGCGGCCAGCGCAGCGTCGCCAGCGCGTCCACCGCGACGACCGGGCCGTCCCCGGCGGCCATCGCGACGACCGGCAGGCCGTCGAGCAGACCCCCGTCGACCAGAAGCCGCCCGCCGGCAGCCACCGGCGGTGCAAGTCCCGGCACCGTCGTGGCGGCGCGCAGCGCGTCCGCGAGCCGGCCCCGCCGGTGCACGACCAGCTCACGGCGCACGAGATCGGTGCTCACGCAGGAGAACTCGACCGGCAGCTCCTCGATCCGCTGGTCGCCGAACAACCGGTGCAGCCCCCGCCGCGGCCCCGCGGCGAACAGCGCGCGGCAGGCCCGCGCCACCTCGTCCGGGGTGCGGCCGCCGGCCGCGAGCGCGCCGACCAGCGCACCCGTCCCCGCGCCGCAGATCCGGTCCGGGACGACGCCGCGGGCGGCGAACGCGTCCAACACCCCGAGGTGGGCGAGCGCGGGTGCACCGCCTCCGGAGAGCACCAACCCGACCGACCGCCCGGTGATCCGCCGCGCCACACCCGCGGCGCCGTCGGCCAGCGCGCGGACGTCACAGGAGTACAGAGCGCGCAGCGGAAGCCCGGCGATCCAGCCGGGCACCGCAGCGGCGCCGTGGCGGACCAGCACGATCTCCGCCCCGGTCGCACCGGCCAGCCCTGGGTGGCGGTCCGCGTGCTCGTCGTCGCCGACGAGCGTGAGCGTCCGGTCTGCCTGACGCCGCCAGGATCCGGACGGCCCGGCCGCGCGCAGGTCCGCCACCAGCAGGACGAGGTCGTGGTCGCGCTCCGCGGCGTCGAGCGCCGCCGGGCCGGCGAGGCCGCCACCGCCACGGCCGGCGTCCCCACCGTCGAGCAGCACGACCCGCTCCCCCGCCGCGGCGACGGCATCGGCGACGGCGGTGGCGAACCGCGCCAGGGGCACCCGCGCCCTGTCGCCGGTGATCGCGACGACCCGGGGCCGTGACGGGGGCCGCTCCGCCGTCGCGGGTCCCTGCTGGAGCAGCCGCGCGAGGTAGCGGGCCAGCACGACGCCCAGCTCGGGGGCGTCGGCGAGCAGCTGGCCGAAGCGCTCGGCGGAGATCTCCAGCAGCTCGGCGTCGCGGCGCACGCGCACGGACGCGGTGCGTGGCGCGCCGGTGAGCAGCGCCAGCTCTCCGACGGCGCTGGACACGCCCAGCACCCGGATCACGGTGCCGGCGGCGTCCAGGATCTCCACCCGCCCGGACAGGACGAGGAACACCGACTCCCCCGCGTCGTCGCGGCGGAACACCCACTCCCCCGCCGCGAACCGCCGCACGACGGCGTCCGCCGCGAGGCGCGCCCGCTCGGCCGCACCGAGGCCCGCGAGCAGCGGCACCGTGGCGAGCACCTCGGGATCGACGTCGGTCCCGCCGGTCACGCGGACGTTCCTATCACGCTCCGCGGCCGGGCGTGGCCTCCGGCGGGTCGGCGCGCGGGCGGGCACCGGCCAGGCCGATCTCGATCACCTCGTCGACGAAGTGGTCGTCGATGCGCTCGTCGGTGATCAGCAGGCGGACGTAGAGGGGGCCGGTGAACGCGGCGAGGATCGTGGCGGGCGCGACGTCGGCGCGCAGCTCGCCGCGGTCCACCGCGCGCGTGACGACCTCGACGCCACGCTCGAAGCGGCCGGTCCACACCCGGCCGACCACCGCGCCGATCGCGGGCGAGCGGGCGGCGTCGGCGACGAGGGCGCGGATCCTGCGCCGCGCCCGGTCCCCGTCGACGAGGCCCGCGATCTCCCGCAGCAGCAGCCGCAGATCCTCGCGGACGTTCCCGGTGTCCGGGATGGGGACGGCGGCCTCGGCGCTGGCCAGGAGCGCGTCCTCGACGAGGTTCTCGAGATCGGGCCAGCGACGGTGCACGGTCGTCCGGTTGACCCCTGCCCGCTCCGCGATCCGCGCCGTGCTCATCCCCGCGAAGCCGTACTCGGTCAGCTCGTCGATCGCGGCGGCCAGCACCGCGGCGCGCACCCGTGCCGACCGGCCGCCGGTGCGGCGGGCGACGGGGCGGGCCAGCTCGTCGGTGTCCACGGGCGAATCCTAGCGCATCGAACTGTTGCGTTAACGCCCGCCGGGCCGTTACCGTCCCCTACAGCAACAAACTGTTGCGATAGAGGGAGGCGACCATGAGCTCGGACCTGCGCGTGCACCACCTCAACTGCGCCCACATCACGACGATGCGGCTGGGCGGATCGCCGCTGGCCTGCCATGTGCTGCTCGTGGAGACCCCGGCCAGCGGCCTGGTCCTCGTCGACACCGGGCTGGGCACGGCGGACTACGCCGACATCTCCTCCCGGCTCGGCCGGGGGTTCGCGCACTTCTACGCGCGACCCACGGTCGACGCGAGCCTGGCGGCGGTCACGCAGGTCCGCGCGCTGGGCTTCGATCCCCGCGACGTCCGGCACATCGTGCAGACCCACCTCGATCTCGACCACGTCGGCGGGCTCTCGGACTTCCCGTGGGCGACGGTGCACGTCCACGCCACGGAGCTCGCCGCGGCCATGGCGCGCAAGGGCGTGCGCGCCCGCGGCCGCTACCGCCCGGGGATGTGGCAGCACGGCCCGGACTGGCACACCTACGCCGCCGACGGCGAGCCGTGGTTCGGCTTCGAGGCCGTCCGGGGTCTCGACGGCCTTCCGGAGGAGATCCTGTTCGTCCCGCTGCCCGGGCACACGATGGGCCACTGCGGCGTGGCCCTGGACACCGACCGAGGCTGGCTGCTCGACGCGGGTGACGCCTTCTTCGACCCGCGGGAGGTGCACGGGCCGACGCCTCGGTGTGCGTGGCGGGTCCGGCTGTTCGAGGAGGTCGTCACGACCGACCGCGGGCTGCGCCGCCACAACCAGGCCCGGCTGCGGGCCCTCATCGCGCAGCACCCCGAGGTGGAGGTCTTCGCCGCCCACGATCCCGGCGCCGCCCCGCGCGGAGCCGTCCGGCCGGCGGGCGGCCCGACCCGCACCGCCCGCACCGACTGAGCGGACGGACCGGGCGGACGGACCGGGCGGACGGACCGGGCGGACGGACCGGGCGG
>JBFWRR010000091.1:0-2713 GCA_050248815.1 Pseudonocardia sp. | reverse complement strand
CCCCGCTCCCGGCGGGCGTAGGGTTTCGTTCATGCCCGACCCGGCGCGCAGCCGCCCGCAGGCGCTGCTCGTCCTCGGCCCGGGCGGCGGTGCCGAACATGCCACGCCGATCGTGGACCGGATCGTCGTGGGCCGCGAGTGCGCGGGCGTCGAGGAGCCCCAGAGGATGATCATCAGCGATCCGGTCGCATCGCGCACGCACTTCGAGATCCGCCTGGACCACGCCCACGACCGGGCGCTCATCATCGACTCCAGCACCAACGGCACCCACGTCAACGGGCTGCGGATCGCGCGGTCCGCGCCGTGCGCGCTGCTGCCGGGAGACCGGGTGCGGGTGGGTGACACGGAGTTCGAGTTCCGCTCGGACGGGTTCGCGGGCGCCGCCGACACCGACAGCAAGCTCACGATGGCCCGGATCGACCTCGCGCAGATGATGATGGTCGTCGGCGACCTCACGAACTACTCGACGTCGTCGCAGTTCGCCGGCGACCAGACCGTGGCGTCCTGCCTGCGCGATCTCTACGGCGGCCTCACGCGGCTGCTCACCAGCCATCGCGGCACGCTCAACCACTACGCGGGGGACGCGCTGTACGCGGTGTGGGAGCTCGAGCACGTCCCGGACGCGAACGAGCTGGCGGTCGACTACGCACTCGCGGCGGACCGCCACGTCCGCGAGGTGGCACCCGGGTTGCCGCTGCGCGGACCCGGCGGCGCGCCGCTGCGGATGGGCTGGGCGGTGGTGCGCGGCACGGCCGCGGTGACGACGCTGCCGCACGGGGCCGTCAGCGTGATCGGGGACGCCACGAACCTCGCGTTCCGCCTCTCCGGCCTGGCCGGGCGGGGCGGTCGCGCGTCCGTGATCGTGGCCGAACGGGCCCGCGAGGCGGTGGCGGCACGGTTCCGTTGGGGCCCGGCCGAACGCGTCCCGACGAAGGGCCGCGCCGGCGAGGAGGTCGTCTACCCCGTGTCGGCTATCCCGTGACCGACCGCACCTGAGGATCGGCGAGGTCGAGCACCCGCACGGTGCTCGATCCCGCGACGACGACGGCGCGGCCGTCCAGCTCGGCGGTGGTGACGGCGGCGACGGAGCTGTGGTGGCCGGTGATGGGGTCGCCGACCGGGGCGCCGGTGGCGAGGTCCCACACCCGCACCGTCCGGTCGCTCCCGCCGGACACGATCACCGCGCGCCCGTCCAGCCTGGTCACGGCCACGGCCCACACGTACCCGGTGTGCCCGGTGAGCGGTTGCCCGACCGGGGCGCCGGTGGCGAGGTCCCACACCCGCACCGTCCGGTCGTCGCCGCCGGTCACGGCGACCGGGCGCCCGTCGAGCTCGGCCGTGGTCACCGCGGAGACGGTGCGTGCGTGCCCCAGCATCGGGGTGCCCACGGGGGCGCCGGTGGCGAGGTCCCAGACCCGTACGGTGCGGTCGCTGCTCCCGGACACGATCACGACCAGCCCGCCCATGCTGGTGACGGCGAGAGCGGACACCGAGCCCTCGTGCCCGGCGAGCGGCTCGCCGACCGGCGCGCGCCGGGCGAGATCCCACACCCGGATCGTTCGGTCGACCCCGCCGGACACCACGAGCCTCGCCCCCGGGACGGCGGCCAGCGCCGACACGTAGTGGGTGTGACCGGTCAGCGGCTCGCCGAGCGGGCCGCCGGAGCCGAGGTCCCACAGCCGGACCGTGCGGTCGCTGCTGCCCGACGCGACGACGGCCCGGCCGTCCAGCTCCGTGGCCGCGACGGCCAGCACCCCGTCCGTGTGCCCGGTGAGCGGCCGCCCGACCGGTTCGCCGGTGACCAGATCCCACACCCGGACGGTGGCGTCGTCGCTGCCCGAGACGACGACGGGGCGCCCGCCGAGCACCGCCGTCGTCACCGCGGCGACGCCGCGGGTGTGCCCGGTGAGGGTGCGGTCGCCGATGGAGCCGCGCACGGCCGAGAGCGGGGGCGGGGCGGGCTCCGGCGGGGGCAGCAGCGGCGCGACCACCGTGACCGGGCCGACGGTGACCGACGACGCGGGCGGGGTGGCCAGGGCTTCGCGGGCGGCGTCGGCGAGGGCCACGGCGTCCGGGTGACGATCCGCGGGGTCCTTCGCCATGCCGCGCGCGACGACGTCGTCGAAGCCGCGCGGCAGCCCCGCGACGAGCCGGCTCGGGACCGGCGGCGGGGTCTCGCGGTGGGCCTTCATGTGCGCCCAGAGCGTCTCGACCTCGTAGGGCCGCCGTCCGGTGAGTGCCTCGTGGAGCACGCAGGCCAGGGCGTAGACGTCGCTGCGGTGGTCGCCCTTGCCGTCGAACCGTTCGGGGGCCATGTAGTGCGGCGTGCCCACGACGGTGCCGGACAGCGAGATGCGCGCGCCGTCCATCGCGCGAGCGAGGCCGAAGTCGATGAGGTAGGCGAAGTCGCGGCCCGGGCGGCCGGTGAGCAGGATGTTCGACGGTTTGACGTCGCGGTGCACCATGCCGGCGCGGTGCGCGGTGTCGAGGGCGTCCGCGACCTGCTCGACGATCCGGACGACGCGTTCGGGGGCGAGGGGGCCGTCCCGCTCGACGATCTCGCCGAGGTCGGTGCCGTCGACCAGGGGCATGTCGATGTAGAGGCGGCCGTCGATCTCGCCGTAGCGGTGGATCGGGATGATGTTCGGCCCGCTCAGCCGCGCGGCCAGGCCGGACTCGTTGCGGAAGCGGCGGGCGAAGTCCTCGTCGCCGC
>JBFWRR010000090.1:9037-20021 GCA_050248815.1 Pseudonocardia sp. | reverse complement strand
GTCCCGGTGCTGGGGTTCGCAGGGGTTGGGCGCGCTTTGCAGGGGCTGCGGCGTCTGCGAGGGGTGGCGGGGGTCTGCGAGGTTCGCCGGGGGGCTCTGCGTGGGGTGCGTGGGTTCTGCGGGTGCGGCGGCCGGGGTCTGTCGCCGGTCGGGTCCCGGTGCTGGGGTTCGCAGGGGTTGGGCGCGCTCTGCAGGGGCTGCGGCGTCTGCGAGGGGTGGCGGGGGTCTGCGAGGTTCGGCGAGAGGCTCTGCGAAGGGCCAGCGCGGCTCTGCGAGGGTGGCGGGGCTCTGCGAGGGTGGCGGGGCTCTGCGAGGGTGGCGGGTTGTGCGGGGTGCGTCGGTCGGTCCCCCGATGCTGGGGTTCGCAGGGATCGGGCGCGCTTGGCAGGGGCTGCAGCGCCTGCAAGGGGTGGCGGGCGCCTGCGAAGGCCCGGGGGGTCTGCGAAGGGCGCCGGGGGACTCTGCGAGGCGTGCGGAGCTCTGCGAACGCCGGCGGGCTTTGCGAACGCCGGCGGGCTTTGCGAACGCCGGCGGGCTTTGCGAACGCCGGCGGGCTCTGCGAACGCCGGCGGGCTCTGCGAACGCCGGCCGGGCTCTGCGAACGCCGCTCCCGCGAGGCGAACCCGACCCGGCGGGATCAACCGCTGGCCGCGCCCCGCCCCAGCTCGTCGACGGCCCGGCGCATCAGGTCCAGCGTGACGCCGTGGCCGTCGAGGATCCGCTGCGCCCGCCCGGTGCCGGGGTGCAGCAGCCCGAGCAGGAGGTGCTCGGTGCCGATGTGCCGGTCGCCGATCCGGATCGCCTCCCGCAGCGCGAGTTCCAGCACCTTCTTGGCGTGCGCCTCGAACGGGATGTGGCCCGCCCGCCACCGTCGCCTGCCGTCGAGGGCGCCCGGCCCGAACGCCTCCTCGGCGCGGCGGCGCACCTCGTCGAGGTCGATGCCGAGGGTGGCGAGCGCCTCGGCGTCCGCGGTGCGCTCGCGCAGGGCCGACTCGACGGCCCGCCGGTCCACGCCGACCTGCTCCAGCAGGGGCGCCGCCGGTCCGCCGTGGACGCCGAGCAGCCCGAGCAGCAGGTGCTCGGTCCCGATCTGGGGGTCGCGCCGCTGGCGGGCCTCCTCCTGGGCGAGTATGACGACCGTGCGCGCCGCCTTCGTGAACCTCTCGAACATGTCCCCTCCTAGAAGCCGAGCCGCCGGTACTTCTTGTGCACGGCCTGCCGGCTGACCTGCAGGACGTCGGCGATCTGCTGCCAGGACCAGCCCTGGGCGCGCGCGTTGCCGACCTGCAGCTCCTCCAGCGACTCCAGGAGCCCGCGCAGGGCGCGCACCGCCTCCAGCCCGACCGCCGGGTCCCGGCTCGACGCCGCAGCGGCGACCGCCGTCGTGTCCGTGCTCATGTCTGTCAACCTAGGTTGACAGACCGTCTCTTGTCAACCCTGGTTGACGTCCAGGTCCACGCGGACGTGCGTGTCACAGCTGCCCCACCCGGCCCTCCGCTCTGGGAGACTCCCGGGTACGGATCGAGGGCAGACCGTCCGAGGCGGCCTGCCCTCGACGATGTTCGCAGGGCACGCGTCCTCGAGCGACGGAGAGGGACGGATGGGTACCGACGAGCTGATCAGCCGCTACGAGGCGGGCGGAGGTCATCTGGCCAAGGCCAACGCCGAGGGCCTCGCCGTCCCCCCTGCCCTGCACGTGGCGCTGCTGACCTGCATGGACTCGCGCATCGACGTGTTCGCCCTGTTCGGCATGAAGCTCGGGGAGGCACACGTCCTGCGCAACGCGGGCGGTGTCGTCACCGACGACGTCATCCGCTCGCTCACGATCAGCCAGCGCAAGCTGCAGACCCGCGAGATCATCGTCATGCAACACACGGGCTGTGGCCTGCTGACCTTCACCGACGAGGACTTCTCCGAGGAGCTCGCCGTCGAGGTCGGCATGCGGCCGCCGTGGCGCAGCCATGCCTTCCGCGACCCGGTCACGAGCGTGCGCCGCGATCTCGCCCAGCTCGCCCACGATCCGTTCCTGCTGCCGGAGACGAAGCTGCGCGGGTTCGTCGTGGACATCAACACGTTCGACCTGGAGGAAGTGTTCATGGACCGCCCGGCGGCTCACTGACTCCGCGCGCAGTGGGCCCGGGCTCACCCCGTCCGCGTGCCGTTGATCTTCCAGACGAACAGGTAGGCCTGCGGGCAGCGCGACGTCCCGTCGGCCCGCCGCTCGATCCGTCCCGACAGGGTCTGCGCCGCCCACCTGCCATCGGAGGCCGTGGCCGTGGCAGGTGTGAACTCGGTGCGGAACGTCGTCGGGACCGGGACGTCGAAGCAGGTGAAGGCGCTGTCGGGGGGACTGTCGCCGGAGGCCGACCAGGACGACCCGGCGAGGGTGAAGGTGACCTCCCCGTTGACGGTGCAGGAGCTCTTGCTCGGGCATCGCACGGTCCACGTGTTCGTCTGGTTGCGGTAGTCGTCGCACGACTCGTCAGGGTCCGTGATCCCCGTGCACGAGACGAGCGTGCGGGTGATCGTGTAGGTGCCCTCGACCGAGGCGTCCTCGAGGCGGCCCTCGTCACCCTCCCCCGCGGTACCTGCGGGACGGTCGATCGTGGTGGTGTCGTTCGCGAGGTTGATCACGACGAACGTCGTGATCGGGTTCGCCGCCGGCTGCACCGCTGTGATCTGGTCGGGGGAGAACTCCGGCCACGCATCGGCCGGGTAGGACGGCCTGCTGAAGTTCCGCGCAGGCGTGAGCGGGTTGCCGCACTTGCACCGCACCCGTGGCACGCCCGACCTGTCGACCAGCACCGCCGAGCCCGCCTGCAGCACCGAATCGAGGGTCGTGGCCGTCCCGTTCGCGAAGCCGTGATTGGTCACCGCGGTGTCCGACCGCAGGATCATCGGGGTCAGCTCGGCCACGTAGGACGCGATCCCGTCCGGTGCGATGCCGAGCACCCCGGCCCAGGCCGCGCCCTTCTCGGGGTTCTGCTGGAGGAAGGTGACGAGCTTCGTGCGGTCACACGCCGCGTCGTTCAGCGTGCCGCCGTAGAGACCGACGGAGTCGCCCGCGATGCTGATGCCGGTCTTCCCCTGGGGCCGGTTCACCGGTTGGCCGTCCCCGATCGACGGCGCGAAGGGATTCTCCCCATCGGTCGCGTACGGCAGGGCGACGATCTCGGTGGAGAAGGCTCCTACTGCGTAGAGGCCGGTGGCCGTCAGCGTCCCGCCGACGAGGAGGGCCAGCACGAGCACGAGCACACTGAAGCGCCTGCGTCGGTCAGGCGTCACCGGTCGGATCGGGGGGTCTGGCTCGGGCATGTCCGCTCCCGCAGGTGTCGGTGGAGATTTCGCCTGCAGCGGACCGGCCGTTACCGGCTGCCGCGTCGGCGCGTTCCGCCACCGGTCGTAACCTGGTCCCGTGGCCGACGACGTGACCATCTGGCACAACCCACGATGCTCCAAGAGCCGCGGTGCGCTGGCGCTGCTCGCCGAACGCGGCGTGGACCCGGACGTGGTCCGCTACCTGGACGACGCCCCGGACCGGGCGGCGCTGGAGGACATCCTGCGCCGGATCGGCACGGACGACCCGCGAGCGATCATCCGCACGGGTGAGGCGCGCTACCGCGAGCTCGGGCTCGCCGACGCGGACCGCGACGCCCTGCTCGACGCGCTCGCCGCGGAGCCTGCGTTGATCGAGCGGCCGATCGTCGTGGTGGGGGAGCGGGCCGTGGTGGCCCGCCCGCCGGAGAAGGTGCTCGACCTCCTGAGCTGATCAGCGCTCGTCCGCGCCCACCCGCTCGCCGGTCTCAGTGGTGAAGACGTGCTCCTCCTCCGGCCGGATCTGGACATGCACCACCGCACCCTTGGCGGGTGGTTTGCGGGCGTCGACCCGCAGCGTGATCGTCTGGTCGGACGAGAGGACCGTACCGTCCGGTGCGTCGACGAGCCGTCCGTAGGCGAACGCGTCCGAGCCAAGCTCCTCGACCACGAGGATCTCGACGGGGAACCCCTCACCCGCGTCCACGAGGGTGATGCCCTCGGGCCGGAAGCCGAGCGTCGCGGTCGTGGCGCCCTGCTCGTGGAGCGTGGCGAGCGCCGAGCGCGTGATCGGGACGGGGTGGCCGCCGATCTCGGCGCCGTCCGAGGTGATCGGCACGTCGACGAGGTTCATGGCGGGCGAGCCGATGAAGCCCGCGACGAACACGTTGCCGGGCCGGTCGTAGAGGTTGCGCGGGGTGTCGACCTGCTGCAGCAGGCCGTCCTTGAGCACGGCCACCCGGTCGCCCATCGTCATCGCCTCGACCTGGTCGTGGGTGACGTAGACGGTGGTGACGCCGAGGCGCCGCTGCAGGGCCGCGATCTGGGTGCGGGTCTGCACGCGCAGCTTGGCGTCCAGGTTCGACAGCGGCTCGTCCATGAGGAAGACCTGCGGCTCGCGCACGATCGCGCGGCCCATCGCCACGCGCTGGCGCTGGCCGCCGGACAGCGCCTTGGGCTTGCGGTCGAGGAACTGCGTCAGGTCGAGGATCTGCGCGGCGTCCTCGACGCGCTTGCGGATCTGGTCCTTCGGCATGCCGGCGATCTTGAGCGCGAAGCCCATGTTGTCCGCGACCGTCATGTGCGGGTACAGCGCGTAGCTCTGGAAGACCATCGCGATGTCGCGTTCCCGCGGTGCGAGGTGGGTGACGTCGCGGTCGCCGATGCGGATCGTCCCGCCGTTGACCTCCTCGAGGCCCGCGAGCATCCGCAGGGACGTCGACTTGCCGCAGCCGGACGGCCCGACGAGGACGAGGAACTCGCCGTCTGCGATCTCGAGGTCCAGCCGGTCGACCGACGGGCGCTGGGCGCCCGGGTAGTGCCGCGTCGCCTGGTCGAACTGGATGCTCGCCATGTCGTCCTGCCCCCGGATGCCGCTCGGCGGTGTGATCGGCTTCACTTTGACACGGTCGCCGTGCCGGACGCCACAGCTTCCGCACGGATCGCACGGAGGCGCTCATCTGAGCGGCCTTGTGCTCATCCGGGTACGACATGCCGGACCGATGACCGATCCGTTCACGACCTCGCGGGACGCTTCCGCCACCGTGGGCCCATGGATCTCGCCGCCGCGTCCGCGTTCCTCGCCGGGCACGCCCGCCAGCTCGACCGCCTCCGCTTCGCCGCACTCCTCGGCGCTGTCCCGCCGGATGCGGTACTCGCCGCGGTCGCGGCGTACCGCAACCCGGACGGCGGCTACGGCTGGGGTCTGGAGCCGGACCTGCGCGCCCCGGAGAGCCAACCGGGCGGCGCGTTGCACGCGTTGGAGGTGTTCGCCGAGGTCGCGCCGACCACGACCCCGGCGGCTGCGCAACTGTGTGACTGGCTCGCGCGCGTCGCGCTGCCCGGCGGCGGCCTGCCCTTCGCGTTCCCCGTGGCCGATCCCGCGGCCTGCGCCCCGTTCTGGGTGGACGCCGACCCGTCGCGGTTCTCCTTGCAGAGCACGGCGTTCGTCGTGGGTACCGCCCTGCGGGTGGCTGCGCACGACCCCGCCGTGGCCGACCACCCGTGGCTGCGCGCCGCCACCCGCACCTGCCTGGACGCGATCGCACGCCTGGACACCGCCCCGCACCCCATCGCGCTCTCGTTCGTCGTGCGGCTGGTCGATGCCCTCGCGGACGCCGATCCGGGGGCGGGCGCGATCCTGGAGCGACTCGGCGCGTTCCTGCCGCGGGACGGGACGTTGCACGTCACGGGTGGCGCGGCCGACGAGTACCTGCGCCCGCTGGACTTCGCGCCCACCCCCGGTCCCGCGCGGGGACTTCTCGATGCGGCAGCCGTCGACGCCGATCTGGAGCGCCTCGCCGGTGCGCAGCAGCCGGATGGCGGCTGGGTCGTCGACTTCGGGTCGTTCTCCCCGGCCGCGGCCCTCGAGTGGCGCGGTTACGCCACGGTGCGGGCGGTCGGCGTGCTGCGCGCGAACGGGATCCTTACGTGACGGCACGGCCCGCCGCAGGGCGGTTGCCGCGCCTGCGCGGCGTCCAGCACGATGAGCGCCGTCGTTCGGCGGTGTGGAGGCTGTCGTGGAACGTGACGTCGGGAGAGATCGACCCGGGCCGGGACAGGTGCCACCGGGCGGCCCCGTGCCGCGGTCGGCACCCACCACCTTCCATCCCACCGCCGCCGCGCGTGCCTACGGGCGGGCGGACCCGACGTCCGTCGTGCCGCTGCCCGGTGCGCCGCCGCCCGCCCAGGGGCTGAGTGGTGCCCCGGCCACGGCACCCCACCGCCGGACCTGGCTGTGGGCGCTCATCGCTGGGCTGGTCGTCGTGGCGTTGCTCGGGGTCGGCGGGGTCGTGGTGCTCACCCGTGGGGAGAGCGCACCCGTGGCGGGTGGCCCGGCGGTCGCGCCGCCACCCGGCCAGCCGTCCGTGCCTGCCGCGCCACCGGCGAACCCCGCGCCGCCTGTGGATCCCACCTCCGCCCAGGGCCGCCTCGACGCGCAGGTGCGGACGGACGCGGCTGCGGTCGCCGCGCTCGCGGACCGTTGGGTGCCCCAGCTCTACGCGGAACGCTCCGGCGCCGTGCGCGGCTCGGCCACGATGGATGCCACGTCGATCCTGCGGGACTACACGGCGGTGAAGGCCCAGTACCCGAACGCCCTGCTGCTCGCCTCGGGCGACTTCACGAGCTTCGCGATGCCCGGCTACTACGTGGTGGTGGAGCCGCGGCCCTTCGCGACCGCTCAGGAGGCCGTCACGTGGTGCACCGCCGAGGGGCGCAGCGCCGAGTTCTGCTACGCGAAGCTCCTCTCGCACACCGCGGGTCCCGACGGGAGTACCGTTTATCGCAACTGATCGGGGTGTCGACGGTTGCACCACTCGGGCGAGAACGCCGCCATCCCGCGGTGTCCGACTCGGGGGGGCGAGATGGAGGGACACATCCGGTTGGCGCTCGTCATCCGTCACAGGCTGTTCCGGGACGTGCTCGTTCGGTGGTTGGCCGATTCGGCGGGCGACGTCGAGGTGGTGGCGTCGGTGGGCAGCGTGGACGAGCTCCGGGGCGAGCCCGGGTGGGGGGCGGATGCGGTGGTGGTCGAGCCGGGCTGCTCGGCGGACGCCCAACTCGCCGAGGATCTCACCGCGCTCGTCTGCTCCGGATCACGGGTGATCATGCTCTGCGAGGATCCGGACCCGGTGACGGCACGCGTCGCGGCGCGCGCAGGCGTCTCGGCGCAGCTCACGCGGTCCGCGCGCGGCGAGGAGCTGCTGGCCGCGCTGCATGCGCCGACGTCGGCGTCCGCCTGCTGAGCCTCAGGCCGTCTCGAACGTCGCCGTCCCGCGCAGGGTCACCCGTACCTCGTCGCCCACGGCGGGCAGCTGGTGGCCGGGACATCGCGCGACGATCTCGCCGATCGGTGGCACCTGGAGGCGGACGACGGCATCGTGGCCGTGGAAGTCCGCGTGCAGGACGTGTGCCACCACCCCGTCGGGGCCCGCGTCGAGGGCGATCTGCTCGGGGCGCAGGAGGACGGTGCCGGAACCGTCTGCGGAGGCGGTGAGGCCGACCCGGCCGAGCGCGCACTGCGCGACGTCGTCGCGCGCGGTGGCAGGCAGTGCCACGACGTCCCCGACGAAGGTGGCGACACCGCGGTCGGCCGGGTTGCGGTAGAGCGCGGTCGGGGTGTCCTCCTGCACGATCGCCCCGTCCCGCATGACGGCGACGCGCCCGGCGAGCGAGAGCGCGTCGTCCTGGTCGTGGGTGACGAGGACGGTGGTGGTCCCGGTGGCGGCCAGGGCGTCCGCCACCGCGCGGCCGGTGCTCGCCCGCAGCTCGGCGTCCAGTGACGAGAACGGCTCGTCGAGCAGGACGAGCCGCGGCCGCGGGGCGAGCGCGCGGGCGAGCGCGACGCGTTGCTGCTGGCCGCCGGACAGTTCGTGCGGCCGGCGCGTCGCGAACCCGGCGTCCAACCCGACGAACTCCAGCAGCTCGGCGACGCGGGCGTTCGCGCGGCGCTCGCGGCGGGGCAGGCCGAAGGTGATGTTGCGGGCCACGGTGAGATGCGGGAAGAGGTTGCCCTCCTGGGTGACGTAGCCGATGCCGCGCCGCTCGGCGGGGCCCGTGGCCGGGCGCCCGGCGATCTCGATCGTGCCCGCGTCGGGCCGGTCGAAGCCCGCGATCAGGCGCAGCAGGGTGGTCTTGCCGCAGCCAGAGGGCCCGAGCACGGCGGTGAGGCCGCCGTCGGGGACGAGCAGGTCGACCCCCCGTAGGACCGGCACCGGTCCGAACGACTTGTACAGGCCGGTGACCTGCAGGCCCGTCCGGACCCGCGTGGCGGTGAGCGTCACGACGCCTCCCTGGTGAGCAGGAACGCGGCCGGGGCCGACACGACGATCATCAGCAGGGCGTACGGCGCCGCGGCGCCGTACTCCAGCGCGGAGGTGTGCGACCAGAACTCGGTGGCGAGCGTCGCCGTCCCGTTCGGGGCGAGCAGCAGGGTGGCGGTGAGCTCGGTGACGACGGCGAGGAACACCAGCGCCGCGCCCGCGCCGAGGCCGCGTGCCACGAGCGGCACGGTCACGCGGCAGGCCACGCCGATCGGCCGGACCCCCAGCGAGCGGCCGACGTCGTCGAGCTCCGGGGGGACCTGCAGGAGCGCGGCGCGCAGGCTCACCATCACCCGCGGCATGAACATCACCGCGTACGCGCCGACGAGCAGGAGCGTGCTCTGGTAGAGCGGCGTGCCGATGGCGAGCACCACGAACGCGAGCGCGACGACGATCCCGGGCAGCGAGCCCGCGATGTAGGTGCTGCGTTCCAGGAGCCGCTCGAACCGGCCGGGGCGGCGCACGCACACCCAGGCGACCGGGAGCGCGAGCACGCAGGTCAGCGCCGCGCCCGCGAGACCGAGCCCGACGGCGGTGGAGGTCGTGGTGGCGAGCATCGCCAGGGGGAAGGCCGTCGAGTTCCCGGTGACGAGCCAGTGCACGAGGCTCCCCAGCGGGACGGCGAGCGCGAGCGTCACCAGCGCCGCCATCGCGAGCCAGGCGACCGGGCCGAATCCGCCCAGCGGGTGGCGGACCGCGGCCCGCGCCGCGCCGGAGCCGATCCGCGCGACGCGTGAGCGACCCGCCAGGCGACTCTCCCCGAACAGCAGCAGCAGGCAGCCGAGCACGAGCACCCCGGAGAGCATCGTGGCGGCCGGCCCGTCGAACGTGGACTGGAAGACGGTGTAGACGGCGGTCGTGAACGTCGAGAACCGCAACGCCTCGAGCGCCCCGTACTCGGCGAGCAGGTGCAGGCCCACGAGCAGCACACCGCCGAGCAGCGCGGGCCGCAGCTGGGGGAGCACGACGCGCCCGAACGTGCGCCACGGCCCGTTGCCGAGCGCCCGGGACATGTCCTCGAAGGCCGGGTCCATGCCGCGCAGCACTGCGGCCGCGGGCAGGTAGACCAGCGGGAAGTAGGACATCGTCGTGATCAGCACCGCGCCCCAGTAGCCCTCGACGGCCGAGGTCAGCGACACCCACCCGTAGCTGTTGACGAAGGCCGGCACCGCGAGGGGCGCGGCCATGAACGCGGTCCACACCGGACGGCCGGGCAGTGTGGTGCGCTCGACCAGCCAGGCCGCTCCGACGCCGATCACCGCGCAGGCGATGCAGCCGGCGACGACCAGGGCCGTCGTGTTGACCAGCAGCTCCCCGACGCGCTCGCGCAACAGCAGCGCCGGGGCCTCCCCGGCCGAGGCCAGCCCGAAGCCGAGCACGTAGGCCAGGGGGACCAGCGTGAACGCCGCAACCGCCGCTGCCGCCACGGTGGCCAGCCGCGGAAGTGTGGCGGTCGGGGCCACGGTCATATGAGCCCGACCCGCTGCATCTCGGAGATGACCTTCGGGCCGTTGAGGGTGTTGAGGTCGACGGCGGGCGGCTGCAGCTCCGAGAACGGCTTGAGCTTGGGGTTGGCCGGGACGTCGTCGCCGACGGTGTACTCCAGTGCGTCCGTGCCCGCGAGGATCTCCTGGCCGCGCTTGCCGCTCATGAACGCGACGAGCTGCTGCGCCTCGACGGCGTTCTTCGTGGAGCCGACCACACCCGCGCCCGAGACCGACACGAAGGCGCCCGCGTCCTGGTGGAAGAAGAACTCGAGCTGGGTGTTCTTGCTGCCACCACCGCCCTCGGCCTGGTCCTTGTACCAGTAGTAGTGGTAGATCACCCCGGCCGGGATCTGGCCCGCGTTCACGGCCTTCATGATCGCGACGTTGTTCTGGTAGACCCTCGCGTTCGCCTTGAGGCCCTCCAGCCACGTGCCCGCCGCCTGGTCGCCCTCCACGGCGTAGACGGCGCTGACGATGGCCTGGAAGTCCGCGCCGCCCGCGGCGACACCGACCCGGTCCTTCCACTGCGGCTGCTGCAGATCCATGATCGAGGCCGGGAGCTGGTCGGCGGGCAGGAGCGTCGGGTTGTAGACGAGCACCGTGGAGCGGGCGGCGACGCCGATCCAGTCGCCCGCTCCGGACTGGTACTGCGGCGGGACCTGCGCCTTCGTGGTGTCGTCCAGCGGCGCGAGGCGGTCCCTGCTCGACAGCAGCGACAGCGCCGGGGTGTTCTCGGTGATGAAGACGTCCGCGGGGGAGCTGTCACCCTCGGCGATGATCTGGTTGGCCAGCTCGAAGTCGCCACCCTGGCGGATGGTCACGGGGATGCCCGTCTCCTCGGTGAACTCGTCCGCCCAGGCCTTCGCGATCTCCTTGTGCTGTGCGCTGTAGAGCGTCAGCGGCACCGCGGTCTCCGGGGTGGCCGGTGCGGTGTCCGGGGCGGGGCTCCCACACGCCGTGAGCGTCAGGGCGGCCAGCGTGGCGGCGAGTGGGCCGAGCAGGCGCACGGGTCCCTCCTTGGGATGACGTCCAAGGAAGGTTAGCATCGCCAAATATGGTAAAGGGAGGCCTTGACCTGCGTAAACTCCAGGAAAGGGCGATGGCGCGAAGGGCTGTCACGAAGGGCTGTCACGAAGGGCT
>JBFWRR010000090.1:0-8937 GCA_050248815.1 Pseudonocardia sp. | reverse complement strand
CGAAGGGCTGTCACGAAGGGCTGTCACGAAGGGCTAGTCACGGTCGCCGGGACCGGCAACGAGGCGCGCAGCCGCACCGTCCCGTCGACGATCTCCGCGCAGGGCAGCAGCCCGGCCCGCCGGAAGAGCTTCGTGCAACCGATGTCCTCCGTGCGCGCGGACGCGACCAGCTCCGCCACGCCGCGTTCCGCGGCCGTCTCCGCGGCCATCCGCAGCAGGGCCGTCCCGAGGCCCCGGCCCTGCCAGGCGTCCGCCACGAGCAGCGCGACCGCGGCCGTGCCGGGTTTGTCCGGGTCGACGTTCGCGAGCGCGACGGCACTGCCGCCGTCCGCCGTGAGGGCGAGGATGGCGCCACCGCCGACGAGCCGGGCCAGCGCCTCGGGCGCCAGCCGCGCGGTGGGCGACAGGAACCGGGCGCGGCGGGTGTGTGGCGAGCAGATCGCGTGCAACGCCCCGACCAGCGGTGCATCCGACGCCGTGGCCGCGCGCAGCAGCACCTCCGAGCCGTCCTTGAGCAGGAGGGTGCGCTGGGTCGGAGCGGGTGCGGCACCGCGCAGCTCGATCTGGGCCGCCAGCTCCAGCAGTGCGGCGGCCCGCGACAGCTCCGTGGCGGTGAACGGCCATGCCCGCCCGAGTCGCAGCTGCTGGCCGCCCACCCGCAGGCCGTGGACGTGCGCCGGGGCGTCCGCGCCGGGATCGACCAGCCGCGCCCGCAGCATCGTCGCCACCGCGCGCGGGGCGCTCCCGGGGTCCGCCGCGACCATCCTGGCCAGCGCCAGCGCGGTGGTGGCCGGGTCGGACAGCTCGGTGGCGTCGGCCCGCACGAGCAGCGTGCACGGGATACCGGCCTGCTCGACGGCGGTCACCAGATCGGCCGGGTTGCCGCCGTCCGGGACGCGGACCAGCAGCTCGTCGGTGATCCACCCGGCGTCGGTCGGCTCCCCGACCACGTGCAGCGAGATGATGTTGCAGCCCGCCTCGCCCACCGCCGTGGCGACCTCCCCCAGCCGACCGGGTCGGTCCTCGAGCTCGACGTGAACGCGCCACAAAGCCACGGAAGGCAGGGTGTCACGACCGTGTTACGCGTCCGGTTCCCGGGGATGACGGCTGCGCGTCGCCCCGCGAGTTGCGCATCCCGCCGGCGCGAGTTGCGGGTTCTGCGGCGGCGAGTTGCGCATTCCGCTGGCGCGAGTTGGGGGTTCTGCGGCGGCGAGTTGCGCATTCCGCCGGCGCGAGTTGGGCATCGCCCGCCCGCAGTCAGGCGCGTGATCCGCCGAGGAAGCCCTGCAGCGCCACGAGCGTCTCCGCCGGGCGCTCCTCCACCAGGAAGTGGCCGGCGTCCACGACCTCGCCGCGCACGTCGGTCCCGCGCTCCCGCCATACCGCGAGCACGTCACCCGATCTTCCGACCACCCCGCGCGCGCCCCACAGCACCAGCAGCGGCATCTCGACGCGGCGTCCGGCGTCGGCCCGGTCGTGCTCGAGGTCGATCGACGCGCCGGCCCGGTAGTCCTCCATCATCGCGTGACGGGCGGTCGGATCGTCGAAGCACCGCTCGTACTCCGCGAGCGCCTCCGGGGCGTAGACGCCCAGGCCGCTGCCCCATCCGCCGAGCAGGGAGTGCAGGTAGAAGCGGGGATCGGCGCCGATCAGCGTCTCGGGCACCGGCTCGGGCTGGATGAAGAAGAACCAGTGGTAGTACGCCGTGGCGAGCGCGCGGTCCGCGTGCTCGTAGACGTGCAGCGTGGGCAGGATGTCGAGGACAGCGGCGCGCTCGACCGCGTCGGGATGGTCGAGCGCCATGCGGTGCGTGGTGCGCGCGCCGCGGTCGTGCCCGATCACCGCGAACCGCTCGTACCCGAGCGCGCGCATCAGCCCGACCTGGTCGGCGGCCATCGCCCGGAAGCTGTACGGCGCGTGGTCGGCGTCGGAGCCCGGCTTCGCCGAGTCGCCGTAGCCGCGCAGGTCCGCGGCCACCACGGTGTGGGAGCGGGCCAGCGCGGGGGCGATCCCGGCCCACATCGCCTTCGTCTGCGGGAAGCCGTGCAGGAGCAGCAGCGGCGGGCCCTCGCCACCGCGGACCGCGGAGATGCGGGTCCCGTCGACGTCGGTGTCGACCCTGTCGAAGCCCTCGAACATCCGGTGGACGGTAGCCCACGTGACGCGGTCCGGGCCGGATGCCGGCCTGCTGGTCTCAGCTCTCGCCGGCAGCGACCGCTGCCGCGAGTTCGCGCTCGATGTCCGCCGTGGTGACCGCGAGTGCGGCGACCAACTGCGGCAACACCGACCGCGAGAACCGGGCCTTCGGCATGGAGATCGACACGGCGGCCTCGGCCAGACCGTCGGGCCCGCGCACGGCCCTGCCGATGGCAGTGACCCCGGTCTCGGTCCGACCGTCGTTGAGCGCGAATCCGCGCTCGCGCGCCCGACGCATCTCGCGACGTAGCGCTTTCGGGTCGGGCCGCTCGTCCGGGCGATCCGACCACCGCTCGTCGCTGTAGATCGCGTCGAACTGCCCGGGCATCAGGTCGGCCAGCAGCAGCACCCCGCCGGAGGCCTCGTGTGCAGGAAAGACCATGCCCTCGCGGTTGCCCACCCGCAGGGCTTGGGTTCCCTCCACCGAAGCGAGGAAGCGGACGTGGTCACCGGCCAGCACCATGAGGTTCGTCGACTCGGCGACTCGTTCGCTCAGCACCGCCAGATGCGGCATCGCCACGGTGCGCAGGAGGGCCGCGCGGGAGTGTGACCGGCCCGCGAGCGACAGCACCGGGCCCGCGCAGTAGCGCCGGTCACCGTCCTGCATCGCGAAGTCCCGGTAGGTCAACATCGACAACAGCCGGTGTGCGGTGGAGCGGGCGACGCCCAGGCGTTCGGCCGCCTCGGACACCGTCAGTGGCCCCTCGACCTGCAAGATCATCGCCAGCTGGAGCGCGTGGTCGACGCTCGCGATCGCGTAGGTAGGACGGTTCTTCATAGCAGAATTCTATGTTCTTCCTGACGGCATGGCTGTCACAATTTCGGTACGGCGTCCCAGTGCGAACGGGTCCATCCCGAGCCCCGCGTTCACCTTTGATCGCGGCGACGCCGACCCGGTCCTTGACGCGAGCTGGGACCCCACTGTCGTACTCGTGCAGCCGGAGGTGGCGTTGGTGAGCAACAACTCGTCGGACGATCGGTCGATCATCGGCAAGCTCGCTGCCATCCTCCTGACGTTCTCCACCGGCGATCTCTACTCACTCTCCGACATCGCGCGATCGGCGAACCTGCCCGTCTCCACCGCGCACCGCTTGGTGGCGGAGCTGACGAAGTGGGATTTCCTGCAACGCTCCGACGACAAGCGCTACCGCATCGGGACGCTCGTGACGCACCTCGGCACCGGGGTGTGGCACGAGCCGAACCTGAAGGAGCACGCGCGACGGATCCTCGATGACCTGTCCTCAGCCACCCGCGCCACCGTCCGTCTCGGCGTGCTCGAGGACCGGGCCGTCTCCTACATCGAGAAGCGGCCCGACGCGCCCATGGCTCTGACGTTCAACGCGCGGGCCCTGCCGGCCCACGCGACCGCAATGGGCAAGGCGCTGCTTGCGTTCGCTCCACGAGAGACCGTCGAGGCTGTCGTCAATGACGGCCTCGAGCGGTACACGCCCTTCACGATCGTGTCGGCTCCAGCGCTTCGCCGCGCACTCGCCATCGCTCGGCTGACCCGCGTGGCGACCTGTCGACAGGAGTTGCGTCTCCACACCGCGGCCGTCGCCGTGCCCGTCGTGGCAGGCGGTGCGGTGGTGGCGGCGCTCGAGCTCACCGTACGAGGCGCGGGCCATCAACTGCACGTCATTCAGTCGGCTGTCGTCGTCGCCGCCCGGACACTGTCCCGCGAGCTGATCGCGGACCAGCGCAGGGCCGGGCAGGAACGGCTCGTGATCGTCAAGAGCCCGAGCGTGATACCGCGGCAGACCGGCAGTCCGACGTGGGCGGAGCACCTCGGTCGCCGCCCTTTTCCGGCCGACGGAAAGAGGGGTTGGTCCGGCCGGCGGGCCACATGAGACTCACCGCGACTGTGATCACGCACTGCCCGAGGAGCATGAACGATGCAGTTCTATCTCAACGGCTACAAGCCCGGCGATCCGTTCGTGGAGGACCCGCACCCCTCCGTCGCGCAGCGGCCGGGAGGCCTGCCCGAGGACGCCGACGTGCTGATCATCGGGTGCGGCCCGGCCGGCCTGGTGCTGGCCGCGCAGCTGGCGAGCTTTCCCGACATCCGGACCGTCGTCATCGACCGTAAGGACGGCCCGCTCGAGGTCGGCCAGGCGGACGGGGTGGCGTGCCGCAGCGTGGAGATGTTCGAGGCTTTCGGTCTGGCCGACCAGCTGGTCCACGAGGGGTACTGGGTCAACGAGGTCGCGTTCTGGCGCCCCGACCCGCACGACCCGGGCAGGATCACCCGGACCGGGCGCATCGACGACGTCGAAGAGGGCCTGTCGGAGATGCCGCACGTGATCGTCAACCAGGCCCGGATGCTCGCCTACCTCCTCGACCACATGGAGCGCTCGGCCAGCAAGCTGGAGCCGTTCTACGGCCTGCACGCCGACGACATCCAGATCGACACCAGCGGCTCGTCGGAGTACCCGGTGACGGTCACGATGAAGCACCTCAAGGACTTCGAGGAGACCGGGGAGACCTCGACGATCCGGGCCAGGTACGTCGTCGGCAGCGACGGCTCGCGCAGCGCCACCCGCACCGCGATCGGCCGCGAACTGGTCGGCGACGCGATCAACCAGTCCTGGGGTGTCGTGGACGCCCTCGCGGTGACCGACTTCCCGGACATCCGACTCAAGTGCGCGATCCACTCCGCCAACGCCGGCAACATCCTGATCATCCCGCGCGAGGGCGGGTACATGGTGCGCCTCTACATCGCGCTGGACAACGTTCGCGACAAGGAGATGCTGAAGAGCCGCAGCGTCACCCCGGAGAAGCTGGTCGCGGTCGCGAACCGGATCCTGCACCCCTACACCGTTGAGCTCAGGAGCGTCGGCTGGTGGGCGGTGTACTCCATCGGCCAGCGCCTGTGCGACAAGTTCGACGACGTCCCGGCCGAGGAGATGCCCACCCGCCTGCCGCGGGTGTTCATCGCCGGCGACGCCTGCCACACCCACAGCGCCAAGGCCGGACAGGGCATGAACGTGTCCATGGCCGACACCTGGAACCTCGGCTGGAAGCTGGCCTCGGTCCTTCGCGGGACGGGCCGCCCGGAGTTGCTGCACACCTACTCCGAGGAACGTCAGAAGATCGCCAAGCAGCTCATCGACTTCGACCGTGAGTTCTCGAAGATGTTCAGCGCCCACCCCACCGGATCCGGTGACGCCGAGGATGCCGGGGGCGACATCGAGGGTGTCGACCCCGAGGAGTTCCAGCAGTACTTCATCACCCAGGGCCGGTTCACCGCAGGCGTCGCGACGAAGTACGCCCCGTCGATGATCACAGCGGAACCGTTCTTCGAGCAACTCGCGGAGGGGTTCCCGGTCGGGATGCGGTTCCATTCCGCCCCGGTCGTCCGGCTGGCCGACGGCAGGCCGGTACATCTGGGCCACGCCGCCCGGGCGGACGGTGCCTGGCGGCTCTACGTCTTCGCCGACCGCGCCGAGCCGAGCGCGCCGAAATCGCACATCCGCGAGCTGTGCGACTTCCTCGAGTCGGATGCCTCGCCGATCAGGCGCTACACGCCGGCCGGCGCCGACCCCGATTCCGTGATCGACGTCCGGGCGATCTTCCAGCAGTCGCACCGCGAGCTCAGCGTGGACGCGATGCCGCCGATCCTGCTGCCCAGGAAGGGCACGCTCGGCCTCGTCGACTACGAGAAGATGTTCTGCCCCGACCCGTTGGCCGGCGACATCTTCGATCTGCGCGCCGTCAACCGCGACACCGGCTGCATCGTCGTCGTCCGCCCGGATCAGTACGTCGCCCACGTGCTCCCGCTACACGGACACGACGCACTGGCCGACTTCTTCGCCGGGATCCTCGTCGACCAGTCGTAGGGCTGCACCGGACCGGCGGCTGGCACGCCGTGACGTCGCGATTCACGCGAGGTCCCAGGTCCGCGTCCCGGGTCGATTCCACCGCAGCTCTTCTTCGCTGCACCTCAAGGGAGAGACGGCATGACCACGTTCGTCAGCGCAACGCCTGAGCAGGAGGCCCGACGCCGGAAATCGGTGATCTGGGTCGTCTCGCTCGCCACCGTGGGTCTCATCTTCGACGGCTACGACCTCGTCGTCTACGGCACGGTGGTCTCGACATTCCTGCGCGACCCCACCCAGATCGGCCCGGTCACCCCAGCGGTGGCCGGCGCCCTCGGTAGCTACGCGTTGGTCGGGGTGCTTGTCGGAGCGTTGCTCGCCGGCTCCGTCGGCGACATCCTCGGCCGCCGGAAGGTGATGCTGTTCGCCTACGCGTGGTTCTCCATCGGCATGGCGGTCACCGCGCTGATGAGTAGCGCAGCACTTTTCGGCCTGATGCGGTTCGTCACCGGACTCGGCGTCGGCGCGCTGGTCGCCACGACCGGCGCCATCGTCTCCGAGTTCGCACCACCCGGGAAGAAGAACCTGTGCAACGCCATCACCTACTCCGGCGTTCCGTTGGGCAGCCTGCTCGCAGCCCTGCTGGCCATCCTCCTGCTCGCCGGGATCGGGTGGCGTGGAATGTTCTGGATCGGGGCCATACCGATCGTGACGCTACTGCCGCTGGCCTTCTTCAAGATGCCCGAATCACCGACCTGGCTCGCCGCCCGCGGCCGCATGGACGAGGCCAGGGCTGTCTCGGAGCGGACCGGCGTGCCATTGGCCGAGATTCCACCGGCGACCGAGGCGAGCGCGCGCCGTGAGCGCGTGGGGTTCGCCGGACTCTTCGGTCGGGACTACTGGCTGCCGACCGTGCTGCTCGGTCTGATGAGCGCCACCGGCCTGGTGCTGGTCTACTCGCTGAACACCTGGCTACCGGAGTTGATGCTGCGCGCCGGGTTCAACGCCAAGGGATCCCTGTCGTTCCTGCTGGTGCTCAATGGCGGCGCGGTCATCGGCGCTCTGATCGGATCCCGGGTTGCCGACCGCCTGGGCCCCAAACCGGTCGTCGCCGCCTGCTTCCTGATCGGAGCGGCAGCCATCGCTCTGCTCACCGCCAGTCTCCCGCTCGCGCTGCTGCTGCTGATCGTCGCGATCGCCGGGCTGGGCACCAGCGGTACCCAGACGCTGATCTACGGGTTTGTCGCCAATTACTACCGGACAACCGTCCGCGGTGCGGGGGTGGCCTGGTGCGCCGGATTCGGCCGACTGGGCGGTGTCGGCGGGCCGGTGATCGGCGGCCTGCTCATCGCGGCCGGGCTCAGCACGAACTCGATCTTCTACGTACTCGCCGGGCTCGCGGTGCTGGGCGTGCTCCTCACCCTGCTCGTCCCGCGCCCCCGAGGCCCCCGGGACCTGCACCCCACACCGATCGAACCCTCCGGGACGGCCACCTCCGTGACCGCCGAGCCCGGAATCCCGCGCTCCTCACGTTGACCGGAGAAGTGACATGTACAACCGGATCCTGGTGGCGATCGACGCCTCGCCCGACTCACCCGATGACTCTCTCAACCGCACCACCCAGTTCGCGAGAATGACCGGCGGGACCGTGTACCTGCTGCACGTGGCCCGGGGCCACATCATTCCGGCCGATATCAGCGCCGGATCCGGGCTCGGGGTCCGCTCGGCCGAGGACGACGTCGACGTCCGGGAGCGGCAGGTCGTCCAGGATGCCGTCGACCAGCTCGCCGCCGCGGGCATCGACGTGCACGGGGAGCTGATCGAGGCCACCGAGCGCGACGCCGCCGAGGTCATCGTCCAGCGCGCCAAGGAACTCGACGTCGACATCATCGTGCTGGGCTACCAGCACCACCGCGGCTCGGCGGTCGCTGAACACGTGATCCACCAGCGACCGCATTGCTCGATCCTGTTGGCCCGTCCCCCGCTCTCGGACAGATGACGATCCGCAGAGATCACCGACGAGGCAGAGGGAAACCATAGGTGGCCGGCAACTCAGGCGTCCGCGGTCGGTCTGTGATCAGCAAGATCACCGGCATCTTCCTCGCCATCACGGAGGTCGACGGCCCCACGTTGACCGAGATCGCCACCCGGTCCAGGCTGCCGCTGTTCACGACGCACCGGCTCGCGAACGAGCTGCTGGCGTGGGGACTTCTCGATCGTGACGCCGAGGGACGCTATCGGGTCGGTTCGCCGCTCAGGGCACATGCGGCTGAGGACCCACCGGCGCGCCAGGACGCCGGGATGCACCTGCGGGAGCGGATCGCCCCGGTGATGGACGACCTGTTCCGCGAGACCGGGGCTCATGTTCGCGCGGGGCTGCTGGACGGGTCGGAAGTGGCCTACATCGAGAAGCTCTGTGCACACCGCCCGGTCACCTGCCTGTCCGCCGCAGCCCGACTCCCGGCACACGCCACCGCGCTCGGAAAGGTCCTGCTGGCTTTCTCCCCGACTGCAGAGACCGATCTGATCGTCGCTCGCCGGCTCAAGGGGTACACGCGGGCGACGATCACCGAACCGGGTCAGTTACGGCGGTCTCTGCGAACGATCCGGGTTGCGCGCATCGCGTTGTCGAATCGGGAGCTGAACGAGGATTGGTGTGGGGTCGCGGTACCGGTGTTCGGTCCGGATGGAATGGTGTGGGCGGCCATCGAGCTCCGAGTGCAGGACTTCGCCGCCGGTCTTGCTGCGGTTCGCGCTCCCCTGGCGATCGCGGCGGCATGCCTGTCGCGCGATCTTGCGCACGCGGATGGAGGTCTGGTTCCTGGGTTTGACTCCCGGATGACCCCACACCTTGACGCGGCATCCGCACTCACGACGAAGGCCCTGGTCTCCGGCTCGCGATTGAGCCTCTGACCAGGGCCTTTGT
>JBFWRR010000089.1:0-20370 GCA_050248815.1 Pseudonocardia sp. | reverse complement strand
ACGACCCGCACCACCGTCGGGCTCTGCCCGTCCGCGTTCGCGATCGACGTCGAGGACACCGTCGAGCGGGCGGAGCGGGGTGACACCGAGGCGGTGACCCGCCTGTGCCGCGTGGAGCTGCTCGCCGGGCTCGGCGACGACTGGGCCCGCGCCGCACGCGAGGCGCACCGCGCCCGGGTCGCCGGCCTGCTGGACCTGATCGCCGACCGAGCCGAGGCCGCGGGTGACGCCCCCGCCGCGGCCCGCTGGTCGCGGGAGCGGTGCGCGCTCACCCCGCTCGACGAGACCGCCCACGGCATCCTGCTGCACAGGCTCGCGGCGGCGGGCGACCGGGCCGGGGCGGTGGCGGTGGGTCGCGAGCTCACCGAGCGGTTGCGCACCGAGCTCGGCGTCGCACCCGGGGCCGCCGTCCAGGGGGCGCTCGCCGCGGTGCACCGAACGGAGCGGCCCGCCGGACGCGTCGGGGTGCAACCCCGGCCGCTCTACGGTCGCGGGCCCGAGCTGCGCACGCTGGCGGCGGCGTGGACGGCCGCCCGCGGCGGCCGGGGCGGTGTCGTGGTGGTGACGGGGGAGGCGGGGATCGGCAAGACCCGGCTGGTCCGCGAGCTCGCCCATCGCGCCGACAACGCCGGTGCGCGGGTCGCCGCGGGGGCGGGCGTGGACGTGGGCGGACAGACGCCGCTAGCGATGTGGCAGGAGTTGGCCCGCGAGCTGGTCGCGGTCGTGCCCGCACCGCCGGACCGCGCCGGCTGGCCCGCCGAACTGGGGCGCCTCGCTCCCGACCTCGCCGCGGCGCTGGGCCGCGACGGCGTTCCCGCGCCGGTCGCGGCTCCCGAGCTGGAGCGCCTGCGAATCTTCGACGCCGTGCTGCGGCTCGTCGAGTGGGCCGCGGCGGACCGGCCGGTCCTGCTCGTAGCCGAGGACGTCCACCGGGCCGACCGCGTCAGCATGCAGTTGTGCGCCCACATCGCGCGCCGGGTGAGTGGTCTGCCGCTGCTGCTCGTGCTCACCCGGCGCGACCGGCCGGCCCGCCGCGAGGCCGATGCGCTGCTCGCCGACCTCGCGGGCCGTGGCGTCGGCATCGACGAGATCGACGTCGGGCCGTTGACGCCCGCCGAGCTGGCCGCCGTCGTCCGGTCCGTGGCCCCGCTGGCCGAGCCCGATCTCGCCCGCGTCGTCGACCTGGCGGACGGGAACCCGCTGCTCGCGGTCGAGACCGCGCGGACACTCCCGGATGAGGGCGGCGCCGCGCCGTCGGGGCTGCGCGCCGTCGTCCGTGCCGCCACCGGATCGCTGACGCCCACTGCGCACGAGCTGATCGAGTCCGTTGCCGCGGCGGGACGGGAGCTTCGGCCCGCCGAGATCGCCCGGCTCGTGCCGGGGGACCGCAGCGGGACCGAGCGCCAGGTTCTCGACACCGGCCTGGTCAACCGGGTACGCGGCGGGCTCCGCTTCCGCCACGCCCTGCTCGCCGAGGCAGCGCGGGCAGACCTGCGCGACCCCGAGGGCTGCCACGAGCGGGTCGCGCTCGCCGTCGAGGCCGCCGCCGGCTCCGATGGCGCGGACCGCGTGGCCGCCGAGGTCGCCGCCCACCTGCACCGCGCGGGTCGCGACGACCTCGCCGGGGAGCGCTACGCGCGCGCGGCACGTCACGCCCGCTCGATCGGGGCCCTCGTCGAGGCGGAGCAGTTCGCGCAGGAGGCGGTCCGCTGCCGGCCCGACGACGTGGACGCCCGCCTCGACCGCGCGGAGATCCTCGCGCTGCGCGGGCAACAGGAGGGCTACGAGCGGGAATGGCGCGAGGCCCACGACCGGATGCCGGCCGCGGACCGGGCCCGCGCATGGGTCCGCCGGGGCGTGGTGCTGCGCACGATCATCTGTCATCCCACGTCGTCGCTCGCCGCCTACCGCACCGCGCAGGAGCAGCTGCCCGAGCACGCCGAGGAGCTGCGGGCCCAGGTCCTCGTGGGCATTGCGTGGGGCGAGGCCGCCGCGGGCGATCCCGCTCGCAGCCGCCGGCTGCTCGCCGAGCTCGCCGCACTGCAGCAGACCCCGTCGCCGCTCATCACCGCCGACATGGAGAGCGCCCGGGTGATGACGCTCGTGCGGCTCGGCCGGTTCACCGAGTGCGAGCCGGTCGCGCACCGGGCCTGGACGGCGGCGGAGGCGGCCGGCCGGATCGAGCTGGCGTACGCGATCTGGGTGCACACCGCTGCGGCGCTGGCCTGCGCCGGCGATCTCGACGGCGCCCTGCGGGCTGCGGACCGGGCGGTCGCGGCCACGACGCCCGTCCCCGTCGTCGGGTTGCCCTGCCTGGCCGCACGGGCCCACGTCCTGTCGCGGCTCGGGCGCCACGAGGAAGCCGTCGCGGCCGCGCAGGAGCAGCTCGCCCTCGCCGAGCGCATGGACTCGGCCGCGTGCGTCGCCCTCGCCCGGCACGACGCCGGCCTGGTCGCGCTCGCGGCGGGCCGCCACCGCATCGCCGCGGACCTGCTCGGTGCGGCCCTCGACAGCGCCGCCGCGGTCAGCCGCCCCGCGGCCCGGCTCGCCCGTGCGGAGGCGCTGGCCTGCGCCGGTGTCGCCGACGAGGCCGATGCCGAGATCCGCCGCGCCGTCCTGGAACCGATCGGGCCGGGCGACCAGCCGTGGGCCCTGGTACCGCGGATGACCCGGATCCAGGGACTCGTGGCCCGCAGCCGGGGCGACCTCCCGCTCGCACGGCGGCGCCTGACCGAGGCCGCGGACGCCTGGCGCCGCCACCGGGGCGACGACGCGGGGGAGGACTTCATGGCCAACTTCGTCGACTTCGGGCGCCCGCCGATCGTCGGGCTCATCGAACCCGGACGCGAGCTGGCGCGACTCGCGACCGAGCTCGCCGAGCTCGACCAGCCGGAAGGGGTGCGCTGATGCCCGTCCTCACGTTCACCGGCCGGACGGACGCCCCTGTCGAGGAGGTCTGGAAGCTCCTGTTCGACCCGGCCCGTTATCCACTGTGGTGGGCCGGGGTCGAGACGGTCCGGCTCGACGGCCCCGGCGCCTACACCCAGTGGCTGTGCGGCCGTCCCGGCCAGCCCATGCCGCAGCAGATGTCCACGGACCGCACGTCCGGGCGCGTCACGATCTCCTGCCAGGTCAACGACGTAGCCTTCGCCTGGCAGCTCGCGGAACGGGGCACCGGCACCGCGATCGAGGTGCGTGTCCTGCTCGCCGAGCACGAGGCCCACCGCGAGCGAATGCTGACCGAGATGATCACGGCGTCGCTGCCCGCGCTCGCGGCGCTCGCCGAGTCCGGGGTGGGTGCGTAGCAGGTCCGTGCCGCTCGCCCGGGACCCGCCGGCGGCCGAGGACCGCACGGGAAACCCGGATGTGGTGCCCGACTAGGATCGACGGGTCCGACACGCCGTCCCGCCGGTCCGCCGGCGTCCCGGGAGTTGACCCACCGCGATGCCCCCCGCCTCCGTCCCCGTTCCGGCCGCAGACCTGCTCGCGGAGTCGGCGCTCATGCACGCCGTCGCCGCGGCGGAGGAGGCGTTCGCGTCGGCGACCGACCTGGGGGAGCTCGCGGCGGCGAAGCCTGCCCACCTGGGCGACCGCGCCCCCCTGCTGCTCGCCCGCCGCGAGCTCGGCAGCCTCCCCGGCCGCGAGCGTGCGGAGGCGGGGCGGCGCGTCAACGCGGCCCGCCAGCAGGTCCAGGAGGCCTTCGACGCGCGGCGGGCCGAGCTGGTGGCGCAGCGGGACGCCCGGGTGCTCGCCGACGAGGCGGTGGACGTCACGCTGCCGTGGGACCGCGTCCCGCGCGGCGCCCGCCACCCGATCACGCAGCTGGCCGAGCGGATCGCCGACGTGTTCGTGGGGATGGGCTACGAGGTGGCCGAGGGGCCGGAGGTGGAGTCGTCCTGGCTGAACTTCGACGCGCTCAACTTCGGCAAGGACCACCCGGCCCGCACGATGCAGGACACGTTCTACCTGGGCGCGGACGAGGGCTCGGGGATGGTGCTGCGCACGCACACCTCCCCCGTGCAGATCCGCGCGCTGTTGGAGCGCCCGCTGCCGGTGTACGTCGTGTGTCCCGGCCGCACGTTCCGCACGGACGCCCTGGACGCCACCCACACCCCGGTGTTCCACCAGGTCGAGGGACTGGCGGTGGACCGGGGGATCACGATGGCCCACCTCAAGGGCACGCTCGACGCGTTCGCCCGGGCCATGTTCGGCGAGACCTCGCGCACCCGGCTGCGCCCGTCGTTCTTCCCGTTCACCGAGCCTTCCGCGGAGGTGGACGTGTGGTTCCCGGAGAAGAAGGGCGGCGCGGGCTGGGTCGAGTGGGGCGGCTGCGGGATGGTCGACCCGAACGTCCTGCGGGCCTGCGGCGTCGACCCGGACGTCCACTCGGGCTTCGCGTTCGGCATGGGCCTGGAACGCACCCTGCAGTTCCGCAACGGGCTGCCCGACATGCGCGACATGGTCGAGGGCGACGTGCGGTTCAGCCGCGCCTTCGGCATCTGATCTGAGGAGTCTCCCACCGTGCGCGTCCCCCTGTCCTGGCTCGCCGACCACGTCGAGCAGTTGCCCACGTCCGCGCACGAGGTGGGCGAGGCGTTCGTCCGCGTCGGGCTGGAGCTGGAGGAGATCCACCCGCTGCCCGAGGTCACCGGTCCGCTCGTCGTCGGCCGGGTACTGGAGATCGAAGAGCTCACCGGGCTGAAGAAGCCGATCCGGTGGTGCCAGGTCGACGCCGGGGCGGGGCCGCGCGGCATCATCTGCGGCGCCCGCAACTTCGCCGCGGGCGACCTCGTCGTCGTGGCGCTTCCCGGTGCGGTGCTGTCCGGCGGGTTCGCGATCTCGGCCCGCAAGACCTACGGCCACGTCTCGGACGGGATGATCGCTTCGGCCCGCGAGCTGGGCATCGGCAGCGACCACACCGGGATCATCGTGCTCCCGCCCGGCACCGCCGAGCCCGGCGAGGACGCCCGAGCGCTGCTGGGCCTGGACGACCCGGTGATCGAGCTGAACGTCACCCCGGACCGGGGCTACTGCTTCGCGGTGCGCGGCCTGGCCCGCGAGCTGGCCGCGTCGCTGGAGCAGGAGTTCACCGACCCGGCCGCGGAGGTCGCGGTGCCGGACGCCGACGGCGACGCCTGGCCGGTCGAGCTGGCCGACCCCGGCTGTGCCCGGTTCGTGGCCCGCCGGGTGGACGGCGTGGACCCGGCGGCGCCGAGCCCGTGGTGGATGCAGCGGCGGCTGTTCGCCGCGGGGATGCGCCCGATCTCGCTTGTCGTGGACGTCACCAACTACGTGATGCTGGAGCTCGGCCAGCCGCTGCACGCCTACGACGCCGCGAAGCTGACCGGGCCGATCGTCGTGCGCCGCGCCGGGGCGGACGAGACGCTGCTGACACTCGACGATGTCGAGCGCCGCCTCGACCCCGACGACCTGCTCATCACGGACGGCTCGGGCCCCATCGGCCTCGCGGGCGTCATGGGCGGGGCCACCACGGAGATCGGGGACCCGGGCCCGGACGGGCGCATCGACGTCCTCATCGAGGCCGCGCACTTCGACCCCGCGGTGATCGCCCGCGCCGCCCGGCGGCACAAGCTGCCCAGCGAGGCGTCGAAGCGCTTCGAGCGCGTGGTCGATCCGCAGCTGCCGCCGGTGGCGGCCGAGCGGGTGGCGCAGCTGCTGGTGGAGCACGGCGGCGGGACGATCGCGGTCGGCCGGACGGACGCGGGTGCGGCGCCGGTGCTCGCGGCCGTGCCGATGGCGGCGGACGAGCCGGACCGGGTCGCCGGCGTGGCCTACCCCGAGGGCGCCACGGTGCGACGGCTGGAGCAGGTCGGCTGCACCGTCACGGGGGATGCGGAGCTGGCGGTCACCCCGCCGTCGTGGCGGCCGGACCTGGCGCGCCCCGCGGACCTCGTCGAGGAGGTGCTGCGCCTCGAGGGGCTCGACGCCATCCCGTCGGTCCTGCCGCCCGCGCCGCCCGGACGTGGCCTGACCGCCTCCCAGCTGCGGCGCCGCGCCGTGTCGCGCGCGCTCGCGGAGGCCGGGTACGTCGAGGTGCTGCCCTTCCCGTTCACCGGCCCCGCCGCCTGGGACGGTCTCGGTCTGCCCGCCGACGACGTCCGCCGCCGCACGGTCCGGGTGCTGAACCCTCTGGACGCCGAGCGTGGCGAGCTGGCCACCACCCTGCTGCCCGGCCTGCTCGACGCACTGGTGCGCAACCGGGCCCGCGGGGCGGTGGACGTCGCGCTCTTCCACGTCGGGCAGGTGGTCCTGCCGCACGCGCAGCCGGTGCCGATGCCCGATCCGGAGGTGACCGCCCGTCCGTCGGACGCCGAGATCGCACAGATCGACGCGGCCCTGCCCGCCCAGCCCGCGCACGTCGCCGTCGTCCTCGCGGGCGACCGGGAGCGGCGCGGTTGGTGGGGCGACGGTCGCCCCGCCGGATGGGCGGACGCGATCGCGGCCGCGCGCCTGGTCGGGGCCGCCGCGGACGTCGAGCTGCGGGTCACCGCGGCGGAGCTGCCGCCCTGGCACCCCGGACGCTGCGCCGCGCTGCGGGTCGGGGACTGGGTGGTCGGGCACGCGGGCGAGCTGCACCCCAAGGTCGTCGAGGCGCTGGGGCTGCCGCCGCGCACCTGCGCCATGGAGCTCGACCTGGACGCGATCCCGCTGCTGGACGTGCGCCCCGCTCCGGTGGTGTCGCCGTACCCGCCGATCGGCGTGGACGTGGCGGTCGTCGCGCCCGAGACGGTGTCCGCGGCCGATCTCGCGGAAGCCCTCACCGACGGCGGTGGCCCCCTGCTGGAGGACGTGCGCCTCTTCGACGTCTACGCGGGCGACCAGGTCGGCCCCGGCAGGCGCTCGCTCGCGTTCACGCTGCGCTTCCGCGCCCCGGACCGCACGCTCACGAGCGAGGAGGCCAACGCGGCCCGTGACGCTGCGGTGGCGGTGGCCGCCGAGCGGTACGCGGCCGTCCTGCGCGGCTGAGGTCACCGGGCCCGGGCGCGGGCCCGCGCGAGCAGGGCGTCGATCTCCGGGAGCCGTTCGCGTGACGGGTTGAGGATGCAGCTCCATCCCCGGTAGGTCGGGTGCGGCAGCCAGGTGTCGAGCGCGGCCGGGTCGGCATCCGGCGCCGTCGCGCGTGCCGCGCCGATGTTCAGCCGGAAGACCCCCGGCCGGTCGAGCCGACCCGCCTCGTCGTGGCCCGGGTGGTCCCGGTGGACGATGGTCGCGAACGGCACCCGGGACGCGGACGTGGCGGAGAAGAAGCGGTCGCCACGGGCCACCTCGGGGGCGCCGTCCCCGGCGCGCACGTACGCGGACCGCGGGAAGGCGGCGAGGATGCGCGCGGCGAGGCCCTGGGCACCGGCGTCCTCGGGCGCGGCCTGGGGCCCGATCAGGTGGAGGACGGCATCGGCCCCCTCCAGCGTGTCGCGGGTGAGCGGCAGGTAGCCGTGCTCGGGCCGGACGTCGTCACGTTCGCGCAGGTCGGGGACCCAGCCGGCGCGCACAGGCGCGTCGGCGAGCGCGTGCTCGAACGTGCCGGGCGCCGGCTCACCCAGGCCGACGGCTGCGCTCGCCCCGAGGCTGCCCGCGACGAACCGGTACCGCTCGGTGCCGGTCGCGGCGACGATCGCTCCTGCGGGCCACCAGCACACGTCCTGCCACCGGCCCGGAGTGCGCTGCAGGTGGCCGTTGTGGGCGAATACCAGCGTCGGGCCGCGGTGACGCTCACGGGCGCGGATCGCGAGCAGGTTCTCGGCCATCAGGGCGTCCCGCGTGCCCATCAGCCTCGCGAACCGGGCGGGCCCGGGCTCGGCAGCGACGGCGTGGTAGAGCAGCAGCCCGAGCGCGGCGCGGGCGTGGGTCGCGGCGGCGTGCCAGGAGTCGGCGCAGGTGCTCGCGACGAGCTCGGGGGCACGGGCGTGCAGGCGCAGGACCAGGTCGTCGGCGACGACGCGCAGTTCCCGGGCGGCGGCGGAACGCCCGACCGAGCGGGCCGCGTCGTACTGGGCGGCGGGATCCGCCCACGGCGCGTCGTCCCCGAGGAGGTGCTCGGGGACGGGCTCGCCGAGGTAGCGGCACAGCTGCTCGAGGTGGCGGCGGGGGCTCGGTGCCGACTCCGACTCCGTCGGGGCGTCGAAGCCGTGGAAGGCGATCCGGTCCTCCGGCGGCAGCTCCTCGTTGCTGATCCGCAGCCGGGCCAGCAGCTCGCGGTTGGCCGCGTGCGCGCCGAGCCCGTGGCTGAAGCCATGGTCCAGCACCTCGGACAGCGTGCCCTCGCCGGACCGGACGTAGCCGTCGACCGCCGGCGCGGCAGTGGCGTCGGACTCGATCGCGACGGACCGTACGCCGCGCTGCGCCAGTGCCGTCAGCAGCCGGTTGCGTAGCCGCGCGAACCCCGGCTCGCGGTGCGTGGGCTCGCCGAGCGCGACGAGATCGGGCAGCGGACCGTCCAGCAGGGACAGCAGGGTGGTTATCACGATACTTCACCGTATCGTTGAACCGTCGAGTGAGGATCTGTCCGTAGCGAGCCTGGTGATCGCCCTGAAAACCTCAACCGGAGGTTCAGCTCGCCGGTTGCGCCCGGCCGAGCTCGCCCGGGAGCACGGGCTCTCCGCGCAGGCCGTGCGCAACTACGAGCGGGACGGGATCCTGCCGCCCGCCGAGCGCACGCCGTCCGGACACCGGGTCTATCGCGAGCGGCACGTGCGGGCGCTGCGGACGTTCCGGATGTCGGTCCCCGCGTTCGGCCACAGCGACGCGGCGCGGATCCTGCGGGCGGTGAACGCGGACGAGGTCGGTGCGGCGTTGGGGATCATCGATGCCGGGCACGTCGCGCTCGCCCGCGACCGGGAGACCCTCGACGCCGTCGCGTCGGCCGCCGGGCTGCTCGCGGCCGCGCCGCCGGTGGTGCGGGGCGATCCGCTGTCGGTGGGGGAGTTGGCGCGCCGGGTCGGCGTCGTACCGGCCACGCTGCGGAAGTGGGAACGTGCCCGCGTCCTCCACCCGGCGCGGGACCGGGCCGGGCATCGTCGCTACAGCTGCGAGGATGTCCGGGACGCGGAACTGTCGCGGCTCCTGCGCCGCGGCGGGTATCCGATCGACCACGTCGCCACCGTGGTGGCCCAGGTGCGCGCCGCGGGCGGCGCCGGCCCGCTCGCGGCCTCGTTGGCAGGCTGGCGCGAGCGCCTGGACGCGCGCGGGCGGGCGATGCTCGTCGCGGCGGGGACGCTCGCCGCCTACCTGGAGCTCGGCACGTGATGCCGGGGCCGTGTGAATGGTCTTGCACCATGGTGCATACTCATCCACGTGGTACGGGTCGCAGTGGCGGGTGCGAGCGGGTACGCGGGCGGTGAGCTCCTGCGGCTCCTCCTGGCGCACCCCGAGGTCGAGATCGGGGCGTTGACGGCGGGGGGCAGCGCGGGCTCGCGCCTGGGTGCCCACCAGCCACATCTCACACCCCTCGCGGAGCGGGTGCTCGAGGACACCACACCCGGCTCCCTCGCGGGTCACGACGTCGTGTTCCTCGCATTGCCCCACGGCCACTCCGCGGAGCTCGCCGCCCAGCTCGGCGACACCATCGTGATCGACTGCGGGGCCGATCACCGGCTGGCGGACGCCGTGGCCTGGGCGCGCTGGTACGGCGGCACGCACGCTGGTGCCTGGCCGTACGGCCTGCCGGAGCTGCCCGGCGCGCGCGAGACGCTGCGCGGGGCCACCCGGGTCGCCGTGCCCGGCTGCTATCCCACGGCCGTGAGTCTCGCGCTGTTCCCGGCGCTCGCGGCGGGCCTGGTCGAGCCGAGGGCCGTCGTCACGGCGGTGAGCGGCACCTCGGGCGCCGGGCGCTCGCTCAAGGCACACCTGCTGGGTGCCGAGGTGATGGGGGCACTGTCGGCCTACGGGGTCGGCGGGGTGCACCGGCACACCCCGGAGATGGTGCAGAACCTCTCGGCGGCCGCCGGAGAGCCCGTCTCGGTGAGCTTCACGCCGGTGCTCGCGCCGCTGCCCCGCGGCATCCTCGCCACCTGCACGACACCCCTCGCCGGGGACGGCGACGGGATCCGGGAGGCCTATGAGAAGGCCTATGTCGACGAGCCGTTCGTCAGCCTGTTGCCGGTGGGCTCCTGGCCGACGACGGCGGCCACGCTGGGTGCGAACACGGCACACCTGCAGGTCACCGTCGACGCGGATGCGCGGCTGCTGGTCGCGGTCGCCGCGATCGACAACCTCACCAAAGGCACGGCCGGCGCGGCCGTCCAGTGCATGAACCTGGCCCTCGGCCTGCCCGAGACGGCCGGCCTTCCACTGACGGGAGTGGCACCGTGAGCGTCACGGCACCGAAGGGTTTCCGGGCTGCGGGCGTTGCGGCCGGGATCAAGGGGAGCGGCGCGCTCGACCTGGCGCTCGTGGTCAACGACGGGCCGCAGTACGCCGCGGCGGGGGCCTTCACCAGCAACAAGGTGAAGGCCGCGCCGGTGCTCTGGTCGGAGCAGGTGCTCACCGGGGGCACGCTGCGCGCGGTCGTCCTGAACTCCGGCGGCGCGAACGCCTGCACCGGACCGGAGGGCTTCCAGACCACGCACGCCACCGCCGAGCAGGTCGCCGAGGCGCTCGGGTGCGGTGCCGTCGAGGTCGCCGTGTGCTCCACCGGGTTGATCGGCGCGCAGCTGCCGAAGGCGGCGGTGCTCGGCGGTGTGGTCGCCGCGGCCGGGGCCCTCGCGGACGGCCCGGATGCGGGCACCGCGGCGGCCCGTGCGGTGATGACGACTGACACCGTGCCGAAGGAGGCCTTCCGGGCGGTTCCGGCCGGATGGAGCGTCGGCGGGTTCGCGAAGGGGGCGGGCATGATCGCCCCCTCGATGGCCACGATGCTCGCGGTACTCACGACAGACGCCGTGGTGGACCGCTTCACCCTGGACGATTCGCTCCGCCAGGCCACCCGCCGCACGTTCGACCGCCTGGACGTGGACGGCTCGATGTCCACGAACGACACGGTCCTCGTGCTGGCGTCCGGGGCGTCCGGCGTGACCGTGGGCGGTCCCGAGTTGGCCCAGGTGCTCACCGCCGTGTGCGACGACCTGGCCCGGCAGATGCAGGCGGACGCGGAAGGGGTCACCAAGCGGATCACCGTCCGGGTGGTGGAGGCGCCGAGCGAGCAGGACGCGGTCACGATCGCGCGCGCCGTCGCACGGGACAGTCTGGTCAAGACGGCCCTCTTCGGGTCCGATCCGAACTGGGGGCGGATCGCCGCGGCGGCGGGTGCCGCGGACGCGCCGCTGGACCCGGACCGGCTGGGCGTCGCGGTCAACGGTGTCGCGCTGTGCCGCAAGGGCGTGGCGGCGGGCGATCGCTCGGCGGCCGACCTGTCGGGGGCCGAGGTCCTCGTGGAGGTATCGCTCGGTCTCGGCGAGGCCACGGCGGACATCCGCACCACCGACCTGTCGCACGCCTACGTGGAGGAGAACAGTGCCTACTCCTCCTGAGCGGTCGCTGGACGCCCGCCTGAAGCACGCGGGCGAGAAGGCGGGCGTCCTCGCCGAGGCCCTGCCGTGGCTGCAGCGCTTCCACGGGCGGACCGTCGTGATCAAGTACGGCGGGAACGCGATGATCGACGAGGAGCTGAAGGCCGCGTTCGCGCAGGACATGGTGTTCCTTCGGCTGGCGGGCATCCGGCCGGTCGTGGTGCACGGCGGTGGCCCGCAGATCACCGCGATGCTCACGCGGCTGAACCTCCCGGCGGAGTTCCGCGGCGGCCTGCGCGTCACCACGCCCGAGACCATCGACGTCGTGCGGATGGTGCTCGTCGGCCAGGTCGGCCGCGAGCTGGTCGGGCTCATCAATCAGCACGGGCCCCATGCCGTCGGTCTCTCGGGTGAGGACGCGGGCCTGTTCACGGTCGAGAAGCGGCCCGCCCTGGTGGACGGGGAGCCCGTCGACCTCGGTCTGGTGGGCGATGTCGTCGACGTCAATCCGGCCGCGGTGCTGGACATCGTCGCCGCCGGGCGGATCCCGGTCGTCGCCGGCGTCGGCCCGGACGTCGAGGGGACCGTCCACAACATCAACGCGGACAGCGCGGCCGCCGCGCTCGCCGCGGCGCTCGGTGCGGTGAAGCTCGTGGTCCTCACCGACGTGGCCGGCCTCTACCGCGACTACCCCGACCCGGAGTCGATCGTCACCGAACTGACGGCCGACGAGCTGGAGCCGATGCTGCCGACCCTGGAGTCGGGCATGGCACCCAAGATGGAGGCCTGCCTGCGAGCTGTGCGCGGCGGGGTACAGCAGGCGCACGTGATCGACGGGCGGATCGCCCACTCGGTCCTGCTCGAAGTGTTCACCAGTGAGGGGGTCGGGACCATGGTGGTGCCGTCGTGAGTGGCTACCAGGATCGCTGGCAGGCGGTCATGATGAACAACTACGGCACGCCGCCCACCACGCTGCTGCGCGGTGAGGGTGCCTACGTGTGGGATGCGGACGGCCGCCGCTATCTCGACATGTATGCGGGCATCGCCGTGAATGCCCTCGGACACGCTCATCCCGCGATCGTGGAGGCGGTGAGCACGCAGATCCGCACGCTCGGGCACACCACGAACTTCTTCGTCACCGAGCCGGCCCTGGAGCTGGCCGAGCGGCTCGTCGAGATCCTGGACCTCGACGAGGGGGTGGGCCCGGCCCGCGTGCTCTTCGGCAACTCGGGCACCGAAGCGGTCGAGGCCGCCTTCAAGATGGCCCGGCTGACGGGGCGTCCGGACCTCGTCGCGGCCCAGAACGCCTTCCACGGCCGCACGATGGGGGCGCTCGCGCTCACCGGACAGCCGGCCAAGCGCGAGCCGTTCGAGCCGCTCCCGCCGCGCGTCACCCACGTCCCGTTCGGCGACGTTGCCGCGCTCGACGCGGTCGTGGACGGCGCCACCGCCGCCGTCGTCCTCGAACCGATCCTGGGTGAGGCCGGTGTCATCGTGCCTCCTCCCGGCTACCTGGAGGCGGCCCGCCGGATCACCCAGGAGCGCGGGGCGTTGCTCGTGCTGGACGAGGTGCAGACCGGGATCGGCCGCACCGGGCGGTGGTTCGCCCACCAGGCCACGGGTGTCGTCCCGGACGTCCTCACGCTGGCGAAGGGCCTTGGCGGCGGCCTGCCGATCGGGGCGTGCATCGGCATCGGCGCTGCGGCCGATCTGCTCCAGCCCGGGCAGCACGGAACGACGTTCGGAGGCAACCCGATCAGCTGCGCCGCTGCGCTCGCGGTGCTGCACACCATCACGTCGGACGGTCTGCTGGAGCACACCACCCTCGTCGGCAAGGAGCTCGCGACCGGGATCGACGCTCTCGGACATCCGCTGGTGGAGGAGGTCAGCAGCGCGGGCCTCATGATCGGCATCGGGCTGACGGCACCGGTCGCGCCTGCGGTCGCCGCTGCGGCGAAACAGGCCGGCTACCTGGTCAACCCGGCCGTCCCGACGCGCCTCCGGCTCGTCCCGCCGTTGGTGCTCTCGTCGGAGCAGGCCGCGGAGTTCGTCTCCGCCCTCCCCGCCATCCTGGACTCGGTGGCGGGTGCGCCCACATGACCCGCCACCTCCTGAGGGACGACGACCTCACCCCGGACGAGCAGTTCGAGGTCCTGGCGCTCGCGGACGAGATCAAGAAGTCCCCGTTCGCCCACCGCCCGTTGGACGGGCCGCAGGCGGTGGCGGTGCTGTTCGACAAGCCGTCCACCCGCACCCGGCTGTCGTTCGAGACGGGCATCGCCCAGCTCGGCGGCCAGCCGCTCATCGTGGACGCTCGGGCGAGCCAGCTCGGGCGCGGCGAGACGATCGCGGACACCGCGCGGGTGATGTCACGTTACGTGTCGGCGATCATCTGGCGCACCGGCGACCAGTCGCGGATCGACGAGATGGCGGCGGCGGCCACGGTGCCGGTGGTCAACGCGCTCACCGACCAGTTCCACCCGTGCCAGGTGCTCGCGGACCTGCAGACCGTCCGCGAGCGGCACGGCCGCCTCACCGGCCTCACCCTCACCTACCTCGGGGACGGCGCGAACAACATGGCCCACTCGTTGCTGCTGGGTGGTGCCACCGCGGGCCTGCACGTCCGGATCGCGACACCCGACGGATTCGCCCCCGATCCCGAGATCCTGCGCGACGCCGCGAGCCGGGCGTCCGACACCGGCGGGGGAGTGGAGGTCGTGAGCGACGCGCGTGCCGCGGCGGAGGGCGCGGACGTGCTCGTCACGGACACGTGGACGTCGATGGGCCAGGAGGCGGACGGGCAGGACCGGTCCTCGGCGTTTCTGCCCTACCGCGTCGACGCCGCGCTCCTGGCCCGCGCCGCGCCCGGCGCGATCGTCCTGCACTGCCTGCCCGCACACCGGGGTGACGAGATCACCGACGAGGTGATGGACGGCCCGGCGAGCGCGATCTGGGACGAGGCCGAGAACCGCCTGCACGCGCAGAAGGCGCTGCTGACCTGGTTGCTGCGGCGATGATGCGGCGATGATGCGGCGATGATGCAGCCGGAGGTCGGGGACCGCGGCGCGGACGGCCGGCGGGCACCCGTCGCCCCCGCGGCCCGTCGGGCCCGGATCGTCGACCTGGTGGCGTCGCGGCCGGTACACAGCCAGGCCGAGCTGCTGGACCTCCTGGAGGCCGACGGCATCGATATCACGCAGGCCACGCTCTCGCGCGATCTGGACGAGCTCGGCGCGGTCAAGCTGCGCGGCCCGGAAGGGCTGGTCTACGTGATCCCCTCCGAGGGCGTGTACACCGTGCCCTCCGAGCACCTCGTCCGCCGGCACAGCGGGGGCGTCGCCCGCCTGGCCCGGGTCCTCGGCGAGATGCTGCTCTCGGCCGAGGGCAGCGGCAACCTGGCGATCCTGCGGGTCCCTGCCGGCGCCGCCCAGTACGTGGCCGGGGTCCTGGACCGGTCCGGCGTCCACGACGTCCTCGGAACGATCGCCGGTGACGACACGATCCTGGTGGTGGCGCGGGAGCCGCTCACCGGCGCCGAGCTCGCGTCCCGGTTGCGCGAGCTCGACCAGCCCAAAGCCTGATGCGAGATCGGATAAGGAGCACCCATCCCGTGAGCAAGGTCCTGACCTCACTCCCCGAGGGCGAGCGCATCGGCATCGCCTTCTCCGGAGGCCTTGACACCTCGGTCGCGGTCGCCTGGATGCGCGCCAAGGGCGGGATCCCCTGCACGTACACCGCAGACCTCGGCCAGTACGACGAGAACGACATCGCCGGTGTCCCCGACCGCGCCCGGGAGTACGGGGCCGAGATCGCCCGCGTGGTCGACATCCGGCCGCAACTGGTCGACGAGGGTCTGGCGGCGCTCGCGTGCGGTGCGTTCCACATCCGGTCCGCGGGCCGCGCCTACTTCAACACGACGCCGCTCGGCCGGGCCGTCACCGGGACACTGCTGGTCCGGGCCATGCAGGCCGACGACGTCCACATCTGGGGCGACGGCTCGACCTTCAAGGGCAACGACATCGAACGGTTCTACCGCTACGGCCTGATCGCCAACCCCGAGCTGCGCATCTACAAGCCGTGGCTCGACGCCGACTTCGTCTCCGAGCTGGGCGGCCGCGACGAGATGAGCAGGTGGCTCACCGCGCACGGGTTGCCGTACCGGGACTCTGCGGAGAAGGCGTACTCGACCGACGCCAACATCTGGGGCGCCACACACGAGGCCAAGACGCTGGAGCACCTCGACGTGTCGCTCGAGACCATCGAGCCGATCATGGGGGTGAAGTTCTGGGACGCGGCGGTGGAGATCCCGACCGAGGACGTCTCGGTCACCTTCGAGAACGGAATGCCGGTGGCGATCAACGACAAGCAGTTCGCCACCAACGTCGACCTGGTCATCGAGGCCAACGCGATCGGCGGCCGGCACGGCCTGGGCATGTCCGACCAGATCGAGAACCGGATCATCGAGGCGAAGTCACGCGGCATCTACGAGGCGCCCGGGATGGCGCTGCTCTTCGCGGCGTACGAGCGGCTGCTCAACGCGATCCACAACGAGGACACCCTGGCCAACTACCACGACGCGGGCCGGCGGCTGGGCCGGTTGCTCTACGAGGGGCGCTGGCTCGACCCGCAGTCGCTGATGCTGCGCGAGTCGGTGCAGCGCTGGATCGCGTCGCTCGTGACCGGCACCGTCACCCTGCGCCTGCGCCGTGGCGACGACTACACGATCCTCGACACCGAGGGGCCCGCGTTCTCCTATCACCCGGAGCGGCTGTCGATGGAGCGCGTGGAGAACCCCGCATTCGGGCCGATGGACCGGATCGGCCAGCTGACCATGCGCAACCTCGACATCGCCGACTCCCGCGCCAAGCTGGAGGAGTACGCCGGGCAGCGGCTGGAGCAGGGACTCGTGCTCGTCGAGCACGGCACGCTGTTCGGCGAGCTCCCCGCGGGCGGCTTCGACCGCATCGCGGCCGACGGCGACACCGACGGGGCGGCCGGGGACGTGTCGGGGCGGCCGCTCGACGAGGCCGCGCTGGAAGCGGGCACCGACTGATGGCGGGCTCGCAGCTGTGGGGTGGGCGGTTCGCGTCCGGGCCGGCCGACGCGCTCGCCGCGCTGTCGGTGTCCACCCACTTCGACTGGCGGCTCGCGCCGTACGACCTGCGCGGGTCGCAGGCGCACGCTCGGGTCCTGCACCGCGCGGGCCTGCTCTCCGATGGCGAGCTGACACTGATGCTGGACGCCCTCGAGAAGCTCGCTGCGGACGTGGCGTCCGGGGCGTTCGGCCCGGCCCCGGACGACGAGGACGTCCACTCCGCGCTGGAGCGCGGGCTCATCGAGCGCGCCGGGGCGGAGCTCGGCGGCAAGCTGCGGGCGGGCCGCTCGCGCAACGACCAGGTGGCGACGTTGTTCCGCATGTGGTTGCGGGACGCGTCGCGCCGCGTCGCGTCGGGCGTGCTCGACGTCGTGGACGCGCTGGTCGCCCAGGCGCGGGCGCACCCGGACGCTCCGATGCCCGGGCGCACGCACCTGCAGCACGCCCAGCCCGTGCTGCTGGCGCACCAGCTGGCCGCGCACGCGCACGCGCTGCTGCGGGACGTGGACCGGTTGCGGGACTGGGACCGGCGCGCGGCGGTGTCGCCGTACGGGTCGGGGGCGCTCGCCGGCTCCTCGCTCGGCCTCGATCCGGAGGCGGTCGCCGCCGAGCTTGGGTTCGACTCGAGCGCTGCGAACTCGATCGACGGCACGGCGGCGCGGGACTTCGCGGCGGAGGCGGCGTTCGTCCTTGCGATGATCGCCGTCGACCTGTCGCGGATCGCCGAGGAGGTGATCCTCTGGGCCACGGCCGAGTTCGGCTACGTCACACTCGACGACGCGTTCTCCACCGGCAGCTCGATCATGCCGCAGAAGAAGAATCCCGACGTCGCGGAGCTGGCCCGCGGCAAGGCCGGGCGCCTGATCGGCAACCTGTCGGGGCTCTTGGCCACGTTGAAGGGCCTGCCGCTGGCGTACAACCGCGACCTGCAGGAGGACAAGGAGCCGCTGTTCGACTCCGTCGAGCAGCTCGACCTGCTGCTGCCCGCGATGGCCGGGATGGTCGCCACGCTCACGTTCCACACCGACCGGCTCGCCGAGCTGGCCCCCGCGGGCTTCACCCTCGCCACCGACGTCGCCGAGTGGCTGGTCCGGCAGGGGGTGCCGTTCCGCGTGGCACACGAGGCCGCGGGCGGGTGCGTCCGGGCGGCGGAGGCCCGCGGCGTCGGGCTGGCCGACCTCACCGACGGCGAGCTTGCCGGCGTGCATCCGGCGCTCACCCCGGCCGTGCGCGACGTGCTCACGGTCGAGGGCTCGATCGCATCGCGCGACGCGCGGGGCGGCACGGCGGGCCCGCGGGTCGCCGAACAGCTCGCGACGCTGCGCGAGAGCGTGGCGGACGCCCGGTCGTGGCTGGCGCCGTGATCCTTCCCACGCTCCTGTGCCTGCCGACGGGCACCCGTCGACGCGGCGATGACCACCGTGCTGCTCCCGCGCGCTGAACTGGAGGGCGATGTCGTCGACGCGGCACGTCGGCTGCTCGGGTGCGTTGTGGAGTCGGACACACCGCACGGGCCCGTCGCCGTACGGCTGGTCGAGGTCGAGGCGTACCGGGGTGCGGACGACCCTGCGTCGCACAGTTTCCGCGGCCGTACGGCGCGCAACTCCGTGATGTTCGGCCCACCAGGGCACCTCTACGTGTACTTCGTGTACGGCATGCACTTCTGCGCCAACGTGTGCTGCCAGCCGGACGGCGAGGCCGCGGCCGTCCTGCTGCGCGCGGGCGAGGTGGTGTCCGATCCGCTCGTCGCGCGGATCCGCCGGCCCACCGCGCGCCGGGACGCGGAGCTGGCCCGCGGCCCGGCACGCCTGGCGGCCCTGCTCGGGTTGGGCCGCGAGCACAACGGGGTGGACGTCACCTCGGCGGCGTCGCCCGTGCGCCTGCGGGCGGGAGACCCGGTCGATCCCGCCTCGGTGCGCACGGGCCCGCGGGTCGGTGTGGCGACCGCGGTCGACACGCCGTGGCGCTTCTGGATCGACGGCTCGCCGGCCGTGAGCAGCTACCGGGCCGGAACTCGCGTGACCCGTGGGACACAATCGGCCCGGTGAGCACCAGCGACATCATCGACGAGCTCGACCAGCGTGGCCTGGTCGCGCAGACGACCGATCGCGAAGCCCTGCGCCGCGACCTGTCGGGCCCCGAACCCCTCACGCTGTACTGCGGGTTCGACCCGACGGCGCCGAGCCTGCACGCCGGCAACCTCGTCCCGCTGCTCACCCTGCGCCGCTTCCAGCAGGCGGGGGCGCGGCCGATCGTGCTCGCCGGTGGCGCCACCGGCATGATCGGTGACCCGCGAGACGTCGGCGAGCGGTCGCTCAACAGCGCCGAGACGGTGCAGGCCTGGGCGGAGCGGATCCGCGGGCAGCTCGAGCGGTTCGTCGAGTTCGACTCCTCGCCCACCGGCGCGCTCGTGGTGAACAACCTGGACTGGACCGGTGGGCAGACGGTTCTGGACTTCCTGCGGGACATCGGGAAGCACTTCTCCGTCAACGTGATGCTCGGCCGGGAGACGGTGAAGCGCCGCCTCGCCGGTGAGGGGATGTCCTACACCGAGTTCAGCTACCTGCTCCTGCAGAGCCAGGATTATCTGCACCTGTACCGGCGTCACGGCTGCCGCTTGCAGATCGGTGGTTCGGACCAGTGGGGAAACATCATCGGCGGGGTCGAGCTGGTGCGCCGGGTCGAGGGCCAGACCGTGCATGCGCTCACCACCCCGCTCGTCACCGACGCCGATGGCCGGAAGTTCGGCAAGTCCACCGGCGGGGGGAACATCTGGCTGGATCCGGCGATGACCTCGCCGTACGCCTGGTACCAGTACTTCGTCAACGTCGCGGACGCCGACGTCGGCCGCTACCTGCGGTTGTTCACCTTCCTCACGGCGGACGAGATCGCCGACCTTGAGAAGGAGGTCGCCGAACGGCCCCATCTGCGCGCCGGGCAGCACCGCCTGGCGGCAGAGCTCACGACGCTCGTCCACGGTGAGCGGCAGACGGCGCAGGTGACCACGGCGAGCCGCGCCCTGTTCGGGCGTGCCGAGCTTCGCGACCTCGACGGAGACACGCTCGCCGCGGCCCTCGCCGAGGTGCCGACCGCCACCGTCCGACTCGGGGATGGTCCGACCATCGTCGACCTGCTCGTGGCGTCCGGGCTGAGCGACAGTCGTGGCGCTGCGCGCCGGACGGTCGGCGAGGGTGGCGCCTACGTGAACAACACGAAGATCACCGACGAGGCATGGGTCCCTGGGAAGGGGGACCTCCTCGCCGGCGGCTGGCTCGTCCTCCGCCGGGGCAAGCGCAACCTCGCCGGGATCCAGGTCTCGTAGGTCGGGCCCGGGTCCTGACCTGCGGAGACGGTGGAAAGGTGACCCCCCGTTGCGAGCCGGTTCCGGGGGGTGTGTAACTTTCTCCCCGTCGCCACGGCGGCCCCCACACGAACCGGCTCGGCCGGGAGGGAAGCGGGCCCCGGATCTCACGGCGATCACCCGGGAACGGAACAGCGCCGGAAGGCGTTGTACGGTCCTGGGCGGCCCGGAAGCCGCGAGGCTCCCCGGACCGGGTGGGACCCGGGATCGGCCAGCACCGAGAGGTGCTGTAAGATTCCGACCGGCCTGAGAGGCTTGACCAAGCCCCTCATGTCATGTAAGTTAGGGCAGTTGCCCCGGATCAGCTCGACGAGAGCTGTGGTGGTGTGCGGGTGTCTTTTGAGAACTCAACAGTGTGTCGAGCTTTGACTGCATCGACTGTGGTTGGTGTGGTTTTTGCGGATTGGTTTTGTGCCAGTTTGTGTTTCCGGCCCTTTTTGGGTTGGGGA
>JBFWRR010000088.1:0-20723 GCA_050248815.1 Pseudonocardia sp. | reverse complement strand
GACGTCGCCGTCGAGCCGGGACGTCCGAACTCAAATCTCCATGATCTCCTCACGTCGAGGGCGGGATCCCGTCGTCGAGGTCCTGACAACACGGCTCGATCGCGCGCACGCTCTGCCGAGTGGTCCGAGATGAACCACGACGCTCCGGCTCCGGCAGCCGCCCGCCACCCGAAAGCGGAACTGGCCCATCCGGGTCGCAGATTGGCCGATACGGTTGGTGCGCGTTGCCCCGCGCGCGGGCCAGAGTACGCAGCGGGGAGGTTCGCCGCGGCGGCACGCGCAGCCACGACGCCGGCGGCGCTCGTGCGGGGAGGCGGGCATGGTCGATTCCGGCGACAGGGCGACAGCTGGCGGACCGGCAGGAGGGCGACGCGCGGGCGCGGCGCGCGACGGCGCCGACGGCGGGTCGCCGGTGGTGGTGTCCGGCCGGGTCACCGACGAGACCGGGGCGCCGCTGGTCGGCGTGCTGGTGCGCGCCGTCCACCGGCGGCTTCGGCACGACGATGAGATCGGTAGTACAAATACCGATGCTCGCGGTCTGTACCGGCTGCAGGCACCCCCACCGCTCTCGACAGTCGACCTCACCGTCCGCGCCTACGACCAGAGCGGCGCGGTCCTCGCCGACTCGCGGCTGCAGCTCGGCGTCTCCTCGGCGGTGCGGATCGACCTCGCGGTCGGCCACCGCCCCGAGCCGGCCTCGGAGTACGAGACCGTGCTGGCCGCGGTCAGCCCGCTGCTGGATGGCGCGCAGCTCGGCGAGCTGTCCGAAACGCCCGAACAGCCTGATGTCACCCTGCTGGCCAGCCAGAGTGGCCAGCCGCCGCAACGGGTGGCCCTGCTCGTCGCGGCCCACAAGATCGCCGCGCGGACCGGGGTGAGCCCCGAGGCGTGCTACGCCTTCGCCCGTACCGGTGTCGCCGGCACGGTGTCCCAGCTGCTGGCGGCGACCCCGGACGGTCGTAGCCGGGCCCTGCGCAGCGCGGTGGCTGCCGGAGTGGTCCCCGCCCGCGTGGCGCAGGGCGGTACACAGATCGAGCAACGCCTGCGTCGCGCCGCCGCCGACCACCTCATCGAGTCGGGCCCGTGGGGCGAGATCCTGGCCGAGGTGCTGCCGGAACGCGACGCGGTGCGCGAGTTCACCGCCCGCTACCTCGCTCACCAGGGACCGGTGGAACGGTTCTGGCGGGACCTTGCTGCCGATCCCCGGATCGGACCGCGGGTCGGCGAGACCCAGCTGGCGGTCCAGCTGGCCGCGCTCACCGACGGGCACCCACCGCTGGTGCGTGAGCTGCTGCGGTCGCACCGCGACGGCCAGTTCCGGTCGTTTCGCGACCTCGCGCGATTCGACGTCGAGGACTGGGAGCGGCTGATCCGCAGCCAGCCCGCGCCGGCCGCGCACTGGGTGCCCGACGGCGTGCCCGGCGAGCCCGGGGACCGCCGGGTGCGGCTGTACGCCGAGACGTTGGAGCGGATCGTCGCCGACGCGGTGCCGACTGCCGCGCTGGCCTACCGGGCGGCCGCCGACCAGGCGCTGCCGGCGGACGAGCGCACCTTCTGGCGCAACGTGGCCGCCCACCCAGACGGCTTCGCGCTGGACCGGGTCCGGGTGGCCGACCTGGCCCGCAGCCGGCCCCGGCTGTTCGACGGCGTGGCCGACGTGCCCGGCCTGACCCGCGAGCTGGCCTCCGTCCAGCGGCTGGCCAACCTCACCGCGCGTCATCCGGAGCTGCGGGCGATGCGGGAGGCGGGGTTCCGGTCGGCACACGACGTAACCCGCCTGGGCCCGGAGACGTGGCAGCGGCAGCTCACCTCGCGCGCGGTCGACTCCGTACGCGCCAAGCTGATCTACCGCAAGGCGCTGCACGTGGTGCTGGCCAGCGCCGCGGTGGTGACCAACTACCACCCCCGGTTCCACCGGGAGAAGATGCACGTGCTCGCCGCGCCGGATCCCCAGCAGGTGCCGAACCTGGCCACCCTGTTCGGGTCGCTGGACAGTTGCGACTGCGCCGACTGCCGCTCGGTGGCCGGACCGGCCGCCTACTTCGCCGAGATCCTCGCCTTCCTCGGCGACCGCGCACAGGGCCGCACCAACGCCCGCGACATCCTGCTGCAGCGCCGCCGTGACCTGGCCTGGATCGAGCTCACCTGCGACAACACCAACGTCGTGCTGCCCTACATCGACCTGGTCAACGAGATCTTGGAAGACGAGGTGGCGCCCTTCCCCGGCTTCGAGCTGCCACCCGGCCACGCCGCCGAACTCGACTCGCGGGTCGTCTCGGACGGGCTGCGCGATGTCTTCGCCCGCCGTGACAACGCCCCCCTGGGCCCGGACGCGGTCGCCGTGGTGGTCGATCCGGGCCGCCGGTGGTTCGTCACCGATCACTCGGTGCTCTACCTGGTCGTCCGGACCAAGGAGGCGCTGCGGGTGGCGCTGCGGGCCTACCAGACCGGTGCCCGCGCCGACCAGCTCGCGGTGAGCCCCGAGCACCTCAACGCCGGTGCCTACGAGGTGCTGGGCACCGCACTGTTCCCGCTGGACGCCTCGCTCGACCTCTGGCGGGAGCAGGTGAGCACCTTCCTCGGCCACCTCGGGGTGCGCCGCGACGTGCTCATGCGGGAGTTCGCGACCGCCGGCCAGGCAGCCGGCTGGCTGACCGACCTCGACGTGGTCGGCGAGCACCTCGGCCTGACCCGGCTGGAGCGCCAGCTGCTCACCGGCGGTCTGCGGGTGCGAGCCGCGATCACCTCCCCGGTTCCCCAGCTGACCGGCCTGCTCGCCGCCGGCGGCCGGCGGCTGCCGGCCGGTTCGGTCGTGCTGGTCGCCGAGCAGCGCGACCCGCGCCTTGATGGACTGTGGACGGTCCAGATCGGGCGGTGGCGGCGCCGCGCCTACTCCGGGCTCGTCTCCGCTACCGCCCCCGAGGGGCTCTGGCAGGTGCGCCCGTCCGCCGACGGGTCCGGGCAGGTGGTGACCAGGGTCTGGCCGTGGACGTTGTGGGGCCTGGCCGAGGACGGCAACCGCGTCGCTGTGATCGACCGCGCCCGGCCGCAGGCGCCCGTCGAGCACGAGGTGGGGTGGTTGGAGGCGCTGCGGTGGGTGGCGCCGCTGCTGCACCGCGCCGGCCTGAGCTACAACGAGCTCGTCGCCGTGCTGGGCACTGGGTATCTCAACCCGGGCGGGCGGATCCGGATCGCCTCGGCCGACCCGGACGACCCGACGACCTGCGAGGTCGGCAAGCTCGCCCTCACCGCCACCGATCGGGGCTTCGCCGAGCGGCTGGGTGCCTTCGTGCGGCTCCGGCGGCGGTTGGGCTGGAGCGTGACCGACCTCGACCGGGCGATCGCGGTGTTCGGCGGCGCCATCTCGGCGGCCACGCTGCGCGGGATCTCCCATCTGCGCCGGCTGTGCGATCGGCTCGGGCTGCCGGTGGAGCAGCTGCTGGTGTTCTTCGGGCCGTTGCCCACCACCGGGGAGGACCCGCTCTACCAGCGCCTGTTCCTCAACGCGGCGGTGCACTCGCCGGTCGAGGAGGACTTCGCGCTGGCCGCCGGCGAGGTGCTGGCCGCGAGCCGGACCGATGAGCGGGCGCGGCTGGACGCGCACGTCCCCGCGCTGCTGGCCGCCCTCGGCGTCACCGCCGCCGAGCTGGCCGCGCTACTCGAGCTGCTGCCGGCGCAGGCGCCGGCGAACCTGGCCAACCTGTCGGCGCTCTACCGGCACGTCCGGCTGGCCCGCGGGCTCGGGGTGTCGGTCGAGGAGCTGGTGGTGCTGCGCCGGCTGTCCGGGATGGACCCGTTCGAGCCCGGCAGCGAGCACGCCGTGCAGTTCGTGGCCCTGGCCGACCGGGTGCTCGACGCCGGCCTGCCGGTCGCCGAGCTGGACTACCTGTTGACCCACCGGGGGGCGCAGACGACCACCGCACAGCCCAGCGTGGACACGATCGCCGCCGTGCTCACCGACCTGCGCACCGGCCAGCAGGCGATCCGGGAGGACACCGCGCCCCGTCCCGATGCCACAGGCGACCTGCTCGCCGAGACGCTCGGCACACTGGGTTGGCCACCCGAGCTGGTGCAGACGGTGATCACCACCCTGGCCGACCCCGCACCCGTCGTGCCCCGCGGGTTCGTGCTCGACACGCTGCGCACCTGCGTGTGGCCCACGTTCGACGCCGAGCTGGCCGCGCTACCGGCCGGGCTGCGGATCCCCGACCCGCTGCGCAAACGGCTCTATCACGACGCCGGGACGGGGCGGCTGCACTACGTCGGGGTGATGAGCCAGGCCGATCTGACCGCGGCGGAGGCGCTGGGCCCGGCCGACCCGGCCTGGTTGGCGGCCGTCCGCATTCTCTTCGAGGCCCCGGCGGCCTACGTCCCGCCGCCTCAGGCCGCGCTCTACACCGCCGCGGACGCCGACGAGCTCGCCGCCGACCCGCATCAGCCGGCCGACCGGTTCGCGCTCGTCCTGGCCCGGCTGCTGGGCTATCTGCAGGCGGCCACCAGCGCGCGGTTCGTCGCCCAGCGGCTGGGTGAGGCGGTCGGGCTGGACCCGTCGGCCACCGCCGAGCTCCTCGACTCCCTGCCGGCGGTCTCACCGGCGGACGGGTCCGCGCTGGCGGACTTCCGGTCCGACGCGCTGGTCGACTCCGACCCGGCGGTCCCGGTCACCCCGGCGGGCTTCGGGCCGCAGTTCCGCGGGTTCGTGCGGCTGGTCAAGGCCGTCCGGCTGGCGGGCGCGCTGGGGTTCTCGACCGCGGAGCTGCGCTGGCTGGACACCGTCGCCCCGACCGTGTCCGCCCGCCCGGAGCCGGGCCTCGACCCGGCCGACCCGGTCGGCTGGCTGCTGCTGGCCGACCTGCCGACCACCGAGGCCGACCCGCCGGCGCGGTTCGGGGCGTGGCTGCGGCTGGCCCGGCTGGTTCGGGTCCGCGACGGGCTGCGCGGCGGCGCCGAGGCGCTGATGGAGATCGTCGACCTGGCCCGCGGCGGCACGGCGAGCCTGGACGACGTCCTCGATGCGATCGCCGCCCGCACCGAGTGGGACCGCGCCCAGCTGGGGTACCTGGCCGGCGCCGTGCTGGGTCTGACCACGGCCGCCGACCTGGCCGACGAGGCGGCGCTGGAGCGGCTGGTGACCGCTCTGCGCCGGGCCCGCCGGCTGGGAGCCCCGGTGCAGGTGTGCCACCAGCTCGCCCGGCCCGAGCTCGGCGAAGCCGACGCCCGGGCGGCCCGTTCCCTGGTCAAGGCGCACTACACCGACGCGACCTGGGCGCAGGTGGCGCGCCCGCTGGTCGACGCCCTGCGGGTCCGGCAGCGCGACGCGCTGGTGGCCTACCTGATCGCGCCGGTGGCCGGCCGGCCGCACTCGGCCGACGCGTACGAGCTGTACGGCCGGTTCCTGGTCGACGTCGAGATCAGCCCGTGCGCGATGACCTCGCGGCTGAAGCAGGCGATCGGCTCGATGCAGCAGTTCGTCCAGCGTTGCCTGCTGCACCTGGAGCCCGGCATCACAGCCGACGACGCCCACCCGGGTTGGGGTGACTGGGCGAGCATGCGCAACTACCGCGTGTGGGAGGCCACCCGCAAGATCTTCCTGTATCCGGAGAACTGGTTGGAACCGGAGCTGCGCGACGACCGCTCCCCGCTGTTCCAGGCCGCGGAGGCCGAGCTCAGCGCCGGCGAGGTCACCGCCGAGCTGGCGCAGGACGTGTTCGCGCACTACCTGGAGGGCCTGGACGAGGTGAGCCGGCTCGAAGTGGCCGGGATGTACCTGGAGAGCGGCGACGACGCCCACCCCGGGGTGCTGCACGTCTTCGGCCGGTCGGCCGGCGCCACCACGCCGGTGCACCATTACCGCCAGCGGGTCGACGGCCGGTGGACCGCCTGGGAGCAGCTCGACCTCGACATCGGGGAGCGCCAGCTCATCCCGATCGTCTGGAACGGGGCGCTGCATCTGTTCTGGCCGGTGTTCACCGAGGGCGCCGACCCGCCCGACCCGCCGTTCGACACTCCGCAGCCGCCAAGTCCGTACGTCTCGATGCAGCTGGCCTGGAGCCAGCGCCGCCGCGGCAGCTGGCTGCCCAAGCGGGTCACCTCCCAGCGGATCGTGTCCGACTTCCCGCCCCGGGAGGATCGCCCCGACCGCGGCCGCGGCGCCTACGTGTTCCGGACGTCGCTGCGCCCGGGCGGCGAGCTGTGGATCTGGTACGAGCACGACGACTCCGCCGACCCGCAGCCCCGGCCGCCCGAGCGCACCGGGGTGAGCCCCGAGGTCGCCCGCGCCATCGGCGGCGGTTTCGTCTTCACCGGCTGCGACGCCACCACCCTGCCGACCTGGTTCTGGGAGAACGGGGTCGACGGGCCGGGCACCACCGGCATCGACGGCATGGACTTCGTGGAGGGTGGCGAGCGCACGCTGGTGTTGCCCAGCCTGGCCGCCTCGGACGGCGAGGACGTCGCGCTGGCCGATACGCCGGGCGCAGCGCAGTTCCGCCTGTCCTATGCCCATCAGGACGGCGGCATCACCGGGAACAGCCCGTTCTTCTTCGCCGACGACACCCGCAGCTACTTCGTCGAGCCCCGGACAGTGCCAGAATGGCAGCTGGCCGATCCGGAGCAGGCCGACCCCGGCCGGCTCGACATCGACCCCAGCCGCTACTACCAGTTCGCCGACGACGTGCGGGAACGCCCACCGAGCCCGGTCGCGCTGCTGGCCGACAGCCCGGTCGCCCGCTACCTGGCCGGGCAGCCCATTCGGCCTCGCCCGGTGGACGGCGGGTCGCCGGTCAGCGGCGACGGCATCCGGCTCGCTCCCCGGGTGGGACCCAGGCTGGCACCCCGGCTCGCCCCACGGCGCACCCCCGCCAGTCGGCTGCTCGCGCTGCGCGCCGGGACCTGGGCACCGCCGGGCGGCACGCGTTTCCTGTCCGCCCGCGGGTCGGGGCTGCTCACGCTCGGCGAGGTGGTAGACGACCTGCGTCTGAACGGCCGGCCGCTGCTTTTCCCCACCACGACAACCCGCAAGTACCTGTTCGAGGCGTTCTTCCATCCCTACCCCTGCCGGCTGCTGGAGACGCTGCGCCAGGACGGGCTGGACGCGCTGTTGCGCCGGAGCACCCAGCTCGCCGCCTCGCCGCTGGACCAGTCCTTCACCGCGCGGTACGCGCCCCGCGAGACGCTGGTCCTGGGCCGCGACCCGGAGACCGGCCTGTCCCAGCCGATCGAGGACCTGGACTTCAGCTACGGCGGGGCGTACTCGGTCTACAACTGGGAACTGTTCTTCCACCTGCCGCTGCTCATTGCCACCCGGCTGTCGCAGAACCAGCGCTTCGAGGAGGCGCAGCGGTGGTTCCACACGATCTTCGACCCGACCGACACCGAGGACGCGCAGACCCCGCGCAAGTTCTGGCGCACCAAGCCGTTCTACCTGCAGCAGCAGCGGGAAGTGCTCGAGCAGCGCATCGACCGGATCCTGCGGGCGTTCACCGACGGGGTGGCCGACGAGGACCTCACCGAGCAGGTTCGGCTGTGGCACCGGTTCCCCGCCCAGCCGCACGTGCTGGCCCGGCTGCGGATCGCCGCCTACCAGCGCAATGTCGTCATGCGCTACCTGGACAACCTCATCGCCTGGGCCGACCAGCTGTTCCGCCGCGACACCCTGGAGGCGATCAACGAAGCGACCCAGCTCTACGTGCTGGCCGCAAGCATCCTCGGCCCGCGCCCCACCACGATGCCCCCGCGGGCGCAGCCGCAGGTGCAGACCGCCGGCTCCCTGCGGGCGACGCTGGAGGAGTTCTCCGACCCGATGGTGGACATCGAGTACCTGTTCGGCAGCCTCCGGGCCGACGCCGTCACGGTCACACCCGGCCGGCCACCCGCGGACATCCCGCGGATGCTGTATTTCTGCATCCCGCCCAACGACAAGCTGCTGGGCTACTGGGACCTGGTCGCCGACCGGCTGTTCAAGATCCGGCACTGCATGAACATCGAAGGCGTGGTGCGGGCCCTGCCGCTGTTCGAGGCGCCGATCGACCCCGGGCTGCTGGTGCGCGCCGCCGCGGGCGGCGTCGACCTGGCGGCTGCGCTGACCGACGCCTCGGCACCCCCGCCGAACTACCGGTTCGGCCAGCTGGTGGGCAAGGCCGCCGAGCTCTGCGCGGAGGTCAAGGCGCTCGGAGCCGCGCTGCTGGCGGCGCTGGAGAAGCAGGACGCCGAGGCGCTCGCGGTGCTGCGGGCCGGGCACGAGCAGTCGTTGTTGCAGGCCGTCGAGCAGACCCGCGTCCAGCAGCACGCCGAGGCCACCGCCCAGATCGAGGCGCTGCGGCGCTCCCGTGCCACGGCCGGCGAGCGGTGGTTGCACTGCCAGCGGCTGCTGGGCAAGACCGATCCCAAGCTGCCGGCCGAGGGCGCGCCGGTGAGCCTGGAGACCCCGCCGACGCTCGACATCTCCGACGACGACGGCACCCCGCTGCTCAAGGCCGAGAAAAACGAACGCGAGCAGCTGCGGGCGGCGCACGAGAAGACGCAGACCGCGACGCACGTGGACAACAGCGCGAGCGTGGTGTTCGCGTTGGGCGACATCAACTTCGCCACCAAGCCGTTCGGCGTGGGCGGCGGGTACTCGATCGGCGGCGCCCACATCGGACGCGCGCTCCAGGCCGCCGCCGGCTTCCTGCGCGGCCAGGGCGCGGCACGGTCCTACCAGGCGGGCAAGAGCACCCGCGCCGCGCAGCTCGCATTGCGGCACGCCGACTGGGTGCTGCAGAGCAACGTTGCCGCGCGGGAGATCACGCAGCTCGACCAGCAGATCGCGGCCGCCACGTTGCGCCAGGCGGTGACCCAGCTGGAGCTGGACAACCACCGCAGGCAGGTCGCCAACGCCGAGGAGGTCAGCGAGTTCCTGACCGGCAAGTACACCAACGCCCAGCTCTACCACTGGATGATCGGTCAGCTGTCGCAGGTCTACTTCCCGGCCTACCGGCTGGCCTACGACGTGGCCAAGCGTGCCGAGCGGGCCTGGCGGCACGAGCTGGGCCAGGCCGACTCCGACTTCGTGCAGTACGGCTACTGGGACAGCCTGCGCAAGGGCCTGCTCGCCGGCGAGGCGCTCTACCAGGACGTCAAGCGGATGGAGGTCGCCTTCCTGGAACAGAACCGCCGCGAGTACGAGCTCACCAAACGGGTGTCGCTGGCCGCGCTGGACCCGCTGGCGTTGGTCAGCCTGCGCCAGACCGGCAGCTGCACCGTGCGGCTGCCGGAGGCGCTGTTCGACCTCGACTGCCCGGGGCACTACTTCCGGCGGATCAAGGCGGTGAGCCTGTCGATCCCGTGCGTGGTCGGGCCCTACACCAGCGTGAACGCGACGCTCACGCTGCTCGGTAGCGAAATCCGGACCCAGCCGGACCTCGCCGACGGGTACCGCCGGCGCCCGGACGCCGACCGGCGCTTCCGCGACGTGCTCGGCGGAACGCAGTCGATGGTCACCAGCGGGGGCACCGACGACGCCGGCCTGTTCGAGGTCAACCTGCGCGACGAGCGGTACCTGCCGTTCGAAGGCGCCGGCGCGGTCGGCGACTGGCGCATCGAGCTACCCGGGGAGTACCGCCAGTTCGACTACGACACGATCGCCGACGTCATCCTCCAGCTGCGCTACACCGCCCGCGACGGCGGGACGGCGCTGCGCGATGCGGCGCTGGACGAGCTGCGCGACGCGGTGAACGCGCTGGCCGGGGGCGACGACCGCAACGGACTGACTCGGATGTTCAGCGTCCGGCACGAGTTCCCGGACGCCTGGCGGAGCTTCGTCGCGGGCGGCGGCGACGGGGACCGGGTGCTCGCCCTGCCGTTGGGCACCAGTCGCTTCCCGTACCTGTTCCACGGCAAGACGATCATCGTGGACGCGGCGCAGCTGGTGCTCGTCCCGGCCGACGAGCGGGTCGGCGACAAGCACCTGACCGAGGTCTACGCCGACGGCGACCCGCTGCGGGTGGCTCTGGCCGCGCCCGGCCGGCCGGCGCAGGCCGCCGAGCTCAACCCGGGCCCGATCGGCGGCCTGCCGGCCACCGACCCGGTCCCCGTCGGCACCCGGATGGAGGCCGCGGAGGGCACCTGGACGATCACCGCCGGCCAGGACGACATCGCCGCGGTGGCCGCGTCGTTCCGCACCGCCGACCGGCACCTCGATCCCGACGCGGTCGACGACCTGTTGCTGGTGCTGCACTACCACCTGGAATAGCGTTGGCCGCTGCACGTCCACGCCGGATCACTCCCGGAAGTAATCGAGCGTGATCTTCGGTTCGTTGACCCCGAGGAATCGTTCGATCCTGGACTGGCCCACGCCCTGGATCAGCGTGTGGATGAAATCAGCGGCGAGGTATGAGCCACCGACGACGGCGGTGACCTTCGCCGCGGCCACGGCGCCCGCGGCGGTAACCAGTCGAGGAACGCCGAAACGGGCAGCGGCGCCCAGAAGCGCGAGATGTCCGCCCGAGCGAATGGTTTGGGTGATCTCTGCCGGGATCAACAAGCCGGCAATGCTGCTGCCCGCCGCGCGCAGGATCGTTCCCCGTCTGTTGTAGACGCCGCGTAGCGCGGCTCCAATTCGAGCGAGCCTGCCGGGCGAGGACGACGCGCTGCCGGCGCCCGCTGCGGGGGGCGATCCGGTCGGGGCTGCTCCCGATGGGGGTGCTCCCCCCGCAGGCGTTCCACCGCCGCCACGGCCGCCGCCCCGCGGGGGCCCTGCACCTTGGCTTAGTCCCTCGATTACGGAGCGGCGCGCTTCTCTCGCTCCCTCGAGCAGCCTTGGAATCTCCGTCGTACGAATCGACTCGAACTCCGCACGCAACAGCGGCGTGGGATCGAGCTCGCGATATCCGATCGGTACGTCGGCGGTGGCGGTCCGAGCGAGCCGAGAGACCTCGGCGCCAAGGTTCTGGACGGATCTCACCAGGTTCTGTGACTCGGCGGTGAGCTCCCGCAGGCGACTACGGGCCGCCCCGATCTGGCCAGCTATCGTCATGACCTCGCGGACCAGCAACGGGTTCTCCGAGAGTCGCGCCAGACTGGCCTGGTTGGCATCAATCGAACGCTTGAGTTGTTCTGCGGCGGCCCCGATGGCACGCGCCCGTTCACCCAGCCGAGAGACCCGCTCCCGAACATCGACCAGCCTGGGATCGTCGATCACCCGGCCACTCGGGTCGATCAGACGGATCGGGTTGTCGCGCACGTAGGCGTAGCGGTTGGGACCGTCGACCAGCCCCGCCGGGTCGGAACTGGTCCAGCGGCCGAGCCAGGGGGCGTAGTAGCGGGCGCCGTGATAGCCCAGGCCGGTTTCCTCGTCGCGCTCCTTCCCGGTGTAGCGGTAGCGCTTGAGGCTCACCTCGGCCACGCTCGGGCCGGCCTGGTAGGAGGTCGCGCCGTACGGGTAGTACTCCTCGTAGGACAGCACCGCGGCATCGGCGTCCAGTTCCAGGCAGGCCGAGCCCAGGTGGTTGTCGAGCTGGTAGCGGATCATCGGCTCACCGACGCCGGCGGGGTTGCGGGCGTCCACCGTCGTGGTCTCGACCGATGCCGCCCGCCGGGACCCGTCCAGCACGTGCACGGTGTGCCGCTCCAGCGTGACGCCGGTGCCGTTGAGCCGGCGGTACACCTCGTAGCCGCCCAGGTAGCGGCGGTCCTCGACGATCTTGCCGTGGTCCAGGACGATCTTGCGGGCACGCTGCCCCGAGCTGTCGTAGCGGTAGCGGACCACCCGCTCGGCCCCGAGCTCGACCGAGTCGAGCCGGTCGGCGTAGTCCCAGTCCAGCCGCCGCAGGTGCGGCATGGTCACCATGTTTCCCGCCGCGTCGTAGCCGTAGCCGCCCGGCGGGCGGTTGCCCGGCATGCTGGTGGTGAGCAGGCGGTTGGAGTCCGTCGCGTGCTCGTGCACCCGGGTCCAGGTGCCGTCGGGGCCCGCCCCGTGGTGCAGCCGGGTCAGGTTGCCGACTTCGTCGTAGTCGAAGCTCTGGGTGTACGGCCGCATCGCGCGGCCGTCGTTTCGGTGGGCCAGCATCCGGCGCGGCGCGTCGCTGTGGTCGTAGTGCGGGCGAAGCCGGGCCGAGGCGTCGTCACTGCCCGCGCCGGCCTGCCCCACGTGCTCCCGGCCGGTTGCCGAGAGCAGCCGGTACAGCGCGTCGTAGGTGTAGCCGGCCGACGCGGGCGCCACGGTTCCCCGGAAGAACACCGCCTGCCGGGCGGCGTCCGCGATACCCGTGACGTTGCCGACCGGGTCGTAGGTGTAGGCCAGGGCCTGCAGCGCGTCGGTGCCCCGGGTGGTCAGGAGGCGGCGCAGCCGGAAGGTCAGCGGGTCGTAGCGGTACTCGGTGACCGCACCGTTGCCGTGCTCGAGCCGGGTGCGCTGGCCCTTCGCGTCGTAGTCGACGTTGCGCACCAGGCGCTCGGCACGTCCGTTCGGAAGGGCGAGGTCGATCCGCTCGAGCAGACCGGCGTCGTTGTACCCGGGCCGCAGCACCGTGCCGTCCGGCAACTCCTCACGGACCATCCGGTGCAGCACGTCGTACTCGGTGAGCGTGCCGAACACCTCGTCCGATACGCCGGTCGCCGCGTCCCAGTCGGGCAGCTCGGGGTCGACGACGAACCGGCGCCGCACCACCCGCGGGTTGCCGACCGGGTCGTACTCGTCTGTGGTCACCACGCCGGCCCCGTCGAAGACCTCGTACACCCGGCCGCGCAGCCCCCGACGGCGGCGCTCGTCTTCGGTGAACGGCAGGCCCGGCTCGTCGCCGTACACCGTCCGCTCGCGGACCCGGGGCGCGCCGCCCTGCTCGGTGACCACCACCGCGACCAGCCGCCGGGCTGCGTCGTAGCGGTGACGCAGCACCGCGCCCCGCGGCGTCCAGGCCAGCAGCGGGTGGCCCGCCGCGTCGGGCAGCGAGCGCCGCACCCCGGCGTCCGGGCTGATCTGTCGGACCGGGTTGCCGAGCAGGTCGAACGTGCTGCGCACCGCGGTGATCCCACGCGCGTCGACCACCGCCCGTTCGTTGTCCTCGACGTCGCGTTGCACCGTGGTCGTGAACCGCTGCCCGCCGCCGTTGTCCGCCACGGTGCGCACAACCCGGCCGAGCGGGTCGAGGTGGCTGACGGTCGGGGTGTCGGCGTGCGCGAGGGCGGCGTCCGCCGCGGCCTGCTCGGCGGCGTCGCCGGCGAGTGGGCCACCCGGGTCGAGCCGGTCGGCCAGCCACCGGCTGCCCGCGACGTTGTCGTTGCGGTCGGCGGTGGCGGTGTGCCACGTGGTGAAGCTGACCGAGTCGACGCTGCCGTCCGGGTGCTCGGTGCGGACCAGCCGCCCGAGCGGGTCGTAGCGCAGCACGGCGGTGACGCCGGTCTCGACCAGCTGCGGCTCGGTCTCGTAGCCGGGGTTGTCGGAGAAGAACGGCTCGTACTGCCGTACCGGCAGGCCCTTGTTGTTGCGGATCACCCGACCAGTGCCCACCCAGCGCGGGTCGACGTTCTGCAGCCGATCAACGTGGAGCACGCCGTCGACGTCGCGGACGGGCGCCGGGCCGGGCTCGGCGCGCAGCTTGCGCATGAGCTCCTCGCCGAGCCCGCTGGTGTAGGTCAGCACGGGTTGCACCCGGGCGGCCCGGTCCCCGCGGCGCTCCCGGGTGAAGGTGGCGGTGACGGCCGGGACGCTGGTCAGGTCGTAGAGCACCCGGGTGGTTGCCGCGCCGAGGATCTCGCCGGGGTTCTCGGTCGGTGTCCGCAGGTGGCGGGCGATCACGTCGGGGGGCAGGTCGGCGACGAAACCGGCGAGCGAGTCGCCCGGCTGGGCGGTGCCGACCAGCCGGCCCAGCCCGTCGTAGGCCGCGGTGGTGGTCTGGCCGTTGGGATCGGTGACGCCGGCCGGCCGCAGCACCCGGTAGTCGATCGCCGCCTGAGTCCGGTTGCCGACCGGGTCCGTGACCGCGGTCGGGATCAGCGCGTGCCCGTACTCCACCGCAGTGTGGCCGCCGAACGGGTCGTCGTGGCCGACCGGCAGGAAGAACCGGTCCGGGTCGTAGGTCGGCCGGCCGCTGGGCAGCCACCACCAACCCGGGTCGTCGGTGGCCGGGAACCGCCCGGCGGCCAGCTCCCGCGCCGAGCCGACGTAGCCGCCGTCGACGCCCAGCACGGCCAGGTCGAGGTCGGCGCCGTAGACCTCGCCGAGCACGTCCGGGGTGAACGCCAGCAGGTAGCTCTCGTACGGCAGGGCGTGCGCGCCGATCTCACCCAGCGGCAGCGGGCCGGCGCCGTCGGTGTAGAGCACCCGGACGTGCTCGACCGCGCGCCGCTGGACTCGCCCGGCCGCCGGCGGCTCGAGGTAGTCCCGCCGCGGCGCGGTGTCCAACGCGGCCAGCAGCGCCTCCCGCGGCGGCGGCATCCCCGGCCCGACGGGCAGGCCGGTGAGCTCATAGGTGGTCGCCTCGGCCAGGACCCCCAGCCGGTGGGCCGGGCCGTCGGTGCCGTTGACCAGCAGCCGTCGGGAAGCGAGCACGGCCGGCTGGTCCTGCTCCGGGATCGCGTCGGTGGCGCCGCGGCGGCGCGGATAGGCGATGTCGGCGGCGGCGGTGACTGCGCCGAACTCGTCGGTGTCCAGCACGAGATGGTGGCTCACCCGGGGTTCGGTCGGTTGCCGCTCGTAGTGGTGCTCGACTCGATCCACCTCGATGGTGTGAAACACCGCATACCCGGCGCCGAGGTCGGCTCGGCGCCCCTGCTGCAGCGTCACCGCGCAGCGGTGATCGGTGACCAGGTGCGGCGCTCCCGGCTCCCCCGACGGCGCGTCCAGCGCGTACACCTCGGTGCGCAGCAGTTGGCCTCTCAGCGCGCGGGCGGCCTCGCGGGCGGTCACCGGGTCGGCGGCAACGGGCGCGGCTGGCGGTGGCAGCTCCAGCGCGTCGGGGTCGCCGCGGTACCACCCCTCGCGCACCGGGGCCATGGGGTCGCCGTGGGCCGGGTCGGGTCCGGTGTGGAACCAGCGGCGGGTGAGTACCGGAGGCAGGTCGAGCTCGTGCCCCGGCCCCGGGTCGAGCGTTTCGGCGTCGGTCTGCTCGACGTAGGCGAAGCCGCGGAACTCCCGCTCGGCGCGGTCGTAGTAGCCGTGGTGGTAGCGGTACTGCGAGACCAGCCGGGTGCCGCTGGCCTCGTCGCGCAGCTCGACCCGGCTCAGACACTGCACCGGGAATGGCAGCCGGGTCGCCCACGGCTGCCCGGCGTCGGCGTCCGCCCGGTAGAAGGCGGTGGACGGGGTGTAGTCGAAGGTGGTCCGCGCGCCCAGGCTGTCGGACATCGCGGTGAGCAGATAGGGCTTGCCATCGGGCAGCAGCTCGACATAGCGCAGCGCCCGGCCGGGCTCGTCGGCCAACGGCGTGGACCAGACCAGGCAGCCGGTGCCGGACCCGAGTAGGTCCACCACCCGGACGTCGTCGAGGTCGGTGACGTGCGGCAGCGGCGGCAGGCCGACCTCGGCGCCGAACCCGTTCCCCGACTCGTTGATCCACAGCCGGACACCGTCGCCGTGCAGGTAGAGCAGGTCGGTGGTGCCGGAGCCATCGACGTCGGCCAGCCGCACCCGTCCGGGGTCGAATCCCTCTGGGCGGTCCAGCGTGGGCGCTCGGGCCATCGTCACCTTGGGACCGAAGCGGCCGTGGCCCAGGTTGGGCCAGTAGCACACCTCGCCGGCGCGGACCTGGACCAGGTCGGGCAGCCCGTCACCGGACATGTCGGCCAGCTGCAGCGCGGCGCCGGCCGGTCGTAAACCCCGCGGCGGCCCGGACTCGTCGTCGCTGGGCGCGCCGACCCGCTGCCGTCCGGCGAATCCGGCTCGCCCCGCCGAGGCGTACCAGGTGTACCCCTGGTCTTCGGCCAGCAGCACGTCGGCCCGGCCGTCACCGTCGAGGTCGACGAACCGCAGGTCCCCGTCCGCCCAGTCCAGGGTGGGCAGGGCGTCGAACGGCACGAACCGCTCCCAGCCGCCGTCGTCGGCGCGGGCGAAGAACCCGGGCAGCTCCGGGCGGAACTCGGCCAGCTGCACTCGGCCGTCACCGTCGAGGTCGAGCAGCTGCTGAAGGGCCGGGGACCTCAGCCGGGCGGGCTCAGGGCGGGGGGCCACCGCGGTGGCCGCGCCGAAGCGCCCGCCGCCCAGGTTCGGCTTGTAGTACCAGTCGCCCGCGCTCTCGGCGAGTACGCCGGCCAGCCCTTCGCCGTCGAGGTCGACCAGTGTGTACGGGCCGGTCAGGCCGACGGGGAGGTTGCGGGCGCTGTCCGGGTTCAGCATCTGGACGCCGGGGTCGATCTTCGGGCGGCGGTAGTCGAACCGGACGGTGGCCCCGGGTACCGCGATCGGCGGACCGGACGCCCCGGTGGGATCCGGCGCCCAGCCGACCGTGGTCGCGCTGGCGAGCAGACTGCCGCGGGCGGCGTCCACCCGGTCGTAGTCCAGGTCCAGCGATCGTACGAGCCGGGTGCCGTCGAGCTCGACGAAGCGATGGAACATCAACAGCCGGGCGCAGCGCCGCCAGGTTCGCACCTCGAACCCGGCGCGGTAGCTGGAGAAGGGGTCGGGGCGCACCGGCCAGGGCCGGTCCGGTGCCGAGCGGGGGTCGCGCGGATCGTGGTCGCCGTAGTCGAGCACCAGTTCGAGCTGCCAGGAGCCGTCGACCCCCGGGCGCTCGTGGCCGTAGCGGATGCGTTTGAGCAGCCGGTTGGCCGGAGCCGGCCCGGCGAGCCGATGCCGCTCGGCGGGGTCTGTCGGGTCGACGCCGAGCGTGTCCTCCCGGACGTAGCCGTAGGAGACGACCTCGCCGCGGTCGTTGACCGCGCGGTCGGGGAGCCACTCGAACACCCGGGTCGGATCGCTCGGGTCGGCGATCCGGCTGTCCTCGGTGCGGCCGAACACGGTGGTGCGGTTCTCCCGGTCGGTGACCCTCCAGTGGGTCATCCGGTCGGCGGCCGTCCACCGTTCGATCCGGGCGAACGCCGCGTCGATCCGCGGCCGGTAGCGCCGGACGCGGAACGCGATCCCGCCGTCGGTATCGTCCCGCTCGTCCACCCGCAGCCCGTCGGCGCCGTCGGAGACCAGGGCGGGCACCAGGTCCTCCGCGCCGGCCAGCACGTACGTGTCCGGCTCGATCCCGTCGACCCGGGCGTCGGTGTAGCGCGGAAGGCGCTTGTCTGTGCGCCGGGCCACCGACGGCAGGCCCAGGGTCCAGCCCAGCCCGAACACCCCGTTGCCGTGGCCGGAGTCGTACCCCAGCTGCAGTTCCGGGGTGCCTCCGGGCCGGCCGGGCGACAGCGGGATCGGCACGCTGACCGAAGCCGTGCCGGTGACCGGGCTGACCTGGAACTTCTCGCCGACGCCTCGGTGCGCGCCGCCCCCCGTCGGCAGCGGCAGCGCCGGCACGGTCGGGACCCCGACCCCGCCGAGCAGCGCGGTCTCCCGACGGTGCGGCTGGGGGCGGGCATCGGGCTCTGGCCGCCTCTCCTGCGCCACCGCCCCTCCCTTGCCCGGCCTGCCCAGCGGGTCGCCCTCAGCGTGGCAGACCCGGTGCTCCTCCGGCACCGGCTGTTTGGCTACTGGATCAATCCGAGTTCTGTCGGGACAGCTCTTGCGTCCCAGCGGGTAGACAACCCCGGCGGCGGCGCCGCGCCGCCGCCAACGGCCGAGCCACGCAGACGTTGGGGACCCGCGAAGTCGCTTTCGGGGCCGACGCCCATGGCCATCGACGCCGCCTGCCCCGGGCCGTCCCACCGCTACGGCCCGCGGATCGTCGGCATCGTCCTCGGCTCCCAGGCCCGAGCCATGATCATCCACCTCGTGCTAAGGCGGGCACGCCGAGCCCGGCCAGGTTGCCGTCGAGGTCGACGCTTACGCCTGATCACAACACACGACGGCGGCCACCGATGATGATCGACCAGGGTCGCGTACCGTCCCTGACCAGCACCGGAGCATTCAGCAGATCATGGTGACGTACCCGTCTCCCGACCAGCGGGTTCGGGGTTCGAGTCCCTGGCGGCGCACTCGTTTTGCCTGGTCAGCGCGTTGTGTCACGCTGAGCATCTAGCCTTTGGAAGATCGATCTGCCGGAAACTCGACGGATACTCTTCCCGGAGGCACTCCTCATGGGCCGCCCACCTCTTGAGATCGGCCAGCACGGCTCGGTGAAATTCACGCGCGAAGGCGAGCACTGGGTCGCCCGCTGCCGCCTCCGCGACCTCGACGGCGTCACCCGGCGGGTCGAGCGCCGGGGCGCCTCACGCGCCGCGGCGGACGCGGCCCTGCGCGAGCACCTGCGCCGGCGAGGCGGCCGGCACGAGCCGGGTCTTCGCCCGAGCTCGCGGTTCCACGACGCCGCCAGCGTGTGGATGGCCACGGTCGCCGACCACCGAACGGACTCGACCGTCGCGACCTACGCGTACTGGCTGGATGCCCTCGTGCTGCCCCGCCTCGGCGAGCACCGGCTCAGCGAGCTCGACACCGCGGCGGTTGACGCGTTCTTCATCGATCTCGAGCGCGAAACCCGCGCCCTCGATCACGACGACGGCACGACGAGCGAGAAGCCGCGGTACTCCGCCAGCACGCGGCGCACGATCCGCTCGGTCGTCAGCGGCATTCTCCAGCAGGCCGTCCTGCACGGCGCGATCCCGGCGAACCCGACCCGCGGATAGTCCACCTGCGGGGGTCGACCAACCACCGGAAGGCCCCGTGCTCCGTTCGCCGGTGCGTGTCGCGTTGCGCGAACGCAACCTGTCATGTGTTCAGCACCGCCGGGGACCTCGACGAACTGCTCGGTGCGCGGCCGACCGGCGCCGGCGGCGGTTCAAGTCCGCGCTCGCCGAACAGCGACGCGATGACGGTAGCGACATGCCCTCGCGATGACCGCCCTGACAGGCTGCTCCCATGCCGCTGCCGGAGCCGGACGTCACGCATGTACAGCGCTGGTGCGCCGGGCGGGTGCCCGAGCACGCCCGCCACCAGGTCCGCGTCGAATGCGACGTCGCCCCCGGGCATCTGACGATCATCGAGCGCCGCGCGCCGTGGCGCGAGGACCTCGGCCCGGACTGGACGAGCTTCCCGATCGCGCGCCTGCGCTACACCGTGGTCGACCGGTCATGGACGCTGTGCTGGCGCGACCGCAACCTCCGCTTCCACCTCTACGACCGGATGGCGCCGTCGCGGCGGGTCGACGCACTGCTCGACGAGATCGACGACGACCCCACCGGCATCTTCTGAGGCTGACCAATTCGCCCGACCCGCGGCGCCCCGGTCCACCCCGGCGAGTCCGGCCGCCGCGATCAACCGCCGAAGTGGTGGAACCCGGTTGTCGAGGCACTACCCTCACCACATGACGTTCGACCGGATCGCCGCCGACACCGCCGTGATGGCCGGGGTGCCGTGCATCCGGGGAACCCGCATCCCGGTCGCGACGATCGTCGGCATGGTCGCCGAGGGGATGACGACCACCGAGATCCTCGCCGATTTCCCGCAGCTGTCCGAGCAGGACGTGCGAGAAGCGCTGTGGTTCGCCGCCGCCGCGGTCGACCAGGCGTCGCTGCCCCTGCCCGCGTGAGACTGCTCATCGACGAGTCCCTCCAGCACGACCTCGCCGCAGTGCTGAGCAGTCACGGACACAACGCCGTGCACGTCGCCGACGTCGGCCTGCAGGGTGCACCTGACGTCGACGTACCCACCAAGGCATCCGCCGACGATCGAGTGGTCGTCACCGCCGACACCGACTTCGGGACACTGCTGGCGCTCTCGGGCGCCTCCGGACCGAGCGTGATCCTGCTCCGCCGATCCGGCCGACGCGTACCCGAACGAGCCCAGATCGTGCTCCTCGTCCTGGACCTCGTCGCCGACCAACTCGCCACCGGCTCGGTCGTGACCGTCGACAACGAACGCGTCCGCATCCGACCCTTGCCCGTCGGCCGATGATCGCCGTCCAACGGCCACCCCAGTTGCCGCGATAGTCGACGCTTACGACTGGCCATCGCACACGGCGGCGACCACCGCACATGATCGTCTGGAGGAAGACACCGCCGCTGACCAGCACAGGAGCGTTCCGCGGACCATGGTGACGCACCCGTCTCCCGACCAGCGGGTTCGGGGTTCGAGTCCCTGGCGGCGCACCATCTTGCCTGGTCAGCGGATTGTCATCTCGCTTGATCCGGGAGCGGGCAACTACGCCACCACCGACGGAGGGTCGGGCCAGTGGCCGCCCGCTCCGCCGGACGTGAGCTGCGCCGCCCTGACCTGCCGGGCGGCCTGCACGGCGATGGCTCCCAGCTCCGTGAACTTCTGCTCCGGCACGCGGTCCTTCGGTCCCCAGATGCTGAGCACCGCCATCGGACGTCCCGTGCGGTCGAGCACCGGGGCCGACACCCCGTACAGCGCCGACTCCAGCTCGCCCGCACACGTCCCGTAGCCGCGGTCGCGGGTCGCCGCGAGCTCGGCGGCGAGCTCGTTCGGCGCGGTGATCGTGGTGTCGGTGAACGCCGGGAGCTCTTCTGAGACCACTCGGTGCACCTCGGCGGCGGGCAGGAACGCGAGCAGCGCCTTCCCGGTCGAGGTCGCATGCAACGGTACGGACCTGCCGAGCCAGCTCGCCATCAGCACCGCGGTGGGCGTGACCTCGTCGACGTAGGTCAACCCGCCCATCCCCGGCATGGCGAGGGACGCGGTCTCGCCGGTC
>JBFWRR010000087.1:19102-21062 GCA_050248815.1 Pseudonocardia sp. | reverse complement strand
GGAACCTCGCGGTCAGCCAGGTCGCGGTCATCTTCCCGCTGATCATCCAGGCACCGCGGTTCTTCGCCCAGCAGATCACCCTCGGCGACGTCACGCAGACGGCCACCGCGTTCGGCCAGGTGCAGGCGGCGCTGTCGTTCTTCCGCACCGCCTACGACGACTTCGCGAGCTACCGCGCCGTGCTCATCCGCCTCAACGGCCTGCTCGAGGCCGACGAGCAGGCCCGCGCCCTGCCCGGCGCAGACGTCACCGAGAGCGACGACGGCCTCGGCATAGACGGCCTCACCGTCAACCGCCCGGACGGCGCGCCGATGATCTCCGGCCTGGACCTGGCCGTGCCGTCGGGCTCGTCGCTGCTGGTCAAGGGCCCGTCCGGGTCCGGCAAGACCACGCTGCTGCGCACCCTGGCGGGGCTGTGGCCCAACGCGACCGGCACCATCGCGAAGCCGAGGGACGCCGTCCCGCTGTTCCTGCCGCAGCAGCCCTACCTCCCGCTCGGCACGCTGCGCGCCGCGCTCGCCTACCCCGACCCGGCCGGGAAGCTGGACGACGAGGCCGCCCGCGCGATGCTGCGCGACGTCGCCCTGCCCCATCTCGTGGACCGGCTCGACGAGGAACGGGACTGGGCGCGCACCCTCTCCCCCGGCGAGCAGCAGCGCCTCGGATTCGGCCGCGTGCTGCTCACCGAGCCCACCGTGCTGTTCCTCGACGAGGCCAGCTCCGCCCTCGACGAGGGCATGGAACGCACCATGTACGACCTCGTGCGTGATCGACTGCCGGAGACCACGATCGTCAGCGTCGGGCACCGCAGCACCCTGGAGGCGATGCACGACCAGCAACTCGCCCTGCTCGGCGAGGGCCGCTGGGAGGCCTCGGCCATGACGCACTGATCGGGCCACCCGGCGAAACCGGCTTGATCCATCCCCCGCGACACATGATCATGCCGTCGGCAGATGGTTGTACGCCGAGCTGTACCGGACCCAGCTGCGCAAACTCGTTGCGCTCGACGACCCGGCCGTCGCGCCGTAGCCGCTGGGTCCACAGGGGACGGCTGGGCAGGTAGCGTGCGCGCCGTGGCTGCGGACTACGAGTTCCTGACGGTGTGGCGGGTCGCCGGGACCGTCGACAAGGTGCAGGCGGTGCTCGGCGACGGCGCGTCGCTGCCCCGCTGGTGGCCCGCGGTCTACCTCGGCGTCGAGACGCTCGCGCCGGGCGGCGAGGACGGCCTCGGCTCCACCCTCGACCTGCACACCAAGGGCTGGCTGCCGTACACGCTGCGATGGACGTTGCGGGTCACCGAGCCGATCACCGATGCGGGGTTCGCCCTGACCGCCACCGGCGACCTGAACGGCACCGGGCGGTGGACCTTCGAGCAGGACGGCCCCGAGGTCGTCATCACCTACGACTGGCGGGTCAGCGCGGACAAGCCGCTGCTGCGGCGGCTCACCTGGCTGCTGCGTCCGGTGTTCGCGGCCAACCACCGGTGGGCGATGGCTCGCGGCGAGGAGAGCCTGCGGCTGGAGCTGCGGCGCCGTCGCGCCACCACCGACGCCCAGCGCGACCGGGTCCCGCCCCCGCCACCGGCCACGTTCACCTGGCTGCCGGCCGGTCGGCGCACCTGACCCGCGACGCGGATGCCGGTCACGCACCCGGCCACCGGCGGGCCGGGGTGTGGTCGCATACGCGGCGCCGGCGGGATCCGGCCCGGGTTGCGGCCACGCACGCGGCGCCGGCGGGGGTCCGGCGCACGAGCCACGACCGGCGCGGCCCGCCCGGGACCCCGCACACACCGCACGGTGCTGGCACACACCGCCGGCACCATGTGCCAGCACCACGGGACATGTGCGAGCACCGAACACATGTGCAAGGCCCCCGGCCGGTGTGCCGCGAGCCCGGGCCGGTGCGGCACGAGCCCCCGCCACCCGCGCGCACACCGAACACATGTGCGAGCGCAACCCGG
>JBFWRR010000087.1:0-19002 GCA_050248815.1 Pseudonocardia sp. | reverse complement strand
CCGGCGGCGCTCAGCCCGCGGCGGCGGCCCGCCCCTGCGCGAAGAACGCGGCCAGAGCCTCCACGTCCGGCAGTTCGGCCAGCGGGCGCAGCGCCCCGAACGGGGCGTTCCAGAAGTCGCCGGTGCGTCCGGTCATGTCCCAGGGGCCGACGTAGGCGTACGGCGCCGGGTGCCCCGCGTCGCCCGGCGAGACACCGTAGTTGACCTCGTCCACCGCGATGCCGACGTCGAAGTGCTCGGGCCACAGCACGGGCGTCTCCGACGGCGCGAACGCCCGCATCGCCGCGTCCCCCCGGGCGAAGGCGTCCTCGAGGACGGCCGCCGCGGCGGCGTCGACGGTCAGCTCGTGGTCGGCCGGCAGGTCGGGCGAGTCGTGGTAGTTGCCGGGGGTGCCGAGCTCCACCCCCGCCGCGGCGGCGAGCGCGCCGAGGGTGCCGGTGAGCGGGGCCCGGCCGCCGTCCCACACCAGGTCGGTGCCGTCGACCCGCAGCGGCAGCTTCACCCCGCCGAAGCCGCCGGGGGTGACGGCGAGCCGGATCGTGCCGTGCGCCCGGTACTGCGGTCCCGCGATCAGGCTCTCGGCGACCCCGTGCAGGGACAGCCGCGTGGCCGTCAGCGTGTGCTCGTCCATTTCGCACCTCCGTGTAACGCCGGGCGGGCGCCGCGGCACCGACATCGCGCAGGAGCCGTGTCCCCGAACTCCCGGAGCGTTACATGGAACCCCACCACATCCCGATCGCGCGCTGGTCCGAGATTCCCGACTCGACCCCGACGGGCGCCGAGGCGGACGGGATCGACCTCGTGGTCGTCCGCCGCGGGAGCGAGGTCTCGGTGTTCGAGGGGCGCTGCCCGCACCGCGGCGCGCTGCTGGCCGACGGCCGCGTCGAGGGCGAGAACCTGATCTGCGGCGTGCACGGCTGGGACTACCGGCTCGACTCCGGGATCAGCGCGTACAACCCCGCGGAGCGGCTGCACAAGTTCACCACGCACATCCGCGACGAGGAGGTGTGCGTCGACAAGGCCGAGCTCGCCGACTACCGCGCCGTGCGGCCGGAGCGGCGGGTGACGTCGACCTACGACCGGCTCTTCGACGACCCCCACCAGGACACCGCCGAGGAGCCGTTCGTCTCCGAGATCCATGCCCTGGCCAAGCGCGGGCTGGTCGGCGCGCACGGCAAGGTCGCGGCGATGGGCGTCCCGCGCGGCGAACTCCCCACCTGGGACGACCTGCAGATCCTCACCGCGCAGCTGCACCGCTTCCCGCTGCTCGACGGAGCCCCGGTCGACACGTCCGTGGTGATCGGGCCCGCGGCCGCGCGGCCGATGCGGCTGGAGATCCCGCTGTTCGTCTCGGACATGAGCTTCGGGGCCCTCTCGGAGGAGGCGAAGGTCGCGCTCGCCCGCGGCGCGGAGGGAGCGGGCACGGCGATCGCGTCCGGCGAGGGCGGGATGCTGCCCGAGGAGCAGGCCGAGTGCAGCCGCTACTTCTACGAGCTGGCCTCGGGCCGGTTCGGGTGGGACGAGATGCACCTCGACCGCGTGCAGGCCCTGCACCTCAAGCTGGGCCAGGGGGCCAAGACCGGCACCGGCGGGCACCTGCCGGGCAACAAGGTGGTGGGCCGGATCGCGCAGGTCCGCGGGCTGCCCGAGGGCACCTCGGCGGTGTCCCCGCCCAGGTTCGTCGACTGGACCACCCTGCTGGACGCGCGCGCCCTGGTCGACCGGGTCCGCGAGCGCTCGGGTGGGATCCCGGTCGGGGTGAAGATGTCGGCCCAGCACGTGGAGGCCGATCTGGACGCCGCCCTCGATCTGGGCATCGACTACGTCATCCTCGACGGCCGCGGCGGCGGTACCGGCGCCGCACCGACGATCTTCCGGGACACGATCAGCGTGCCCACGATGGCGGCCCTCGCCCGGGCACGGCGCCATCTCGACCTCGCCGGGGCGCGGGACGTGACGCTGGTGGCCACCGGCGGGTTCCGCCGCGCGCAGGACATGGTCAAGGCCCTCGCCCTGGGCGCGAACGCGATCGCGGTGTCGAACGTGGCCCTGCAGGCCATCGGCTGCGTCGGCATGCGCGCCTGCCACACCGACAACTGCCCGATGGGCATCGCGACCCAGAAGCCGCACCTGCGCGCGCGACTGCCCGTCCAGCGGGCGGCCGAGCAGCTCACCCGCTACCTCGGGGCGGTCACCGAGCTGATGGTGGTGCTCGCCCGCGCGTGCGGGCACGACTCGCTCGGCCACTTCACCCCCCGCGACCTGACGTCGTGGAAGCGCGAGGTGGCCGAGCTCGTCGGCGTGAGCTACGCGGGCGTGCGGTAGCGGGCTACCGCCCGTACGGGTGCGGCCACAGCGGGATGCGGTCGCCCACGACCGGCGTGACCGCGAGCGCCCACGACAGGTACATGGCGACGATGCCGTCGAGGATCAGGACCCAGCCACCGGCCAGCGCGAGCGCCAACGAGCCGGTGTGCTGGGCGAGCCCCAGCAGCAGGTACGCCAGCGCGAGCAGGGCGAAGGCGAGGAACGCCGGCATGTTGACATGCCACGCGGCCCACGACAGGCCCACGGTGAAGACGAACCACAGGAGCAGCCACGTCCCGAAGGCGGGCGCGAAGTCCCTTCCCATCGGCTCGGCGAAGAACCGGAGCATGATCGCGGTGGTCAGGAGGAACGCGGAGTAGGCCAGCGCGAAGGTGCCGCCGAACACGTTGTTCGCGCGCAGCTCGTAGAGGCCCCCGATACCCAGGCCGAACGCGCCGGTGCCGAACGCGACGGCCGCGAAGATGGCGGCGGCCCCGGGTGGGATCAGCCCGGCGGTGGGGAAGCCCAGCATCAGCACCGAGAAGGCGAAGGCTCCGACACCCAGCGGGGTGCCGACGCCGGCCTCCGGGGCGAACGCGGCGGCGGCGGGCGCCGCCTGCGCCGGAGCGGTGTTCGTGGACTCGGTCGACATGGCGGTCCTCCTAGCTGTCCAAGAGCTCCTTGAGAGCGGCGTCGATGAATGCGGTGTCCGCGGGGTTGGTGCCGCCACCGGCGAAGTGGCCCCAGACGCCGGGGATGACCCGCAGCTCGGCGTTCGGCATGTGCGAGACGGCGAACTCCTCGTCCTCCGGCGGGAAGTAGAGGTCCTTCTCCGCCGGCATGACGAACGCCTTGGCCCGGATCGAGGCGAGCGCCTTGACCTGGTCGCCGTCGAAGCCGGGGGTCTTTCCGATGTCGCCCTGCTGCCAGGTCCACAGCATCGTGAGCAGGTTGTTGGCGTCCTTGGCCAGGAAGAACCCCTCCCAGAACCCGACCAGGAAGTCCTCCAGCGTGGCGTAGTCGAAGGGGTCGCGCTTGTAGAGCTGGTCCCAGTAGAACGCCTGCGACAGACCCCAGCCTGCGTACACCCGGCCCACCGCGCGCAGGCCCTTGACCGGCTGCTTCTCGTACATCCCGTCCTGCCAGGCGGCGTCGGTGATGATCGCGTGCTTGACGCCCTCCAGGAACACGATGTTGTGCTCCGAGGTCTTCGACGAGCCGCAGAACGGCAGGATCCGCTTGACCATGTCCGGGAACGTGACGGCCCACTGGTAGGTCTGGCCCGCGCCCATCGACCAGCCGGTGACGAGCTCGAGGCTCTCGATCCCGAACTGCTCGGTCACCAGCCGGTGCTGCTGGCGCACCTGGTCGTAGAACGTCACGTCGGGGAACCGCGGGCCGTTGTGCGGCGGCGGGGTGTTGCTCGGCGAGGAGGACAGCCCGTTGCCGAGCATGTTCGGGACGATGATGAAGTACTTCGCCGGGTCGAGCGCCATCCCCTCCCCGATGAGCCACTCGTTGTCGTAGTGCTGGCCCGAGTACCAGGTGGGATAGACGATGGCGTTGGAGCGGTCCTCGTTGAGCGTGCCGTAGGTCTTGTAGGCGAGCTTCGCGTCGCGCAGTGTCTGCCCGGTGCTGAGCCTGACGTCGCCCAGCGGGAACAGCTCGTAGTCCATGAACAACCCTCCACGTGGCTCGCCGCCGGATCGCGGTCCGGACCGGCCGGGACCCGGCGGGATTCTCCAGACTTATGTTTATGCGCGAATTGTTTTCTATGAAACTATTTTCTGTCAATCCGCCTGCGGGCGTAACGCGGCGCGGCCCGTTCGACACCTCGCTGGCATGACGACACGCTGGCACCGGATCGACGGGGAGCTGGACGACGGACGCGTCCGCACCGTCGTGGTCAACGGCCGCACGATCGCGCTCAGCCGCTGCGGCGGGCGCTACGGGGCCCTGGACAACCACTGCCCGCACCAGGGCGGCCCGCTGGGCGAGGGCTCGATCGAGAACGGGTGGCTGCGCTGCCCGTGGCACGGCTACGACTACTCGCCGCTCACCGGCCGTCCGCCGGAGGGTTTCTCCGACGCCCCGGACGCCTACCCCGTCGAGGAGCGCGCGGACGGCGTGTACGTGGCCGTACCCGACCTGGAGCCCCGCCCCCGCACGGTCTCCGACGTGCTGGTCGAGACCCTCGTGGCCTGGGGGATCGACACGGTGTTCGGGATGGTCGGGCACTCCAACCTCGGGTTCGCCGAGGCGCTGCGTCGCGCGGAGGAGCGCGGCGACCTGCGCTACGTCGGCATCCGCCACGAGGGTGCGGCGGCGTTCGCGGCGTCGGCGTACGGGAAGCTCACCGGGCGGCCCGCGGCGTGCGTCGCGATCGCCGGACCGGGCTCGACGAACCTGCTCACCGGCCTCTACGACGCGAAGCTCGACGGCGCGCCGGTCGTCGCCGTCTCGGGGCAGGTGCCGTCGTCGGTGCTGGGGCGGGGCGCGTTCCAGGACCTCGACCTGTCGGCCGTGTTCCGCGACGTGTCCGTCTCGACGGTCACCGTGCACTCCGGCTCGGACCACGCGGAACTCGCCGCCACCGCCGTCAAGCACGCGATCGACGGGCGCGGCGTCGCCCACCTCGTGCTGCCCGACGAGGTGCAGGACCAGCCCTCGGACACCGCCGCCATGCAGCCGTCCGGGCGGCGGGCCGACCTGCGCACGAGCCCCTCGCAGGAGTCGCTGGACGCGGCCCTGGGGAAGCTCGCGGCCGCCCGCCGGCCCGTGATCATCGCCGGTCAGGGCGCGCGGGGAGCGGTGGGCGAGCTGCGCGCGCTCGCCGAGCACCTGAACGCGCCCGTGATGACGACGTTCCGCGCGAAGGGCCTCGTCCCCGACACCCACCCGCTCGGCGCGGGCGTGCTCGGCCGCTCCGGCACCCCGGTGGCGTCCTGGCTGATGAACGAGGCCGACCTGCTGCTCGTCGTCGGCGCCTCGTTCGCCAATCACACCGGGATCGCGCCGTACAAGGCGATCGTGCAGGTCGACGACGCGCCGTCGGCGATCGGGCGGTTCCACGGTGTCGAGGTCGGGGTCCTGGGTGACGCGGCGGTGACGCTGGCGGCGCTGCGCGCGCAGCTGGGCGGGATCGGGGAGATCACAGCCGTCGACCAGCGTCCGGACGTCGCGGCCCGCCAGGCGATCTGGCGCGCCGAGAAGGCCCGCCGCGCCGCCGACGACCGCGGGCGCGGGGTGGCCTCGGCCGCCGTCTTCGCCGCGCTCTCGGCGCACTGCCCGGCGGACGCCGTGATCGCGGTCGACGTCGGCAACCACGCCTACTCGTTCGGCCGGTACTTCGAGAGCGCGGGCCAGCCCGTCCTGATGTCGGGTTACCTGGGCTCGATCGGGTTCGGCTACCCGGCGGCGATGGGGGCGTGGTGCGCCCTGCGCAGCGCAGGCGCAGCAGGCATCGACGCGGACCCGACGCGGCCCGTCGTGGCCGTGACCGGGGACGGCGGCTTCGGCCAGTACCTCGCCGAGGTCACGACCGCGGTGAAGTACGGGATCGGAGTCCGCCACGTCCTGCTCGACAACGGCGCGCTGGGCAAGATCTCGAAGGAGCAGCTGGCCGGCCGCCTGCCCGTCTGGCAGACCTCGCTGGTCAACCCCGACTTCGCCGACTACGCGCGGCTCTGCGGGGCCACCGGGATCTCCGTGCGCCGCGCCGACGAGCTCGACGACGCGATGAAGGCCATGTTCGCCGCGGACGGTCCCGCGCTGCTGCACGTGCACGCCGACGGAGAGCTGGTGTGAGGTGTCCGGGTCGCTCGTGACGGTGCTGGCCGTCGCCGCCCTCGTACCGCTGCTGCTCGGCCTGGTTCCGCGGCTGCCGCTGCCCGGGCCGCTCGTGGAGATCCTCGCGGGCGTGGTGCTCGGGCCGTCCGTGCTGGGCTGGGTGCACGCCGACGAGACGGTGTCCGCGATCGCGCTGCTCGGGCTGTCGTTCCTGCTGTTCCTGGCCGGCTCCGAGGTGGACCTGCGCCGGTTCCGGGGGACGACCGGACGCAGGGTGGGGTTGTCGCTGTTGATCTCGGTGCTGGCCGCCGGCCTCGTGACGGCCGTACTCGTCGTGCTCGGGGTGGGTGGCGCCCCGCTGCTCGGGGTCGCGCTGCTCGCCACGTCGCTCGGGCTGGTGGTGCCGGTGCTCGCCGACGCGGGCCGGCTCGCCGACCCCGTCGGCAGGCTCACCATCGCGGGGGCGTCGGCGGGTGAGATCGCGGCGGTCGTGCTGCTCTCGGTGGGGCTCGCCGGGATGGACACGCCGCTGGCCGGGCGGCTGTTGCTGCTCGCGCTCCTGGTCGTCGCCCTCGGGGCGATCGGGCTGACGGTGCTCGGTGCGGAGCACTCGATGCGGATCACCGGGCTGATCGAGCGGCTGGCCGACACCAGCGCCCAGATCCGCGTCCGGCTCACCGTGCTGCTCGTCGCGGGGCTCGCGTTCGCCGCGGCGGCGCTCGGCTTCGAGGCGATTCTCGGAGCGTTCCTCGCCGGGGTGCTGGTGCGCGCGCTCGATCCCGATCCGGACCGGACCCACCCGCTCTACCCGGTCAAGCTCGACGCCGTCGGCTACGGGCTGCTGGTCCCGGTCTTCTTCGTGACCAGCGGGCTCACCCTGGACCTGGACGGACTCGTCGAGCACCCGTCCGCGCTCGCGCTCGTCCCGGCCTTCCTCGCGGCGCTGCTGCTCGTCCGGGGGCTGCCGGCGCTGATGCTGCGTGGGCTGCTGTCCGGGCGCGAGACGGCCGCGGTCGCGCTGCTGCAGGCGACGTCGCTGCCGTTCCTGCTCGCGGCCACGGAGATCGGGGAACGTACCGGCGTCCTCGATCCGGCCGTCGCCGCCGGGCTCGTCGCGGCGGGGCTCGTGTCGGTGCTGGTGTTCCCGGCCGCGGCGCTCGCGCTGCTCGCACGCTCGTCGCGACCAGCGCCCGTCGGCGGACCGTAATGTCCGCCTCTCCCGAAGCAGCACGGGGCGGCAGTACGGTGCCCCGGTGCTGCCGCAGGATGCGGACCTGGTGGTCCGGTTGCGGGACGGGGACGAGGCCGCGTTCGTCACGGTCGTGCGGGCCTGGTCCCCGGCGATGTTGCGCGTCGCCCGCGGGCACGTCCGCAGCCACGCCTCCGCCGAGGAGGTGGTGCAGGAGGCCTGGCTCGCCGTCGTCCGGGGGCTCGACAGGTTCGAGGGCCGGGCCTCGCTGCGCGGCTGGGTGCTCACGATCGTCGCCAACATCGCCCGTCGCCGAGGACGCACCGAGGCCCGTGTCATGACGCTGGAGCACGAGCTGGCCGTCGACCCGTCGCGGTTCCGCGGCGAGGACGACCCCTGGCCCGGTCACTGGCGCGACGAGGCGGCCCCGACCGAGTGGGGCCCCGAGCCCGCGCTGCTGTCCGCCGAATTTCGTGCTGTGCTGGAGGCTGCACTCGCTGAACTGCCGGCCCGGCAGCGCAGCGTCGTCGAGCTGCGCGACGTCCACGGCATGGACGCGGAGGAGGTGTGCACCCTGCTGGACCTCAGCCCCGCGAACCAGCGCGTGCTCCTGCACCGGGGTCGCTCCCGGCTGCGGGCCGCGCTGGAGGCGGTGATCGCATGACCGGTACTCGCGACGTAGCATGCCGCGAGCTGGTCGAGCTGGTCACCGAGTACCTGGAGGACGCCCTCCCCCGCGACGAGGCCGCGGCGGTCGAGGCCCATCTCGCGGACTGCCCGCCCTGCCGGGCCTACCTCGCCCAGATGCGCGCGACGATCGCGGTGACCGGGACCGTGGACGTCGAGACGCTCCCCGAGGAGGTCGTCGAGGGCCTGCTGCGCGCGTTCCGCCACGCCCGCGACTGACCCGCGAGTTCCGCATCCCACCCGGGCGAGTTGCGGGTTTCACCGGCGCGGGTAGCGCATCCGGCCGGCGCTCCTTCACCGAGGTGCCGCCTGAGCCCGTGATCACCGGGAATCGGACGGAACGCGCCGTTTCCGCAGCTGATGTCCCTGATCTGGTGATCACGCCGGCGCCGGTGGGCGCGAGCGGGATGGTTGCGAGCGGCTCGGGAGGGCGGCAGCCCGGGGGCTCAGCCCGCGAGTGCCGCCCGGACCTCGGGCGCCGTCGCGACCCGTCCGCCCGCGTCCGCGATTCGCCGCGCCGCATCCCGGACGAGCTGCTCGTTGCTCTCCGCGCAGCCGAACGGGGCGTCCTCGAGCCCGACCCGGACGTGCCCGCCCAGCTCGACCGCGTCCGAGATCAGCGGGCGGACGTCCACCGCGAGGCCCGCGATCATCCACCCGGCCCCGGGCGCGCAGTCCGTGAGCAGCCGCCGGTGGGCCTCCAGCGCGTAGCGCCGCGGCGGGAAGCCGAAATGGAACCCTTCGGTGAACATGAACCGGTAGACCGGCTCCGGCAGACCGGGCACCGACGCCGCGATCGCCGCACCGAAGCGGGTGAACCCCGGTTCGTAGCAGGCGTAGGCGGGACGCACCCCGGCGGCGGCGACCGTCCCCAGCCCGAAACGGACGTGCGCGTCCGGGTTGAGGTAGATGAACCCGTCGCGCCCCGCGGCGAGGTCGTCGAGATGGGTGAGCGATGTCGTCCCCGGATCGACGGCGGCCCATTCGAGCAGGCCGCGACGGCAGAGCTCGGCGACCGCGGCGAAGCGCTCCTGCGGCGCCATGGGTTCGGGGGCGTCCGGGCTGCCCGCGAGCGGCAACGTCGGGTAGACGATCGCGTCCACCTCGGCACGGATGCCCTCGATGATCGGCTGGTAGATGTCGGGATCGTCGCGCTGGCGCCCGGTGGCGACGTCGTAGGGGTGCACGTGGACGATCGCCGCGCCGGCGCGGGCGCACGCGATCCCGTCCGCGACGATCTCGTCGACGCCGATCGAGATCCCCGGCTGCCGTTCCCGCGACCACGGGCCGTTCACCGCCGCCTCGAGCCACACCGCCCGCGCCGCCTCGCTGCCGACCATGACCTGATCCTGCCGCGGCCCGGCCGCCCCCGCGAGTTCCGCATCCCGCCGCCGCGAGTTGCGGAAACCACCAGCACCGGTGGCGGCCCCCGCCAGCGCGACCCGCGGAACCCGTCAGCCGCCTCGCAACGCCGCGAGCCGGTCCAGCTCGCGCAGCGTCGCGTCGGTCCCCCGCCCGTCGCGGCCGGGCTCGGTCTCGCCGAAGTCGGGCAGCTCGAAGAGCAACCGGTCGACGCCCGCGGCCGCGTACGACTCCAGCGCTTCCGGCTTCGCCGCCGCCCCGTAGATCGTGACGGGCAGGGGCCCGCGCCCGGCGGCCGCTGCGCGTCGGCGCAGCTCCTCGATCCGCGCACCGAAGACGTCCAGCTCGCTCACCCGCACCCGCAACGGGATCCACCCGTCACCGTGCGAGACGACACGATCGAGCACCGTCGGGCCTGCCCCGGCGATGAGCACCGGCGGTACCCGCACGGGCTTGGGCCAGGACCAGATCGGGTCGAAGTCGACGAACTCGCCGTGGAACTCGGCCTCGTCGTTCGTCCAGATGGCGCGCATGGCGTCGACGTGCTCGAGCATCCGTGCGGTGCGCCGGTCCGCGGCGCCGTGGTTGGCCGCCTCCTCGACGTTCCACCCGGGGCCGACGCCGAGCTCGAACCGCCCGCCCGCGATGCGGTCCAGGCTCGCGACCGCCTTGGCCTGCACGATCGGATCGTGCTGGGCGACGAGCGACACCGCCGTCCCCAGCCCGATGCGCTCCGTGACGGCCGCCATCGCGGCGAGCGCGACGAACGGGTCGAACGTGTGGGAGTACCGCTTCGGCAGCTCACCACCCGCGGGCCACGGCGACCGACGGGACGTCGGGATGTGCGTGTGCTCGGTGAGGAACAGCGCGGAGAAACCGCGCTCCTCGACCGCCCGGGCGAGGGCGACACCGTCGATGCCGTAGTCGGTCAGGAAGGTCACGACGCCGTGCTCCATGACCGCAGATCATGCCGTCCGTGACCGGGTTCAGGAACCGGCCGTCTGCCCGGCGTCGCGCATCCGGCGTCGGGCGTGGTGGGCGGCGACCTTGCTGCGGTTGCCGCACAGCTCCATGCTGCACCAGCGCCGGGTGTGGCTGCGCGAGCTGTCGAGGAACATCAGGACGCAGGTGTCGCAGTTGGCGCACCGCCGCAGGCGCCCGGCGTCCTCGCCGGCGAGCAGCGTCGCGGCCGCGTCGGCGAGCAGCCACGGCAACGGCTCGGCGTCCGCAGCGAGATCCACCCGCAGGACGTGCCGCAGTCTCCCGGGCCCGGAGCGGTGCACCTGCGTACCCGGAGCGTTGCGCAGGATCGCGTTGAGAGTGGCCACCGTGGCCTGCGGGACGGGCTCTCCGACGACCAGGGCGTCGAGTCCGCCCTTCAGCGCGCCGCGCAGGCCGATCGCCTGGGCGTACACGGCGGGCCCGATCGTGGTGGGCGCCCCGTACCGCGGCCCGAGGTCGGACGCCGCGACCCATGCGGCGAGGTCCTCAGGGGCCGCGAGCCGGTCGACGACCTCGCCGTTCTCGACCATGACCGTGTTGACGAAGTCCAGCGTGATGTGGCCGCCGAGGAAGACGAATCGTCGCTCGGCGCCGTCCCCGTCTTGATGCTCCACCCTTTAACCTGCAATAGTTCCTGATGACAGTTACGGAATCCTTCTCATGGACCTGGAGACATCATGGCACTTCGCACCGGCCACGTCGGCCTGAACGTCACCGATCTCGAGCGCTCGCGCGCCTTCTACCAGGACGTCTTCGGCCTTGAGCTGCTCGGGCAGTCCACCGGGGAGGGACGCCGGTTCGCGTTCCTCGGCAACCCGGACGTCACGTCCGAGGACTTCCTCGACAAGCTCGCGATCACCCTGTGGGAGCAGAGCACCGGCGAGTTCGCCACCGGCACACCCGGCCTGCACCACCTGGCGTTCCACGTCGGCTCGGTCGAGGAGGTGGAACGCGTGCGCGACCGCGTCAGCAACCTGGGCGCCACGCTGCTCTACGAGGGCGAGATCGTCCCGCACAGCTCCGACTTCGAGTCGGGCGGCTTCTTCTTCCTCGACCCGGACGGCGCCCGGCTCGAGGTCTGCGCGCCGGCAGGTGTGGCCCGGGAGCACGCCGTCGCAGGCGCCGCGCCGTCGTGCGGCTTCTTCGCGTAGCCGACGGCCCGCTCACACCCCGATCAACTAACCCGTGTGAAACTATGATCCAGGTTAGTCAACGAGAGGTGCGCCGTGTCCTCCACCGGGGTCTTCCACGAGGGCGAGCTGCTCGTCCAGCGCCGTGCCGCACTCACCGCCGAGGCCGCCCGCCTTGCAGTGATGCTGGGTCCACCGGACCTCGACGGCGCGATGGCCCGGTTCATCGCCGAGCGCAACCTCGCGCTGCTCACCTCGCGGGACGCCGACGGGCGACTGTGGACGTCGGCCGTTCACGGGCCGCCGGGCTTCCTGCGCGCCCACGCGTCGACGCTCACCGCAACCCGCCGCCCGCTCCCGGGCGACCCGCTGCACGAGCTGCTGGAGGGTGAGCAGGCGGGGCTGTTGCTCATCGACCTCGACCGGCGCAGGCGCCTGCGCGTCAACGGCGTCCTGAGCAGGGTGCACGGCGACGGGTTCGCGGTCGACGTGGACCAGGCGTTCGGCAACTGCCCGAAGTACATCCAGCAGCGGCGGATCCACGAGACCGCCCCCGTCGCCGGGGCCCACAGCGTCACCCGCCGTCACGAGCTCGGTCCCGCACACGTCGCGCAGGTGCGGCGGGCCGACACGTTCGTGCTCGGCACGGCGCACCCGACGCGCGGCGCGGACACGTCCCACCGCGGCGGGTCGGCCGGATTCGTCCGGGTCGAGCGCGACGGGCTGTGGTGGCCGGACTATCCGGGCAACAACATGTTCAACAGCCTGGGCAACATCGCGTCGGACCCGGTGGCGGCGCTGCTGTTCCTGGACTTCCACACCGGGACGAGCCTGCAGGTCTCCGGGCGGGCCCGCCTCGACTGGACGACCCGCGGGGCCCTCGGTGACGACGCCGGGACCGGCAGGCGCGTGCACGTGCGTCCCGAGCGGGTCGTCCACACCACGGGCCTGCCGACGAGCGTCCTCGCGCACCAGCCCTACGCCGGCAACCCGGTGCTGACCTGAGCGCCGGGGGCTAGGTTCGGCCCATGCGCGCCACACCGCCGTTCCGCGCCGACCACGTCGGGAGCCTGCTGCGTCCGCCCGAGCTGCTCGCCGCCCGGGCCGCCCACGCCGAGGGCCGCCTCGACGCGGCCGGCCTGCGCGCGGCCGAGGACACCGCGATCCGCGACGTCGTGGCCGCCCAGGAACGGATCGGGCTGCGGTCGGTGACGGACGGGGAGTTCCGCCGCACGTCCTGGCACATGGACTTCATCTACCGGCTCGGCGGGATCGTGCAGACCGACCAGCGCATCGAGGTCCGGATGCGCAGCGACCGGGGCGAGACCGCGTTCACCGCCGCGGGCCTTGCCGTCGCGGACCGGGTGCACCTTGCCGAGCCGATCTTCGCCGAGGACTTCCGCTTCCTCGCCGCTCAGGCGCGCAGCGCGCTGCCGAAGCTGACGATCCCGTCCCCGAGCATGGTCCACTACCGCGGCGGCACAGCGGCGATCGACCGTTGCGTCTACCCGGAGATCGACGCGTTCTGGGACGACCTGTCCGCCGCCTACCGCGACGAGCTCCAGGCCGTGCACGCCCTGGGCTGCCGCTACCTGCAGCTGGACGACACGAGCCTGGCCTACCTCAACGACCCCGCCCAGCGGGCCGCGTTCGCCGCGCGCGGGGAGGACGCCGATGCCGCCCACCTGCGCTACATCCGCCAGATCAACGCCGCGATCGCGGACCGCCCCGCCGACATGGCCGTCACCACGCACATGTGCCGCGGCAACTACCGTTCGTCATGGGCGGCGGAAGGCGGTTACGACTTCGTCGCCGAGGCGCTGTTCTCCGAACTCGCCGTGGACGGCTTCTTCTGCGAGTTCGACGACGAGCGCTCGGGCGGGTTCGCGCCGCTGCGGTTCGTACCACCGGGCAAGGTGGTCGTCCTTGGCCTGGTGACCACGAAGAGTGGCCGGCCGGAGGACCCCGACGTGCTGAAACGACGCATCGACGACGCCGCGAAGCACCTCCCGTTGGACCAGCTGTGCCTGTCGCCGCAGTGCGGCTTCTCCTCGACGGTGGAGGGCAACGTCCTCACCGCGGACGAGCAGTTCGCGAAGCTGCGGCTGATCGTCGAGGTCGCGCGGGACGTGTGGGGATGACCGACGGGCCACGCGGCTGGGGCGTGCCCCTGCACACGCACGTCCTCGACGTCGCGGGCGTTCGTCGGGCCACCGTGCTGCTGGACGTCGGGTGCGGACGGGGCGCGTTCGCGCGCGCGGCCGCGGACCGGGGCGCATCGGTCACGGGGATCGACACCGACGCGGACGCCGTCGCCGCGGCCGCGCGCGAGGTGCCCGAGGGGACGTTCCGGGTGGGGGACGCTGCCGGGACCGGTGTCCCGGACGCCGCCTACGACGTCGTCGCTGCGGTGCAGCTGCTCACCCACGTGCCGGACCCGCTCGCGGTGCTGCGCGAGGCGGTGCGGGTGGTGCGGCCCGGCGGGACGGTGGCCGTCACGGTGTGGGGACGCGAGAACGAGTGCGACGTCCGGGCGTTCGGGGAGGCCTTGGCGCGGTGGCTGCCGCCGCGTCCGCCCGCGGGGCCGTCGGTCACCGATCCGGCGACGTTGCGCGCGCTCGTCGAACGCGCGGGCCTCTCGGTGCGCGGCCTCGACGAGGTCGTCTGCCCGTTCGACTACCCCGACGAGGACGCCGTCGTCGGTCCGCTGTTCGAATCCGGCCTCGCGCGGATGGTCGGCCGGCACGCGCATCCCGCGGCGGTGCGTGAGGCCGTGCTGGAGCGGCTGGAACCCCTGCGGACGACGGCCGGCGGCTACCGGCTGCAGAACGTGTTCCGGGTGCTGGTGGCCCGTCCGGCCTGACGAAAGGCGCAACTCACCCGGGCAGGATGCGCAACTCGCCGACGCCGGATGCGGAACTCGCCCGGGCAGGATGCGGAACTCGCCGGGCCGGGACGCACGAACTCCGCCCGGTGAAACCCGCAACTCGCGGCGGTGAACCGCAACTCGCGCCGGTGAGATGCGGAACTCGCGCCGGTGAGATGCGGAACTCGCGGATCTGGAACGGCGCGCCCGGGAAGCCCCCACTCCCCGGGCGCGCCGCTCGCTCGGCGGGGAGCGGACCGGTCGTCGGGACCGCGCACCTCGCGGTGGCGGCGGTCACCCGGTTCAACGCCCCGGCCCGCTCGCGGTCACTCCCCCGACCAGGGGTTCCCGGCACCACACCGGCCATCGCGCGCCGGCACGCGTCGTGCACGGCCGGGGATCCGCTCCGTCAGCGGTCCGCGCCGCGCGACCAGCTGTGCTCGACGTCCAGGCCCCTCGCCCGCGGCCGGCCGGTGGGCTCCGGACCGAGCAACCGCCCGAGCGCGGGCGGGAGGTCCTCGGTCAGGAACCGCTGGGCCTGCTCGCGGGAGTCCCAGACCGCGACGATGCAGAGCTTCCCCTCCACCGTGCCGGCGTAGCGGGCGACGAGGCCGTCGGGCTCGGCCGGGAAACCCGCCATCAGCTGCTCCAGGTTGGCGATGGTGCGCACGGGTGCGTCGTCGACGACGGTCACGTAGGTCACGATGTCCTCCTCGGGTTCGGCGGCCTGCGGCGACCGCGGGAGGAACGCTAGGTCGGGGGGACCGCCCGCACATGAGCTGAACTGCTCACCGCACTACCCCTCCACCTCCCGGCGCACGCTCCACGCCGCGATCTGGCTGCGGGAGCTGAAGCCGAGCTTCGTGAGCACGTTCTGGACGTGGTTGCCCGCGGTGCGCTCGGAGATCACGAGGCGCGCGGCGATCTGACGGTTGGTGAGGCCCTCGCCGACCAGGCGCGCCACCTCGCTCTCGCGGACGCTGAGCCCGCCGTCCCCGCCGCCGAGCCGGCGCCGCAGCTCCGCGCTCGCCGGGAGGAACGGCTCCATCCCCAGCGCCCGCAGCACCGGGTCGCTCTCCGCGGCCGCCCGCCGGGCGCGGTCGCGGTCGCCCGGTGCCGCGCGGGCGAGCAGGGCCGCGGCCAGGTGGTGACCGGCCTCGGCGGCGAACCCGGGCGTACCGGCGCCGCGGGTACGCGCCAGCGCGACGGTGAGGTCGTCGACGGCGGCGTCGAGCTCGCCCAGGGCGAGCGCGCCGAGGCCGAGGGTCAGTTCGGCCGGGCCGTGGTAGTTCACCCCACCGCCCGTGACGTGCTGGCCGCGGAAGGCCGCGAGACCGTCCCGCGCTGCGCAGAGGTCCGCGCGGCGCCCGAGCCCCGCGCCGAGCAGCACGGCCAGCGTGAAGCCCTGCGCGACGTAGAAGACCGGCCACGTCCAGGACTCCGGATCACCCGCCTGCGCGTAGCGGGCCGCGGCCTCGTCGGCCCGGCCGGCGCGCAGCAGCAGGTAGGCCCGCGCCAGCTGCGCCAACGTGACGAACCGGGGCGGCGGTGTCGCCGTGCTCAGGGCGAACCCCAGGCCGGCCTGCGATGTGCCCGCATGCCGGGCGAGCGCGCTGAGCTGCCCCAACCGGACGCCGAGCGCGGCCGCGGGCTCGATCCCGCGCATCCGCTCGAACGCCCCCGTCGACGCCGCCTCGGCGTCGGCGAGGCGGCCCTGGGCTTGCGCGACGCAGCCGATGACGCGGTCGCGATGCCACGCGGCGACCGGGCCACCCACCCGCGCGGCCGCCTGTCCCAGTGGCGCCACCTGCTCCGCGGCGGACGCGACGGCGCCCGCCTCCATCAGCGCGTCAACCCGCCACAGCCGCGCCCACAGCCCCGGGTACGCGGCACCGGTCCGGTCGGCCACCCCCGCCATCTCGTCGGCCAGCCGCAACCGCTCGGGCACCCCCACCACCCCGGGGCAGGCATCGAGACGGGCGCGCAGCGCGGCGACCAGGGCGTCGTCGTCGTTCGCCGTGCGGGCCAGCCGCAGGGCCTCCGCGCTCGCCGTGGCGGTCGTCTCACGGTCGTCCGCGTAGAAGGCGAGGCTGCTGCGCAGGGCCAGCAACCGTGCCCGCGGCGCCGCGGCGTCAACGGTGGCGGCGAGCGCCGCCGCGCACAGCTCGGCGGTGGCGGCGTTGACCGCCGGGTCCGTCACGGCGTCGAGGACGAGCGCGGCCTCCGCGAGCAGATCGGGCCGGTCGGCGGCATGCGCGGTGGCCGCCGCGGCCGCCGCGGCCGCCTGGGCCGCGCCGAGATCGCCCGCGAGGTAGGCGGCGCGGCCCAGCGCGACCTCCACGCCGTGGCGCTCTACGGGATCGGACCAGGGTGCGGGCAGGTCGAGGGCCGTGCGGTAGTGCCGGGCGGCCTGCTCGAAGGCGAGGCGACGTGCAGCGTCCGCAGCGGCCCGGACCACCCACTCCCGTGCCACCTCCACCTCGCCGTAGCCGACGAGCGCGAGACGGTGACGGGCGATCTCGGCGAGATGGTCGGCGACGTCGCCCGCGTGCCGCGCCGCGAGCGCCTCGGCGGTCGCCCGGTGCAGGGCGAGCCGGCGCGGGGTGGGCAGTGCCGCGATGACGGCGTCGCGGGTGAGCGCGTGGACGAACCGCAGCTCTCCGGTCTCGCCGTCGCGGTCGAGCAGGCCCCGGGCGACCGCCTCGTCGACGTCGGCGCCGTCGGCGGGCCCACCGCGCACGGCGGCCACGAGCGCGGGCGTGAACCGCGTCCCGACGACGGCCCCCGCCTGCACGAGCTCGCGGCATCCCGGCCCCAGCCGGGCCATCCGGGCCGCGACGACGTCGCGGACCGACCGCGGTACCCGGTCCTCGCGCCACGTGCCGTCCGCGACCGCGCGGGCGATCTCGCGGACCAGGAGCGGGTTGCCACCCGTCGCGTCGAGCACCGCGCCCGCCGCCACCGCGTCGACGGCGCCGAAAGCGTCGAGCTGCTCCCGCACGGCCGCGAGGTCCAGCCCACGCAGCCGCAGCTCCTCGGCCCCGGGTGCCCGCAGCAGGCCCGGCAGGGGCGCGGGCGGGTCCGGCTCCGTGTCGCGCCAGGTCGCGAACACCATCACCGGCACCGTGTCGAGCCGGTCCGCGAGGTGGCGCAGCACGGCGAGGGACGGCTCGTCGCACCACTGCAGGTCGTCCAGGACGACGAGCAGCGGCCTGCCGAACCCGGTCACCGCGTCGGCGACGCCGGCACGGACCCGGAAGCGGTCCTGCGGCGACGTCGCCGGGACCGCCGCGAGCGCGGTCAGCGCCTCCGCGTCCACCCCGCGCAGCACCTGCTGCCAGGGCCAGTACGCGGGCGCGCCCTCGTCCTCGGCGCAGCGGGCCCACGCCACCGCCGTGCCCCGGGCGAGGGCCACCGCCGCGAGCTCCCGGGCCAGGCGCGTCTTGCCGATCCCCGGCTCGCCGGTGCACACCACCAGCCGCCCGCGACCTCGGGCGGCCGCCGCCAGCCGACCGCGCAGGGCGGCCGTCTCCGCAGACCGCCCGACCAGCGCGTCCGGGCCCGGTTCGGTCACGCGCCAGAGCATCCCGCCTGCCATCGCGCAGGACCAGCCCGCACACGCCGACGGCCGTGCCCCGCTGCCTGGGGCACGGCCGTCGGGCCGGTCTCGGTGTCACCGCGAGGTGGCGGCCTCCGAGTACCTGCTGTGCAGGAGGCTCTTGCAGTACTCGCCGTTGGACTCCATCCCGATGCGGGTCAGGCGGGCCCGGCGCAGGTGCAGCGGCACCTGGGCCGAGGTCACGCGGGAGCCGTCGGCATGGATGAGCAGCGGCGCGTCGTCGTCGTGCGGGAGGCCAAGGGCCGACCGGCGCTCGCGCAACCGGTCGAGGTCCTTCGACGGGGACAGCGCGCCGAGCGTGAGCTCGGCGAGCTCCTCCGGGCCGACGCCGGCGTCGACCAGCGGCCGGGCCACGCGGTCCTGCCCCGCGATGGCCGCCTTGGACAGGAACTGCTCCCGCAGCCCGTCGAGCTCCTCGAGGGCCTCGCCCGCGAACGTCTGCACGAACCCTGCGTGCGCGGCGACACCACCGTTGATCTCGGCGGACGCGTGGTGGTCGGCGAGCTCCACCTCGGCGCGCGTCACCCCGGGGACCGCCGACACCGCGTCGTAGGCGTCGGCGACCATCAGGAACGAGAAGTTCGGCGCACAGAAGAAGGTGGGCAGCCGCAGCCGGACGGCCGCGACGCCCTCCTCGTCGACCGTCCAGGACTCGACGAAGTCCAGGTCGGTGATCGGCTCGTCGATCTCCGGATCGAGCACCGTGCCGAGGGCGGCCCAGACGGCGTCCTGCAACGCCGTCCGGCCCGCCTCCGGAGCGCGGGGCTCGGTCACGCCTCCACCAGCTGCTCGCCCGGCGCGGACGGCGTCTCGACGGGCAGCCTGCACTCGGCGGGGACGTCGAGGTCGTAGAGCTTGGCAGCGTTCAGGCCGAGGATCTTCTTCTTGGTGGCCGTGGTGAGCCGCGGGTAGTCCGCGAACTGGTCGTCGTCGGGCATCTGGTAGTCCACGAAGCCCTCGACCTGCCAGCGCGGGGTCCAGATGTTGTAGTCCGAGCCGAAGGTCAGCCGGTCCTCGCCCACCCAGAACAGCAGCTCGCCGAGCACCTTGG
>JBFWRR010000086.1:19876-21193 GCA_050248815.1 Pseudonocardia sp. | reverse complement strand
AGTCCAGCTTCTCGGTCAGCCCCGGCAGGTCGCCCGTGCCGTCCCGGTTGGTGTCGGCGAACGCGCGTACCAGGACCTCGTAGAAGACCGCACCTTTGAACCAGTCCGGCTCGATCTCGAGGGTGCGTGCGTGCGCGTAGTCCTCGGCGTCCGGCTCGGCGACCCGACCGCCTTCGCTCGTCTCGCTCATCGCCTCGCAGGCTAGCCCTGACCCGGCGGTTCCTCCTGTCGTGGGCCACGTGGTCAAGATCGATCAAGGCGGTACGCTGCCGGGCTCGATGAACGACGTCACGCGTCCCCACGTGCTGCTGTCCGTCGCGGTCTCCCTCGACGGCTGCATCGACGACGCCACGCCGCGACGGCTCCTGCTCTCCGGGCCCGAGGACCTGGACCGGGTCGACGCCGTCCGCGCGGCGTCGGACGCGATCCTCGTCGGAGCGGGCACCGTGCGCGCCGACGACCCGCGGCTGCTCGTGCGCTCCGCCGCCCGCCGCACCGGACGGGTGGCCCGGGGGCTCCCGGAGTCCCCGGTGAAGGTCACGCTGACCCGCGACGGGCGCCTGGACGCCGCGGCGGCGTTCTTCACCGCTGGTGACGGCGAGAAGCTCGTCTACGCCGCCACCCCGGCCGTCGGGCGGCTGCGCGGGCTGCCCGCCACCGTCGTCGACGCGGGCGACCCGCCGGACCTGCACCGCGTCCTCGCCGATCTCGCCGCGCGGGGGATCGGGCGGCTCATGGTCGAGGGCGGCACCGCGATGCACACCCTGTTCCTGCGTGCGGGCGTGGTGGACGAGCTCCACGTCGCCGTCTGCCCGATCCTCGTCGGCAGCCCGGACGCGCCGCGGTTCGTCCGGGGCGAGGGGCTGCCGGCGGGGCGGCTGCGGCTCGTCGAGACGCGGCGGGTGGGCGACGTCGTGCTGTTGGTCTACCGGCCCTGACCACTGGATCGGCTCGTGGGCCTGCTCGCCGGTCCGGGCCTCGGCCCGGGGCCGGCCGGGTGCAGTTCCAGACCCTGCCGGTGTCCGCCCGTTCCCGGCTCGCGGCGGACGAGGGCGTTGCCGTGGCGGCCCGGTCCGCGGACCAGGCCTCTGCGCAGTGTGCGGAACGGCAGGAGCGGTCCCCGACGTCGTGGTCGGCCGAGCAGGTCGCGGAGGGTCTGGCGCTGCGCCGGCACGCCCGCGAGGCGCCGGCCCGTGCTGGGGCACGACGACGGCCTGCGCCGGGCGTTCGCGCTCCACGTGCCGGGGTGGGCCACCGAGGCGCGGGCGGTGCACGTCGCGTGGCGCGGTGCACGGGGGCTGCTGGCGGGGGCGGTGC
>JBFWRR010000086.1:0-19776 GCA_050248815.1 Pseudonocardia sp. | reverse complement strand
GGTGCACGGGGGCTGCTGGCGGGGGCGGTGCACGTCCCGTGGTGCGGTGCCACCACGAACCGCGACCGGGCCGACGCCCGCGCACCGTTCGACGAGCAGCTGCGCTGGGTGAGCGAGGCGGTCGGCTTCGACCTGCGCACCCGCGGGTAAGCCGCGGACCACCGCGACATCGCGACGGCCGACCGGGCTCCCGAGGGCGCGCTCGTGATCACGCGGATCGGCGGCCGGCCCGCCGGCATGGTGGGCGTGCGGCGGCTGCGGGGGCCCCGTCGCCGAGCTGAAGCGGATGTACGTGCGGCCGTGGGCGCGCGGGTACGGTCTGGGCGCGCGGCTGGTGGACGCCGCCGTCGACGTCGCGCGCGAGCTCGGCTTCCACGGGTTCCGGTTGGCGACCGACCCGGCGACGACGGGCCGCGCGCTGCAGCTCTACCGCGCCGCCGGGTTCACCGACATCGCCCCGTGCGGCGACATCGGCCCGGCCGGGCTCGCCACCCTCGGGATGCGGCTGACCACGGCCGCCCGACCCGCCACGCCCCCCGGCGGGGCAGGATGGGCGCGTGGAGATCCGCTCCGTCGCCGACCCCGCCCCGCAGGCCCGGCGTCCGTGACCCGCGACGTGCGGGTCTGCGTGCTCGGGGACTCCTTCGTCGCGGGCGTCGGCGACCCGGAGCATCGCGGCTGGGTCGGGCGGGTCGCGGCCGCGGGCCCGCAGCCGGTCACCGTCTACAACCTCGGCGTGCGCCGCGACACCTCGGCGGACGTGCTGGCCCGGTGGCGCGCCGAGTGCGTCCCCCGCCTGCCGGCCGGGGTGGACGGACGGCTGGTCGTCGCGTTCGGCGTCAACGACACCGCCGCCGAGGGCGGCTCGTTGCGGGTGCGCCCCGCCACCTCGGCGGCCAACCTCGCCGCGCTGGTCGACGCCGCGCCCTGGCCCGTCCTCGTGATCGGCCCGCCGCCGGTGGCCGAGCCGGCGCAGAACGCCCGAATCACCGCCGTCGACGGGCTGTACGCCGAGGTGTGCGCCGCCCGCGGCATCCCGTACGTGCCCGTCGCGGGCGCCCTGCTCGTCGACCCGTGCTGGATGGCCGAGGTCGCGCGCGGCGACGGCGCGCACCCCGGGGCGCCCGGGTACGCCCGCCTCGCCGAGGCGGTCCTGCCGGCCTGGTGGGCCTGGCTGGACGGGTGAGCGGTCCCGACGGCGTCAGCGCTGGATCGTGAGGACGTGCGCCACGTGGTGCCACGGCTCCAGACGCACGAAGTTGAACTGGCCCCATCGGAAGGTGGCGTCGCTGACCTCGTCGTGCACCGTGAGCGTGTCGCCCCAGTCCAGCCCGAGCTTCGGCAGGTCGAGCGCGATCGTGCCCTGCTGGGCGTTCCACGGGTCCAGCGTGCACACGACGAGCACGGTGTCGCCGCTCGCCGGGTCGCGCCGCGAGTAGGCGATGAGCTGGTCGTTGTCGATCGTGTGGAAGTCGATCTCCCGCAGCTGTTGCAGGGCCGGATGGGCCCGGCGGATCTCGTTGAGCCGGGTGATGTAGGGCTCCAGCGACCGGCCCTGGGCCGCGGCCGCGTCGTAGTCCCGGGGGCGCAGCGCGTACTTCTCCGAGTTCAGGTACTCCTCGCTACCGGGCTTCACGGCCTCGCCCTCGAAGAGCTCGAACCCGGAGTAGACCCCCCACGTCGGCGACATCGTGGCCGCCAGCGCCGCCCGGATCGCGAACATCGACGGGCCGCCGTGCTGCAGCGACTCGTGGAGGATGTCCGGGGTGTTGACGAACAGGTTCGGCCGGCACTCGTCCGCGCGCTCGGCGTGCATCTGCGCGAACTCCATGAGCTCCTGCTTGCCCGTGCGCCACGTGAAGTAGGTGTAGGACTGGGTGAAGCCCAGGCGTGCGAGCCCGAACAGCCGCGCGGGGCGCGTGAACGCCTCGGCGAGGAACAGCACGTCCGGGTACTGCGCCTTGACCTGCCAGATGAGCCAGTGCCAGAAGTTCGGCGGCTTGGTGTGCGGGTTGTCCACCCGGAAGATCCGCACACCGTGCTCGACCCAGTGCAGCACCACCCGCAGGCACTCGGCGTAGAGGCCGGCCGGGTCGTTGTCGAAGTTGATCGGGTAGATGTCCTGGTAGCGCTTCGGCGGGTTCTCCGCGTAGGCGATCGTGCCGTCCGGGCGCACCGTGAACCACTCGGGGTGCTCCGCCACCCAGGGGTGGTCCGGCGCCGCCTGCAGCGCGAAGTCCAGCGCCACCTCCATGCCCAGGTCGCGGGTGCGCTCGACGAACGCGTCGAAGTCGTCCATCGTGCCGAGTTCGGGGTGGACCGCGTCGTGGCCGCCGTCCGCCGAGCCGATCGCCCACGGCGAGCCGACGTCGCCGGGCTGCGCCACCGGGTTTCCCCCCGGCATGGCCGCGGTGTTCGGACCCTTGCGGTGCACCGTGCCGATGGGGTGGATCGGTGGCAGGTAGACGATGTCGAAGCCCATCGCCGCGATCCGGTCCAGGTCCTTGCTCGCGGTGACGAACGAGCCGTGCACCGGACGGCCGGTCTCGTCGCGCCCGCCGGTGGAGCGGGGGAACAACTCGTACCAGGAGCCGTAGAGCGCGCGCGGCCGGTCGACGTAGACCTGCTGGGTGCGGCCGCGGGTGATCAGCTCGCGGACCGGCCGCTCGGTCATGATCTGGTCCACGGCGGGGAAGAGCGCGGGCGCCACCCGGGCCCGCAGCGACAGCGCCGGGTCGCGCAGCGCGTTCGCGGCACCGAACAGCAGGTCGCGGAAGGGGCGCTCGCTCGGGCGGCGGCCCACCCGCTGCAGCAGCCGCGCGCCGGTCTCCAGGTCGTTGGCCATCTCGGCGGCCGACTGCCCGGCGGCCATCTTCACCGTGACGGCGTGGCGCCACGTCGCCCACGGGTCGCTCCAGGCGTCCACCCGGAAGCTCCACAGGCCCGGCTCGTCCGGGGTGACGGCCGCGGTGAAGCGGTCCGTGCCGACGCCCTCCGGGACCATCCGGACGTGCTGCGTGGCCGCCGACCCGGTGCCCGCGTCGACCTTGCGCCACACGACGTTCGCGGCGACGGCGTCGTGCCCCTCGCGCCATACCGTGGCGCCGATCGGGACGACCTCGCCGACCACGGCCTTGCTCGGCAGCCGCCCGCCGGACACCGCCGGTGTGACGTCGTCGATCCCGAGCCGACCCGTCATCGGCGCACCCCCTGCCACCCGTTCCGTCGCGTCCGTCGAAAAGGCTATCTACCCGGGGAAGGGGACCGGAGAACCGAAGCCGCCGGACGCGCGAAGGTTCACCGCATCGTCACCTAGGCCCTCGCCGTCATCGTCGCCTGCCGGGGTGGGTGGTGGGCACCGCCGACCGTGGGAGCAGACTGGACGGCTCGGCGCCTGACCCGGCCGGGTCAGGCCGCCGAATGGATCACCCTGCCGGGCGTCCACGATCCGGTGGGCGTCCGCAGGTCACCGGCCGCGCGGCGGGTAGCGTGCGACTCGGTCTGAGCAGAGAGGACGGGCGGCATGCGCCTTGCGGTCATACCCGGCGACGGCATCGGGCCGGAGGTCATCGACGAGGCACTCAAGGTCCTCAACGAGGTCGCTCCCGGCACCGAGACCACCACCTACGATCTCGGCGCCGCGCGGTGGCACGCCACGGGGGAGCTCCTGCCGGAGTCGGTGCTCACCGAGCTCTCCGAGCACGACGCGATCCTGCTCGGCGCCGTCGGTGACCCGTCGGTGCCCAGCGGCATCCTCGAGCGCGGGCTGCTGCTGCGGCTGCGCTTCGAGCTGGACCACCACGTCAACCTGCGGCCCGCCCGGCTCTACCCGGGCGTGCGCGGCCCGCTCGCGGGCAACACCGAGATCGACATGGTGGTGGTGCGCGAGGGCACCGAGGGCCCGTACGCGGGCACCGGCGGGATCCTGCGCAAGGACACCCCGCACGAGATCGCCACCGAGGTCAGCGTCAACACCGCGTACGGCGTCGAGCGGGTGGTGCGGGACGCGTTCTCCCGCGCGTCCCGGCGCCCCCGCAAGCACCTCACGCTCGTGCACAAGACGAACGTGCTCACCTTCTCCGGCTCGCTGTGGTCGCGCCTGGTGGAGGAGGTGTCGCTGGAGCACCCGGAGGTCAGCGTCGCCTACCAGCACATCGACGCCACCACGATCCACATGGTGACCGACCCCGGCCGCTTCGACGTGATCGTCACGGACAACCTGTTCGGCGACATCCTCACCGACCTCGCCGCCGCCGTCACCGGTGGCATCGGCCTGGCCGCCTCGGGCAACCTCGACGTCAGCCGCCGCAACCCGTCGATGTTCGAGCCGGTGCACGGCAGCGCGCCGGACATCGCAGGGCAGGGCATCGCGGACCCGACGGCCGCCGTGCTCTCGGTGGCCCTGCTGCTCGACCACGTCGGCAACCCCGACGCAGCGCGTCGCATCGAGGCGGCGGTGGCCTTCGACCTCGCCACCCGCGACCACAGCGCCACGGGGCACACCCAGTCGATCGGCGACCGCCTCGCGGCCCTCGTCAGCAGGCAGGCGGCCACCACGGTCTGACGGTCGGGACCGCGCCACGCCGGTGGGCGGCGAGCAGGTCGGGGTACGTGCTCGCCACCCTCGTCGGTCGCGGCGGCACGGGCGGAGGTTCACCGGCCGCCGCGACCCGCAGGAGCGACCGGGTCGTCGCGCTGCCGGGGCCGCCCGGCCGGGTTCGCCTCCGACGCCGGGTTCCGCCGGAGGTTCCGCCGCGAGGCGGAGATCGTGGCGGGCCTCGGGGCGATCCGGACAGGGTTGCCCGGCCCGCTGGACCAGGTCATCGCAGGCTCTGACGTGGCCGACACCGCCCGGCCCGCGGCCGACCTGATGATCGTGCCGACGGCGGGCGCCACCGCGTGGCCGTGTCCCCGGACGGCCACCGGATCCTCGTGACCAACCGCGACGCCGACACCCTCTCCGCCGTCGACGAGGCTGTGTCCTCCCGTGTCTTCCCGTGCCTTCCTGCGCCCTCCCGTCGCCCGGTGGGCGACGCGCCGGGAAGCGTCACGGTCGCGCCGGACGGGGGCCCGGGTCTACGTTGCGAACCTGAGTTCCGGCACCGTGTCGGTCGTGGACGCGACGGCTCTGTGAACGGCGGCTGCCGCCGCAGTTCTACGGTGGCCGAGGCATGCCCCCCTGGGCGATACTCGGTCCGGCGACGATCAAGCCACCCGTTCGGGCTACTTGTTGGCCCGTGTCGGGTGTGGACGGTGAGATCCCATACCGCCATTCGGGGACGACGGGGGGCGCAGTGACATCAGCGGAGTGGGGACTGCGCGGGCTCGGCGGGTTCGGTGCCGGCCGACGCGGCGGGTTCGCACGGCCGTGGATTCTCGTCGCCGCCTCCGACGGTCGCGACGAGAACCCGCCGGTGTCGGGCGGATCAGGAGACACGCCCTCGGGGGCGGCGCCCCCGGCCGCCGAACCCGGGCCCGGGGGTTCCGTGTTCCCCTCCCCGCAGGGGTCGCCCGGCGGCCCCGGAGCCCCGGGCCCCGACGGCCCCGACGCCCCGGACGGGAGCGACCCGGGGGATCGCCGCGAGGACACCCCGGAGAGCACCCCGGCGGCCCCCGGGGAGCCGGACGCCACGGGCGGTGCCACGACGCACGATCCCGGCACCGCGGCCGGCGGAGCCGTCCCCGCCGAGACCGCGGCGGACCACGCCGGCCTGCCCGCTACCGGCGAGGGCCCTGTCGGTACTCCGGCGGGCGGGTCCAGCGTGGATCCGGCGGGCGGCTCTCCGGACGCCGCCGACGCGGCGGCGGCAGGCGCGGCAGGCGAAGGCCCCGTCGGTACCCCGGCGGGCGGGTCCATCGCGGATCCGGCGGGCGGCTCTCCGGACGCAGCCGACGCGGCAGGCGCGGCAGGCGCGGCAGGCGCTGCCGGGCAACCCGACGTCCCCGCCGGCGCGCCGACCCGGTTCCATGACCTCGACGCGAGCGAGCCGTCCGGCGCTGAGGCCGGTGCCGCCGAGGGCACCGGAGCTCGGCCCACCGACCCCGCGGGCCCGACCGCCGACGCTGCGGGCCCGGCCGCGGAGGCGGCCGACACACCGACGCAGGTCCACCGCCCATCCGATCCCCCGCCGGGCGGGGCCGAGGCCACGACCGCGGTGCCGGGCGGGCCATCGACGGCCGCTGCAGCCGCTGCCGCTGCCGCCGGGACTGCCGGTGCAGCCGGCGCCGACGCTCCCACGCAGGCGTACCAGGGCATGCCCGCTCCGCCCATGGAGGGCGACCCGGACGCGCCGACGCCGCCCCAGGGCTTCGCCGGCGTCGCTCCGGGGACGCAGACGGCGCAGTTCCCGCCGACCTGGTCCCCACCCGGCGGCCAGGGCTATCCCGGCCAGCCCGGCTATCCGGGTCAGCCCGGCTATCCGGGTCAGCCGGGCCAGCCGGGCCAGTGGCCCCCACCCCAGGGACAGCCGCCGCGCCCGAAGCGGTCCGGCGGGGGCTGGAAGGCCGTCGTGGCGATCGTGGCGGCGCTCGTCCTGCTGGCCGTGGCAGGTGGCGCGGGCTGGTTCCTCTACGACCGGGCGCAGCGGACGGTCGAGCTCCTGGCGGCCGACGAGCCCGGCAGCGACCCCTTCACCCCGGACCTGGTGCAGGGCGGCACGCTCGTCCCGACGACCCGGTTCGACGCCGCGGCGGACCCCACTCCGGCGGGCAACCTCGACGGCCTCTACTTCGATGCGAACGGCACGGGCAGCTGCAACCGCGCGCAGCTGGGGACGTCGCTGCAGGGCGATCCGGAGCTGGCGGCGGCCTGGGCGACCCCGCTCGGGATCAGCGCCGCGGGCGTCCCCGGCTACGTCGCGACCCTGACCCCGGCGCGGCTGCGCGCGGACACGCGGACGACGGCGCACGGCTGGTCGGGCGGGAAGGCCGAGCCGTACGCGGCGGTGCTGCAGGCCGGTTCGGCAGTCCTCGTGGACGATCGTGGTGTGCCGCGGGTGCGCTGCGCCGACGGCGCCCCGCTCGCCCCCGGGCAGCCGGTGGCGGACCCGTACTACGGCGGCGCGTGGGCCGGGTTCGACCCGAACGCTCTGGTCGAGGTGCGCCCGGCCGTGGTGGCGATCCCGGAGTTCGGGCTGGTCGACACGGCGGGGGAGCAGCCGTTACGCCGTCCGGCGGGCACGACCGGGGACCAGGACGTCGCCGCGCTGCCCGAGACCGGGCGCTTCGACGGTGCGTACGTGCTCACGGGCGCGCAGACCCGCTGCGATGGGCTGGTCGACTGCTCCGGAGTGGCGCTCCTGACGCTGTCGCCGCGGTTCACGGGGTGCCCGCAGAGCTGCACGGTGAGCGAGCGCGAGGTGGGCGACGACGTCGCGCTCACCAAGGACGGCGCCACGTGGCGCGCGAGCGGCGACGTTCCGCAGAACCGGGCCTTCACCTGCCAGAGCCGCCCGACGGCGAACACGTTCACGGTGAGCTTCACCCCGACGCGCTCGGAGGTCGTCAACGGCGTCTGGACGGCGACGAGCGTGCGCGCGGACTACGAGCGGCGCGCACCCGCCGAGGCCGGCTGCGTCCCGGTGCAGGTGGCCTGGACGATCAACGGCGTCGGCGGGTGACACGCCGCCGGGTCAGGACGACACGACGACCTCGCCGTCCCCGTTCACGAGGGTGACGCCGGCCTGGGCGAAGTTGGCCAGGTCGGCGATCGCCGCCTCGCCTTCGGGGCTCGACACGGCGTTCTGCAGGGCGGCGCCGTCGGCGAAGTCGAGCACGGCGATGAGGTGGTATGCGGGCGGGTTGCCCTCGGGGTCCGGACCGGGATGCATCGTGGTGAACCGCTGCAGGCCGGGCATCTTCGCGGCCAGGGAGGCGTGGGTGTCGGTGTAGTGCCTGTCGAACGCAGCCGCGTCCTCGGGGTGGTTGTAGAGCGCGATGAGCTGGTGCACGGTGGCAGTCCTCCCGGTTCCGGCCGCGACGGTGCGGCCCGTCTCCTGCCTAGACGATGTGGGCCACCGCTGCCCACCGCCCGTCCGGGCGGTTCCCGGGTCGCCGGGGTGGATGGACGGCCCGCGCGGGGCCGTGGCACACTCGGCCCGTGGCTCACCTTCAGGTGATCATTATCGAGTAGCGCGTCGGCAGGCCCTTTTCGCCGACGCGCAGACCTCTCGCACCCGCGGGGGGTCTTTTTTGTTGCCCAACCCGGTCAGCACCCGTCAGGAGTTGCCAGACATGCCCCGCGCCGATCGCACCGAACCCGCCGGCACACCCCTCGGAGACGCCTTCCACGTGTACGACACGACCCTGCGCGACGGCGCGCAGCGCGAGGGCATCAGCTACTCGGTCGCCGACAAGCTCGCCGTCGCCCGCCACCTGGACGCCCTGGGCGTCGGGTTCATCGAGGGCGGCTGGCCGGGCGCGCTGCCGAAGGACACCGAGTTCTTCGCCCGCGCCGCCGCGGGCGAGCTGGAGCTGCGCCACGCCGCACTCGTCGCGTTCGGCGCGACCCGCAAGGCCGGGCTCGCCGCCGCCGAGGACCCGCAGGTGCGGGCGCTGCTCGACTCCCAGGCCCCGGTCGTCACGCTGGTCGCGAAGTCCGACCGGCGCCACATCGAGCGGGCGCTGCGCACCGACGTGGCCGAGAACTGCGCGATGGTCGCCGACACCGTGGCGTTCCTGCGCGGCGAGGGCAGGCGGGTGTTCCTCGACGCCGAGCACTTCTTCGACGGCTACGCGTTCGACCCGGACACCGCGCTGCGGGTGCTGGAGGCCGCGGTGACCGCGGGCGCGGACGTGGCCGTGCTCTGCGACACCAACGGCGGGATGCTCCCGCTGGGCATCGCCGAGGTGGTCACGGAGGTGGCCGCGCGCACCGGCTTCCGCCTCGGCATCCACTGCCAGGACGACACGAGCTGCGCGGTGGCGAACTCCGTGGCCGCCGTCCAGGCCGGGGCGACGCACGTGCAGTGCACCGCCAACGGCTACGGGGAGCGGGCGGGCAATGCCGACCTGTTCGCCGTGGTCGGCAACCTCGCGACCAAGCTCGCCATGCCCGTCCTCCCGGACGGCGCCCTGGGCGAGCTGACCCGCACCTCGCACGCCCTGGCCGAGATCGCCAACATCGCCCCCGACACCCACCAGGCCTACGTCGGGGTGTCGGCCTTCGCCCACAAGGCGGGCCTGCACGCGAGCGCGATCAAGGTCGACCCGGATCTGTACAACCACATGGACCCGACGGACGTCGGCAACGGGCAGCGGGTGCTCGTCACCGAGATGGCCGGCCGGGCCAGCGTCGAGCTCAAGGCGGCCGAGCTCGGTCTGGACCTGGCCGTCCACCCCGGCGCGGTCGCCGAGGTGGTGGCGACTGTGAAGGAGCGGGAGGCGCAGGGCTGGTCCTTCGAGGCCGCGGACGCCTCCCTGGAGCTGATCATGCGGTCGGCGGCCGGTGAGGACCGGCTCCTGCCGTTCGAGCTCGAGTCCTACCGGGTGATCATCGAGCACCGCGCGGACCGGGCGGTGGTCTCCGAGGCGACGGTGAAGCTGCTCGTCGACGGGGAGCGGCTGATCGCGACCCGCGAGGGCAACGGCCCGGTCAACGCGCTCGACGCGGCGTTGCGGGCCGCGCTCACGCCGTCGCGGCCGTGGCTGGAGGACGTCGAGCTGTCGGACTTCAAGGTGCGACTGCTCGCTCCCGGCGGTACCGGCGAGGGGCACGGCACGGACGCGGTGACGCGGGTGCTCGTCGAGTCCACCGACCACGACGGCTCCTGGACGACGGTCGGCGTGCACGGCAACGTCGTCGAGGCGTCGTGGCTCGCGCTCGTGGACGCCCTGGCCTACGCCGCGCGACGGGCCCGGGCGGGCAGCGCCCCGGAGCCGGCGCCCGTCGCGGGATGACACGCCGAGCCGGTGATCACCGGCTCGGCGCGTTCTGCGACACCCCACGTCGCTTTCCGCACCCGTTCGGTGATCACGGCGGGTTCGGGGTCACGGCGGGTTCGACGGTCACGGCCGGGCGGTGTCCGCGGGCTGCGGGCGGCGGCGGGCCCACGCGGGCGCGTGCTCGGGCAGCGGCCCGATCGCGATGAGCCGCGCCGGGATGCCCTGCAGCAACGGGAAGCGGCGCAGCAGCCGCAGGGGCTGCGGCAGGTCGGCCGGGTCGGCGAGCGCGAGGTCGCCTGCGCCGCCGAGCCCGATCGCGCCGCCCCGCCCGGCAGGCACGGCCGGCACCTGCCCGGTGAGCGCCCGGCCGAGCACGGCCCGGTGCGCGATCCGCTGGGCGGCCTGGATGAGCGCCGTGGGCCACCAGCGGCGCAGCTGCACCTGCCGCAGCGCCGCGACCGGGACGGGGCCGCCGTCGCGCAGCAGCGGCGCGAGGATGCGGGCGGCGGCCACGGCGTCGGCCACCGCGAGGTTGATGCCCACGCCGCCGACCGGCGACATCGCGTGCGCGGCGTCGCCGATGAGCAGCAGGCCGTCGGCGTACCAGCGGCGCAGCCGCTCCAGCCGCACCTCCAGCAGCTTGACGTCGTCCAGCGAGGCCAGCTCGTCCACCCGGTCGCCGAGCCAGGGCAGCAGCGCCGCGATCCGGGCCCGGAACGCCGCGATGCCCTCGGCGCGCAGCGGCGCGTCGGCGCCCTTGCGGATGAGGTAGGCGATCTGCCAGTAGTCACCGCGGTCGATCCCGACGGCGAACTGGCCCGTGGTGAACCGTCCGACGCCGCCTTCGGGATCGTCGGCCCGGCGCGGGAGCCGGAACCACCACACGTCCATCGGGACGCCGAACGAGCGGGGCCGCAGCCCGGCGGCGGCGCGCACGGCCGAGCCGCGCCCGTCACAGGCCACCGTGAGCGTGGCCGGCAGGTCGTGGACGGTGCCGGTGGTGCGGTCGGCGTAGCGCACGCCGGTGACCCGGGAGCCCTCCCGGAGCAGCCCGGTGACCTCGGCGTTGCGCACCAGGGCGAAGCCGGGTTCTTGCGCGGCGGCGTCCGCGAGCAGGTCCAGGAAGTCCCACTGCGGGACGAGCGCGATGTGCCGGTGCGCGCCGGGCAGCCGGCTCAGGTCGGCGATCCGGGCCGCACCCGCGTCGAGCTGGACGGTCGCGCGCTCGAGCCGCCGCTGCGGCAGGGCGGCGAACCGCTCGCCGAGGCCCAGCTCGTCGAGGAGGGTGAGGGTGGAGGCGTGGACGGTGTCGCCGCGGAAGTCCCGCAGGAAGTCCGCATGCTTCTCCAGCACCGTGACGGGTACCCCGGCCCTGGCGAGCAGCAGCCCCAGCACCATCCCGGCGGGGCCGCCGCCGACGACGGCGACGTGACCGTGCTCGTTATTCATCATACGTTGAATATAGCGCGCGGAGGCCGCTGAGCGCCACCGATAGGCTGGCCCGACCATGAGCGCATCCCCCCAGGTCCGGGTGCGGTTCTGCCCGTCGCCGACCGGCATCCCGCACGTCGGACTCATCCGCACCGCATTGTTCAACTGGGCCCACGCCCGCCACCACGGCGGCGCCCTCGTCTTCCGCATCGAGGACACCGACGCGCAGCGCGACTCCGAGGAGTCCTACGCCGCGATCGTCGACGCGCTGCGCTGGCTCGGCCTGGACTGGGACGAGGGCCCCGAGGTCGGTGGCCCCCACGGGCCGTACCGCCAGAGCGAGCGTGGTGCGCTGTACGCCGATGCGCTGCGCCGGCTCGCCGACGCGGGCGAGGTCTACGAGTCCTACTCCACGGGCGAGGAGATCGAGGCCCGCCATCGCGCCGCCGGACGCGACCCCAAGCTCGGCTACGACAATGCGGACCGCGATCTCACCGAGGAGCGGCGCGCCGCCTTCCGCGCCGAGGGTCGGGCGCCGGTGTACCGGCTGCGGATGCCGGACCGTGACATCACGTTCACCGACCTCATCCGCGGCGAGATCACCTTTCGCGCGGGCACCGTCCCGGACTTCGTCCTCGCCCGTGGCGACGGCACGCCGCTCTACCCCCTCACCAACCCCCTCGACGACGCGCTCATGGGCATCACCCACGTCCTGCGCGGCGAGGATCTGCTGCCCTCCACGCCGCGTCAGATCGCGCTGTTCGAGGCGTTCGCGCGTGTCGGCATCGGCTCGGGTCCGCCGGGGTACGGACACCTGCCGCTGGTCACCGGGGAGGGCAACCGCAAGCTGTCCAAGCGCGACCCGCGGTCGAACCTGTTCCTCTACCGCGAACGCGGCTTCGTCCCCGAGGGCCTGCTCAACTATCTGGCCCTGCTCGGCTGGTCGATCGCCGAGGATCGCGACATCTTCTCGATGGCCGAGATGGTCGCCGCATTCGACATTTCCCGGGTCTCGCAGAATGCGGCCCGGTTCGATCTCAAGAAGGCGGAGGCCATCAATGCCGCGCATCTGCGGGCGCTCGCCCCGGAGGTGTTCGTGCAGCGGGTGGAGCCCTATCTCGTGAGCCATCTCACGGCACTCGGGCAGGATGGTCCGCTCACCTCGCAGCAGCGCGCGTTGCTCGCGGACGCGGCTCCGCTGGTGCAGGAGCGCAGCGTCGTGCTCACCGACGCCGCGGCCATGCTGGCGTTCCTCTTCGTGGACGAGGGGCGGTTCGTCCTCGACGACGCCGCGGCCGACAAGATCCTCGGGCCCGATGCGAAGCCGGTCCTCGACGCGGCGCTGACCGGCCTCGATGCGCTCGGGGAATGGCGCGCCGCCGACATCGAGGGCGTGCTCAAAGCCGCCCTCGTGGAGGGCATGGGGATCAAGCCGAGGGTCGCGTTCGGGCCGGTCCGGGTCGCCGTCAGCGGCCGCACGGTGTCCCCGCCGCTCTACGAGTCGATGGAGCTGCTGGGCCGCGAGCGCACGCTGGCGCGACTGCGGGCCGGTGTGCAGCGAGCCGGAGGGCTCGGCTAGAGTGTCTTCTGCACGGGCGCGGCCCCCCGGGGAACGCGATCCGATGGGGTATGGTGTAATTGGCAGCACGACTGATTCTGGTTCAGTTAGTCTAGGTTCGAGTCCTGGTACCCCAGCAGGAAGCGACAGTTTCCTCCCGGCCCCGTCGTCTAGAGGCCTAGGACGCCGCCCTCTCAAGGCGGTAGCGCGGGTTCGAATCCCGTCGGGGCTACACCCAAAGGCTCCGTTCCGAGTAATCGGAACGGAGCCTTTCTGTGCTCCGGCTCGCCGGGCCGGCCACGGGTTGGCGGGCAGCGAGCGGGCGCGGAACAGAGAACCTTCGGGACGGTGATGTCGAGAACCCGGCGTCGGCTCCGTCCCCGCGGTGAACGCGACCAGGACGGGTCGCGCCGGTACCGAGGAGAACCATCATGGCCAAGTACCTGTTGCTCAAGCACTACCGCGGCGCCCCGGCTGCGGTGAACGACGTGCCGATGGACAAGTGGACGCCGGAGGAGGTCTCGGCGCACCTGCAGTACATGAGCGACTTCGCGACCCGGCTCACCGACAGCGGCGAGTTCGTCGACGGCCAGGCGCTCGCCCCCGAGGGCACGTGGGTCCGCTACGACGGCGAGGGCCGCCCGCCGGTCACCGACGGCCCGTTCGCCGAGACCAAGGACCTCATCGCCGGCTGGATGGTGATCGACGTCGACAGCTACGAGCGCGCCGTCGAGCTGGCCGGGGAGCTCTCGGCCGCGCCCGGGGCCGGCGGCAAGCCGATCCACGAATGGCTGGAGCTGCGCCCGTTCTACGGCGCACCGCCCGTCATCACGGAGTGACCCGACCCGTGGACCCGGTGGACGAGGTCCTGCTCCGCAGCCTCACGCCCGGCGTCCTGGCGATCCTCGTCCGGCGCGGAGCCGACTTCGCGTCGGCCGAGGACGCCGTGCAGGACGCGCTGGTCGAGGCGGTCCGCGCGTGGCCCGCCGACCCGCCGCGGGACCCGAAGGCCTGGCTGGTCACCGTGGCCTGGCGGAAGTACCTCGACGCGACCCGGGCGGAGACGGCCCGCCGACGTCGCGAGGACGCCGTCGACGCCGAGCCCGCGCCCGGGCCCGCGTCGGCCGTGGACGACACGCTGCAGCTCTACTTCCTGTGCGCCCATCCCGCGCTCACGCCGTCGTCCGCGGTCGCGCTCACCCTGCGCGCGGTGGGTGGGCTGTCCACCCGCCAGATCGCCGGGGCCTACCTGGTGCCCGAGGCCACCATGGCGCAGCGCATCAGCCGGGCCAAACGCACCGTCGCCGGTGTCCGGCTCGACCGGCCCGGGGACGTCGCCACCGTGCTGCGCGTCCTGTACCTGGTGTTCAACGAGGGCTACTCCGGTGACGTCGATCTCGCTGCCGAGGCCATCCGGCTCACCCGGCAGCTCGCCGGCGGGATCGACCATCCGGAGGTGGCGGGGCTACTCGCCCTGATGCTGCTGCACCACGCCCGCCGCGCCGCCCGCACCGCACCCGGCGGTGCCCTGGTGCCGCTCGCCGAGCAGGATCGCAGCAGGTGGGACACCGCGCTGATCGCCGAGGGCGTCGGGATCCTGCAGGCGGCGCTGGCCCGGGACCGGCTGGGTGAGTTCCAGGCCCAGGCCGCCATCGCCGCGCTGCACGCGGACGCGCCCACCGCCGCGGAGACCGACTGGGTGCAGATCGTCGAGTGGTACGACGAGCTGGCGCGCCTCACCGACAGCCCGGTCGTCCGGCTCAACCGCGCGGTCGCGATCGGCGAGGCCGACGGACCCCGCGCCGGCCTCGCCGAGCTCGCGGCGGTGGACGACTCGCTGCCCCGCCACACCGCCGTGGCCGCCTACCTCCACGAGCGCGACGGCGACCTCGCTACCGCGGCCCGGCTCTACGCCGAGGCGGCGCGGAAGGCACCCAACCTCGCCGAGCGCGACCACCTCACCCGCCGGGCAGCGCGGATCAACACCCGCCCGGGCCGCTGACAGGGGCCCGGTACCCCGCGCCGGGCGCGGCGTCCGGCAGCCGGACCTGCGCCGCCCCGTGGCCGTCAGAGCGCCGCGGTGGAGCCCGGGTCGGTCATCGTCGAGCCGGTCCCGGATGTGTCGGACGGTGCGGCGGCGGTGCTGGACCCGCCGCCCCCGGTGTCCCCGTCGGTGGGCTGCGTGCTGGGTTCGGGCTCGGTGGGGGGCGTTTCCGTGGGTTCCGTCGTGGGCTCGGTCGTGGTCGGCGGCGGCGCCGTCGTGGTCGTCGTCACGGGCGGCGGCGGCACGACCGGCGGTGTCGTCCGCGGCGGGGCAGGTCGGACGGTACGTGTCGGCTGCGGCGGCGCCTGCGTCGTCGTGGCCTCCTGCGGCGGCGCGACGACCGGCGGGATCGTGGAAAGCGGTTCCGTCGTCGGGATCGGCGACTGGTCGCCGGTGTTCGCCGGTGTGCTGTCGGGCAGCAGCAGGAGCGCGGCGATCACGATTGCGGCCGCGAAGAGACCCCCGATGGTGATGAGCGCCGCCGGGCTGCTGCCCCGGGGCTGCGGGGCGGGCGCGGGTGCGGTGTGCGTCGGCAGCGCGGGCTGGTACGGCCGGGCAGGGAGAGTGGCGCCGCGTTGCGGGGGGACGTCCGACCAGGCTCCGGTCCCGGGGGCGAGTGCCGCCGGGGGGACCGCTCCCGCGGCCCCGCTTCCGGCAGCCTGAGCGGCGGCGGCGATCCCTGCGGCGCCGATCCCTGCGGCGCCGATCCCTGCTGCGGGGTATCCCGCGGACTGGTGGGCGGCGGCGGTCGAGACGGGCCGCGTCTTGCCGGTGTCGCCCGCAGGCTCGTGCGCCGGGTTGGCGCCGGTGGATCCCGCGTTCGGGGTGAGCGCGAGCGCGGCGCCCTTGGCGATGGCGTTCTTGGGGTCGGCGTCGACGGCGACGGGCCTGCCGAGCTCCTCGGACACCAGCTGCGACACCAGCGGCACCCGTGAGGAGCCGCCGACGAGCAGGACGGCGGAGAGCTGCTCGGGGGTGAACCCGGCGGAGCTGATGGCCCGGCGCAGCGCGGCGACGGTGTCCTCCACCTGCGGGTGGATCATCTGCTCGAACTCGCTGCGGTGCAGCCGCACGGAGCCCCGGGCCTCGGGCAGCAGCACCGGGATGGAGACCTCGGTGTCCGCCGACAGCGCCTCCTTGGCCTCGGTGCAGTCCCGGCGGACGCGCGCGACGGCGGCGAGCACGGCGGGATCCGCGTCGTCCAGCGCGTCGAAGGCGCCGGGCATCCCGGCGCGGACGTGGTCGAACACGGCCTGGTCGAAGTCGACGCCGCCGAGCCGTTCGAGGCCCTCCGGGAGCCCGGCCAGGGCGAACCCGGCCGAGGTGTCCTTGTGGACGACGGCGGCGTCGAACGTGCCGCCGCCGAGGTCGTACACGGCGATCGTGGATCCGGGCTCGACCCGCTCCGCGGAGGCGTAGTGCAGCGCGGCGGCCTGCGGCTCGGCGAGGAAGACGACCTTGAGGCCCTGGGCGGCGAGCGCGGCTCCGAGCAGGTCCTTCTTGTGGGTGCCCCACGACGCGGGATGGGTGACGGCGATGCGGGCGGCGGGCCCGCCCTCGCGCTCGGCGACGCGGTCCACGACCCACCGGACGAGCCGGCCGGCGAGCTCCTGCGCGGGCCACGCACGGCCCGCGACGTTGAGCGGCGTGGGGTCGCCGATGCGGCGCTTGAACTCGCGGACGACGCGGTCGGGATCGGTGACGGCCCGGCGCTCGGCCGCGTCGCCGACGAGCACGGATCCGTCCGTGCCGAGGAACAGCACCGAAGGGACGGCGCTGGAACGGTCGCCGAGGTTGACGATCTCGGCCTCGCGGGATCCCGGACGGCAGATGGCGGCCGCCGTGCGGGTGGTTCCCACGTCGATGCCGAGCAGGTAGGTCATCCGCATCCTTCTTCACTGTGTCGTGCGGCCCGGGGGCGACTCTCGTCGACTCCGACGGTCACCGTAGCGACCGACCGCTGGCGGGCGACGGGCCCATGACTCGGAGGTGTCATGGGTTGCCCCCTCCGGTGCATCGTCGGCGAGTGGTCCGGTGTTTCCGCTGGACGTCCGCCTACCGGTGGAAACGCGCAACTCGCGCCGGCGAAACCCGCAACTCGCGGCGGCGAGACGCGCGACTCGCGCCGGTCGAATGCGCGACTCGCGCCGGCGAGAGGCGCAACTCGCGCTGGCGGAACCCGCGACTCGCGGCGGCGAGATGCGGAACTCGCGGGTCACAGCCGGTGCTGCAGGGCCTCGGCCGCGGCGAGGAGGTCGGCGGCCCAGCGGACGCCGGGGCGGCGCCCGATCCGCTCCACCGGCCCGGACACCGACACCGCGGCGACGACGTGGCCGCCCGTGTCCCGCACCGGGGCCGAGACGCTCGCGACGCCGGACTCGCGCTCGGCGACGCTCTGCGCCCAGCCGCGGCGGCGGACGTCGAGCAGCACCCGCTCGCCGAACACGGCCTCGGCCAGGACGGCGCGCTGGAAGGCGGGCTCGGCCCAGGCGACGAGGACCTTGGCGCCGGACCCGGCCGTCATGGGCAGGCGGGTGCCGACCGGGACGGTGTCGCGCAGCCCGCTCGCGGGTTCGGCGGCGGCTATGCAGAGGCGCTGGGTGCCGTCGCGGCGGTAGAGCTGGACGCTCTCGCCGGTGATGTCGCGCAGCCGGGGCAGGACGGCGGAGGCCGCCTCGAGCAGCGGGTCCGCCCGACCGGAGGCGAGCTCGGTGAGGGTGGGCCCGGGGCGCCAGCGGCCGTCCGCGCCGCGGTGGAGCAGGCCGTGGGCCTCCAGCCCGACGGCGAGGCGGTGCGCGGTGGCGCGGGGCAGGCCCGTGCGGGTGCAGAGCTCGGCGAGCCCGCACGGCTCGGCCGACACGGCGCGCAGGACGCCGACGGCCTTGTCCAGCACCCCGATGCCGCTCGTCACGATCGGAGCGCTAGGCTGTCTCACGGTGCGATACTAGCTTCCCACTCAGTGGGAAGACAATTCGACGGCGGTTTCGAGGGCCGCGTCGAGCAGGGAGGGAGTGCGATGGGACGCACACTCGCGGAGAAGGTGTGGGACGACCACCTGGTGCGCAGGGGAGAGGGGCAGGAGCCGGACCTGCTCTACATCGACCTCCACCTGGTGCACGAGGTCACGAGCCCGCAGGCCTTCGACGGCCTGCGCCTGGCCGGCCGCCCCGTCCGCCGTCCGGACCTCACACTGGCCACCGAGGACCACAACGTCCCCACCGTGGACGTCGAGCTCCCGATCGCGGACCCGGTGTCGCGCACCCAGGTGGAGACGCTGCGGCGCAACTGCGCCGAGTTCGGCGTGCCGCTCTACCCGATGAACCACGCCGAGCAGGGCATCGTCCACGTCGTGGGACCGCAGCTCGGGCTCACCCAGCCGGGCATGACGGTGGTCTGCGGGGACTCGCACACCTCCACCCACGGCGCGTTCGGGGCGATGGCCTTCGGCATCGGCACCTCCGAGGTCGAGCACGTCCTCGCCACGCAGACGCTGCCGCTCAAGCGCTTCAAGACCATGGCCGTCACCATCAACTCCGCGGACGGCCGCCTGCGCGAGGGTGTCACCAGCAAGGACGTGATCCTCGCCGTGATCGCGAAGATCGGCACCGGCGGTGGCCAGGGCTACGTGCTGGAGTACCGGGGCAACGTCGTCGAGAACCTCTCGATGGAGGCCCGGATGACGATCTGCAACATGTCGATCGAGGCCGGTGCCCGCGCCGGGCTCATCGCCCCGGACGAGACGACGTTCGCCTACCTCAGGGGCCGCGACCGGGCCCCGCAGGGCGCGGACTGGGACGACGCCGTCGAGGCGTGGACGGCGCTGCGCACCGACGAGGACGCGGTGTTCGACGCCGAGGTCGAGATCGACGCGGACGCGCTCACCCCGTTCGTCACCTGGGGCACCAACCCCGGCCAGGGTCTCCCGCTCGGCGAGCGGGTGCCGGACCCGGCCGACATCGTCGACGAGAACGAGCGCGTCGCCGCGGAGAAGGCGCTGGCCTACATGGGCCTGGAGGCCGGCATGCCGCTGCGCGAGATCAAGGTCGACACCGTCTTCGTCGGCTCCTGCACCAACGGCCGCATCGAGGACCTCCGGTCCGCCGCGGAGATCATGAACGGCCGCAAGGTCGCCGACGGCGTCCGCATGCTGGTCGTCCCCGGCTCCATGCGCGTGCGGTTCCAGGCCGAGGAGGAGGGCCTGGACAAGGTCTTCCGCGACGCGGGAGCCGAGTGGCGTTCGGCGGGTTGCTCGATGTGCCTGGCCATGAACCCGGACAAGCTGGCTCCGGGCGAGCGCAGCGCGTCGACGTCCAACCGCAACTTCGAGGGACGCCAGGGCAAGGGCGGGCGCACCCACCTCGTCTCCCCGCTCGTGGCCGCCGCGACGGCCGTGCGCGGCACCCTGTCGAGCCCGGAGGACCTCGTGGACCGTGTGGACGGAGCCGTCTGATGGAGCAGTTCAACACCCACACCGGCATCGGCGTTCCGCTGCGGCGGTCCAACGTCGACACCGACCAGATCATCCCGGCCGTCTACCTCAAGCGGGTCACCCGCACCGGGTTCGAGGACGGCCTGTTCGCCGCCTGGCGCGCCGACGAGAGCTTCGTGCTCAACCAGCCCCCGTTCGACCGCGGCACCGTGCTCGTCGCCGGCCCGGATTTCGGCACCGGCTCCTCGCGCGAGCACGCGGTCTGGGCGCTGATGAACTACGGCTTCCGGGTCGTGATCTCCTCCCGGTTCGCCGACATCTTCCGCGGCAACTCGGCCAAGCAGGGCCTGCTGGCGGCGCGGGTCGAGCAGCCGGACGTCGAGCTGCTGTGGAAGCTGCTGGAGAACGAGCCGGGCACCGAGGTCACCGTCG
>JBFWRR010000085.1:8765-21368 GCA_050248815.1 Pseudonocardia sp. | reverse complement strand
GATACCGCTGGGAGGAGGTCTTCCGGCTCCCCGCGGACGAGGAGGCCGAGCACATCAAGCTCGCGGTCGAGAGCTTCGAGCGGACGGTGGGCCGCAGGCCGGTCGGGTGGTACTGCCGCTACGGGCCCAGTGAGCGCACCCGCGAGCTCGTCACGCAGCACGGCGGGTTCCTCTACGACAGCGACTCCTACGCCGACGACACCCCGTACTTCGTCGAGTGCCTGGGCCAGCGCAGGCTGGTGGTGCCCTACTCCCCGGACGCCAACGACTTCCGGTTCTGGCAGGCCAACGGGCCCGCCACCGCGACGGCGCTGACCGAGTACCTGCGCGACGGCTTCGACGAGCTGTACGCCGAGTCGGCGCGCCATCCGCGGATGATGTCGTTCGGCCTGCACCCGCGGATCATCGGCCGACCCGGCCGGATCCGTGCGCTGCGGGACTTCATCGGCTACGCCCAGCAGCACGAGGGCGTCTGGTTCGCCACCCGCGAGGAGATCGCCACGGCCTGGCTGGAGCTGGCCGGCGAGCCCGCCCGGAGCGGGTCGTGAGCGCCCGGGTGCCCACCGTGCCCACTGCGGACCCGCACGGGCCCGGCGTGCAGCAGCACGCGCTGGCCACCGTCGCGAGCGCGCCCACCGTGCACGGGGACTACGCCGTGCACCTCGGCGTCACCCACCTCCTGCCCGGGGCGGGCACCGACGAGCTGCGCCACGACGTCCCGGAGGCGGTCGTCGTCACCGCGGGCGCGCTGGAGATGTGGGTCGACGGCGCGCGCTGCGAGATCCGGGCGGGCGACCACCTCGTCATCCCCGCGCGTGCCTGGCACCGCTTCGCGAACCTCACCGAGTCCGGGGCGTCGATGCTCTTCGCCTTCGGCGGCGACCCGGCGCCCGTCACGCAGCGCCGCGAACCCGAGCCGATCACGGCGGGAGAGCTCCGATGACGCGGTCGAGCCCGGTGGTCACGTCCCCGGAGTCCCCGTCCGCGGGGGACCCGGCCCAGCCGCTGCTGCGCCTCGAGGGCGTCTCACGCGACTTCGTGACCAGCGGGCGCGGCAGGCGGACCGAGCGACGCGTGGTGCTGCAGGGCATCGACTTCACCGTGGAGGAAGGCGAGTTCGTCTCCGTCATCGGACCTTCCGGCGGCGGCAAGACGACGCTGCTGAACCTGCTCGCGGGGCTGCTGCTGCCCACCGATGGCACCATCACGCTCGGCACGGAGCAGGTGACCGGCCCGGGCGCGGACCGCGGCGTGGTCTTCCAACAGGACGCGATCTTCCCCTGGCGCACCGTGCGCCGCAACGTCGAGTACGGGCTCGAACGGGCCGGCGTGCGCGGCCGCGAGCTGCACGAACGCGCCCAGGTGTTCATCGACCTCGTGGGTCTCACCGAGTTCGCGGACTACCTGCCCAAGCAGCTCTCCGGCGGGATGAAGAAGCGGGTCGCGATCGCGGCGGTGCTGGCCAACGGACCCGCCGTGCTGCTGATGGACGAGCCGTTCGGTGCGCTCGACTACTCGACCCGCGTCCGGCTGCAGGACGAGCTGCTGCGGATCTGGCAGGAGCGCCGCGTCACCACGGTGTTCGTCACCCACGACCTGGAGGAGGCGCTCTACCTCTCCGACCGGATCCTCGTGCTCGCCGACGGGACGCTGGCCGAGGACTACCGGGTGCGGCTGCCCCGCCCGCGCACCGAGATGACCCGGATGAGCCCCGAGCTCCAGCAGGCCAAGGCGCACCTGTGGGGCTACCTGTGAACGCGCTGCGCCGGATCTCCCTCGCCGGCCTCGGCTGCCTGCTGCTGGTGCTGGCGTGGGAGGTCGGTGCCGCCGTCACCGCGGTGAACAGCGACAACCCGGAGGTGGTCTGGCCGCACCTGTCCCAGGTCTTCGGCGTGGCGCTGCCCGCGCTCGCGCTGGTGGACACGACCGGCGGGGGCCAGATGAGCGCCACGGCGCAACCGAGTGTCGGCGGGGCGCTGACGATGCTGGGGAGCCAGGCGTGGGTCACCACGCTGCGGGTCGCGGCGGGTACGGTCCTGGGGCTGGTGATCGGCGTCGCGCTGGGGTTCCTGGTCACGCTGGTGACGCCGTTCCGGCTCGTGTTCTCGCCGCTGCTGAGCATCCTGCGCCAGGTGCCGCTGTTCGCGCTCACGCTGCTGTTCGTCATCTGGTTCGGCGGCAGCACGACGGGGATCATCACGTTCGTCACCTTCGGCGCGTCACTGATGATCATGGTTGCGACGCAGGAGGCGATCCGCGCCGTGCCGGAGGTGTACGTCCGCTACGCCCGCACGCTGGGAGCGGGCCGGTTCGACGTGATCCGCACGGTGGTGGCGCCCGCGGTCGTGCCCGTGCTCGCCGCGACCGTCCTCGTGGTGGTCGGCCTGGCGTGGGCGATGGTGATGGCCGCGGAGTTCCTCGGCACCCAGCAGGGGCTCGGACGGCTGCTGCTGTTCTTCCAGACTTTCCAGCTCACCGACCGGATGGTGGTGGTCACGGCGGTGCTCACCGTGCTCGCGGCCGTGTCGCAGGTGGTGCTCGACAAGGTTCTCGCCCGGATCACCAGATGGGTGCCGCGCGAAGGCTGACAGAGAAACGACGCACGCGGCCGTAGCGGGACCGCGTGCGTCACGGGATGACACGGAGAGGAGCCAGTCCCGTGATCAGGAAACGATACAGGACGGCGACGTTGGTCGCTGCCGGTGCGCTGCTCGTGCCGCTCGCGGCTTGCGGCAACGCCGACAACCAGGAGACCGCCCAGGCCCCGACGCTCCCAGCGGGTATGACGAACGTCGGGGTCGGGGAGTGGAGCGGCCTGCTCGGCGTCGACCTCGCCGACGCGGACCCCGCGGTGCCGCAGGTGCAGGTCAAGCTGGCCCAGGCGCCGTACTGGGACCACAGCACGGAGAAGATCGGCATCGACAAGGGCTGGTTCGCCGAGTCCGGCATCACCGTGATGCCGGAGCCCTCCGGCGAGATCCTCGACATGGACCAGATCGCGCCCGCGCTGCTGTCCGGCCAGATCGACGTGGGCACGATGGTCCCGCAGATCTGGGTCTCCTCCCTCGACCAGGGGGTGACGGCGCGGGTCTTCACCTCGCGCGACATCTTCATGGGCCACGCGTTCCTCGCCAGCCCGCAGATGCAGGCGAAGTCCGTCGAGCAGCTGATGGCCGAGGGCATGAGCTGGAACGACGCGCTGACCACCGCGATGGCCCAGCTCAAGGGCCAGACGGTCTACGTCACGGACGAGGCCAGCCCGCGCTCGTTCCGCAAGGTGGCGCTCGAGTCGGCAGGCATGACCGACGCGGACTTCACCTCGAACGTGCTGGACGACACCACGATGCAGCAGCTGGCGATCAGCGGCCGCGCGGACTTCGTCGCCCCGGCGTCGGGGCCCAACATCGTCACGCTGATCTCGAAGGGCTGGGTGCCGATCGTCAGCACCCGGGACATCGTCGAGCACGGCGACGCCGAACAGCTGCTCACCGTCATCGTGAACACCGGGCTCGCGGCCGAGCTCAAGTGGCTGCAGGAGAACCCGGAGACGGCGATGCGGCTGGCGGGTGTCCAGTACCGCATCCTCGACTTCAAGCACACGGACCCGGCCGGTGCGGCGGCGGTCCAGATCCCGTTCATCAACAGCATCGCGGGCACGTCGTTCACGCTGGACGACGCCAAGACGCTCGACGAGCGGATCGACCCGTTCTACACCTTCGACCAGCAGTCGGAGTTCTTCGAGGACCAGTCCTCGCCCGTGTACTGGTCCAAGCCGCTCGACGCCACGATCGCCTCGCTCAAGGCCGACGGGCTGATCACCGGCGACCACCAGGCGTCGGACGTCTCCTGGTCCGACGCGACCTGGCAGACGCTCAAGAGCCTGCGGGAGAAGGCCTCCACGGAGATCGAGGGCCTGGAGGCGGCGGGGTCGCTCTCGGAGAAGTCGACGACCCAGCTGGAACAGGCGAAGCAGTTCCTCGCGGCGCGCAACTACTACGACGCCTACCGGTTCGCCAACGCGGCACAGCTCAACAAGTAAGGGTCAACGAGTAAGGGGTGTACGGCCATGACCACCGTCCGCCGCGTGGTCCCGGCGGCAGCGGGCCTGCTGGGGATCCTGCTCTTCGTCGGACTGTGGTCATGGCTGGCCACCCGCACCGTGTCCACTCGCCTGCCGGCACCGGAAGCGGTGCTGGAGGTGCTCGCCGGGACCCTGTTCAGCTCACCGGTGATCGCCGCGCAGGGTGGCGGCTCCAACGGGTTCCTCCCGCACATCTGGGCCACCTTGTGGCACACGCTCGCGGCGGTCTCGGTGGGCGCGGTGCTCGGCTGCCTGGTGGGCTGGGCGTTCGCGACGTGGACGTCCGCCCGCTGGCTGCTGCAGACCCCGGTGGAGCTGCTGCGCCTGGTGCCCAGCCTGATCGCGGTGCCGTTCCTGGTGCTCTGGTTCGGGATCGGCGCGGTGCCGCAGTTCACGCTGATCGTCGGCTACACGGCGCTGGTGATGCAGGTCGCCACGTTCACCGCCGTGCGGGACTTCCCGCCGCACATGATCCACTACGGCCGCACGCTCGGCGCCACCCGCTGGAGCACCGCGACGACCATCCTGCTGCCGGGTGTGCTGCCCGGCCTGCTCGGCTCGCTGCGGGTCACGCTGCAGCTGGCCTGGGGCCTCGCGGTGGTCGCGGAGCTGATGGGCGCCCAGATCGGGATCGGCCGGGTGATGTCGTCCGCGGCGATCCTGTTCCGGACCGACTACGTGATCACCGGGATCATCTGGATCGCCGTGGTCGCCGCCCTGACCGACGTCGCGTTCCGCTGGGTCATCAACACCGTCACCGCATGGAGCCGGGAGTGACGAGCGCCTCCCGGCCGGACAGCGCCGGACAGCGCAGGACAGCGCAGGACAGCGCAGGACAGCGCAGGACAGCGCAGGAGAGGAATCGACCATGACCGTCGATGACGGGCACCGGATCGCGGTGCTCACCAGCATGATCCGCTCCAGGGTCTTCGAGCAGACGCTCGGCGACGAGTTCGCGAAGCAGCGCGACCACGCGAAGGCCGCCTTCGGCGGCCGCAACGGCGCGTTCGAGGACCACGCGGTCGAGTTCCACATCCCGATCCAGGGCAACATCGAGCTCGCGATCGGGCAGGAGGCCACGCCGGCCGCGGTGTGCAGCTGGCTCACCCCCGACGACTACGCGGCGGGCACCCACCGTTCGCACGCCCTCGCCCTCGCCAAGGGCGTGGCGATGGACGGCCTGCTGGCCGAGATCTACGGCAGGCGCACCGGCCTCGCCGGTGGCCGGGCGGGCGACTTCATGCTCAACGACCCCGGCGTGCACTTCGAGAACAGCGCGATCATGGCCCAGCTCACCGCCGTCGCGCTCGGCCACGCCTTCGCCCACCACCGGCGTGCCACCGGTGGCGTCGCCACGGTCTTCATCGGCGACGGGGCCAGCAACCAGGGCATCGTGCACGAGTCGATGAACCTCGCCGCGGTGTGGGGGCTGCCGGTGGTCTTCGTGATCGAGGACAACGGCTACGCGATCAGCATGCCCCGCAGCGGCGCCAGCGCGGTCGCGGACCTCGCCGACCGGGCGCAGGCGTACGGGATGGCGGGCGTCTCGCTGCCGGACCGGGACGTCGACGCCCTGATCGCCGCGGCGGGCGACGCGGTCGCGCGGGCGCGCCGGGGCGAGGGCCCCAGCCTGCTGGTGAGCCGGACGCACCGGCTGCGCGGCGCGTTCGAGGGCGACAACCAGTCCTACCGGCCCGCCGGGGAGCTGGAGCGTGAGGCACAGGAGGACGCGTTGCGCGCCTGGTCCGCCCTGCTGCGTGAGCAGCGCGTCGTCGACGCAGCGTGGCTCGACACGACCTACGCCGCCGCCGCGGCCGAGTTCGCCCGCGCCCTCTCGTTCGCGGAGAGCTCGCCCTACCCGGTCGCGGCCACCGCACGGGAAGGACTCTTCGCATGACCCAGTCGACGGCGGACGCCGAGCTGACCCGGGACACCACGGCCCCCGCCGGCCGTCAGATCACGTTCGCGGACGCCATGATGGAGGCGCTCGACGCCCTCATGGCCGAGGACCCGGACGTCTTCGTCATGGGCGAGGACGTCGGCCGGATGGGCGGCGTGGCCGGTCAGACACGCGGGCTCCACGCCCGGTACGGCAGCGCGCGGGTGATCGACACCCCGATCTCCGAGGCGGCCTTCTGCGGCCTCGCCGCGGGCGCGGCGCAGCGCGGGATGCGCCCGGTGGTGGAGCTGATGCGGGTGGACTTCGCCGGGGTGGCGATGGACCAGCTGTACAACTACATCGCGAAGATCGGCTACTGCACGGGCGGCCGTCGACGGGTGCCGCTCACCCTGATGACCCAGGTGGGCAACCCGCTGCGGCAGGGGGCGGTGCACGCGCAGACCCTCTACGGGATGTTCGCGCACATCCCCGGCCTCAAGATCGTGGCGCCGTCGAACAGCCACGACGCCAAGGGGCTCATGCGCGCCGCCGTGCGCTGCGACGACCCGGTCGTCTACTTCTTCCACTCCAGCCTGCTCGCGATCCCGTACGGGCAGGGGATCGAGGAGTGGACGGCGATCGACGTCCCCACCGAGCCGTACGAGATCCCGCTCGGCGAGGCCCGCACGGTGCGCGAGGGCACCGACGTCACCGTGGTGACGATGTCCTACACGGTGCACGAGTGCCTGCGGGTGGCCCGGCGGCTGGCCGCGGAGGGCGTCTCCTGCCAGGTGGTGGACCTGCGCAGCATCGTCCCGCTCGACACCGCTCACGTCGTCGACGCCGTCCGCGGCACCGGACGGCTGCTCGTGGTCGACGAGGACTACGGCTTCGCCGGGCTCAGCGGCGAGATCGTCGCGCAGGTCGTGGAGGCGGGGGTGCGGCTGCGGGCGGCGCCGGTCCGGGTCACCCGTGAGCACCTGCCCATCCCGTACTCCCGCGTGCTGGACGACGAGGTCCGGCCCAGTGTCGCCCGGATCGAGCGGGCCGTCCGGGACCTGGTTGCGCGCTGACCGTCACGAGAACCCGTAGGAGAGAAGATGCGATTCACCGGCAAGACCTTCCTCATCACCGGCGGCGCCCGCGGCCAGGGTCGCGCGATCGCGCTCAAGGCCGCCTCCGAGGGCGCGAACATCGCGATCGTCGACGTCGCGAAGGACGTCGCCACCGTCCCCTACCCGCTGGGCACCGAGGAGGACCTGGCCGCCACCCAGAAGATGGTCGAGGAGTTCGACTCGCAGTGCCTCACCCTCACCGGTGACGTGCGTTCCCAGGCGGACATGGACCGGGCCGTCGCCGAGGCCGTGGACCGCTTCGGCACCGTCGACGTCCTGTGCGCCAGCGCGGGCGTGCACAGCTTCGTGCCGTTCTGGGAGATGACCGACGAGGTCTGGGACACCGTCGTGGGGATCAACCTCACCGGCGTCTGGCGCGTCGCCAAGGCCGTCGCCCCGCGCATGATCGAGCAGCGCTCGGGCGCGATCGTCATCACCTCGTCGGTGATGGGCCAGGAGACCGGCCCGGACCTCGCGCACTACGCGGCGTCCAAGCACGGCGTGCTCGGCCTGATGAAGAGCATCGCCTTCGAGCTGGGCCCGTACGGGATCCGGTGCAACGCGGTGCTCCCGAGCGTCGTGCACTCGGCGATGGGGGAGAACCCCGTGACCCGGAAGTGGATCTTCGGGCGGGACGACGCCACGACGCAGGACTACATCGACGCAACCAAACACTGGCACCTGCTGCCCGGCCGTTCCGGCCTGCCGCCGCGCTCGATCGCCGACGCGATCTGCTTCCTGGCCTCGGAGGACGCGCGCTACATCACCGGCGTCGAGCTGCCGGTGGACGCCGGGCACATGCTGCTGCCGGGCTACAACCACGAGGTGGTCGAGAAGGCGGACGAGCCGGTGGGGCCGTGGTACTGAGCGAGCCGGGCGATCCCGCGGCCTGGGGCGGCAAGGTCGTCCTGGTCAGCGGGGGAGCCCGCGGCCAGGGGCTGAGCCACGCGATGGCGTTCGCGCGGCGCGGCGCCCACGTCGTCGTCCTCGACGCGCCGCCGGAGCTGGAGACGGTCCCGTACCCGTTGTCCACGACCGAGGACCTGGACGCCGCCCGCGCACAGCTGGACGCGGCCGGGTCCGGGACCGTCCTGGGCTACGCGGCCGACGTCCGCGACGCCGACGCGGTGCAGCACGCGGTGGACCACGCCGTGGCCAGGCTGGGCGGGATCGACGTCGCCATCGCGAACGCCGGGGTGTTCTCGTTCGCGCCCACGACGTGGCAGCTCAGCCCGCAGACCTGGAAGCAGTGCTGCGACGTCGTGCTCTACGGCTCCTGGACGCTCGCCCGCGCGGCGGTGCCGTACATGATGGAGCGGCCGGGAGCCAACCTGGTGTTCGTCGGTTCGGTCTCCGCGCACAAGGGCATCGCGGCCACGGGGCACTACGTCGCGGCGAAGCACGGCGTGGTCGGCCTGATGCGCACGCTGGCCGTCGAGCTCGCCCCGCACGGGATCCGGTCCAACATGGTCTCCCCGACCGCCGCTCGCACCGTCATGGCCACGAACCCGGCCATGGCCGAGTGCGTGAAGTACCAGGAGGCGGGCGGCACGGACATGTCGAACCTGCTGGCCGTGGAGCTGCTCGAACCCGAGGACGTCACCGAGGCGGTGCTCTGGGTCGCCTCGCCGAGCGCCCGCTACGTCACCGGCGACGTGATCAAGGTCGACGCGGGGTTCACCGTGCGCTGAGCCACGGTGGACCCCGCCGGTCAGTCCTTGATCGAGTCCCGGCCGCGCTGCACGAGCAGGGGATCCGGCGGGTAGACCACCGACGGGTCCTTGCCCTCGTAGTCGAACTGGTTGAGGAAGAAGCGCATCGCATTGATGCGGGCGCGCTTCTTGTCGTTGCTCTTGATCGACGTCCACGGGGCGTGGTCGGTGTCGGTGTTCTCGATCATCGCCTCCTTGGCGATGGTGTAGTCGTCCCAGCGATCCAGGGACTCGATGTCCATCGGTGAGAGCTTCCAGCGGCGCACCGGGTCGATCTGGCGGATCGCGAACCGGGTGCGCTGCTCGGAGTGGGTGACCGAGAACCACAGCTTGGTGAGGGTGAACCCGCTCTCCAGCAGCATCTCCTCGAACAGCGGCGCCTGGCGCAGGAAGATCTCGTACTGGCGATCGGTGCAGAAGCCCATCACGCGCTCGACACCCGCCCGGTTGTACCAGGACCGGTCGAACAACACGATCTCCCCGGCGGTCGGCAGCTGGGTGACGTAGCGGTGGAAGTACCACTGGCCCAGCTCGGTCTCCGTGGGCTTGGTCAGGGCGACGACGCGGGCGGCGCGCGGGTTGAGGTGTTCCATGAACCGCTTGATCGTGCCGCCCTTGCCCGCGGCGTCGCGGCCCTCGAAGAGGATCACGTGCTTGGTGCCGCTGTCCTGGGTCCAGTACTGGAACTTCAGCAGCTCGATCTGGAGCTGGTACTTCTCCTCCTCGTAGACGTCGCGGTCGAGCCGCTCGTCGTACGGGTAGTCCTCGCGCCACGTCTCCACCGGGCTTCCCCCCGGATCGATGAGGTCCGGATCGGAGAGGTGCTCGTCGTGGCGCACCGTGTAGCCCTCGCGCAGCAGCTGGTCCAGGTACTCGCGGAAGTTCTCCCGAATCACCACTGAAGTATCGAGCCCAACCGGTCGCCAGGGAGCGGCCGAAAGGTGAATGACGGGCAATGTTCGCCCTTCGCGGGTGACCGGGCTCGGCCGTCCGCTGGCATCGTCCGGCTCGGGAGGACCGCGGCGGGACGGGCAGGGGGCGCGATGGGAGTCGAGCGGGAGCGTGTGGCGGCGTTCGGCAGCCTGGAGAACGGGCTACGGCAGGCCGACCCCTGGTACCTGTGGGGTCCCTACCTGAGCGAACGCCAGTGGGGGACGGTCCGGGAGGACTACAGCGCCGACGGCGAGGCCTGGAACCATCTCCCGCACGACCACGCCCGCTCCCGGGCCTACCGCTGGGGTGAGGACGGGCTGGCCGGGTTCTCCGACGTCGAGCAGCGGCTGTGCCTCGGGCTGGCCCTGTGGAACGGCCGCGACCCGATCCTCAAGGAGCGCATCTACGGGCTCACCGGCGCGGAGGGCAACCACGGCGAGGACGCCAAGGAGTACTGGTGGTACCTCGACGCCGTCCCGAGCCACGTCTGGAACCGGTGGCGCTACCACTACCCGCAGCGGGCGTTCCCCTACGAGGACCTGCGGGCCGAGAACGCCCGGCGCGGCCGGCTCGACCCCGAGTACGAGCTGCTCGACACCGGGGTGTTCGACGAGGACCGCTACTGGGTCGTCGAGGTGCACTACGCGAAGGCCGATCCCACCGACCTGCTGATGACCGTCGAGGTCACGAACGCCGGGCCCGAGGCCGACGTCCTGCACGTCCTGCCCACCCTGTGGTTGCGCAACACGTGGTCCTGGGAGCCGGGCGCCGAGGCGCCCGTGCTCGCCGCCACCGGTGACGCGACCGTGGCCGTCCCCCATCCCTTCCTCGGCGAGCTCGAGCTCGCGGCGGGCCGCGGGCCGGACGGAACCGGCCCGACGCTGCTGTTCTGCGACAACGACACCAACACCGCCCGCCTCTACGGCGTGCCCGGCCCGGCGTACCCGAAGGACGGGATCAACGACCACGTGACCGCGGGGGCGCCGACGGTGAACCCCGAGCGCACCGGGAGCAGGTGCGCGGCCTGGTACCGCGCGCCCGTCGAGGCGGGCGAGACCGTCGAGCTGCGGCTGCGGCTGCACCCGGCGGGCGCTCCGGCCGACCTCGCCGCGGGTTTCGAACGGACCCGCGCGCAGCGCCGGGCCGAGGCCGACGAGTTCTACGCCGAGCTCACCCCCCGGGCCGCGGGCGAGGACGAGGCGAACGTCATGCGCCAGGCGTTCGCGGGGATGCTGTGGAGCAAGCAGCTCTACTACTACGACGTGGACCGCTGGCTCGACGGCGACCCCGGCCTGATCCGGCCGCCGGCGTCCCGGCAGGGTGGCCGCAACGCCCGCTGGCGGACGTTCAGCTCCTTCGACGTCATGTCCATGCCCGACACGTGGGAGTACCCCTGGTTCGCGGCGTGGGACATGGCGTTCCACTGCGTCACTCTCGCCCACGTCGACCCCGCCTTCGCCAAGTACCAGCTCATGCTGCTGTGCCGGGAGTGGTTCCAGCACCCCAACGGCGCCCTGCCCGCCTACGAGTGGGACTTCGGCGACGTCAATCCCCCGGTGCAGGCCTGGAGCGCGCTGGAGGTGTTCGCGATCGACGGCGGCCGCGACGTCGACTTCCTCTCGCGGGTCTTCGACAAGCTGCTGCTCAACTTCACGTGGTGGGTCAACCTGCAGGACGCCGACGGCTCGAACCTGTTCGAGGGCGGATTCCTCGGCCTGGACAACATCGGCCCGCTCGACCGGTCCCACCTGCCGCCCGGCGTCGTGCTCGAACAGTCCGACGCGACCGGCTGGATGGCCACCTACGCGCTGGCCATGGGCGTGATCGCGGCGATCCTGCGGCACGCGGGCCAGCGCCCGGCCGACGATCTGGTGCAGAAGTTCCTCGAGCACTTCTCCGCGATCCACGACGCCCTGGAGTCCCAGGGCATGTGGGACGAGACGGACGGCCTGTTCTACGACCGCCTCGCCCTGCCAGACGGCACGGCCGTCCCGGTCCGGGTCCGGTCGATGGTCGGGATCATCCCCATGCTGGCCGCTGGGGTGGTCGACGCGGACCAGCTGGACCGGGCCGAGGCCACCGGCAAGCGGTTCGCCCGGTTCATGGAGCGGGCCGGCCTGCACGACCGGGAACGTCTGACCTCGCTCGGCCTGCTGCACGGGCGGCCCGGTCGCGAGCAGATGCTGCTCGGCGTGGTCGGGACCGAGCGGCTGGAGCGGATCTTCGCGAAGCTCTTCGACCCGGCGGAGTTCCTGTCCCCGTACGGGCTGCGGGCGCTGTCGGCCCACCACCGTGAGCACCCCTACGTCCTCGACGCTCCCGGCATCCGGGCCGTGATCGACTACGAGCCCGCCGAGTCCACCACCGCCATGTTCGGCGGCAACTCCAACTGGCGGGGCCCGATCTGGTTCCCGCTCAACCACCTCGTCACCTCGGCGCTGCTGCGCTACCACCGGTTCTTCGGTGCGGACTACACGATCGAGTACCCGACGGGGTCCGGGCAGCGACTCGCCCTCGACGCGGTCGCCGAGGACCTGTGGCGCAGGCTGGTGGCGATCTTCCTGCGCGGCCCGGACGGGCGGCGGCCGTGCTTCGGCGGAGTGGACCGGCTGCAGCACGACCCACGCTGGCGAGACAACCTGATGTTCTTCGAGTACTTCCACGGCGACGACGGAGCGGGCCTCGGCGCCGGCCACCAGACGGGTTGGACGGGCCTCGTGGCCGACGTGATCCGGCGTCGCCACGGCGCGGTGACGTCCATCGGCGACGTCCTGCGCGCCCTGCGCGACGGCACCGCGCGGTGACGGCGGCAGCCGTGGCGTCGAGGCAGGCGCCGGGTCGCGTCCACGAGTCGTTCCACCGAGTCGCTTTTCACCGAGTCGC
>JBFWRR010000085.1:0-8665 GCA_050248815.1 Pseudonocardia sp. | reverse complement strand
CACCGAGTCGCTTTTCACCGAGTCGCATCCACGTCGCCGGCGATCCGCACGAGTCGGGACACGAAGGAGAAGGAGAGGCCATGGACAGCTCATCGGGGCAAGACGGCGCGCAGGTCGCGGCGACCCTCGAGGACCTGGGGGACACGATCTCGGACGTGGCCGATGCGCTGCGCACGGAGGCCGGGAAGGTCGGTGCCGAGCTTCGGGCCGGACTCGCGGTGCTCCCGGACCAGCTGGAGGAGGTGAGCCGCACGGTCCTCGCGGCGGTCGAGCCCTACCGGCCGCCCAGGCAGTACCGGCGATACGTGCAGCTCGGAGTGCTCGCGGTGGTCGTCGCCGCCGTCGTCGCGGTCGTGGTGGCGCGGTCCAGGCGCGGCGCCGCGCAGGCCGATGCGACTGCCGGGTCCACGGTCGAGCCGCCCGGGTGACGCGTGGGTGACGCCCGGACCGCCTCCGGCGCGGGCCCGGACGACGACGCCGGGGTGAACGGAGCCGGCGTCGTCGTCGCCCGTCTCGGGTGAGGCGTCGAGGCGATATCGCGTCGACGCTGGCGTCAACGGGAGCCGTCATCCGTGGCGCTCCTCCGTCGAGTTTGGAGTGCCGCGATGAACCTCTGGGACATTCTGCTGTCGATCTTCTGGTTCATGCTGTTGTTCGCCTGGATCTGGTTGCTGATCTCGATCTTCGCCGACCTCTTCCGGGACCACTCGCTGTCCGGCTGGGCCAAGGCCGGGTGGGTGCTGTTCATCATCGTGATCCCCTGGCTCGGGGCGCTGGTGTATCTGATCGCGCGGGGCCACTCGATGAACGAGCGGGCACGCGAGCAGGCGGGTCGTCAGGAGCAGGCGTTCCGGCAGTACGTGCAGCAGGCCGCCGGCAGCTCGTCGAGCGTGGCCGACGAGCTGGCGAAGCTGGCCGATCTGCGCGACCGGGGGACGATCTCCGCTGACGAGTTCGAGCAGGCCAAGGCGAAGCTGCTCGGCGCGGCGGGCCAGGCCGCGGCCACGCCGCAGGCGGACCAGCGGGCCTCGACCGGCTGACCGCCCGTCCCGGAGGCGGGCGTCGGTTCGGATCGGGCCGCGGCGGCGGAGACCTGCCGGCTACTGGCGGGCCTGCCGCTGGCGATCGAGCTGGCCGCGGCGACGACCCGGGTACCGGGACCTGCCGAGCTGCGCGCGCGGCTGGCCGATCCGCTGGCCACGCTGGTGTCCGGCGCGCACGATGCGCCTGCTCGCCAGCGCACGATGCGCGCGACGATCGAGTGGAGCGTCGGGCTCGTCGCGCCGGGGTGCGCTCCGCGCTGGCCGGCCTGGGTGTCTTCGAGGGGGCGTTCGACCTCGCGGCCGCCGAGGCCGTCGGCACCGGGGTCCTCGACGCCGACGGCGAGGCCTCGTCCAGCTGCTGCGCGGCGGCGATCCGCCCGCGAGGCTGTGGGCGTGGGCCCTCGCCACGGCCCGCACCCTCGATCCCGCCGCCGTCACCGCGGTGACGGCGATGATGGACCGACCCGACTACCGCGCCGTCCAGCTGCTCGGCCATGCCGCCCGGGGCCGGCGCCCCGTTCGATCCGGAGCGGTGTGAACGACGCGGTGCGCGCGTCGCCGACGGGGTCGCGGGCCGCGGCGCGCCCATGCCGGCCAGATCCCACCACTTCCTCGTCACGTGTGATGAGGCCGGCTCACCGCATCGCCACCTAGCGTCGGACCTCCGACGACAGGTCCGCACGGGACGCCGGGGACGCCGGCGCGGCGCCGCTCCGCCACCGGATGCGATGCCCCGCCGCGGACCGCCATCGCAGAGGAGGCCGCCATGATCGCCGCATCCGTCGAGCGCCACACCACCGCCGGTCAGGGACACCGCTCCGGCCCGATGCGCAAGGTCGCCCTCGCCGGCGGTATCGCGTACCTGGTCACCTTCGTGGCGTCCATCCCGCAGCTGGCGCTGTTCGCACCCCTCGTCGCGGACCCCGCGGGGTTCGTCGCCACCCCGGGCGGGGACCTGGCCGTCCGCTGGGGCAGCCTGCTGGAGATCGTCACCGCCGCCGCCTGCGTGGCCACGGCCGTCGCGCTCTACCCGGTCACCCGCCGCGTCAGCACGACGGCGGCGATCGGCTTCGTCACGTCCCGCGTCGTCGAGGCGGTACTGATCCTGGTCGGGGTGCTGTGCGTGCTGACGGTCGTGACGCTGCAGGCGCAGCCGGCCGCCGGCACCGAGGCCACCAGGGTCGCCGCGGAGGCGCTCGTGGCGATGCGGCAGTGGACGTTCCTGCTCGGGCCGGGCCTGCTCCCGGGCGTGAACGCCCTGCTGCTCGGCTACGTCATGTACCGGTCGCGGCTCGTCCCGCGGCTCATCCCGGCCGTCGGGCTGGTCGGCGCGCCGATCATCCTCGTCGCCGCGACCGGTGTCCTGTTCGGGGCGTGGGAGCAGGTGTCCACGGTCGGGGCCCTGGGCGCGCTGCCCGTCGCCCTGTGGGAGTTCAGCCTCGGCGTCTACCTGACCGTCAAGGGCTTCCGGCCGGTGCCCGCCGTCACCCGTGACTGACCCCGGCCGATCAGCGCCGCCGCAGCAGGTCGAGCTCGGCGGCCCGCCGCACCGCCGCGCGGCGGTTGGTGACCTCCAGCTTGCGGAAGATGCTGCGGGTGTGGGTGCGCATCGTGTTCAGCGACACGTGCAGCCGCCGCGCGATGTCCGGGCCGTCGAGATCGGTGGCGAGCAGCCGCAGCACGTCCGTCTCGCGGTCGGTCAGCGGCTCGAGGAAGCCCGCGGCCTGCACCGCGCGGGCCGGGCCCGACGCGGCGGCGAGCCTGCGCACGTACGCCGCGTCGGGCGCCCGCCGGGCGAGGTCCCTCAGCAGGGCGGCCATCGGCGCACCCTCGTCGGCGAAGATCCGGACGTAGCCCTCGGGGCGGGCGAGCGTGACGGCGCGGTCCAGTGCCGCGAGCGCAGCCGGGGCGTCCCCTTCGGCCCGGTGGGCCAGCGCCAGCAGGACGAGGACCTCGACGGCGGTGCCGTGGCGCCCACCGGCCTCCGCCGCGGCGAGCAGGCGTTCGAGCAGCCCCCTCGCGAGGCGGCTCTCGTGCCGGGCGAGCAGCAGCCGGGCGAGGGTGACGTGCCCGTACTCCCGCAGGTAGTGCGGCTCGTCCTGCACGTCCAGGCCGGCGGCCCGGGCCCATTCCGCGGCCCGGTCGGGCTCCCCCCGGCGCAGGCGCAGCCGGGCCCGCATCGCCGCGACGGGTCGGACGTCGGGGGAGTAGTCGCCCTCGTAGAGCCGCTCGGCGTCGTCGAGCAGATCGAGTGCGGCGTCCAGGTCCCCCTCCACCTCGTGCAGCCGGGCCGCCACGACCTTGCACCGGTACGGGTTCTGCGGCAGGCCCCGGTGCACTCCGAGGCGCTCGGCGGCCGCGAGATGCTCGGTGGCGCCCGCCGGGTCGCCGCGTTCGAGCAGGACGCCGGCCAGCCCGACGTGCATGTCGGCAGTCCCGCGCAGCGGCGCACCGGCGGCGAGGTCGAGGCCCGCCCGGAACGTACGTACGGCCTCCCCGAGGCGGCCTCGCACGAGGCAGAGATCGCCGAGGGCGATCGAGCAGCCGAGGGCGTCGGAGAGGAACCCGATGCCGGCCAGGCCGGCGACGGACTCGGTGTAGGCGGCGTGCGCGGCGGCGATGTCACCCCCCGTCCAGGCCGCCAGCCCGGCCAGGGCGCCCGCCGCGGCGCGGACCAGGTCGTCGCCCGGTGGCGCCAGCGACAACGCGTCCCGGGCGTGGAGCACGGTGGCGTCCAGGTCGCCGCGGGCGAGCGCGAGCGCGGCCCGGTACAGCCCGACGGTCGCCGGGACCGACCGGAAGCCCGCCTCGTCGACGACGACCAGGCCGTCCGGCGGCCGCCGCGGCCAGTCGCCGCCGTCCGGGCGCAGGGCGGCCTCGATGCCGTCGAGCCGCCTGCCGACATCGGCGAAGTCCGACACCTGCGTGAGCACGCCGACGAACGCCACGCCCAGCACCGGCCGGGAACGCACCACGTCGTCGGGTAGCGCGCGGAGCCAGCGGGCCAGCTCGGTCTCCCGCCGCTCCCGGCGCATCACGGGGATCGCGCGCTCCATCAGGTCGGCGGCCCGGCCGGGGTCGCCGGCGGCGAGGGCGTGCCGGATGGCCTCGGCGGGTTCGCCGTTGGCGTGCAGCCAGTCCGCGGCCCGCCGGTGCAGCGCCGCGACCTCGCCGGGAAGCTGATCGACCAGGTGCGTGCGCAGGACGTCGGCGAACAGGTGGTGGTAGCGGTACCAGCGGCGCCGGTCGTCGAGCGGGACGAGGAAGAGGTTGGCCCGTTCCAGCTCGGCGAGCCGGGCGGCCCCACCGGACCCGCCGGTGACGGCGTCGCACAGCGGGCCGGTGAGCCGGGCCAGGACGGAGGTCCGCAGGAGGAAGTCGCGCACGTCGTCGGGCAGCCGGGCGAGCACCTCGTCGGCGAGGTAGTCGACGATGAACCGGTCGTCGCCTGCGAACCGCGCGACGGCCGACCCCGGGTCGTCGCGGCCACGCAACGACAGCCCGGCCAGCTGGAGGGCGGCCGCCCAGCCCTCGGTGCGCGCGGCCAGCGTCGCGACGTCGGCGTCGGTGAGCGCCAGGCCCATCGGCCCGGTGAGGTAGTCGGCGGCCTCGTCCCCGGTGAAGCGGAGATCGGCGGACCGGATCTCGATCAGCTCGCCGCGGGCGCGCAGCCGGGCCAGCGGCAACGGCGGGTCCGCGCGGGTGGCGATGACCAGGTGGACGTGCGGTGGCAGGTGCTCCACCAGGAACGCCATCCCGTCGTGCACCTCGGGCGAGGTGACGGCGTGGTAGTCGTCCACGACCAGGGTGAGCGTCGCGGGCAGCGCCTGCAGGTCGTTGAGCAGCGACGCGAGCGCCGCGTCCGTCGCAGGCCGTGCCGACCGCAGCCGGTCGAGGGCGTCCTCGCCGACGTCGGCGACGGTGCGCAGCGCGGTGAGCAGGTAGGTCCAGAAGCGCGCCGGCTCGTCGTCCTGGCCGTCCACCGACAACCACGCGAGGGACGGCGTCGCGGCCAGCGCGGCCGTGAGCAGCGTCGTCTTCCCGAAGCCCGCGGGCGCCGAGACGAGCGTGAGCCGCGCGGTGCCCGCCCGGCCCACCCGCTCGTCCAGCCGCGGGCGGGGTACGAGTCCCGGTCGGCGGGCCGGTACCCGCGTCTTGATGTCCAGCAGCAGGTCCGTCACCGCATGTCGACCTGGACCAGCTCGCAGCGGACGACGGTCAGGTCGTCGTCGGCCATCTCGCCCGCGGCCCGCGCGGAACGGACGGCCGCGACGATCTCCGGCTCGCCGCCGGCCGCGAGTAGCGACCACGGCGGGTCGCCTGCCTCGTGCCCGCGCAGTGCCCAGCGGGCGAGCTCGTCGCTCATCAGGAGCCAGACGTCGCCGAGCGCCGCCGTGCCTTCGAGGTAGCCGACGGGTGGCGGGCCGTCCGCGACACTGGACAGCAGCATCGGGTTCACCGGGAACGCCGCGCTGTGGGCGATCGGGAACGCCGTGACGACCGGCTCCCGGCCGTCCGCGGCGGTGCGGAGGTGCACGAGCACGCAGTCGCCGATCGCGGTCGCCCGCCAGATCAGGTCCCGTTCGCGCTGGATGACGCCGAGCCCGACGAACGCCGCGTGCGCACCCCGGTGAGCCGCTTCGGTGCTCCACCACTCCGACGGCTGCTGCGTGCCGTCCCGGAAGGCGGTGGTCGCCTTCGTGATCCACGAGTCGGAGGGGGCCCGGCGCAGCGGTCCGTCCTCGACGAAGGTCGCGCAGAGCAGCCGTGCCCAGTCCGCCGCGCGGAACGACGACGAGGCTCCGTCGGCCACGGCGAGGTGGCCCCGCTCGGCGTCGATCCGGTAGGCGTCGTCGTTCTCGCCTTTCACGGCCGCGGCCTTGGGCAGGCTGACCGCGGACGCCCGGAGCGCCGGTCCGGCGACGGGCTCGCGCCCGGCGACGTCCGATCGGTCACCGTCGTCGACGGCCGGGCTGCGCAGCGGTAGCGGGCGCGGGGCCTGCCGATCCCGCTGCAGGAACGGCAGGGCCGCGATCGTCGAGAGGAGCAGCAGCGGCCAGTACCGCCCCAGCACCGGACTCGCCACCACCAGGGCGACGAAGACACCCACCAGGAGCACGGCGAGCCCGGCCGGTGCCCACCAGGATCGCGCCCGGGAGATGTGGTTCGTCACGCGGCCCGCCCGATGCTGGTCCCGACGTTGAGGAAGAGTGCGAGCCCCTTCATGTCCGCGTTGAAGCCGAACCCGCGCGCACCGGGCCCGACCCCGATGCCCTGCGACCGTGCGACCTCGATCATCGGTGGGGGCAGCGGGCTGGACATTCCGAACAGCGTGCGCGCGTACCCGTCGGGAAGTCTGCCGTCGTCGGCCGGGAACAGGCTCGTCGTCGCGGTACGGGCCGAGATGTTCAGGTTGAACAGCAGCAGGTGGCCGTCGGAGGTCGACAGGCTCCGGAGCCTGCGCGCCCACACGGCCGGGTCCCCGTCCGTCGCCTCGCCGTCGCTGAGGTTGACGACGACCGGGGGGAACGAGTCCGGGTGCTGCGCGACCCACCTCGCCGCCAGCTCACCGGCCCGGTTCAGCGCGGTGCACATGGGCGTGCCACCCCCGGGCCATCGGCTCGATCCACACCGGCGCGTTGATCGCGTCGATCTCGAAGAACTCCGGTCCCGAGGCCCAGTGCACGAGCCCGCCGAGGAACCCTCCGACGATCCCCCCAGCAGTCCGCTGACCACCGCCCGCCCGGAGCGGCGGACGATCCCGGCCGCCACGCCGATGGACATCGCGCAGAGCGTCCAGGCGGCGATCAGCGGGGCCGTGGCCTGGCCCTGGGTGGGTATGGGTCGTGTACGCGACGGCCTCGAAGGCGCCCAGCGCGACCAGCGACAGCACCGCGCCGAGCAGCCCGCCGACGAGCCTCCTCGGGAGTCCGGGTTGCGGCACGCTCCGGCCGGCCGGTGCGAGTGCCGCCTCGGCGGCGGCCGCGAGCTCTCCCGCCGACCGGTACCGGTGCACCGGGTCCTTCGCCATGCTCCGGTGCACGACCTCGTCCAGGGCGCGCGGGAGGTCCGGTCGCGCGGCGCAGAGCCGCGGCGCCTCCTCGTTGACGTGCTTGTACGCCAGCGCGAGGACGCCCTCGGCCGCGAACGGCTTGTGACCGCTCAGCATCTCGTACAGCATGCAGCCGAGGGCGTAGATGTCGGCGCGATGGTCGGCCGTCCCGTCCGTGAACCGTTCCGGGGCCATGTAATCGGGCGTTCCGATGGTCACCCCGGTCATCGTGAGCCGCTCGTTCGTCCCGGCGTCGCCTGCGCGCGCGATGCCGAAATCGGCGAGGTACACCGAGTCGGCGGCTGCCGTGGCGGTCCGGGCGATGAGGACGTTGGCGGGTTTCACGTCGCGATGCACCAGACCTGCCAGGTGCGCGGCGTCCAGTGCCGCGGCGACCTGGGCGGCGATCCGGACGGCCCGGCCGGGGGCGAGGGCGCCCTCCCGGGCGAGGAGCTTGCCGAGGTCCTCGCCGTCCACCAGCCGCATGTCGATGAAGAGCCTGTTGTCGATCTCTCCGAAGCGGTGGATCGGAATGATGTGCTGCTCGCGCAGGCCGGCGGCGATCCGTGCCTCGCGTTCGAATCGGGCTCGGTACTCGCGGTCCTTCGACAGCGATTCGATCAGCAGCTTGACGGCGACCTCGCGCTGATGGCTCCGGTCGTACGCGCGGTAGACCTCACCCATTCCTCCGCGGCCGAGGAGCAGGCGGAGCTCGTACGTCCCGAACACGTTGCCGACCACGAAGCCTCCGCGTGAGGAGCGCCAGTTGCACAGCGCCGATACGGTACGCCGCGCCACGCGGCGAGCGGACGTCGCTTCGAGGCGGGGCGATCCGTGGAATGGTCGTCCGACCGTGGCCTTTCGTTAACCGCTCCCACGTACCGCCGGTGGTACCGGTCCGGGACGCGACGAAGAGGCGGGATCTCGAAACCTGCATCCGTCACGGTTCGGTAATGGCGCTGCGCACGCCGCGTCGGGTGGGCTGCCGGGCTCGACCTCGACGCTGATGGCGAAGGCCTCGTGCAGCTGCTGCGCGGTGGCGACCGCCCGCGACGCTGTGGGCGCGGACCCTCGCGGCCACGGCCCGCACCCTCGACCCCGCCGGCGTCGCCGCGGTGATGGCGATTTCTGGGGGAGCGTCCGAGGTCGCGGAGCCGGCCGAACGGCTGTCCGGAGGCAGGTCCGGGGGGCGGCGGACATCTGTCGCGTCCCGCCGTGTCGCGGCGCGTCGGCGCGCCCGGACGTCGTGTGGGGAATCGGCCGCGGTCCGGGCGAGGCCGCAGGTTCAGCGCACCGGCAGGGTTCTCTGACGAGGCACGAGTGGCTGATCGCCGTGGAGGTCGGCGTGGCGCCGAACGGTCGCTGAGCTGCGCCGACGAACATCGAATCGAACAACTGTTCGACTACACTGAAGGGCGTGACCCCCGACCCGCCGGCCCGCGCCCACCAGCTTGCCGAGGCGCTGCTGGCCGAGCTGCGCGCGGCCGGCGGGCCCGCCGCGGGGGACGAGGAGCTGCTCGGGCTGCTGACCGTCTGCGAGGGTGTCACGCGCGGCGTGGAGCAGATGTCG
>JBFWRR010000084.1:3802-22205 GCA_050248815.1 Pseudonocardia sp. | reverse complement strand
CCCTGCTGCGGGTAGCCGCCGGGCTGCTGCGGCTGCTGTTGCGGCTGCTGCGGATATCCCTGCGGGGGGTACTGCTGCCCGCCTGGCGGCGGCCCCCAGCCGCCGGGATTCTGCGGAGGCGGACCGTCGGGGTTTCCGGGCGGGCCGGGAGGCGTCGACATGCGTGCGACGGTAGCCGCTGGTCGGCGTGCCACCTACCCTCAGCGGGTTTCGCTCCGATCACGACTCTCCGACCGCGGCGGCGAGCCGCGTCCGGCTACGCGATCAGCTGCGCGGCGAGCGTGGCGGTGCTCACGCCGGGCCGCTCGCCGGCCCGCAGCTCCGCGTACGTCACCACGGCGACCGCGACCCCGACGACCCCGACCACGGACCCGGCCGCCACCTGCGCGACCGTCGTGGCCACCGGCCCGGCTCCCAGCACCGACATCAGCAGGTCCACCGTGGCGAGGAAGGCGAAGTAGGCACCGACCGCGAGCAGGATCCGGCCGAGCGTCGGTACGAGCCGCGGGTTCACCAGGGCGAAGCAGCGCCCGATCCCACCCCGCTCGACCACCACCACGCCGTAGAGGCTCGCCACGAACACGACCCCCAGGTAGATCGCCGGAAGGATCAGCAGCGTCCCGGCCACGATCAGCAGCCCGGCGACCAGCAACCAGCCGGCGAGCGGGAGCACGCGACCGCCCGCGATCGCCGTGGCCTGCCCGATCGTCAGGGGATCCCCCGCGGCGTGGCGCACGACCAGCACCACGGACACGGCCGCCGCGACCGCCGTGACCAGCAGCATGACGGCGCCGGCCAGCACCGTCGTGCCGAGGAAGTCCGGCCCGATCGTCGTCGGGTCGAGCGGGGTGCCGTCGAAGGGCGGACCCGCGGCCGCCCCGACGCCCACGCCCGCGGCCGTCGCGGCCAGCTGGACGGGCAGCAGCGCGGGCCAGCTGCGCCGCACCACCCCGACAACCCGCTCGATCCAGCCGCCGACGTCCCCGGGCACGAGCGGGTCCGCACCCCCGCGGTACCGCGTCGGCGGCTCGGGGAACGAGCGCGGGTCGAACGGGTCCTGCGGCCCGGGCGGCATCGACATGCAACGACGCTAGCGGCGCAGCGCAGCGCGACGCACCCGAACCCGCACCGTCACCCGTTCGCGTCGCCTCCACGGCGCGGTGTGCTCACCAGTCGACGGCCGTGTAGCCGATCTCGAGGTACTCGTGGATGCCCTCGAACCCGCCCTCCCGGCCGAGGCCGGACTCCTTGACCCCACCGAACGGAGCAGCCGGATCCGAGACGAGACCCCGGTTCAGGCCCACCATCCCCACCTCGAGCCGCTCGGCGAGGGCGAGGCCACGGCGCAGGTCGCCGGTGTAGACGTACGCGGCGAGGCCCAGCTCGCTGCCGTTGGCGACCGTGACGGCGTCCTCGTCGTCGACGACCGTGACCACCGGCGCGACCGGCCCGAAGATCTCGTCCGCGACCAGGCAGGCGTCGCGCGCCACCGCGTCGAGGACGGTCGGGGGGTAGTAGAACCCTGGCCCGTCCGGTACGTCCGCGCCCAGCCGCACGCGGGCCCCGCTGTCGGCGGCCGCGGCGACGGTCGACGCGATCGCGTCGCGGCGCCGCGCGTTGACCATCGGACCGAGCTGCGTGGCGTCGCTGCGGCCCGGACCGACGCGGACCGACGCCATCCGCCGGGCGAGACGGCGGGTGAACTCCCCCGCGACGGCCTCCTGGACGAGGAACCGGTTCGCCGCGGTGCACGCCTGGCCGCCGTTGCGCAGCTTCGCGACCATCGCGCCCTCGACGGCGGCGTCGAGGTCGGCGTCGTCGAGGACGACGAACGGGGCGTTGCCGCCCAGCTCCAGCGAGGTGTTGACGACGCGGTCGGCGGTCTTGTGCAGCAGCTCGCGGCCGACCCGGGTGGAGCCGGTGAACGACACCTTCCGCACGCGGGGGTCGGCGAGGGCGGCATCGACGACCTCGGCGGGGCGGTCGGAGGTGAGCACCGTCGCCACCCCGGCGGGCAGGCCCGCCCGCTCCAGCAGGTCGGCCAGGTACAGCGCGGTCAGCGGGCTGTCCTCGGCAGGCTTGACGAGCGCGGTGCAGCCCGCGGCGAGCGCGGCCCCCAGCTTGCGGGTGATCATCGCTGCGGGGAAGTTCCACGGCGTGAGCAGCAGGCTGACACCGACCGGCCGGTGCCGGGTCAGGATCCGGTGCGTCCCGGCCGGGGACGTGCGCAGCTCGCCGCCGATCCGCACCGCCTCCTCCGCGAACCAGCGGAAGAACTCCGCGGCGTAGCGGACCTCGCCGCGGGAGTCCTGGCGTGCCTTGCCGACCTCGAGGCTCATCACCAGCGAGAGCTCGTCGAGCTCGGAGATCATGAGGTCGTGGGCGTGCCGCAGGATCTCCGCGCGGGCCCGCGGCGCCGTCGCCGCCCAGGCGGGCAGCGCCGCGCTCGCCGTCTCGACGGCAGCCGCGACCGCAGCCCCGTCGACCCGGGGGACGTGGGCGATCGGCTCCCCGGTCGACGGGTCGAGGTCGGGGAAGGTGTCCGGGACGGCCGTCGCGAACCGCGCCAGCAGGCCGGATCGCTCCGCCGGCTCCAGCAGGCGCGTCACGCGTCGATCGTGTGGAAGGTGCGGACCTCGCGGGCGGCGAGGTGCGGGATCGCCTCCCCGAGGACGTGGCGCCGGAAGTGGGGGGTGTCCCGGTGCTCCTCGTAGCCGGAGGCGTCGACGTACTGCTCGTAGAGCAGGAAGGAGGTGGGATCGTCGGGATCGACGTGGCCCTGGAAGAACAGGTTCTTCTCCTCGGCCCGGGCGAGCGGGGTCAGCACATCGATGATCTTCGCGATCCGCTCCTCCTCCCCCGGTGCGGCCTTCCAGGTGGCGACGACGACGAATGCCATGGGGTCTCCTGCGGGTGGGTCAGAACGTGAAGCCGATGGCCCGCAGCTGCTCGCGGCCGTCGGCGGTGATGAGGTCGGGCGTCCAGGCGGGCTTCCAGACCCACTCGACGGCGTAGCCGTCGACCAGTCCCGCCTCGACGAGCGCGGTGCGGATCTGATCCTCCATGACGCCGGTGAGCGGGCAGGCCGGGGAGGTGAGGGTCATCGTCAGGCGGGCGGTCGCACCGTCGAGCACGATCTCGCGCACGAACCCGAGATCGACGACGTTGACGCCCAGGTCGGGGTCGATGACCTCGCGGAGCGCCTCGGTCAGCTCCGCGAGCGACGCCGCGGGTGCGGTGGGCATCGGGCGGTCCTCCTTCGCAGGGACGGTCGCGGGAAGGTCACGCGGGATGGTCACGCACTGACGGCGTGCAGGATCGGCACGCTGAGGGTGATCGAGACCGAGACGGTGCGGGTGGTGATCCAGGTCGCCAGGCCGTGCGCCTGCCGGCGCACGCGCACCACGGTCTCGCCCTCGCCGACCTCGCCGCTCTCGACGATGCACAGCCCGGCCGGGACGTTCAGCGTGCGGGTGGCGTGGGCGAGCGCGGTGTCGATCACCCGCGCAACGGGCTCGCAGGTGTGGCCCGCGGCGAACGTGAGCGTCCGCACCGCCTCGACCGCGGGCATGCCGAGGACGCGGTCGATCGCGCGGCGGGCGACGTCCTCGGCGACGCGGGCCTGGTCGTTGCGGGCCGTCAGGCGCCCCGCGACGTGCTCGACGTGCATCATGACGCTCCTTCCCTGCGGGGCCGCGGCAGCAACCTGCGCAGCTCGACCGACTCGTCCTTGAGCTGCGCGGCACTCACCGCGGCGCGCGCGGCGACGAGCTTGCGGCCGGTGACGAGCTCGCGGCCGCGGTCGAACGCGAGCATCGCGACGACGTGGCCCGCCTGCAGCCAGAACACGCAGAACGACCGCTCCTCCGGGCTGCCGCGCAGGACGACCTCGTCGTGGCCGTCGGGCAGCCCCACCATCTGCAGGCTGTGCTCGTACTGGTCGGACCAGAACCAGTGCGGCGCGTCGTGCACCGCGGTGGCGCCGAGCATGTTGCGGGCCGCGACGGCGCCCTGCTTCGCGGCGTTGTCGTCGTGCTCGAGGCGCAGCCGCCTGCCCAGCCGCGGCTCCCACGTGGCGGCGACGTCACCCGCCGCGAAGACGCCCGGCACGCTCGTCTCGGCGTGCTCGTCGACGAGCACCCCGTCGTCGCAGGCCACGGGGGTGCCGTCGAGCAGCTCGGTGGCCCGCTGCATCCCGATCGCCACGAGGAGCGCGGAGCACTCCAGCACGGCCCGGTCGGTCCGCACGAGCAGGCCGCCCGCGATCTCCTCGACCGACTCCACTCGCTCCCCGGTGCGCACCGTCACCCCGCGGGAGCGGTGCACGTCGGCGACCAGCTCGCCGAGCTGCGGGTCGAGGGCGCGGCGCAGCAGGGTGGGCTGCATCTCCAGGACGGTGACGTCGACGCCGGCGGCGCGGGCGGCGGCCGCGACCTCGCACCCGACGAACCCGCCGCCGAGCACGACGAGCGCCTCGCCGGAGGCGGCCAGCTCCTGCAGGGCGCGCGCGTCGTCGAGGGTGCGCAGGTGGCGCACCCGCTCGCTGGTCACCCCGGGCAACCGCCGCGGGCGCCCGCCGGTGGCGAGCAGCAGCCGGTCGTAGCCGAGCGTGCCGCCGTCGGAGAGCCGCAGCCGACGGTCGGCGACGTCGAGGTGCTCGGCGCGCACGCCGGTGAGCAGCCGCACGTCGTTGTCGGCGTACCAGTCCCGCTCGCGCAGCAGCAGGTCCTCGACCGAGGGCGGCGCGGCCCAGCCCTTCGACAGCGGCGGTCGCTCGTACGGCGGGTGGGGCTCCTCGCCCACGACCACGACCTCGCCGTCGAATCCCTCGCGGCGCAGCGTCACCGCCGCGGCCGCCGCCGCGCGGCCACCGCCGACGAGCACCATCCGTCCGGTACCCACGACACCCCCTAGCCGATCTGCACGAAGACGGTGCCGTCGTCGACGCGGCACTTCACCGGGGTGAGACGGCAGTTGTCGGGGTTGATCCCGTCGCCGGTCAGCGCGTCGAACTCCCACAGGTGACGGCTGCAGGTCAGGACACGGCCGTCGAAGTCGCCCTCGTCCAGGGCCCACTCCTGGTGGGGGCAGCGGTTGCGGTAGGCCCGGATCTCGCCGTCGACGTTGAGCAGAAGGACGCTGGTGCCGCGCACCGCGACGGCGGCCATGTCGCCCTCCCACAGGTCGTCGAGGTCCGTTGCCCGGTCCCATGTCCCGCTGCCGGTGACGCCGGCCGTCTCGTGTGCCGCGCTCACTGCTCTGGAGGTTCCTCTCGTCGGGGTGCGGGCGGCGGCGCGCGCCGCCGCCCGCTCCGGTCAGACCGGTGAGACCGGTCAGACCGGGGCCGTGGCCAGGCCGGCCTTCTCGTGTAGGGCCTCGCGGGCCGCCCGGCCCGCCGCGACCACCGACTCCGCGGACCGGCCATGCTCCGGCAGTGTCTCGAACAGCGTGGCCAGCGACGCGACGGCGTCGTCGACCCGGGGCGACCACCGGTCGATCCAGCGGCGCAGGACGTCGGCGTTCTCCGGGCGCTCCTGCACCGCGAACCCGGCGAGCGCGCCCGCCCACCGGTCGCGGCGCCGCGCGTCCTCGCCGAGGTTGCCGAGCACGTGCCAGGTCAGGTCGTCTCCGTTGTCGGCGGCGAGACCCCGGAACTGCTCCAGCAGCACCTCGTCCAGCGTCGGCGCCACGACGAGGGTCAGCGCGGTGTACGCCTCGCCCCAGTCGTAGGCGACCAGCAGGTTCTCCACGACCGACCGGACACCCTGCCAGGCCTCGTCCTCCTCCCAGATCCGCCGCTCGCGCTGGCCGACCCCGCTCTGCGGGTGCGCCAGCTCGATCTCCCGGGTGCGGTAGGCGACCACGGTCACCCGGCGCAGCACGTCCGCCGCCGAGAACGCCGCGGCGTTCGTGATGTAGGACGACGGCGCCAGGTGCCCGATGTAGGCGAGCACCTGCTGGATGCCGTGCAGCGGGTAGCGGGTCGGGGCGAAGAGCCTGCCCAGGGTCTCGATCCACTGAGGCGACGCCGACTCCGTCGCGCCGGACCTGGCGTACTCCTCCAGGACGCCGGCGAGGCGGGTCTCCGCGTCCGACTGCATCGTGACGTAGTTGCGGTAGATGAGCCTGTCGGGGTCGCGGAACCCGCTCCACTCCGGCACCCGCAGCGGCGTGCTGTCGCGGTAGGTGTGGAACCACAGGTTCGCAGGCGAGGACGGGTTCTGCTCGAACGCCGCCTTGCGGTTGGGGCGCAACGTCCAGTTGGTGTCGTGCGTCATGACCTCGTAGTCGCTGGGCATCCGCCGCACGTCGCCGAACGCGCTCCACGTGCGCCGCTTGCGTGCGCTCATCGCTCGCCTCCCGCCTGGGCGAGGCGCTGCCGGCGGGCCTCGCCCCATTCCCAGATCATCTCGTCGCTGGTGGTGGTGATCCGGCCGCTGAAGGCCGCGAGCATCGTCTCCATCGACCGGATCTCGAAGGTCGGGCCGAGGTAGCGCCGCAGCGACTCCTGCGTGACGCGCAGCCGGTCCGGGGCCTCGATGCGGACGTAGGACCCGCGGTCGGTCACCTCGATGTCGACGTCGGGGTTGTCGTCCTCGATGGCGGCGACGACCAGCTCGACCTCGTCGCCCATCCGGAGGACGGGGCCCACTGCGTTCTCCATGCTGTCCTCCGGGGTCAGACGTCGCCGCTGTGCGCGACGTCGCAGTCGTACTCGACGCGGACGTGGTCGAGCGGGCCGATGCCCGCCTGCGCCACCGTCAGCTCGGGGTGCAGCCGCTTGCCGTCGTGGAAGACGACCTTCGCCGCGTCCTTCTTCGGCACGCGCCTGCCCTCGACGTGGTAGGCGACCTTCTCGGCGACCTCGGCGACGGTGTCCGCCGTGGTCAGCGGGACGAGGATCTGGACGAAGTCGGTGGAGAAGATGGCGTTCACGGGCACCAGCTGCGGTTCGGCGGGGGCCTCGGCCTCAGTGGTCACGGTCTCGCTCACGCTCACGCACCCCCCGCCACGACGAGCGGCTTCGCGACGCGGTCCTTGTAGTCCGCGGCCCACGAGTAGTCCGGGTCGTCCCCCATCACGTCCGGGGTGAGGCCCATGTAGTTGAGGATCCCGCCGACGTCCATCGGCTGGATCTCGCCGGCCAGGAACCGGTCGATCAGCGTGGGGCTGTTGAGGGTGTCCTTGTCCTTCCACCAGATCTGGCGGCAGCCGTTCGAGCAGAAGTGGTAGGTCACGCCGTTGTGCGCGAGCGGGAAGTCGCGCACCCGCCACCTGCCGTCGCGGCCCAGTGTCGCGGTGCAGCACGGGAGGTGGCACATGCTGCACAGCCACGGCAGTGTCTCCGGCAGCGTGGCCTCGATGTTTCCGGAGTTGACCGCGTCGATGATGGTGTCCCACTTGTCGCCGTAGACGGTCTCCCAGGTCGGGTACTTCTCCTGCAGCCACGCCCGGTCGTCCTTGCTGACCGCCGCGGTCGGCCGCCACCAGATCGTCGGCCGCCAGTACCACAGACCCATGTGCAGGCCGTGGTGCCAGGTGTCGAGGCCCTTCATGAACTCGTCCCAGAACCACGGCTTCTTGAGCCCGTAGTCCTCGATCGTCCGGATGAACTGATCGATGATCCACTCCTCCATGAACTCCCGGTAGGACTGCTTGCGGTGCTCCACGGGGGTGTAGTAGTCCATCGCCGGGCCGGTCAGCGCTGCGAACGCGCGTGCCGTACCCCAGAAGGCCTTGTCGATGACCCACTGCGCCCGGATCGGGTCGTGCTCGACCAGGATCTCCAGTGTTGGGCCGCCCTGCTGGGCGTGCCGAGCCTCGTCGGTCTGGATCGAGCTGATCATGTTGGCGAAGTTGACGTCGCCGGACTCCAGGGCGTCCGCGGACAGCGCGACGAACTGCAGGTTCGTGAACCCGGTCTCGAAGGTCAGCGGCAGCTGGATCGCCAGGTCCACCACGTTGTTGGCGACCATCATCCCGTCGAAGAGGCTCCGCAGCGAGATGGCCACCCAGTCGTTGGTGTGGAACATCTTCTGGGTCCAGTCGTACTGCGGGTCCTTGCCGACGAACTCGTGGCCGAAGAACATCGTGATCTGGGCGTGCCGGAGCTCGTCCAGGGCGCCGAAGGTGGCCATGTTCCGCCAGGCCGCATTGAGCCCGAAGCGAGCCATCTTGAGCTCGCCGAGCAGGGCCTCGTACTCGACCAGGGCCACCCCGCCGTAGTGCATCTTCGTGGAGGACTTCCACCCCTCGGTGAGCGTGTCGAACGCGTTCGAGCGCTGCAGCGCGGCCTTCACCGCGTAGGCCGCGGTCTCCTTCTCCCGCTGGGTGGAGACGTACTCGGGATAGCTGACCTTGTAGTCCTCCTCCCAGGTGTCCCAGGCGTCGCGGGGCACCTTTCCGGTGCCTGACAGCCATTCCGGGTACACCGACTCGTCATCGACGTAGGAATAGGTCCACGCGACGTCCCGGACGAGGTGCTGCCATTCCTCGCGCTTCAGCAACGACATTCTCGTTCCCTTCAGTCGACTTCGAGATGGCCGAGCTGGCGGCTGATCCCGGCGTTGTCCCAGTAGGCGGTGATCGAGCCGATCAACCCGTCGGCGGTCACGGTGAACCAGAACAGGTGCGGCTCGTCGTAGCGCCCGCCCCTTGCGGCGATGTTCGCCCACGGCAGGGCCTGGGTGCCGCCGATGACCACCTCGGCGACGACGTCGCCGCGCTCGTTGCCGCTGATCGACTCGACGGTGTTGGTGAGATCGGGGAACGCGTGGATCAGGCCCGCCCAGATGGTCTTGCCGACCGTGCGGACCTTGCCGTCCCCGCGCAGGACGCGCTGCTTGCCCCAGGCCTCGAACGGGACGTAGACGAAGTCCGCGTCGTCGGTACAGAGATCGACCATCGCGTCGACGTCGTGGCGGCGGTAGGCGTCGAAGAACGCCTGCACCACCTCCGTCGCGGTGGCGGTGCGTACGGGTGCGGTCATCGGGAGCGCTCCTCTCAGACGATGGCGGGCTGGTCGATGCGCTTGACCGCGAGCCGCCGGTAGACCTGGTTCTGGCACCAGTAGCCGTGGACGGTCCGGATGCGGCCGTCCCGCACCCGGAACAGCCACGAGCCGTCGACGTCGAGGTGCTTCTCCTGGTTGACGATCCCCAGGTAGTCACCGGCCTGGGTGCCCTCCAGCGTCGTCTCGACCGCCACCGTCCCGTCGGGAGTCACGACCGTGCGACGCACGCGCACCGTGAGGTCGGGGAAGGCCGCGAGCGTCGCGCGGAAGAACTCCCGCGCCTGCGCCGCGTCGCCCGTCACCCCCACCGGCGGGATCGCGACCTCCGCGTCGGCCGCGACGAGCGCGAACGCCCGGTCGAGGTCGTGGTCGCCGATCGCTTCGACGAAGCCCGCCACGACCGTGCCCGCATCGGCCTGCTCGCTGTCCACCTGCTCCGGCCCCTTCCCTGTCCAGCGCTTGATCACATCGCGTACGCCCACGTCACAGCACCTGCAGCGACTTGAGCACCGCGTCGGCCACGGCGTCGGCCGAGTTCGGGTTCTGGCCGGTGACGAGGTTGCGGTCGACGACGACGTGCGAGGTCCACGCCGCAGGGGCGTCGTCGAACACCGCACCGGCGTTCTTCAGCGCGGTGTCGACCAGCCACGGCATCCCGAACGCGCCGGGCCGGGTCTGGTCCTCCTCCTCGTCGGTGAACGACGTCATGCGGTAGCCCTCGAAGAGCCACTGCCCGTCCTCCCGGCCGCCCGCGGAGAGCAGCGCGGCCGGCCCGTGGCAGAGCGCCGCCACCGTCGCGGCCCGCTCCTGGAGGATCTGCAGCAGTCGCGCCACGTCGGGGTTGTCGGCGAGATCGACCATCGGACCGTGACCGCCGGGGACGAACACCGCGTCGAACGTGGCCATCTCCTCGTCGGTCATCGTCGAGAGCGCGACCGGCTGGGCGAACCCGGGGATCCCGGCCAGGCGGGCGGCGATCTGCGCGGCCTCCGCCCGCCCCGCCTCGTCGGTCTCCCGCACGAGCGCCGCCACCGCCTCCGGGGTGAGCGGATCGGCGAGGCCGTCCTCGACCAGGACGGCGCCGAGCCTGCGGTCCTCGCGCCACGCGGTCTTCGCGGCCGCGTTGACCCGCTCGCGGGCCTGCTGCGGCGCGAGCCCCGCCGCGACGAGCGCCTGGAACACCCGCCGGGAGGCGGCGAGGTCCAGCTCGGTGAGGTGGTGCAGGGTCACGCGGATGTCGTCGACGTCGTGGTGGAAGGAGCGGACGACCGTGCCGAGGAAGTCCTCGTCCTCGTCGGGGTAGTGGAAGAAGTGCTCCAGCCCGTAGGGATCGGCGAGCGGCGGGCGGCCGTCCGGCGTCGCCACGACGACCTCGACCCCCGCTGCGACGAAACGCTCGTACGGGGTGAGCGCCTCGTCGGCGAAGAATCCGGTGACGTGCGGACGGCCGTCCCCGAGGGTGATCTCGCGGGCACTGGAGACCAGGAACAACAGGCGAGGCGCCATCGATGTACTCCCGAGCGGCGTGGTGGGGGGCGACCGTGGAAAGAGCCGCGAATCTGGTCCGAGACGGTAGGGCGGGCCCGGACGGTGTCGATACCCGCATTCCTGCCGAGAACTTGCGGAATCCTGCCCCGGCACCGGTGGAATGCGATCCTCTTCCCGGCGCGCTTTTTCACCGGATCGGGTGAGGTTCAGTCCCGGGCGGTGGACCGGGCCAGCCGCCAGGTGACGGTGCCCCGCTGGGCGTCGGCGTAGGCCCGCGGCGTGACGCCGAAGTGGCGCTTGAACTCGTTGATGAAGTGCGACAGGTTCGCGTAGCCGACCTGGCGGGAGACCTCGCTGGCGGTCAGCTGCTCCTCGACGAGCAGCATCCGCGCCCGGTCCAGGCGCATGCGCTTCACGAACTGGTAGGGCGACATGCCCGTGACGTCGCGGAACACGTGGGCGAACGCCGACGGGCTCATCGCGACGTGCTCCGCCAGCTCCGCCACGGTGACCGGCTCGGACAGGCGCGCGGCCACGAAGCTGATGACCTCCGAGACCGGGTTGCGCTCGCTCTCGGCCGCCGCGGCGGCGATCAGGCGGTCGCACTGCTCGGCCTGCAGCACCCGGTAGACGACCTCCTGCAGGTAGATCGGCGCGAGCACCCTGCGATCCGATCCGCGGGACACCGACCGCACGAACCGTCGCACCGCCCCCAGGAGGTCCTGGTCCAGCGGCGAGACGTGCGCCGGCGCCACCGGGGCGGGTGCCGGGGCGCGCAGGACCGTCGTGCTGCGGTCGAGCATGTCCGTCGAGATGCGCCGGACGATCGCCGGATCGATCTGCAGCACCATCGACAGGAACGGCTTCTCGACGCTCGCCTCGGAGATCTCGGCCTGGAAGCGCATGCTGCGGCTGAGGATCAGGTAGCTGAACGGGTCGTAGCGGTACGGGACGCCGTCCACGGTCACGCACTTGCGGCCCTGGGCCACGACGCACAGCGACAGCGAGGAGACGTCGTCCCACTGCGGCGCGGTCGGCGCGGTGAACCGGTAGAACGTCAGACCGGACCAGTCGCAGTAGTTCGGCCCGACGGCCGGGGCCCGCGCGGCGAAGCTCTCGATGAGGTCACCGGCGGTCAGCCGCTCCTCGCCGGGCAGCTCGAAAGGGGTCAGGACCACGCCGGCCTCCGCTTCCCGGCCGTCCGCACCGGCGGCCGAAGACCCGTCACCGCCGGCCCGTCCCGGGGCGGGGCGCCCGCGGACGCCCGCTGCGCCGTCCGCATCGAGCGACCCCGCCACCAGCACGGGCATCCGCGCTGAGCGATCACAGGAAACCACCAACGGCGCCCGGGAGCCGCGCCCTGCTCTGACTGGTCCCGGCAGTACCAGCCTCGGGGGCACCGGCCTGCAGCATCATGTGACGCGTGGTGCAGAGCGTGGAGTTCGGGCAGTTCCTGCGGTCCCGCCGCGACCGCCTGTGCCCCGAGGAGGTCGGCCTGCCCCCGGATCCGAGGCCGCGCCGGGTGCGCGGCCTGCGTCGGCAGGAGGTCGCCCAGCTCGCGGGCGTCAGCACCGAGTACTACACGCGCCTGGAGCAGGGTCGCGGCGGCAACGTGTCGGAGTCCGTGCTGACGGCCATCGCGACGGCGCTGCGCCTCGACGCGATCGAACGCGGCCACCTGTTCGACCTCGGCGGCATGAACAACGGCGTCCGGCGGCCACCGCTGCCCCAGCGGGTCCACCCCGGCTGGCACCGGCTGCTCGACAGCCTGGCGCTGCCCGCGTTCGTCCTGGGCAGGCGCATGGACGTGCTGGCCTCGAACCCGATCGCGCGCCTCCTGCTGACCGACTTCGACGCGCTACCGCCGCGGGAGCGCAACTTCGCCCGGTTCATGTTCCTCGATCCGGCCGCCCGGTCGCTGTGCCGCGACTGGGCCGAGGTCGCGGCCGAGACGGTGGCCATCCTGCGGCTCGACGCCGGGCGCCATCCGGGTGACCGGCAGCTCGAGGAACTGGTCACCGAGCTCGCCGCCGGCAGCCCGGAGTTCGCGCGCTGGTGGGCCGACCAGCGGGTGTCCGAACGGACGCGGGGGACCAAGCGCTACCGGCACCCGGTCGTCGGCGACCTGACCGTCGACTACGAGGCCATGCAGTCCCCCGGCGATCCGGACATGTCGCTGTTCGTGTACTCCGCCGAACCCGGCTCGACGTCCGAGCGGGCCCTGCGGGAGCTGGCGCGCAGGGCCCTGGCCGCCGAGCCCATCGAGTGTGCGCCCGGGCAGGTCACGACCGGACCACACGCACAGTCGGCGCCGCCGCACGGTCTTCCGTAGGCGCCCGGGGCGGGCCAGTCTGGTTCCCCGAGCCGGTCGCGAGCCGAGGGGGCGTCGATCATGGTCGTATCCGAGTTGGGCAGCCTCTGCGAGGCCTTCCAGCAGACCGTTGCCGCCCGTCCCGACGCGCCGGCGCTGCGGGCGCCCGGCGGCACACCCGCGTTCACGTGGCGGGAGTACGCGGAGCACGTCCGGCGGATCGCGGCGGGCCTGCACGCGCTCGGGGTGCGCCGCGGCGACACGGTCGGGTTGATGATGCTCAACCGGCCCGAGTTCCACCTCGTCGACAGCGGGGCCATGCACGTGGGCGCCGCACCCTTCTCGGTCTACAACACCTCACCCGCCGAGCAGGTCGCGCACGTGTTCGGCAACGCGGGCAACAGGGTCGTGATCTGCGAGGCGCAGTTCGTCGACCGCGTCCGGGACGCCGGTGGCGAGGTCGAGCACATCGTCGTGGTCGACGGCGCCCCGGAGGGCACGCTCGCGCTCGCCGAGCTCGAGGAGACGCCGGACGCGGGCTTCGACTTCGACGCCTCGTGGCGCGCCGTACAGCCGGACGACCTGCTGACGCTGATCTACACCTCGGGCACGACGGGCCCGCCCAAGGGCGTCGAGCTGACCCACGCGAACATGATCGCCCAGATCGCCGGGCTGGACGAGGTGATCCCGGTGCGCCCGGGCGACCGGATGGCGTCCTACCTGCCCTCGGCCCACGTCGCGGACCGCTGGATCTCCCACTACACGGGCATGATCTACGGCCTGGACATCACCTCCGTCCCCGATGCCCGCCGGCTCTTCGAGGTGCTTCCTGAGGTGCGCCCGACGCTGTTCGGCGGCGTGCCGCGGGTGTTCGAGAAGCTCAAGGCGGGCCTCGAGGCCCGGTTCGCGGCCGAGCCGGACCCGCGCAAGGCCGCGGGCGTCACCTGGGCGCTGGAGGTGGGCAGGCGGAAGGTGGCCGCCGAGCAGGGCCGGCGCACCGGCACGGGCCCGGGCCCGGACGAGGCGCTGCTCGCCGAGTACGCCGAGGCCGACCAGATGGTGTGGGCACGGGTGCGCGCGCTGCTCGGCCTGGACCAGGTACGCACCACGTTCGGCGGGGCGGCCGCGATCCCGCCGAACGTGCTGGAGTTCTTCGCCGCGATCGGGTTGCCGATCAACGAGCTGTGGGGCATGTCGGAACTCGCGTGCCTCGGTGCGTCGAACCGGGACGGCTCGGCCAAGCACGGCACCGTCGGGCCGGCGATCCCCGGCGTCGAGATGCGCATCGCGGACGACGGCGAGCTGCTCTGCCGGGGCGGGATGGTGATGCGCGGCTACCGCAACGACCCGGCGAAGACCGCCGAGGCGATCGACCCCGACGGCTGGCTGCACACCGGCGACATCGGCGCGATCGACGCCGACGGCTACCTCACGATCGTGGACCGCAAGAAGGAGCTGATCATCAACGCGGCCGGCAAGAACATGTCGCCCGCCAACATCGAGGGCACGGTCAAGGGTGCGAGCCCGCTGATCGGGCAGGTCGCGGTGTTCGGGGACGGCAGGCCGTACAACGTGGCGCTGATCGTCCTGGACCCGGACGCCTCGGCGGCCTACGCCGCGGGCCGGGGGCTGGCGGACGCGTCGCCCGCGGCGCTCGGCGCACATGACGACGTCCAGAAGGTGATCGCCGACGCCGTCGATCGCGCGAACACGCACCTGTCGCGCGTGGAGCAGATCAAGAGGTTCGCGGTCCTGCCGGTGGACTGGCTGCCTGCCGGGGACGAGCTCACGCCCACGATGAAGCTGCGGCGGCGCCCGATCGCGCAGAAGTACGCCGCCCAGATCGAGGCGATGTACACCGCCCCCACCGGCCCCACCGGCACGTGACCCGGGAGCCCCCCGTCGAGAACGACGTTGTGCAGCCCGCAGGGCCCTGTTGATCAGCCCAACGTCGTTCTCGACGGTCAGGGGGCGAGCAGGTGTGGCAGGTCGTCGAGGTCGGGGAGCAGCACCACGCTCTCCTGCTCGTTCGGGTCCGTGCGCGCGATCAGCCCGATCACCGGCTCGGTGTCGCTCAGGTTCACCGGCAGGTGCGGCACCCCCGCGGGGATGTAGACGAACCCGCCCGCCGCGGTGTCCACTCGCTCCTCCAGCCGCGGCCCGAACCAGGTGGTGGCGCGCCCGCTCACCACGTACACCGCCGACTCGTGGCCCTCGTGCAGGTGCGCCTTCGCCCGCCCACCGGGCGGGATCCGCACGACGTGCATGCACAGTGCCCGCGAGCCGGCGTTCTGCGCGCAGACGCCCATGAACATCTCGTGGCCCTGCAGGCTCTCGGCGGCCTGCGCCGGGTCGATCCCGATGCACCGCTCGTCCATCGTGTCCCTCCCTGGGCTGCTCGCGTGCCGGACGGCCGGATCAACGGCCGAAGGTCGCCAGGACGGCGTCGAGCCGGTCCCCGATCTCGGCCGCGGAGAGCCCGTAGCTGGGCACGTAGCACAGCAGCCGGTCGTAGAGGCCGTGGAACCGGGGCATCTGCTCGCGGGCCTCCTCCGGGGTGCCCGCCACCGCCATCCGCTCCAGCATCGCGGGTGACACGGCGGCGATCATCGCGTCCGCGTCGCGGCGCTGCCACGCCTCGCGGATCGCGGCCACCTCGGCGGTGAACCCCTCCAGCTCGACGAGCGGGGCGTAGGTGCGCACCACCGCGTAGAAGGCGATCTGGGCGGCAGCGTCGCGGCGTGCGCGGTCGCCGTCGTCGGCGACGCTCGTGATCACGTAGCCCGCGATCGGCACGGCCGTGTCCCGGCCGGTGCGCTGCGCGCCGTCGGCGAGCGCCGGGCGCACCACCTCGTCCACGTAGCGGCGGGTGAAGATCGGGTGGCCCACCAGGCCGTCCGCGACCGCCCCGGCGGCCTGCACCATCCGCCGGTTGAACCCGGCGAGGTACACGGGGATCGGCGGGCGCGGGTGCACCTCCGCCGTGGGCTGCAGCGCCATCCGGTAGAAGCGGCCCTCGTGCCGCACGCCGGAAGCGTCCATGGCCCAGATCCGGCGCAGCAGCGGCACCAGCTCCTCCAGCCGCGGCGCCGGGGACAGGCCGTCCGCGCCGTGCCAGTCCTGCTGCATGCGTCTCGTGCCCGTACCCAGGCCGAGGACGAGGCGGCCGCCGCAGAGCTCGTCGAGGTCGCGGGCCTCCGCGGCGAGCACCAGCGGGCTGCGGCCCACCGCGTAGGCGATCCCGCTGCCCAGCGTGACCGTCGAGGTCGCCATGGCCATCGCGGCCAGCGACACCGTGGCCGAGCGGTCGTAGAACTCGGTGGTCCACACCGACTCGAAGCCGCGTTCCTCCGCACGCCGCGCCGCCGCGGCCACCGTCGCCAACGTACCGCCGTGCACCGCCACACCCATGCGCTCAGCCGTCACGACCCGACCCTAGGACCCGCACGTGGCACGGCACCCGCGCGGCCACGAACCCGGCCGGGCCCTACCCGGGTGCCGTCCTCCCGGGCACGCCGGCCCGACCCGCCGGGCGAGGCCGCGGCGAGCCCGCCAGGGCCTCGGGGCTCGGACGCGGGGCCGGGACGTCGACCTCGGCGGTCTCGCCAGGGGCACCACCGTCGGGCCGGACGGGGTCGGGTGGCGGGGCGGCGGAGGGCTCCGGCGGCCAGGCATTGGGCTCGGGCCGCCGGGCCCGCTCCCGCGGCGCTCCCTCCCCCGGCGGCACAGCGTCGTCGAACGCGAGCTGGCGGGCCTCGCCGGCGTGCGGCCTGCGGTGGTGCCCGACCACCCAGCTCAGCAGCCGGGCGTGCCCGCGCACGTACGGCATCCTGCCCCCGCCTCCCTGTCCCACGCCTGTCCCACGCGCCTGTCTCACGCGGCCCGTGCCCAGTGCAGCACGCCACCCCGACATTCCGGGCAGCGTGCGACCGACGGCGGACCGTCAGGCGACCTCCACCGCCGCCGCCATCAGCCGCCTCGCCCGCTGCACGCGCGGCGGCGCGGACTCCGGCGGCATCAACCGTGCGGCAGCGGGGCGGGCGGCCCTCAGCACCACCGCGACCCCGAGATCGGTGGTGGGCAAGCCCGGGAGCCCGTAGAGCCGGCGCGCCCACCGTGGCAGCGTGGCGACGGCCGCGGTCGCGATCGTGGACACCGCGGTACGGAAGGCCCGCGGCGCGTCCCCCCGCGGGCGCAGGAGGCCGCCGACCCCGCGGACGGCCTCCTCCGTCATCCGCAGCTGCGGCCGGACGCTCGCGAAGTAGGCGTCCAGCCCGGCACGGGTGGTGGGCACGACCGCCGGGTCCAGGCCGACGACCCGCGCGGCGGCGACGTTCTCCGCGACGTACGCGTCCGCGTCCGCCGCGGAGACGATCCCGGCCCGCCGGGCGACGTCGACGTAGGAGTCGATCTCGCAGCAGTGCACCCAGAGCAGCCCGGCGGGATCGTCGACCCGGAAGTGCTCGCCGGTGTCCGGGTCGTAGCCGCGCAGCTTGGCGTGCAGGGCGCGCACCCGGGCGGCTGCCTGCTCGACCTCCGCGACGCTGCCGAACGTGCGCGTCTCGACGAACTCGACGGTGCGCAGAAATCGCGGGTACGCCTTGTGCGGATCGAACAGCGCGGAGTTCTGGAAGGTCGCGCGCATGACGCGCGGGTGCAGGGACTGCAGCAACAACGCCCGCATGCCGGCGACGATCAGCACCGGCTCGACGTGCATCCGCCACGTGATCGAGCGTGGGCCGAACAGGCCCAGGTCCGGGCCGGCGTCCGGCACCGTGTCGCCCATGCGGTCACGGTACGCGCGGGCCGAACCGGCCGCCATGATCACCGTGACCGGTACCGGACGCTCGGATACGAGCGCTCCGCACCGGCCACGGTGATCACGCAACGGTGCTGCCGGCAGGCCGTCACGGCACCAGCACGAGCTTGCCCCGCACGCCGCCCGCAGCGAGGCGCCGGTGCGCGGCCGCGGCCTCGGCGAGCGGGAGGGTCGCCGCGACGCGGGTGCGCAGCCGCCCGGCCGCGACGGCGTCCAGCAGCTCGGCGAGCATCCCGGCGTCCGGGGTCACCGACACCTTCGCGACCCGGACATCGCGTTCGGTCGCGGGTGTGGTCGGGTCCGTCACCGCGACGAACGAGCCCCCGTCGCGGACGGCCGCGATCAGCCCGGGTCCGGCGGGAGCGGCGTCCAGCACGGCGTCGACGGGCGGCAGCGGCCCGGCGAGCGCGTCGCGTCCCAGCACGTGCGCCGCACCGAGCCCGGACACCCACTCCTCGTCACCCGCGGAGGCGACCGCGTACACCTCGGTTCCCGCCTGCACCGCCAGCTGCACCGCGAAGGCGCCCACCGCTCCCGAGGCGCCCGTGACCAGCAGCGACCCACCATCGGGGACGGCCGCGAGGGCGAGCGCCTGACGCGCGGTGAGCCCGGCCAGCGGCACGGTCGCGGCGACGGCGTCGTCGAGCCCCTCCGGGACGGGCGCGATCCACGTCGCGTCCACCGCCACCACCTCGGCGTAGGCGCCGCGGCGGGTGGCGAACCACGGGATCATCGCCGCGATCCGCGTCCCCCGCGTGTCGCCCACGGTGTC
>JBFWRR010000084.1:0-3702 GCA_050248815.1 Pseudonocardia sp. | reverse complement strand
TGTCGCCCACGGTGTCGCCCACGATGTCCCAGCCGAGCACGAACGGCGGCTGCACGAGAGCGGCGAACACACCGGCCCGGGTGGCGAGGTCGACGGGGTGCACGGTCGCCGCACGCACCCGCACCACCTCCTCCGCCGGGCCGGCGACCGGCTCCTCGCGGTCTGCCAGGACCAGTACGTCGGGGTCGCCGTAGGACCCCGTCTCGATCACCTTCACGATTCCTCCCCTGGTCGTGGACGCCGGTCGGCGCCCCGTGCCACACTGCGCGCTGAGAGGCACCGATGGGGAGTAGGTACCTAGAAGTGCCTAAGGGAGGGACGGATGACCACGCAGACCGCCGAGCAGCGGCGCGAGGAGCAGCGCCGCGCCTACGACGCCTTCCTCGCCCGCTGCCCCACCCGGCAGGTGCTCGCGACCATCGGCGGGAAGTGGTCGGCGCTCCTGGTCAGCGCACTGGCGGACGGGCCGCGGCGGCATGGGCAGCTGCGCGCGACCGTCGCCGGGGTGAGCCAGAAGATGCTCACCCAGACGCTGCGGGAGCTGGAACGCGACGGGCTGGTGCGCCGTACCGTCACCGCGCAGGTGCCGGTGCGGGTCGACTACGAGCTCACCGCGCTGGGGCGCACGCTCGTCCCGGTGCTGCGCGCGCTCAAGGACTGGTCCGAGACCCACATCGAGGAGATCCTCGACGCCCGCGCGCTGTTCGACCGGGCCTGAAGCCTGACGTGATGGTCTTCGACGACGTCCGCCCCTACGCGATCCCGCTGCGCACCCGCTTCCGCGGCATCACCGTCCGCGAGGGCGTGCTGGTGCGCGGCCCCCTGGGCTGGGGCGAGTTCTGCCCGTTCCCCGAGTACGACGACGCGGAGGCGGCGGCGTGGCTCGCGACGGCCGTCGAGCAGGTGGTGCGGGGCTGGCCCGCGCCCGTCCGGGACCGCGTGCCGGTGAACGCGACGGTTCCCGCGGTGCCACCGCAGCGCGCGCACACGATCGTCGCGACCTCCGGGTGCGCGACGGCGAAGGTCAAGGTCGCCGACCACCCCGGCTCCCACCCCGAGGACCTCGCCCGCGTCGAGGCCGTCCGCGACGCCCTCGGACCGGCCGGGGCGCTGCGCGTGGACGTCAACGGGCGCTGGGACGTCGACACCGCCGTCGTGCGGATCCGGGAGCTGGACCGGGCCGCGGGTGGGCTGCAGTACGTCGAGCAGCCGTGCGCGGGCATCGACGAGCTGGCCGCGGTGCGCCGGCGCGTGGACGTGCCGATCGCGGCGGACGAGTCGATCCGCCGCGCTGAGGACCCCCTCCGCGTGGCCGTGGCCGGGGCCGCGGACGTCGCGGTCCTCAAGTGCACGCCGCTGGGCGGGGTGCGCCGGGCGCTGGAGGTGGCGCGGGCCGCGGGGTTGCCCGTCGTGGTGTCCTCGGCGCTGGAGACCAGCGTCGGGCTCGCGGCACAGCTCGCGCTCGCGGGGGCCCTGCCCGAGTTGGAGCTCGCCTGCGGCCTGGGCACCGCCACGCTGCTGGACGGCGACCCGGTCCCGCGGCCCTTCCACCCCGTCGACGGCCATCTGCCCGTGCCGCGTACGCCGCCGCAACCCGATCCGGCCCTGCTGGAGCGCCACGCCGCCGACCCCGATCGCGCGCGCTGGTGGACCGACCGCCTCGCCCGCGCGATGAGGCTGCTCCCCGAGGCCCGGTGACATCGACCGACACCGACACCGACACCGCACCGGACGGCCTACGCGCGGGCCGGATCCGCGGCCCCGCTCAGGGTGCCGGCAGCGGCAGCGCGCCCGGCGCGGGCAGGGGAAGGTCGCCGGGAGTCGGCAGGGGCAACGCCCCCGGCGCTGGGGTGGGCAGGGCGTCCGCACCGGGCGGCGCAACCGGCAGCGGCGCTGCGGCAGGGGCGGGGGGTTCGGCGCTCGTGGGAGCGGGCGCCGACGTCGCCGCGGCCTGGGGTTGCTCGACGGGCGCGACCGTCCAGTCGAAGCCCCGGCCCGCCACGTCCGGAGCCGCGACCAGCACGTCGTTCGAGTCGGCCTGCACCCCGAGGTAGGCGCGGTTGCCGTTGCCGGGGGTGTAGATGCCGTCGCCCTGCAGCCAGCGATAGGTGTCGCTGCGGAGATCGGGGCAGCGCACCATCACCGGGCCCTCGGCCGAGAGGCACCAGCGCACCCCGAGCTTCTCGGTGCGCAGGCGCTTGCTGACGACGTCGTAGGTCCACCTCTGGCCGGAGCCGGTGTCGCAGGCTTCGACGACGACCAGGCCCGTCCGCTCCCCCGCCGCGGGCGCCTTACCCGCCAGGCACAGCCCGGTGGCGTCGTTGGTGACCGTGAACGGCACCTCGGGGAACGTCGACTTCTCCCCCTGCGCGACCGGCTCGGGCACGGTGGGCTCCGCGGCCTGGGCGACGGCGACGAGCACCACGGCGAAGAGGACGGACACGGCTGCCGCGAGCGCGGCGAACAGGACACGACGGGAATGCATCAGGGCCCTTTCCGGGGGAGCTCGGGACGGGGAACCTGACGCTGAGGCTAGTCCACTCGCCCGATCGATCGATGTCCGGGTAGACCGATCGGCATCCGGGTCAAGGCTCGCTTCGCGCGCGCACCAGTTGCTCCACACCGTCGAGGATGCGGGCCAGCCCGAAGGCGAAGTCGGCGTCGCGGTCGACATGCGGGTCCGGGGCAGGCGTGAAGGCACCGCCGTGGACCGCACGCAGCAGGGCCGGGAACCGGTCGGCGTCGAGCTGCTCCGCGAGCCGCGATGCGTAGCCGGCGGGGTCCGGCGCCCCGGGCGCCGCGTCGATCACGGCCCACTGCAGGTCGGCGAACACGTGGCCGTTGAGCAGCAGCACGGTGGTGACCTTCTCGCGCTCGGTGAGCCCGCTCGGCGCCAGCGCGTCGAGGGCGCACTCCAGCCAGCCGAGCTGGTACGGGGTGGCGGGCGGGCCGAACATCGCGACCGCCTGCGGCAGCCACGGATGGGCCCGGCAGCGCTCCAGCGCGGCCCACGTCCACTCCTCCAGCGCGGCCCGCCAGGCCGTACCCGTGAGCCGCGGCGGCGGGCCGACGGCCGCGTCCTGCATGAGCAGCACCAGCTCGTCCTTGCTCGCGACGTGCCGGTAGAGCGACATCGCCGTGAACCCCAGACCGGCGGCGACCTTGGCCATCGAGAGGCCCGCCAGGCCGTCCGCGTCGGCCACCCGGACACCCTCGGCGACGATCCGGTCGCGGCGCAGGCCGACGCGCTGCAGGTCGGGCACGATCACCTCCGGAATTGTGCTTGCGTCGCCGGCGAGTTTAGCCCATAAACTTGTGTGTATGGCATATACACAGGTGCCGGGCACCGCCCGGCGCTGGACGTGGCCGTGGCTGAGCCTCGGGCTCCTGACGGTCGCTTTCCTCGCGTTCTCGGTCCCGCCCTACCTCACGTTCGACCCGGCGCAGAGCCGCCTGCCGCTGCCCGCCGACGTCGTGTGGTTCTATCCCGCGCTCGTCGTCCACATCCTCTTCGGCACGGTCGCGCTGGTCACCGCGTGCGTCCAGCTGTGGCCGTGGCTGCGCGCGGCGCATCCCGGGATCCACCGGTGGAGCGGACGCGCCTACGCCGCATCGGCGATCGGGGCGTCGCTGTCCGTGCTCACGATCACCGCGTACGGGCAGTGGGGCGCCAACCAGCACGTCGCGAACACCATGCTCGCG
>JBFWRR010000083.1:0-22385 GCA_050248815.1 Pseudonocardia sp. | reverse complement strand
GCCGGGCTGGCCGGCTGGTGGTCGGCGGCCGGGCTGGCCGGCTGGCTGTCGGCGGAAGGGACTGCCCGCTGGTGGTCGGCGGAAGGGACTGCCTGCTGGTGGTCGGCCGCGGCCGGCCCCGCCGCCTGCCCGACGGCGCCGGACGCATCCACCCCCGGGCCTGCCACCAGCGCCACGGCCACGAGGAACCGCACGATCCGCCGCGCCCACACGCCGTTCCCAGCCATTCCGTCAGGCTGAGCCGTCGGGGATGCTCTCCGATACCCCGAAGTCGCGGGCTGTGGATCATCCGGCCCGAGGTGGACAACCTCGGACGCCGCCGTCGGGCAGGTCACCCCCGGGCGTACACTCGCCGATGCACCCGCTGCCGCGGGTGACTTCGCGCGTTCGCGTGCCTCGTGTCCCGGGGCGACGGCGGCCGGGCGGTCCCGCCACCGACTCCTCACCGGAGCGGCGGGTGCCGGTCGCCGGAGCGGGCGCCAGGGCGGTGCCGCCGACCGGTGCACCGCGACAACCGCGATCGCGGTGGCTGCCCGCCAGCCCCGCGGAAGGACGGGTGAGCACCGGCCATGGCCGTCGTCACCATGAAGCAGCTGCTGGACTCGGGTGTCCACTTCGGTCACCAGACCCGCCGCTGGAACCCGAAGATGAAGCGCTACATCCTCACCGAGCGCAACGGCATCTACATCATCGACCTGCAGCAGACGCTGTCGTACATCGACCGCGCCTACGAGTTCGTCCGCGAGACCGTGGCCCACGGCGGCACGATCATGTTCGTCGGCACGAAGAAGCAGGCGCAGGAGGCCATCGCCGACGAGGCGGGCCGCGTCAACATGCCGTACGTCAACCAGCGGTGGCTCGGCGGCATGCTCACGAACTTCCAGACCGTGCACAAGCGGCTGCAGCGCCTCAAGGAGCTGGAGTCGATGGAGCAGACGGGTGGCTTCGAGGGTCGCACCAAGAAGGAGATCCTCATGCTCACCCGCGAGAAGGACAAGCTGGAGAAGACGCTCGGCGGCATCCGCGACATGTCGAAGGTGCCCAGCGCGATCTGGGTGGTCGACACCAAGAAGGAGCACATCGCCGTCGGCGAGGCCCGCAAGCTGGGCATCCCGGTGGTGTCGATCCTGGACACCAACTGCGACCCGGACGAGGTCGACTACCCGATCCCGGGCAACGACGACGCGATCCGGTCCGCGGCTCTGCTCACCCGCGTGGTGGCGCAGGCGGCGGCGGACGGGCTGATGCAGCGGGCCGCGCGCGCTCGCGGCGGCGACGCCGGGGAGAAGCCCGAGGGCGTGGCGGGCGACGAGCCGCTGGCCGAGTGGGAGCAGGAACTGCTCACCAGCGGTGCCGGTTCGGACGGTGCGAGCCTCGCGTCCGCGAGCGGCACCCCCGAGCCCGCCGCGGCCAGCACGAACGGCGCCCCGCAGAACGCCGGCTGACGAGCCGGGACGAGTAGGACGAGGACGAGTAGGACGATGGCGAACTACACCGCCGCGGACGTGAAGCGGCTCCGCGAGCTCACCGGCGCGGGAATGATGGACTGCAAGAAGGCACTCGAGGAGTCCGAGGGCGACCTGGAGAAGGCCGTCGAGCTACTGCGCATCAAGGGTGCCAAGGACGTGGGCAAGCGCGCGGAGCGCGCCACCTCGAACGGCCTGGTCGCCGCTTCCGGCGGCACGATGGTCGAGCTGAACTGCGAGACGGACTTCGTCGCCAAGAGCGACGACTTCCAGGCCCTCGCCGAGAAGATCCTTCAGGTCGCGGTTGCCGAGAAGCCCGCGGACCTGGAGGCGCTCAAGGCGCTGAAGGTCGACGACGGCACGGTCGCGGACGCGGTGCAGGCCCTCTCGGCCCGCATCGGCGAGAAGCTCGAGCTGCGCCGCTACATCCACATCGACGGCCCGGTGGCGCTGTACCTGCACCGCCGCGCCACCGACCTGCCGCCCGCGATCGGGGCGATCGTCTCCTTCGACGGCGCGAACGACGAGGTCGCCCGCGGGGTCGCGATGCAGGTGGCGGCGGCCCGTCCGCAGTACACGACCCGCGACCAGGTCCCGGGTGACGTGCTGGAGAACGAGCGCCGCATCGCCGAGGCCACGGCCCGTGAGGAGGGCAAGCCGGAGCAGGTGCTGCCCCGCATCGTCGAGGGACGCATCAACGGTTTCTACAAGGACGTCGTGCTGCTCGAGCAGGCCTCGGTGCAGGACTCCAAGAAGACGGTGAAGGCGCTGCTGGACGAGGCGGGCGTCACCGTGAAGGAGTTCGCGCGCTTCGAGGTCGGCCAGGCCTGACCCCGGCGGGAGGCGGAGGACCGGTGAGCATCGGAGGTGTCGCCCGCCCACCGGGCGCGAGCGACCGAGGAGCGGAGCCGGTCCGTGAGCCGACCAACGCCACGACGACGATGAGCGAACCTGGGATCGACGTCGGCGTACCCGTCGAGGGCGGCCGCCCCGGATTCCGCCGAGTGCTGCTGAAGCTCGGCGGGGAGATGTTCGGTGGCGGTGCCGTCGGCGTCGATCCCCTGGTCGTCAAAGCCGTCGCCCGCCAGCTCGCGGAGGTGGTGCGCGGCGGCGTGCAGGTCGCGGTGGTGATCGGCGGTGGGAACTTCTTCCGCGGTGCCGAGCTCCAGCAGGGCGGCATGGAACGCTCACGTGCGGACTACATGGGCATGCTCGGCACGGTGATGAACTGTCTCGCGCTGCAGGACTTCCTGGAGCGCTACCACGGCGTCGACACCCGCGTGCAGACGGCGATCACGATGGGACAGGTCGCGGAGCCCTACATCCCGCGGCGCGCGATCCGGCACCTGGAGAAGGGCCGCGTCGTGATCTTCGGAGGCGGCGTCGGCATGCCGTTCTTCTCCACGGACACGGCGGGTGCCCAGCGGGCGCTGGAGATCGGCGCGGAAGCGTTGCTGCTCGCGAAGGGCGTGGACGGGGTCTACACCGCCGACCCGAAGCTGCACGCCGACGCGAAGCTCTACGACGAGATCACCCATCGCGAGGCGCTCGAACAGGGGCTGAAGGTGGCCGACGCCACGGCCTTCAGCCTCTGTATGGACAACAAGATGCCGATCATCGTGTTCAACCTGTTGCGTGAGGGCAACATCGCCCGGGCGGTGCGGGGTGAGAGGATCGGCACCCTCGTCAGCACCCCTGACGACCGGCACACCATGGAGGGGCCGTGATCGACGAGACGCTCTTCGAGGCCGAGGAGAAGATGGAGAAGGCGGTCTCGGTGGCCAAGGACGACCTCGCGACCGTCCGCACCGGGCGGGCCACGCCGGCGATGTTCTCCCGCGTGATGGTCGACTACTACGGTGCGATGACGCCGATCAACCAGCTGGCGTCGATCTCCATCCCGGAGGCCAGGCTGGTGGTGATCAAGCCTTACGACGGCGGCTCCCTGAAGTCCATCGAGAAGGCGATCCGCGACTCCGATCTCGGCCTCAACCCGGGCAACGACGGGCAGCTCATCCGCGTGGTGATCCCGCAGCTGTCCGAGGAGCGCCGCCGCGAGATGGTGAAGCTCGCCCACTCCAAGGGCGAGGACGCGCGCGTGACGATCCGCAACGTGCGCCGCAAGGCGATGGAGGAGCTGCACCGCATCGCGCGCGACGGCGAGACCGGCGAGGACGAGGCGAAGCGCGCGGAGAAGGAGCTGCAGCACACCACGGACCGGTACGTGGCGCAGGTGGACGAGCTGGTGAAGCACAAGGAAGCCGAGCTCCTCGAGGTCTGACCCTGGTGACCACCCACCCCGCGATGGCTTCCGACGGCGCCCCGGCGACGCCCGCCGTGCGCCCGTCCCGGGCCGGTCGCAACCTCGCTGCGGCCATCTCGGTCGGTGTGGGCCTCGGCGGCGCCATCCTGCTGTCGCTGATGCTGGTCCGCGAGGTGTTCATCGGCGTCGTCGCGCTGGCGGCCGCGGTGGGCACCTGGGAGCTCGCGGGAGCGTTGCGGCGCGGCGCCGGGACCGTCGTCCCGCTGCCGGTGCTGCTGCTCGGCGGGCAGGCGATGGTCTGGCTCGCCTGGCCGTTCGGTCTGGGGGGCCTCGCCGTGGCCTTCGCGGCGACGGTGGTGGCGGCGCTGCTGTGGCGGATGCCGGCGGGTCCGGACGGGTTCGTCCGGGACGTCACGGCGTCGGTGTTCACCGCCGCGTACGTCCCGATGCTGTGCGCCTTCGCGACGCTGTTGACGGTCCCGGCGGACGGCGCGGGCCGGGTGCTCACGTTCCTGCTCTGCGTGATCGCCTCGGACGTGGGCGGCTACGCCACCGGGGTACTGGCGGGGCGGCACCCGATGGCACCGACGATCAGCCCGAAGAAGTCCTGGGAGGGCTTCGCGGGTTCGCTGCTCGCGGGCACGGTCGCCGGCGCGCTGTGCGTCGCGGGGCTGCTCGACGCGCCCTGGTGGGCCGGTGCGCTGACGGGCGCGGTGCTGGTGGTGAGTGCCACGCTGGGCGATCTGATCGAGTCGCTGGTGAAGCGCGATCTCGGGATCAAGGACATGGGCACGTTGTTGCCGGGTCACGGCGGCCTCATGGACCGGCTGGACTCGCTGCTGCCCACGGCGTTCGTGGCGTGGGTGCTGTTGACGGTGCTCGTGCCGGTCTAGGTTCGGGCGCATGGACCTCGACGAGGCACGGGCGGTCGTCCGGGAGCAGCCGCGGGCGGTGCTCGTCACGCTGCGCGCAGACGGCACGCCGCAGACGTCGCCGGTGCTCGTGGCCGTCGACGACACGGGCGAGCTGCTGATCAGCACCCGGGAGACCGCGTACAAGGTGCGCCACCTGCGCCGCGATCCACGGCTGTGGCTGTGCGTGCTGCCCGACGGGTTCTTCGGCCGGTGGATCCAGGTGGCGGGCCGGGCCGAGATCGTGTCGCTGCCCGAGGCGATGGACGGGCTGGTGGACTACTACCGGCGCCTCTCGGGAGAGCACGCGGACTGGGCCGACTACCGCGCGGCCATGGAGCGCGAGCGGCGGGTCATCGTGCGGGTGCACATGGAGCAGGCGGGTCCGGACCGGTCGGGATGACCGGTCCGGAACGGGGCGCCACGGATCAGCACCGTGGCGCCCAGCCGTCCCTTCAGTAGCTGAAGGTCGTGGCTCCCTCGCCGATCCAGTCCCACAGCACGACGGTCCCGCCGACCTCGGCGTTCGCGACGAAGTTGCCGGAGTCGAGCTTCTTGGCCTGTACGCAGATCGGGCAGACGAGGAAACGCCCGCCCGCACGCTCGTAGCGGTCCATGAGCTCGGTCAGCGGCGGGCAGCCCTCGCAGGCCGTGCCGATCGCGACGCCGGGCACGACGAGGCGGACGGCCTCCTTGGTGAGGAACATCGTCGTGGGGCGCCCGGACTCGGCGGCGCCGAGGGCGACCAGGAAGGCGACGGTGACGCGCTCGGGGTCCTCGAGGCCGGTGGTGAGGCTGATGGCGGCTTTGCGATCGGTCATCGGAGGTGTCCTGACGTCTCGGTGGAGGATGACCCGAATGACGGTAGGGACGCGGGAACCTCGCCGAATCGGTGCCGACCGCCGTCCTCGCGGGGTATCGGCCGGGGCGGCGTGGCGGTCGACGCGCAGGCTCAGCGGTCGGCGAGCAGGCGCGCGACGGCGGCTGCGCGCGCCGAGCGTCCGGTCACCCCGAGCTTTGTGTAGACGCTGGTGAGATGGCGCTCGACGGTGCGCACCGACAGCGACAACGCGCGCGCCACGTCCGGGTTCTCCTTGCCCTCGCCGACGAGCCGAAGGACGTCGAGCTCCCGGTCGGTGAGGGCGCGCAGCGCGCCGGACGTCGGTGGGGCGGCGACCCGCTCGGCGGCGAGGAACGCCGCCGTCTCCTCGGAGAACGGGGTCCAGGCGGGTTCGTCGGCCAGCAGGATGTGGTTGTCGCTGTCCAGCGGGACGAGCCGGGCGCGCGGGATGCGGGCGGCGAGCTCGCGCCCGTCGGAGAAGGGGATCATCCGGTCCCCGCGGGCGTGCACGACGAGCGTCGGCAGGTCCAGATCGGGCAGCAACGTCCGGACGTCGGCGCCCATGCGCGCCTCGCGGGAGGCCATCGCGTTCGCGGTCGAGGTGGCGCGGGCCTGGAGGTCGTCGAGCCAGCGGGCCTGCTCGTCGGTGGCCCCGGGGATCATGAGCTGGGTGAAGACGTGGCGGAACGTGCTGTCCGGGCGGGCCCACCCCACCTTCATGAGCTGCTGGAAGGTGCGTTCCATCTCCTCGGCGGCCGCGTCCTGCACGCGAGCGGCGTAGGTCCCGTAGAGGACGAGCCGGCTCACGCGGTGCGGGTGGCGGTGGGCGAGGGCGATGGCGACGGGCCCGCCCTGCGACATGCCCAGCAGCGCGAAGCGCTCCAGCCCGGCGGCGTCCGCGACGGCCTCCAGATCGGCGATGCGGGCGGTCAGGCCGAAGTCCGTGACGTCGCGGTCCGACATCCCGAACCCGCGCTCGTCGTAGCGGATCACCGTCGTCGTCCGGCCGAGATCGAGCAGGAACTGCCGCCAGACCGGGCTCTCCCAGTCGAACTCCAGGTGACTGAGCCAGCATGCCGCGAGCAGCAGCGGCGGCCCGGACCCGTGCACGGCGTAGGCGATCCGGGCGCCGTCCGCGCTGCGGCAGAAGCGAAGGTCCTGCGGCGGGGCGGACGGCATCGTTCCAGGGTAGCCCCGGGTGCGGCTCTAGGATCCCTGCTCATGGGGCATTCCGTACGGTCCGTGCGCCCGCCCATCCCGAGCCCCAACATCTGGCACTGGCCCGACGTCTACGAGCGCGAGAACGCCGCCCAGGACGCGGACGGCGCGATCTGGACGTTGCTGCGCGCCGAGGTGCCGTGGGTGGGCCGCGACGTCGTCGACGTGGGCTGCGGGGACGGCTACCACCTGCCGCTGTTCGCCGCGCAGGCGCGCTCGGTCGTCGGGGTGGAGCCGTACGCGCCGCTGGTCCCGCGGGCGCGGCGCCGCGTCGAGGGCCTGCCGAACGTGCGGGTCCTGGAGGCGGGGGCGGCGGCGCTGCCGCTGCCCGACGCGAGCGCCGATCTCGTCCACGCCCGCACCGCCTACTTCTTCGGCGCAGGATGCGAGCCGGGGCTCGCGGAGGCGCAGCGGGTGCTGCGTCCCGGCGGCGCGATCGCGATCGTCGACCTGGACGCCACCGTCGACCCGTACGGCGGCTGGATGCGCGCCGACGTGCCGCACTACGACCCGGTGGCGGCCGAGCGGTTCTTCGTCGCGCGGGGGTTCTCGCTGGTCCGGGTGGCGACGGTGTGGCGCTTCCCGGACCGCGCCACCTGCGAGGCGGTGCTCCGTATCGAGTTCTCCCGCGCCGTCGCGCAGCGGGCGATCGCCGAGGTGCCCGGTGTCGAGATCCCGGTCGGCTACCGGGTGCACGTCCGGCGCAAGGTGCTGTGACGGCGCGTCAGCCGAGCCGGCGGGTCGGCACCGTCGGCTGATCCGGGCCGGGCGCCGCCCGGCCGAGGATGCCCGTGCGGTACGACCCGGCCGCCCACAGGACGATCGCCGACCCGAGGCCGACCAGCCCGCTGCTGTAGGTGTCGCCCGCGGTCTGCAGCGCCAGCAGCCCGCCGAGGACCGCGATGCCGCCTACGACGCAGCCCGCCACCGTCGTCACCGGCGCGTTCAGCAGCCGGCCGACGCGGATGACGGCGACGCCGACGATGAGCCCGGCGATCGGCACGGAGAGCTCGGCGTAGTCGAACGGCGCCGGGAGCATGCGCAGGACCGTCGTGGTCACGACGACGAGCATCACCGCGACGAAGGTGACGCTCAGCAGCCTCGACCGCTCCCGGCGATCGAGACGTTCACCGTGCACGCCGCGACGGCGCAAGGCGAGCAGGAAGCCACCCGCGACGAGGATGCCCAGGGCGAGGACCACCGTCGCCGTGCCGGGCTTGAGCGCGGTCGCGCCGACGACCCACCACGCCGAGCCCACCGTCAGCTCGCATCGTGGTAGTCGCAGCGGTCGGGTCGTCATGCTGCTCAGGGTGCCACGGCGGCGGCCGGACGGGAGGGGCGGCGTTGACGGGGTCCCCATCGGGCACAATCGGGGGGCCATGACCAGCCTCCCGCTCGTGTTCGACGCGCCGAAGCGCGCCCTCCCGCCCCGGCATCTGGCCGACCTGGACGCCGCGGGCCGCCGCACCGCCGTCGTCGAGCTGGGCCTGCCCGGCTACCGGGCCGACCAGCTGGCCCGCCACTACTTCGGCCGCCTCACCGCGGACGTCGACGCGATGACCGACCTCCCCGCCGCCGCGCGTGCGGGGCTGGCCTCGTTGCTCCCGCCGCTGGTCACCCCGGTGCTGGAGCAGGCCTGCGACGGCGGTGCCACCCGCAAGACGCTGTGGCGCGCCCACGACGGCACGCGTGCCGAGTCGGTGCTGATGGGCTACCCGGACCGCGCCACCGTGTGCGTGTCGAGCCAGGCCGGCTGCGGGATGGCGTGCCCGTTCTGCGCCACCGGGCAGGGCGGGCTGGAGCGCAACCTGTCCACGGCCGAGATCGTCGAACAGGTCCGCCAGGCCGCGGCGGCGGCCCGCGACGGCGCGCTGGGGGAGCCCGCGCGGTTGTCGAACATCGTGTTCATGGGCATGGGGGAGCCGCTCGCGAACTACAACCGGGTGGTCGCCGCCGTCCGTCGCATCACCGAGCCCGCCCCGGACGGCCTGGGCATCTCCGCGCGCGGGGTCACGGTGTCGACGGTCGGGCTGGTGCCCGCGATCGACCGGCTCGCCGCCGAGGGACTGCCCGTCACCCTCGCCGTGTCGCTGCACACCCCGGACGACGAGCTGCGCGACACCCTCGTCCCGGTGAACAACCGCTGGAAGGTCGCGGAGGTGCTGGCGGCCGCGCGCCGCTACGCGCAGGCCACCGGGCGGCGGGTCTCGATCGAGTACGCGCTGATCCGCGACGTCAACGACCAGCCGTGGCGGGCGGACCTGCTCGGCACGGTGCTGCGCCGGGAGGTCGGTGCCCGGCTCGTCCACGTCAACCTCATCCCGCTCAACCCCACCCCGGGCTCGCGGTGGGATGCGTCGCCGCGGCGGGCGCAGGACGAGTTCGTGCGTCGCGTGCAGGCCGCCGGCGTGGCGTGCACGGTGCGCGACACGCGGGGACGCGAGATCGCCGCGGCCTGCGGGCAGCTCGCCGCCACGCAGGCCTGACGAGCCGCAGGCCGGCAACGGGCACCGTGCCGGCCGGGCCGAGGGGCCTGCCTCGCCGGGCGGCTACGCGCGGACGAGCTCAGGCCGGCCCCAACACCTCCGCGAGGTCGAACGAGACCGGCTGCTCCAGCTGCTCGTACGTGCACGACTCCGGATCCCGGTCCGGGCGCCACCGCACGAACTGGGCGGTGTGGCGGAACCGCACGCCCTCCATGTAGTCGTAGCGGACCTCCACGACCCGCTCCGGGCGCAGCGGGACGAACGACAGGTCCTTGCCCGCGTTCCACCGGCTCGTCTCGTTCTTGCGCGGCGTGCGCTCGCCCTGCTCGTGGGCGGCCCAGTTCCACGGGTGCCCGTCGAACGTCGTGACCAGCGGCTGCAGCTCGGCGAACAGCTTCTTGCGCGTGGCCAGTGGGAAAGCCCCGATCACGCCCACGGACGCGAGCATGCCCCGCTCGTCGTACAGGCCGAGCAGCAGGGAGCCGATCGCGTCCGGCCCCGACTTGTGCACCCGGTAGCCAGCCATCACGCAGTCCGCCGTGCGCTCGTGCTTGATCTTGGCCATCACCCGCTTGTCGGGCTGGTAGGTGAGGTCCAGCGGCTTGGCGATGAGGCCGTCCAGCCCCGCGCCCTCGAACAGCTCGAACCAGCGCTGTGCCTCCTCGACGTCCCGCGTCGCCGGCGTGACGTGGACCGGCGGCTTCGCCGCTCCCAACGCCTCCTCGAGCCGGGCCCGGCGCTCCTCCAGCGGGTGCTGCATGAGGTCCTCGTCGCCCAGCGCGAGCAGGTCGAACGCCACGAACGACGCGGGTGTCTCGGTGGCCAGCAGGTTCACCCGGCTCGCGGCGGGATGGATGCGCTGCTGGAGCGCCTCGAAGTCCAGCCGGTTGCGCGCGCGGTCGACCACGACGATCTCCCCGTCGATCACCGCCCGCTGCGGGAAGCTCGCCAGCACCGCCGCGACGACCTCGGGGAAGTAGCGCGTCATCGGCCGCTCGTTGCGGCTGCCGATCTCCACCTCGTCGCCGTCCCGGAACACGATCGAGCGGAAGCCGTCCCACTTGGGCTCGTACATCCGGCCCGGCGGGATCGCCGCCACCGGCTTCGCGAGCATCGGCTTGACCGGAGGCATCACGGGCAGGTCCACTGCGCCATCATGCCGCGCACCACCGACACGAACCCGGCGGGAGCGATCCCGGACGTCCTGCCGGGCGACGGCGACCCACCGCTGCGGGTGCTGTTCTGCGGCATCAACCCCGGTCTGGTCTCGGCCGCGACCGGCCACCACTTCGCCCGGCCCGGCAACCGATTCTGGCCCGCGCTGCACCGCGGCGGCTTCACCCCGCGGCAGCTCGCGCCCGCCGAGCAGGACGAGCTGCCCGCGCTGGGCATGGGGATCACCAACCTCGTCGCGCGCCCGTCGGCCCGCGCGGATGAGCTGACGGCGGCCGAGCTGCGCGCCGGGGGAGCGCGGCTGCGCGAGCTGGTGGCGACCCGGTGCCCGGCGTGGCTCGCCGTCGTCGGCGTCACCGCGTACCGGACGGCGTTCGCGCTGCCGAAGGCGGCGGTCGGGCGCCAGGACGTGGTCTGGGGGGCCACCCGCGTCTGGGTGCTGCCCAACCCGTCAGGGCTGAACGCGCACTGGCAGCTGCCGGCGCTGGCCGAGGAGTTCGGTCGGCTGCGGGCCGCGGCGGTCTGAGCGCGGCCTACGCGTAGGGCAGCGGGACCCGGCCGGGGCTCGGGGCCTCCCCCACGGACACGGGGTACGCGGCGGGCGTGTTCGGCCGCAGGCCCGGCACGACGACCCGGACGGCGGTCCCGCCCAGGGCGCGCACGTCGGAGGTCGTGACGTCGACGACGGTCGGCTCGAACCCCGCGCGGACGAGCGCGTCCCCGGCCGCGGCCGGTGCGGCGCCCAGGTCGGTGAGGCGGGCCCGCGGCCGACGGGGCAGCCGGTCGGCGAACCGCTCGCGCATCCGCGGGTCGAGGTGGAGCTGGAGATGGCAGGCCAGATCGTGCACGTCGCGCCAGCCGGGACGGCGGTAGCTGTCGAGATAGCGCCGGTCGGCCCGCCACGGTCGCAGCGGCGAGCGCGGATCGGCGGCGGCCTGCCGCATGGTCGCGCTGTCCGGGTCGTCGAGCTCGGCGAGCACCAGGTGCAGCTGGCACGCTTCCGCGACGGCCTTCAGCGCCGCGTGGACGGCGTCGTGGCGGGCGGCGGACCCGGCGGCCACGAACCCGGTGACCGGGTCCGCCGCGACCGCGGCCAGGACCAGGACCTCGACGACGGCGGGTACGGCGAACAGCCGGATGTCGAACGACCCGGCCCGGCCCGCCGCCCGGCAGGCGTCGCGGAACGTGCGGGGCACGTGCAGCTCGGTCCACGGTCGCCCGGTGTCCCAGGTGCGGGCGACCGCATCCCGCTCGACGAGCTCGAGCAGGGCGTTGTCCACCGCGTCGGCCGTCGCGGTGGCGGCGGCGACCCCGGCGCACGGCAGTGGTCCGGTCACCGGCTCGTCGGCGTAGGTGCGGCGGTCCACGGCGCGGTGCACCGTCGTGTACACCAGCCCGACGGGCACCGCGCGCGGGTGGCCGGTGCGCAGGTCGCGGCCCCGGACCCAGCGCAGCGGCAGGTCCTCGCGCAGCGGCGCGAACGGGAAGCCCGGCTCCGCGTGCCGGTCGGCGGCGAACAGCGCGCACCGGGCCAGGTCGAGCGGTCGTGGGCCGTCCGCAGCCGCGAGCTCACGGGCCGTGACGCGCCGCAGCCCCGCGGGCGGCAGCGCGGCGCAGTAGCGTTCGACGGCCTCGCCGACCGCCGCCCCGCGCGCCGCCGCGTCGTCCCACCAGGCGCAGCCCGAGGCCACGGGATCGGCGGGCCACGGGCCGAACGCGGTGGTGTCGGCGATGCGCGCCTGCCACAGCCGCAGCCCGCGCGGGCTGCGCGCCGGAAGCGGGCGGCGGCACAGTGCCGTGACCACCCCGGGTGGGGGCTCGGCGCCGTCAGATGTGGTGTGTTGCACGGCGGCTCCCGTTCGCGCTTGCCACGGTTCAGATCGCGGGCAGCGGGGCCCGCACGAGCTCGTCCTCGTCGAGCGGCCCGGCGGGCCCCCGGTACAGCCGCTCGCCCCCGAGGAACGGGACCGCGGCCGGGGCGTTCGGGTAGAGGCCCGGCACCAGGACCCGGACCACGTGCAGGCCGGCCGCGGCGACGTCGGGGGTGGTCAGGTCGACCACCAGGACCCGGTGGCCCCGGTCGGCGAGGTGGCGGCGCAGCGACCCGACGGCGGGGAGCCCCGGCGCGGTCGGGATGTCCGGCGGGGTGTGCAGCCGGTCGAGGTGGACCCGCATCCGCGGATCGAGCCAGAGCTGGGCGTGGCTCGCGAAGTCCACCGCTGCGGCGAAGTCCGGGAGCTGCGCGTCCAGGTAGCACCGGTCGTCGCGGAACTCGGCCAGCACACGCGCGTCGCGGTGGCCCGCGGCGAACCCGCGCCGGACGGGGCTCGCCGGATCGAGGAGATCGACACTGAAGGCGCGCAGCTGGATCGCCTCGGTCACGGCCTTCGTCGCGGCGGTCCCCAGGTCCTCGTGGCACGACGAGCCCATGGTGACGATCCCGCGTGCCCGGTCGTCGAGCAGTGCCCCGACCACGGGTACCCCCAGGTCGGACGGGACGCCGAAGAGCGTGTAGTCGATGACGGGGTCCCGCGTGGGATCGGCGAGCAGCGTCGCGACCTCGGAGCGCACGTCGGCGGGCAGGCCGAGCACCGGGGCGCCGCGTTGCCACCAGGTGGTGACCGCGTCGCGTTCGCAGACCTCCGCGAGCGCGGCGTCGACGGCCTCGTCGTGGCTGCACCCGGCGGCGATGCCGGGCAGGATCACGAAGTGCGTCGCGGGCTCGTCCGCATAGGGCCCGGCGTGGAAGTTGAGGTGCGCGACGCTTGCCGGGACCTCGACCGGCTCACCGGTGTCGAGGTCGGCGGCCGTGCACCACCGGACGGGCAGGTCGGCGGTGAACCGGACGTACGGGAACCCGGGGCGGTGGTACTGCCGCTCGGAGTAGAGGACGAGCTCAGCGGGGTCGAGCGCGGCGATGCCCGCCGCGGCCAGCTCCCGGTGGGTGCGGCGGGGCAGGCCGGTGGGCACGGCGTTGCCGCAGTAGCGCTCGACCGCCTCGCCGATCGCCGCTGCGCGCGCGGCAGCCGGGTCGACCAGGCTCGCTCCGGACGCGAACGGGTCGGCCTGCCAGTGGGCGAACCGACGGGTGTCGGCGACGGCGGCGCCGTAGGCGACGAACCCGGGCGGCAGCTCCGGCGGCCGCTGTTGGCGGACGACCCGCAGCACCGGCCCGAACCGCGGGTCGACGAGCCGGTCCAGCCGGTCCGAGGTGGCCGTCATCGCGCCACCACCGGAAGCCGCAGGCTGGTGCCCCCCGGTCCGTGGTGGACCTCCTGGCGGGCGACGCGGGTGCGGGCGGAGCCGAAGCGGTCGAGGCCGGTGTTGAGGTTGCGGGCGTGGTCGGGGAAGTCACTGGAGGTGATCTCCAGGCGCAGCCGGTGACCGGGCGGGACGACGGTGGCGATCGGGCCCAGCGCGATGCTCACCTCGCGCACGTGGCCCGCGGCCCGGCCCTCGTCGACCTGCACGCCGTGGGTCAGATGCAGTGCGCGGCCCGCGGTGTCGATCTCGGCAAGGCGCGCCACCCAGTCCGTTGCCGGGGCGTCGGTGCGCGCGAGCAGGCGCACGGTGGGGGTGCCCGCGATCTCGATGCCGGTGTCGAGCACGCCGGTGCGATAGCGGACGGCGTCGCTGCGCCGGTCGAGGTCGGCCCGGTCGTAGGGGGCGTTGCGGGACGGGAACGGGTCGCGTGGGTCGTACCGGAAGCCGTCGGTGCCGGGGCCGCCGGGCGGCTCGCGCAACAGCCGTGCCCCCCCGGCGCAGTGCCAGGTGAGCGGCGTCGTCGACGGCGGCCACTGCGCGAGGGTGTCCCACCGCTCGGCGCCGGTCACGTAGACCTGCGCCCCGCCGGGGCAGCCGCCGTCGAGGGCGCGGGTCAGCCAGTCGGCCATCCGCCCGCCCAGCGCCATCCGGGCCTGCGGCTCGTGGCGGCGCAGGCCGATGGCCGGGGTGCGGCCGGTCGCGAGGTCGTGGGTCCAGGGGCCGACGACGAGCATCCGCGGCGGACGGCGCGTCGTCCCCGCGCCCACGGTGTGCCACTGGTGCAGCGTCCGTGGGAGGAACCCGTCGTACCAGCCCCCGACGTGCAGGGAGGGCAGGTCCAGCCCGGCGAGCTCGGCGTCGGTCACGGCGTAGGGCGGCGTCGCGTCGGGGCCCGCGTCGACGGCGTCGAGCAGCGTGGGCAGCTCCGCCCACAACGCGTGCCGCAGCTCGCGCACCGGCAGGGTGGCCAGCAGCTGCGGGCTGGTCCGGTAGAGCTGGGTGAACAGGTCGTCGCGGCTGGTCCGCGAGTGGGCGTTGGCCAGCCACCAGCGGACGTGGCTGGCCAGGTGGAACGACCCGCCGGGGCCGTGGCACTGGTGCTCCCCGACGGCCGGGACGAGACTCAGCACGGCCCGGACCGCGGGATGCCCGCAGAGGGCGGCGACCCACGCGGTGAAGGAGGCGTAGGAGCCGCCGAGGACCGCGATGCGCCCGTCGCACCACGGCTGCGCGGCGACCCAGGAGACGGTCGCGGCGCCGTCGCGGCGTTCGTGGCGGTAGGGCTGCCAGCAGCCGTCGGAGTCGTAGCGGCCGCGGACGTCCTGCGCGACGAACGTGAACCCCGCCCGGGCCCAGCCGAGCCCCTCGGCGAGGTGGTGCGACCTGCCGTAGGGGGTGCGGAGCAGGACCACCGGCCGGGGGTCGTCCGGGTCGGCACCGACGACGTCGGTGGCCAGCGGGGTCCCGTCGTCGGCGGGCACGGCCTCGCGGGCGCGGACGGCGGGTGCCGCCGCGTCGTGGTGGATCGCCGGAGCGGGGGTCATCGCGGCTCCCGCCCGCGGTCCGCGGGCAGTGCCAGCACACGGTGGCGGGTCACGGAGAGATCGGTGTGCACGAGCACCTGCTGCCCGTCGGCGGGCGGGGTCGCCCCGGCGAGGTGGGCCAGGACGTCGGCCGCGAGCAGCCCCGCGACGACGGCCGCGGTCGCCGGGTCGGGGTCGGGGCCGGTCCCGGCGGGCCTGGTGTCGAGGTGCCGCCACTGCGCGAGGAGTTCGTCGGGCAGCCGGGCGGCGGCGAGCCGTCGCGCACGCGTGTCGCGGTAGGTGACCGTGGCAGGCGTTCCCGGCACGGTGAACGGGCCGATGGCCCAGACCCCCGGCTCGTGGTGGCAGCGGTGCCAGGCGAGCCCGGTGTCGGTGCAGCGCCGGTCGAGCGCGCACCACAGGCGGTCCGGCAGTTGCGAGGTGCAGGCGACCAGGACGTCGCCGGGCGCGGCGGGCAGATCCTGCGGACCGCCGGGAAGCAGGTGCAGCCGCGCCCCGGCGGCGTCGAGGACCGCGGCCAGGTGCGTCGGGATGCTCCCGTGGCCGAGGACCGTCACGGTGCCGCCGACCGGGGCGCGGACGGCGTCGACGACGATGCCGCGCCCGAGCAGGGCGTGCAGCGCGGCGTGCAGTGGCGCGGGGTCGTCGAGGGTCGCGGCCACCCGCGCGGGCGGGACGGCGTCGTGCAGGACGCGGTGCAGGCCCGCGCCGACCGCCGGGGGCACGTCGACCCGTTCGACCGCATCGTGCGGGCCCGCCAGCCGCCACCGTCCGGCCTGGTCCGCATAGAACCGGTGGGTCGGCGCGAGGCGCAGCGGTCGGTCGGGCGGGGCGCAGGTCACGGTGGCGGACCGTGGCCCGGCGTCACGGTCGGGCGGTTCGGGCATCGGTCGGTGATCTCCCCACGGATGTCGGACGGGGCTCGCGACGGCCGGGTGGGGTGCCCCGCGAAGGCGCACCCCACCGTCACGGCGGACCTGGCTCAGCCGTTGTCCTCGGCGCCGTTGCCGGGCTCGACCTCCACCCACTCGAACGGGTTGTGGACCAGCGCGGACGGGTTGTGCGTGCCCGGCAGGTAGTCGTCGGCGTCGATGGCCTCGAACAGCGGGTCGGTCACGATGTTTCCTCCCTCGTCGGGTGCGCCGCCCCCGGGCCGGGACCGGCGCCTCGACGCTAGGCGGCCCGGCCGGGCCCGGTCGGCGTCGGAACGCACACCCGGTGGTGCCCTCGCGCGCGCCCGGGGGTGCGCCGCAACCGGCCGGTGGTGTCGGATGACACCACGGGTGCCGGCGGGTGCTGGTTACCGTCGCGCCGTGGACCGCCGCTTCCAGCTGTCTGGGCCGCTGCGGGACACGGCCCGGTCCGGCCCCGAGGTGCGGGTCGGCGGTCGCTGGGTGGCGCTCGCGGGCGACCCGGCCGTCGCGGCCACCGCGCGGGCCCTGCACGCCGGGCCGTCCACGTTCGCGGATCTCGACGCCGCCGTCGGGCACCCGCGGGCGGAGCTGCGGCGCGCGGTGACGGCGCTGGACCGGCTCGGCCTGGTCGAGCATCTCGTCCTCGCGCCCGCCGGGCCCGCCGGTGCGCGGCCGGTGCTGATGTCCGCCGCCGCGATCTCCCCGCGCCCGCAGAGCTGGCCCGCCGCGGCCGAGCTCGACCCGGAGTCGGCCACGCATGTCGTGCTGTCCCGGTTCGCGCTGCTGCGCCGCGACGGCGACGTGCTCGCGGCCGAGTCCCCGCTGTCGCCGTTCCGGGTGCGGCTGCCCGATCCCCGCGTGAGCGCACTCGTCGGGCGGCTCGCGTGCGGCGGGGTCGACCCGAGCGCCCTTCGCGGCCGTTCGTGGGTCGGGGCCCTGCCCACCCGGACCGTCCTGGCCTGCCTCGCGGTCCTCGTCCACGCCGGGGTGGCGACCGCGAGCGGGCACCCGCAGGATCCCGGGAGCACGCAGTGGGAGCAGGAGTGCCCCGAGCTTGCCTGGTGGTCGGTGCACGACCTGTGGTTCCACAGCCGCAGCCGTCCCGGCGCGCACGATCTCCCCGTCGGCGGCACCTTCCCGCTGGACGGGCGCTGCCCGGTACCACCGGCGGACCCACCGACGCGCGGGACCGAGATCGCGCTGCCCGACGTGGACCTGGCCCGGGTCCGGCGCCGCGATCCGCCGTTCGGCGACGTCGTCGACCGGCGCCGGTCCCGGCGCAGACACGGGCGCGACCCGATCGACCGGGAGCGGCTCGGCGAGTTCCTGTTCCGCGCGGCGCGGGTGATGGCGCCGATCCCCGCCGCGCCTGCCGCGGGGATCCCCTACGACTCGTCGCGCCGCCCGTACCCCGGTGGGGGAGGGGCCTACGAGCTGGAGGTGCACCTCGTCGTCTCGCGCTGCTCGGGGCTGGATGCCGGCGTGTACCACTACCTGGCCCACCGCCACGCCCTCGAACGGACCGCGCCGTCGGGACGGCGCGCGACCGCCGCGCTCGCGGCGGCGGCCGCGGCCACGGCGTTCGAGGGAACGCCGCAGGTGCTGATCGTGCTCACCGCCCGCATCGGCAGGCTGGCCTGGAAGTACAGCGGGATGGCCTACGCGACGTGCCTCAAGGACGTCGGCGTCCTCTACCAGACGATGTACCTGACCGCCGCGGCGATGGGCCTCGCGGCGTGCGCCGTCGGCACCGGCAACTCCCCTCAACTCGCCGCCACGCTCGGCCGCGACCAGCTCGACGAGCCCGCCGTGGGGGAGTTCCTGCTGGGCTCCGCGGACTGACGCGGGCCGCGGGTGCCCGACCCGCCGCAATAGCTCCCCTCGCTTAAGTGCAATATATTTGCAACAATCTTCCGCGGACGTGTTCGCGGGTCGACGGCGACCCGGCGCAGACCCCCGACGTGCCGAGACACGGCCGAACAACCATCCCAGGTGTGCGTGTCCCTCGGTGGACACGCCGAGCACAGGAGCCCGCTATCCCCATGACGACGATGGGCAGGCGCCGCGTCGCGCCCGCAGTGGTGACGGCCGTGTTCGTGACGTTGACGACCGCGTGCGGCTCCGCGCCGCAGGCGACGGCGCCGGGCACGGAACCCGGCGCCGCCGGGTTCCCGGTCACCGTCACCAGTTGCGGACGCGAGGTCACCTTCGACGCGCCACCGCAGCGCATCGTCACCACCGCGGTCGGACTCACCGACACCGTGTTCCAGCTGGGCGCGGGCGACCGGATGGTCGGCGTCGGCTCGACGGCCTACCAGCAGCCGCTGCCGGCGTTCGCCGCGCAGGTCGCGGCGATCCCCGCGCTCGGCGAGACCGACACGGGCAAGAAGGAGCAGGTGCTGGCGACGGCGCCACAGCTCGTCTTCGCCGAGGACTCCACCTACCCCTTCGACCCGAGCTCCGGGCTCGCCACCGTCGACCAGCTCACCCAGGCGGGAGCGGGGGTGTACATCTCGGCCAACGGCTGTGGTGGGGCGAACGGGCCCGTCGAGAACATCTACGTCGACGTTCAGAACCTCGGCCGCATCCTCGGGGTCCAGCAGGCCGCCGACGGGCTCGTCGGGCAGCTGCGCGCCCGGGTGGACGCGGCCGTGGCGTCGATGCGCGGGACGACGGCGCGGGTCGCGGTCCTCGGGGCGGGCGAGGGCGACGTCGGCCTGTACGCGATAGGCCCGCGCTACACCCAGGGCCACATGCTGACGACCCTCGGGCTGGAGAACGTCTTCGCCGACACGCCGGACGACTTCGTGCAGGTCAACCCGGAGGCCGTCATCGCGCGCAACCCGGAGGTGATCTTCATCGGCACGGATGGGAAGCCCGCCACGACGGAGTCGAAACTGACGTTCGCCCGCTCGGTGTTCGCCCACACCGACGCGGGCCGGTCGGGTCGGATCTACCCCCTCGACGACGCGGGCGGCCAGCCCGGCAGCACCCGCGGGGTGACCCAGGTCGAGCAGATCGCCCGGGACGTGCTCGCGCCGGGAGCGTCGTGACCTCGGGCACCCGGCGGCCGCCGGGCACCCCGCGGTGACGGCGCCCGCGCCGCCGGCCGCCCGGTCGGCCGCGCGCCCGCGCCGGCGCCCCGCGCCCCTGCCGGTGCTCGTCCCGGCGCTGCTGGCGGGGCTGGCCGTCGCGGTCTGCTTCGGCGTCGCGGTGGGCACCGTCACGGTCCCGCTGGACGCCACGGTCTCGGTGCTCGCCTCGCACCTGCTGCCGGGCCGGTGGGGCGAGTTCACGGTCGTGCAGGAGCAGTTCGTCTGGGAGTTCCGGCTCCCGCGGGTGCTCCTCGCCGCCGCGGTGGGGGCGGGGCTCGCGGTGGTGGGCGTCCTGATGCAGGCCGTCGTCCGCAACCCGCTGGCCGACCCGTACGTGCTCGGGGTGTCGGCGGGCGCGGGCCTCGGCGCGGTCACGGTGTTCGTGCTCGTCCCCGCGGCGGCCGTCGGCTTCCCCCGCTACGGGGCGTCCTTCGCGGGCGCGCTCGTGGCACTCGCGGCCGTGCTCGTGCTGGCGCGGGAGCGGGGCCGGTTCACCCCGCGCCGGGTGGTCCTCGCGGGGGTGACGCTCTCGTACCTGTTCACGGCCCTGACCAGCTTCCTGATCTTCCGCAGCGACGATCCGCGCGCGGCGAACTCGGTGCTGTTCTTCCTGCTCGGCACCCTGCAGGACGCCCGGTGGGACAACATCGCCGTGGCCGCGGCGGTCGTCGTCGGCGGGCTGGTCGTGGCGCAGTGGTACGCCCGGCCGCTCAACGCCTTCGTCGTCGGCGACGAGACCGCGACGGCGCTGGGCTACGACGTCGACCGCGTCCGCCTGGTGCTCCTCGTGACCAGCGCACTGGTCACCGGCGTGCTCGTGGCGATCGCGGGCGGGGTCGGGTTCGTCGGGCTGGTCGTCCCCCATGCGGTGCGGTTCCTCGTCGGTTCCGACCACCGGCGGCTGCTCCCGGTCGCGGCGCTGGCCAGCGCCGTCTACCTGGTGCTGGTGGACGTGCTCTGCCGGGTCGTCGTCAGCCCGGCCGAGCTCCCGCTCGGCGTCGTGACCGCGGTGCTCGGTGCGCCGTACTTCCTGCTGCTGCTGCGCCGCAACCCGCGCGCGAAGGCGCTGTCGTGAGCGCCGGCGCCTGCCCCGGCGCGGGGATGCGCCTCGAGCTGCGGGGCGTGTCCGTGGCGCTGGACGGGATCACGATCACCGCGGGCTGCGACCTGCGGGTCGACACGGGGGAGATGGTCGCGCTGGTCGGGCCGAACGGGAGCGGGAAGTCGACGCTGCTGCGGTCGGTGTACCGCGTCCTGCGGCCGTCGGCGGGGACCGTGCACCTCGGTGCGGGCGCCGACCCCGAGGACGCCTGGGCGCTGCTGGCAGCAGAGCTCGCCCGCCGCTGCGCCGTCGTCACCCAGGAGGCGCCGGAGGAGTTCGACTTCTCCGTCGAGGAGGTCGTCCTCATGGGCCGCAGCCCGCACAAGCGGGGATTTCAGACCGACGGCGCCCACGACCGCGAGCTGGCGGGTCGCGCGCTCGACCAGGTGGGTCTCGGTGCGCTGGGCGGGCGCACGTTCGCCACCCTCTCGGGTGGGGAGCGGCAGCGGGTCCTCGTCGCCCGTGCGCTGGCCCAGCAGGCGCCGGTGCTCCTGCTCGACGAGCCGACCAACCACCTGGACCTGCGGTCCACCCTCGGCCTGCTCGACCTCGTCCGCGCCGTCGGGCTCACCACGCTGTGCGTGCTGCACGACCTGAACCTCGCCGCCGCGTACTGCGACCGGGTCTACGTGCTCGCCGCGGGCCGGATCGTCGCCGACGGGCCTCCGCACGACGTGCTCACGCCGGCGCTCGTGCGGGACGTCTTCGGGGTGGACGCGTGCCGCGTCCGCCATCCGGGGACCGGTCGGCTGCAGCTGATGTTCACGCCGCTGACCGGCGACCCGGGCCCGCAGCGGGCCGTCACCGAGCCTGCGCCTGCGGCGGCTGCACAGGGAGCAGGAACCGACGCCTGCCGGCGACCGTGACGGTCCGCAGCCGCCCGCGGCGGCGCATCGCACCGATCCGCCGGGACACGGTCGCCCGGGTCGCGCCGGCGGCGGCTGCGAGCTCGCCGTGGGTGAGGTCGAGGTCGATCAGCGTGCCGCCGAGGTCGGCACGCTCGATCCCGAAGCTCGCGGCCAACGCCTGCAGGATGGCGGTGACCCGGCAGCCGAGATCGACGTGACTGCGCGCCGACGCCCAACGCGCCTGGCTGGTCACATGCCGCCGCAGGCCCGCGGCGACATGGGGGTCGGTCAACGCGACGGTCCACGGAATATGGACGACCTCGCAGTTCGAGTGGGATCGGACCAGAACGGAGGTGGTACCCGCACACACCATCTCGCCGGCTCCGGAGATTGCCAGGATGGACTCGTGCCCGTCGCGATGCAGCGCAATCGTCGCGACCGCTCCTGAACGCACGAGAATCACAGACTCGGGGTCGTTCGCGCGGGAGATCTGTTCCGAGCGGAGAAAACGCTCGACCCGGCCGGCGGAAGCCGCGCCATCGGCGCGGGAACCGTCCCCCGCCGCGCGCAGAACGCGTTCCAGGACCTCCGGTGCGATATGCCCGGGAAGAACGGCGGCGGCCCCCAGCCGATAGGAATCCGACGCGATCGACACCAGATCTCTGCGGTTCCACACCACCCACTCGACCGACGCGCTGCGTGCAGCCTCAGCAGCGAGGATCAGCTCGGCGGGATCGTCGGCGACGACGAGCAGCACGTCGTGGTCCCGGCGACCGATGGACCCGTCGACGGGTTCGGCCAGTTCCGCCAGACCGAACACACAGTGGATTCTGTCCAGCGTGCCCAGTATTTCTCCAGGGACGCTTTTCGCGGCCAGCAACACATGCATGAATGTATCCGACAGGCCCTCGTCAGCGATCAGGGAGGCAATGGACGGCGAGGGGCGGGCCCTCTGGGTTTCGAAGAACGAGCACCACTCTACGCGAATGCTCCGAACCTGGGAACGGATGTCGTCTTTCCGGTCGGAGCTCACCTCGAACGGCCGATCCGAGGGGTGCGGAGGGTGACCACGGGGTAGGCTCCGGCTCCTTTCGGAGCGGGTTTCAGAGGCGGTGGACGAGGATATCGGGGACACTTTACCGGCGGGCTGGAAATAGGTGCCCGTGCCCGTGCCCGGTGCCCGGTGCCCGGTGCCCGGTGCCGGTGCCGGCCGTGCCCGGTGCCCGTGCCCGGTGCCCGGTGCCGGCCGTGCCCGGTGCC
>JBFWRR010000082.1:0-23405 GCA_050248815.1 Pseudonocardia sp. | reverse complement strand
ATCACGGACGTGGTCCTCGCCGACCTGCAACGACGCCACGACGTCGGGCACCGTCCGACCCTGGGCGGACATCAGGACGACGATGGCCCGCCGCAGCCGGACAGGGTTCTTCGCCGTCCGCGTGATCGGGGCGAGCCTGCGTCCCTCGTCCATCGACAACGAGCGCACGAACACGCTCGGTCTGCGTGCCACTACCCCACCCCCGCACTCGACGTGCGGGCAGCCTCACGGCCTAAACCCGGCGAGATCAATCACCGGGTGGATTCAGCGTGTCGAGCCACCAGCCGGCAGCCGGAACTGCACGCGCTCGATCAGCTCGCAGATCGGCGCGAAGGACTCCCGGCGGATGCGGTTGTGCTCGGCGTCGGCGTCGTAGATCCGGTAGGTCTGCTCGTCGGGGAAGTCCACCGTGATCGCGAAGCTCGCCCCGCCCGGGCGCAGGCCGAGGTCCCGGCCTGCGATGAGGGTGAACTCGAGGCCCTCCACCCGCAGGTCGCGCAGCTGTTGCAGCGCCGTCTCCACGACGTCGCCGGCACGCCGGGCTTCACCCTACCCATCACCACGTTGCGGATCACGCGGACGAGCCTAGAGGCGGCTGCGGTTCTCCACGAGGGTCTGCGCCACCCGCGCGAGCTTCACGTTGAGCGACTGCGAGGCCCGCCGCAACGTCTCGAACGCCTCGTCCTCGGAGCATCCGCGCCGCTCCATCAGGATGCCCTTCGCCTGGCCGATCACGTCGCGGCTGCGCAGCGCGTCGCGCAGCTGGGCCGCCTCCAGCTCGGCGGCGGTGCTCGCGAGCGTGGCCGCCAGCGCCGTCGAGGCGTGCGCCGCGAGGACCAGCAGCAGGTCGCGGTCGTTCTCGTCGAGGCCGGCGCGCCGGCGCGAGTACGCGTTCAACGCGCCCAGCCGCCGCCCGTCCACGTCGGGGAACAGGCCCACCGCGAGCACGCTGTGCACACCCGCCTCGGCCGCCGCGGGGCCCCAGTGCGGGTACTGCCGGCTCGCGCCGACGTCCGCGTCGAAGGTGACGCCGAGGCCCTGGGTGACCGTGGCCGCCACGCACGGGCCCTCGGCGAAGCGGTACTGCAGCTCGTCGAGCCGCACGGCGAGCAGGTCCGTGCGCACCGGGGTCTCGAAGCCGCCGCCGGAGGCCCTGGTCGTGACACTCACCAGGTCGGCACCGGGGACCACGGCCTTCGCCGCGAGCACGACCCGGTGCAGCACGCCGAGCACGGTCGTGTCGTCCATCAGGGTCTCGGCGAGCCGGACGAACTCCCGCGCCAGCGGCCCGAGCGTGTCGGTGAGCTCCGCGGCGTCCCCCGTCCCGGCCACGGTGCCCGCCTCGACGGCGAACGTCCGGTCGTCCCCGGCCCAGTCGCCGATCCCGGTCTGCCTGCCTTCCACCGCTCACCTCTCGTCCCCGCGACGCCGCCGAGCGTCGCCGATCGCGACGGCCCGCACAACCGGCTCCGCTGCCCCGCCGGCAGGGGAGCCGGCGGCCGCCGACCCGACGATACGGGCGCTACCTTCGGCGCGTGGTCGCACGGACGGTCGGTGTGGAAGAGGAGTTCCTCGTCGTCGACCCCGGCACGGGGCAGCCGCGGGCACTCGGCGGCCTCGTCCTGGACGCCTCCGGCGACGCGCCGGATCTCACCGCGGAGCTGCAGCGCGAGCAGATCGAGACCGGCACGACGCCGTGCACCACGCTGGCGGACCTCGGCACGGACCTGCGCTCCGCGCGCGCCGCCGCGGTGGCGGCGGCCGCCGAGGTCGGGGTCGCGATCGCGCCCCTGGGCACCTCACCGGTGCCCGTCGAGCCCACGCTGTCCCCTGCCCGGCGCTACGTCGAGATGGGCAGGCGGTTCGGGCTCACGGTGTCGGAGGAGCTGACCTGCGGCTGCCACGTCCACGTCGCGGTCGACGACGCGGACGAGGGGGTCGCCGCCCTGGACCGGATCCGGCCCTGGCTCGCACCGCTGCTCGGGCTCAGCGCGAACTCGCCGTTCTGGCAGGGCGCGGACACCGGGTACGCGAGCTACCGCAGCCAGGTGTGGTCGCGCTGGCCGTCCGCGGGGCCGTACGGGCCGTTCGGCTCGGCGGTGGCCTACCGCGAGCTCGTCGACACGCTCGTCGGCACCGACACCGTGATCGACGAGGGGATGGTCTACTTCGACGCCCGCCTGTCGCGACGGCATCCGACGCTGGAGGTGCGGGTCGCCGACGTCTGCCTGCACCCCGACGACGCCGTGCTCGTCGCGGCGCTCGTGCGCGGGCTCGTGGAGACGGCGGTGCGGGCGTGGCGCGACGGCGTGCCCGTCCGACCCGTCCGGACGGAGGTGCTGCGGCTCGCGGCGTGGCGGGCCGGCCGCTCCGGGGTGGACGGCGCGCTGCTCGATCCGGCGACCTGGCGTCCCGCCCCGGCTCGGGCCGTGCTGGAGGCGCTCGTGGCGCACGTCCGCCCGGCGCTGCAGGACGCGGACGATCTCGACACGGTGCGCGAGCTGCTGGCGGCGGTGCTCGCACGGGGCACCGGGGCGGCGCGGCAGCGGGCGGAGTACGAGCGCAGCGGCGACCTGGCTTCGGTGGTCCGGTCCTGCCTGGCGTGACGACCCGCCGGTGATCACGCCGAGACCGGCGAACTCAGCTTGCGCACCACCAGCCATCCCAGCCCGGCCACCAGCGCCACCGTCACGACGACGCCGACGGGCCCCAGCCAGCCCTCGACGAGCTCCCACCGCTGTCCGAGCCACCAGCCCAGACCGAGGAACAGCGCATTCCAGATCCCGCTGCCGACCGCCGTCAGCACCACGAACCGGCCCAGCGGCATCCCGGCGACACCCGCGGGCACGGAGACGACGCTGCGCACGAACGGCACCATGCGCCCGAACAGCACCAGCTTCGAGCCGTGGTCGTCGAACAGGTGCCTGCCACGTTCGAGGTCGCGGCGGCCGAACAGGACGAACCAGCGCCGCCGCGAGAGGGCGTGCAGCCGCTCGTAGCCCAGCCACGCACCCAGGCCGTAGAGCAGCAACGCCCCCGCGACGGACCCGGCCGTCGCCGCGGGCCACACCGTGACCAGGTTCAGGGTGCCGGTGCTCGCGCGAAACCCCGCCAGCGGCAGCACCACCTCGTACGGGATGGGCGGGATCAGGTTCTCCAGCAGGATCAGCAGGCCCACCCCGGCGGCCCCGAGCCCGTCGACGGTCCGGAACACCCATTCCCTCACGGGACGTGGGGTGCCCGATCGGCCGCCGCGGCAACCGGGCGCCAGAATCGGCGCCATGGCCGTCAACCCCACCGGGGCCGGGATGAAGGCGTTCCTCGCCGCGGACCCCGACCAGCCGATCGTCATGCTCAACCTGCTGCGCTTCGCCGAGGATGGCGCGGCCCGCTACGACGAGTACATCGCCCACTTCACGCCGCACGCCGAGGCGGTCGGCGCCCGGGTGCTGTACTACGGCCGGGGCGCGGACCCGGTGGTCGCGGAGGACGGCCAGGCCTGGGACGCCGTCCTGCTCGTCTCCTACCCCAGCCGCCGGGCGTTCTCCGCCATGGTGCGCGATCCCGGCTACCAGGCGGGCACGCACCTTCGGACCGAGGCGCTCACCGAGGCGGTGCTGCAGCCGACGGTCCCGGTGATCACCGGCTGACCCGGCTCGGCTCGCGGATCGCGTAGACCGCCACGAGGCTCACGAGCCCGACCGCGACCATGTACGCCGACACCGCGAGCGACGTCCCCGTCGACGCCTGCAGCCAGGCCGCGATGAGCGGGGCGAACCCGCCGCCGAGCACCGCGCCCATCGCGTAGGAGAACGATGCGCCGCTGTAGCGGAACCGGGGCTCGAACATCTCGGCGAACAGCGCCGACTGCGGCCCGTAGGACAGGCCGAGCCCCGCCGTCAGCACCACGACGGCGACGATCATCAGCGCGGCGCTGCGGGTGTCGACGAGCCAGAAGAACGGCACCGACCACGCCACCAGCAGCCACGATCCGACGAGGTACACCGGCTTGCGCCCCACCCGGTCCGACCAGACCGCACCCGCCACGATGAACGCGAGCCACGACAGGGACCCGACGATCACCACCGCCAGCATCGTGGTGCGCGAGACCTTCAGCACCGACGTCCCGTAGGAGAGCAGGTAGGCGAGGAACACGTAGCCGATGGCGGTGTTCGCGACGAAGCTGAGCGTGGCGAGCAGCAGCTCACGGGGCCGCTCCCGGAACACCTCGACGACCGGTCGGCGGCTGCGGGCCTGTTCGGCCCGCAGCGCCCTGAACACCGGGCTCTCCTCGATCCGCAGCCGCACGAACAGGCCCACCCCGACCAGCACGATGCTGAACAGGAACGGCAGCCGCCAGCCCCACGCCGCGAACTGCTCGTCCGTCAGCGCCGCCCCCACCGCGACGAAGGCCAGCTGCGCGAGGATCAGGCCCGCCGGCACGCCGATCTGGGAGAACGAGCCGTAGCGTCCGCGCCGGCCTTCCGGGGCGTGCTCGACCGCCATCAGAGCCGCGCCGCCCCACTCGCCGCCCGCGGACAGTCCCTGCAGCATCCGCAGGACGACGAGCAGGATCGGCGCCGCGAGGCCGATCCGCTCGTAGGTGGGCAGGAGCCCCACCCCGACGGTGGCGAGGCCCATGAGCAGCAGGGACGCGACGAGCATCCCCTTGCGGCCGAGGCGGTCGCCGAAATGTCCCCACAGCACGCCCCCGACCGGGCGCGCGAGGAAGCCGACGCCGAGCGTCGCGAACGCGGCGAGCGTGCCCGTCACCGGGGAGAGCGAGGTGAAGAACTGCGAACCGAAGACGAGCGCGGCGGCCGTCGAGTAGATGAAGTAGTCGTACCACTCGATCGTCGTGCCGACCGCACTCGCGAAGGCCACGCGTCGCAGCTGGGCGGGGTTCGTCGTCTCGACGTCGCGCACGATGCCTCCCGGGTCGTCCGGTCGGCCCAGCGTGCCCCGCGCGGCGCGACGTCGCACGTCGGGAGCACTAGCGTGAAACCATGTCGCGCGACCCCTTAGCGGACCTCCCCCAGGTCCCCTCGTTCACCGTCACCAGCACCGACATCAGCGACGGCGCCCAGCTCCCGCAGCCCCAGCTCTCCGGGATCATGGACGCGGGCGGCGAGGACGTCTCGCCGCAACTGTCGTGGAGCGGCTTCCCCGCCGGGACGAAGTCCTTCGCCGTCACCTGCTACGACCCGGACGCCCCCACCGGCTCCGGGTTCTGGCACTGGGCGGTGGCCGACATCCCGGCGTCCGTCACGTCGCTGGACACGAACGCCGGCGACGAGGAGGGCAGCGGCATCCCCGACGGTGCCGTCACGATCGCGAACGACGCGGGCCTGACCCGCTACCTCGGCTCGGCCCCGCCGCCCGGGCACGGCGTGCACCACTACTGGTTCGTCGTGCACGCGGTGGACGTCGAGTCGCTGGGCCTGCCCGACGGGGCCAGCCCGGCCTATCTCGGGTTCAACCTGTTCTTCCACACGCTCGCGCGGGCCGTGATCGTCGGCACCAACGAGAACACGGGCTGACTCCCCAACGCAACGAGCGGCGCGTTCGTCCAACGAGGTTGGACGAACGCGCCGCACGTTGCGAATCAGGCCCGCGGATCAGGCCGCCGCCACGGCCTCCTTCGCCCGAGCCCGCAGTGACTCCGGCACCTCGAACCGTGCGCCGTACCGCTTCGCGAGCTCGTCCGCCCGAGCCACGAAGCCCGCGACACCACCCGGGTAGCCCTCGACGTACTGCACCACCCCGCCCGTCCAGGCGGGGAAGCCGATGCCGAAGATCGAGCCGATGTTCGCGTCCGGCACCGTCTCCAGCACGCCCTCGTCGAAGCAGCGCCGGGTCTCGATGGCCTCGACGAACAGCATCCGCTCGGAGAGCTCGTGCAGGTCGACGTCGTGGTTGGTGGCACCGAGCTCGGTGCGCAGCCCGGGCCACAGCCCGGCCCGCCTGCCGTCCACGTACTCGTAGAAACCCGCGCCGCCGGAGCGACCGGTGCGGCCCGCCTCGACGAGCCGGTCGATGACCGCGTCGGCCGGGTGCGGGTCCCACGTACCGCCCGCGGCCTCGATCGCGCGCCTGCTCTCGTTGCGGATCTTCTGCGGCAGGGTGAGCGTGAGCTCGTCCATCAGCTGCAGCACCGGCGCCGGGTAGCCGGCCTGGGACGACGCCTGCTCGATCGTCTGCGGGTCGATGCCCTCGGCGAGCATCGCCACGCCCTCGTTGAGGAACGTGCCGATCACCCGCGAGGTGAAGAAGCCGCGGCTGTCGTTGACGACGATCGGGGTCTTGCGGATCGCGAGGGTGAGGTCGAAGGCCTTGGCCAGCGCCGCGTCCGAGGTCCGCTCGCCCTTGATGATCTCCACGAGCGGCATCTTGTCGACCGGGGAGAAGAAGTGCAGGCCGATGAAGTCCCGCGGGCGGTCGGGGTGGGCGGGAGAGAACGCCGCGAGGGTGGTGATCGGCAGCGTGGAGGTGTTGGAGCAGAGCAGCGCGCCCGGCGCCAGGTGCGGGATCGCCTCGGCGAACACCCGGTGCTTGAGCTCGACGGACTCGAACACCGCCTCGATGACGACGTCCGCGCCCGCGAGATCCTCGTACTCGGCGGTGGGCGTGATCCGGGCGAGCAGGGCGTCGCCCTTCTCCTGGGTCGTCCTGCCCCGCTGCACGCCCTTGGCGACGAGGCCCTCGGAGTACGCCTTGCCCTTCTGCGCCGCCTCGATCGAGACGTCCTTGAGCACGACGTCCCAGCCCGCGAGCGCGCACACGTACGCGATGCCGGCGCCCATCATCCCGGCGCCGAGCACGGCGACCTTGGTGGGCGCCCACTTCTCGTACCCGTCGGGGCGGGAGCCGCCGTTGTTGATGGCGTTGAGGTCGAAGAAGAACGCCCTGGTCATGTTCGTGGAGACCTGGCCGCAGACCAGCTCCACGAAGTACCGGGCCTCGATCCGGAACGCGGTGTCGATGTCGACCTGGGTGCCCTCGACGGCCGCGGAGAGGATGTTGCGCGGCGCGGGCATCGGCGCGCCCTTGATCTGCTTGCGCAGGTTCGCGGGGAACGCGGGCAGCACCGCGGCGAGCTTCGGCGTGGCCGGGGTGCCCCCGGGGATCCGGTAGCCGGGCTTGTCCCACGGCTGGGCGGATTCGGGGTTCGCCGCAATCCAGGCGCGCGCGGCCGGAAGCAGCTCCTCGGGCGTGGCCACCAGCTCGTCCACGATCCCGACCTCGACGGCCTTGGCCGGCTTGTGCCGCTGCCCCTGCACCAGCACGTTCATCACGGCGTTCGCGATGCCGAGGAGCCGCACGGTGCGCACGACACCACCGCCGCCGGGCAGCAGGCCCAGCGTCACCTCGGGCAGGCCGAACACCGCACCCCTGGCGTCCACCGCGATGCGGCGGTGGCAGGCCAGCGCGATCTCCAGGCCGCCGCCGAGCGCCGAGCCGTTCAGCGCCGCGACGACGGGCTTGCCGAGCGTCTCCAGCTTGCGCAACTGCTGCTTGATCCGCATGGAGACCTCGAAGAACACCGGGGCGTCCGCCGGGGTTGCCTTGACCAGCGCGTCCAGGTCCCCGCCCGCGAAGAAGGTCTTCTTCGCCGACGTGACGATCACGCCGGTGATGTTCTCCCTGTCCGCCGCCAGCGCGTCCACGCACTCGCCCATGGCCTCGACGTAGCGCTCGTTCATCGTGTTCGCGCTCTTGCCGGGATCGTCGAGCGTGACGACGACGACGCCGTCCTCGCCCTTCTCCCAGCGGACTGCCTTCTGCTCGCTCATCGTCTCCCTCTCAGACCCGCTCGACGATGCACGCGATGCCCATGCCGCCGCCGACGCAGAGCGTGGCGAGGCCGCGGCGCAGGTCCCGGCGCTCCAGCTCGTCGATCAGCGTGCCGAGGATCATCGCGCCGGTGGCGCCGAGGGGGTGGCCCATGGCGATCGCACCGCCGTTGACGTTGGTGATCTCGTGGCTGATGCCCATGTCGCGCATGAACCGCATGGCCACGGAGGCGAACGCCTCGTTGATCTCGTACAGGTCGATCTGGTCCGCCGTGAGGCCCGCCTTGGCCAGCGCCTTGCGGGCGGCGGGAGCGGGACCGGTGAGCATGATCGTCGGATCGGCCCCGGAGACGGCCGTGGCGACGACGCGGGCCCGCGGGGTGAGGCCCGCGGCCTTACCCGCGGCCTCGGTGCCGACCAGCACCAGCGCCGCGCCGTCCACGATGCCCGAGGAGTTGCCCGGGGTGTGCACGTGGTCGATCTTCTCGACCCAGTGGTAGCGCTGCAGCGCGACGGCGTCGAAGCCGCCCGCCTCGCCCATCATCGCGAAGGAGGGCTTGAGCCCCCCGAGGGCCTCCATCGTGGTGCCCGCGCGGACGTGCTCGTCGCGGTCGAGCACCGGCAGCCCGTTGCGGTCCTTGACGGGGACCACGGAGCGGGCGAAGTAGCCGTTGGCCCACGCCTTCGCGGCGCGGGTCTGGGACTCCATCGCGTACGCGTCGACGTCGTCGCGCGACCAGCCCTCCAGGGTGGCGATGAGGTCGGCGCCGATGCCCTGGGGCACGAAGCCGGTGGCGTAGTTGGTGTCCGGGTCCATCGCCCAGGCGCCGCCGTCCGAGCCCATCGGGACGCGCGACATGGACTCCACCCCGCCGGCGAGCAGCAGCTCCTCCATCCCGGAGCGCACGCGCAGCGCGGCCTGGTTGACCGCCTCCAGCCCGGAGGCGCAGAAGCGGTTGAGCTGCACGCCCGCCACCGTGTCGGGCAGGCCGGCGGCGATGGCGGCCGTCTTGGCGATGTCGCCGCCCTGGTCGCCCAGCGGACTCACGACCCCGAGGACGACGTCGTCGATCGTGGCCGGGTCGAGCTCGGGGTGCCGCGCGCGGATCTCGTCGATCAGGCCGACGACCAGCGACACCGGCTTGACCTCGTGCAGCGAGCCGGTCGCCTTGCCGCGACCACGAGGGGTGCGTACGGCGTCGTAGACGTAGGCCTCGGGGATGGTGCTCATGCCGACCTCTCCTGTCGATAGCAGGTCCCCTGCTTTGTTACAGCAGTACTGTCACATGGGTCAAGGCGGGCCGCGCTGTGGCGCCAGCCATACTGATCGCCGTGCGCAGCGACCTGTTCAGCCCCGAGCGCGCCGAGAAGCAGGCGCCGGGCCTCTCGCTCCAGAACTCCAAGATGCTCAAGGTCGGGCTGAACGGCGAGGTGATCGCCCGGCAGGGGACGATGGTCGCCTACCAGGGACAGATGGAGTTCACCGCGCTGGGCTCCGGCGGGATCGGCGGGTACCTCAAGCAGGCGCTCACCGGCGAGGGCATCCCGCTGATGCGGGTCACCGGGCGCGGCGACCTGTTCCTCGCGGACAACGCGAGCGACGTCTTCACCATCGACCTCGAGCCCGGCGACGGGCTCACCATCAACGGCAAGAACGTGCTCGCGTTCGAGCCGACGCTGCGCTGGGACATCCACCGCGTCCAGGGCGCGGGCCACCTGTCCAACGCGGGCCTCTACAACTGCGTCTTCTCCGGGCGGGGCCGCATCGCGATCATCTGCAAGGGCTCGCCCGTGGTGCTCGACGTCGACCAACCCACCTACGCCGACCCGCAGGCGGCCGTCTGCTGGTCGGCGTCGCTGCAGACCGGCTTCCACCGCGCGGACCAGCCGAACCTGCACACCTTCCTCGGCCGCACCACCGGCGAGGCGTTCACGATGAGCTTCGCCGGGCGCGGGTTCGTCATCGTGCAGCCCTGCGAGGAGCTGCCGGCCGGCGCGGTGGCGGGCACCGGGAGCGGCAACGCCGGCGGGCAGAACGACGGCGGCCTCGGCGGCGTGATCGGCGGGCTGCTCGGCGGGGGCCGCTGACCGCGAGTTGCGCATCTCATCAGGCCGTCCTGCGGATCCCGCCCGCCCCGCTCCCGCGAGTTGCGCATCTCATCGGCCCGTCATGTGCGGCCCATCCGCGCGAGCGACGCGACACCGCCGCTGTCACGTTGCGGCTCCGGTGTCGTAACCTGCTCGGGTGGTCGCGCCGAACCTGTCCGACGAGCTCCTGACGATCGACCAGCTGGCCGCCCGCACGGGGATCACGGTCCGCAACATCCGGTTCTACGCGGGCCGCGGGCTGCTCCCGCCGCCGCAGCTGCGCGGCCGCACCGGGCTGTACGGGCCGGACCACGTGGCACGGCTGGAGCTGATCAGCGAGCTCTCCGGGTTGGGCTTCACACTGTCCGCGATCGAGACCCAGCTCGAACGCCTCCCGCGCACCGCCGACGCCGAGGAGCTCGCCCTGCACCGCGCCCTGCTCACCCCCTGGGTCCCGGAGCAGATCGAGGAGATCGACCACGCCGAGCTGGAGCGGCGGGCCGGGCGCACGCTCGGCCCGGAGGACCTCGCCGCCCTGGAGGGCCTGGGCGTCGTCCGGCGCCTCGACGACGGCCGGGTGCGGCTGCGCGGCGCAGGCATGATCGGCGAGGGCCTCGCCGTGCTGGACTCCGGCCTGCCTCCGCAGGTGTGGACGCGCGCGCACGCCGTCATCGAGAAGCACACGACCGCGCTCGCCGAGGAGCTGATCGGCGTGCTGCAGGACGAGGTGCTGCAGCCGTTCCGGGAGCGCGGCCGCCCGTCCGCCGAACGCTCCCGGCTGGTGGAGGCGCTCACCCAGCTCAAACCCATCACCGTGCGCGGTGTGGCCAACGGGTTCCGGCGTGCGGTGAACCGGGCGATCCGCGATCGGCTCGCCTGATGGCCTTCGTACACCCGGTCCCGGTGCGCTACCTCGAGGTGGACGCGCAGGGCGTCGTGTTCAACGCCTGGTACCTCGCCTGGTTCGACGACGCCATGACGGCCTACCTCGCTCATCGCGGGCTGCCGTACCAGACGATGCTCGACGCGGGCTACGACGTGCAGGTGGTTCGCTCCGAGATCGACTGGCACACGGGCGTCGGGTTCGGTGACAGCGTCGGCGTCGAGGTGAGCACCGCGCGGATCGGGCAGACGAGCTTCGCGCTCGACTTCCGCGTCGTCCGCGCCGGGGAGGTCACCTGCGCCGGCCACACCGTCTACGTCGTCGTGGCGACGGACGGCTCCGGCAAGCGGACCGTCCCCCCGCTGATCCGGGACGCCCTCCAGGCCTGAGACCGGCGTCAGGCCGGGAGGATCTCGAACACCGCCACCCGGGGCGCGGCAGCGGCGAACTGCTCCGGATCGGCGCGCTCGACGAGCCCGAGCCGCACGAAGAACGGGACCCCCCGGGGCGCCTGCCCCGGAAACGCCCGCAGCACGGACTCCCGCACGGCCGGGTCCTCCACCTCGCGCAGGCCGACCGGGCGCCGGCTGCGCCCCCTGGCCAGCTCGCCACGGCCCGCGGCGCGGGCGTTGCGGGCCCAGTCCGCGTCCGGCAGGCCCGCGATGACGTAGCGGCGGCCGTCCACGACGATCGGGGTGACGGGCGTGGTGCGCGGCCTGCCGGACACCCGCCCCGGCACCGTCAGCACGCGCACGGGCCCGGTGGCCACCCCGAGGCGGCCGAGCGCGACGAGGACCTTGTTCACCGGGAACAGCCAGCGCGGCAGGGCGGGCGCCGTCACGTCGATCACTCCTTCGGTTTCCGAAACGATGCCGACCGTACACTCCTTCGGATGCCGAAACAAATGTCGCTGGACGAGGCTGCCCGGTCCGCCCGGGAGTTCGGCGACGCCGCCGAGGCCGTCCGGCTCGCGGCCGCGGCGAGTCTCGGGGTGAACCGCACCGACCTGCGCATCCTCGCGGCACTGCGCGTCGACGGGCCGACGTCGGCCGGCGCGGTGGCCGAGGCGGCCGGGCTCAGCCCCGCCGCCACCACCGAGGCGGTGCAGCGCCTGGCCGCCAGGGGCCTCGTGCGCCGCGACACCGATCCCGCGGACCGCAGGCGGGCCGTCATCCGCATCGAGCCCGCGGCGACGGAACGGTTCGACTCCCTGTTCGGCCCGATCCGCGCGGGCGGGCGGCGCATCGGTGAGATGTTCACCGACGCCGAGCTCGCCGTCGTCGTCCGCTTCCTCGACCTGGGCCGCGACCTCCAGCTGGCCGCCGCCGAGCGCATCCGTGCGGGTGGCTGATCCGCAGGGTCCGCGATCACATGGCAGGCTGCGAATACCCGCCAGAACCGATTCCCAGGAGCGCAACGATGCCGCAGAACGTCCGTGGGGTGGTGGCCCACAAGAAGGGTGAGCCGGTCTCCGTCGAGACGATCGTGATCCCCGACCCCGGGCCCGGTGAGGCCGTCGTGGCCGTGCAGGCCTGCGGGGTCTGCCACACCGACCTGCACTACCGCGAGGGCGGGATCAACGACGACTTCCCGTTCCTGCTCGGCCACGAGGCCGCGGGTGTCGTCGAGTCCGTCGGCGAGGGCGTCACCGACGTCGCACCCGGCGATTTCGTGATCCTCAACTGGCGTGCGGTGTGCGGCCAGTGCCGAGCCTGCAGGCGCGGCCAGCCCTGGTACTGCTTCGCCACCCACAACGCGTCGCAGAAGATGACGTTGGAGTCCGGCCAGGAGCTCTCCCCCGCACTGGGGATCGGCGCCTTCGTGGAGAAGACGCTGGTGCACGCCGGGCAGTGCACGAAGGTGAACCCGGCGGCGAAGCCCGAGGTCGCGGGCCTGCTCGGCTGCGGCGTCATGGCCGGTTTCGGCGCGGCGGTGAACACCGGGGGCGTCGGACGCGGTGACTCCGTCGCCGTGATCGGGTGCGGCGGCGTCGGCGACGCGGCGATCATGGGCGCGAATCTCGCCGGCGCGTCGACGATCATCGCGATCGACACCGACCCGCGCAAGCTCGAGTGGGCCCAGCAGTTCGGCGCCACCCACACGGTCAACGCGCGCGAGGCCGACGTCGTCGAGGCCGTGCACGCCCTCACCGGCGGCCACGGCGCGAACGTCGTCGTGGACGCGGTCGGCCGTCCCGAGACCTTCAAGCAGGCCTTCTACGCCCGCGACCTCGCGGGTACGGCCGTGCTCGTCGGCGTGCCCACGCCCGACCTCGTACTGGAGCTGCCGCTCATCGACGTCTTCGGCCGCGGCGGGGCCACCAAGTCGTCCTGGTACGGCGACTGCCTGCCCACCCGCGACTTCCCGATGCTCATCGACCTGCATCTGCAGGGCAGGCTCCCGCTGGACAGGTTCGTCAGCGAGACGATCGGGCTGGACGAGGTCGAGGCCGCGTTCGAGAAGATGCACCACGGCGACGTGCTGCGCTCCGTGGTCGTCCTCTGATGTCGCCCGTCGAGCACCTCGTCACGTCCGGGACGTTCTCCCTCGACGGCGGCACCTGGGACGTCGACAACAACGTGTGGATCGTCGGCGACGAGAACGAGGTCATCGTCGTCGACGCGGCCCACGACGCGGACGCGATCGCCGCGGTGGTCGGGGATCGCCGCGTCGTCGCCGTCGTGTGCACCCACGCCCACGACGACCACGTCAACCAGGCCCCGGCGCTCGCGGACCGGTTCGGCGCGCCGATCCTGCTCAACCCGGCCGAGGCACCGCTGTGGGAGATGACCTGGCCGGACCGGGCGCCGGACGGCGAGCTGCGCGACGGCGACGTCCTCACCGCGGGCGGGATCCAGCTGCGGCTGCTGCAGACGCCCGGGCACTCACCCGGTTCCACCTGCCTGTACGTGCCGGAGCTGAAGATCGTCTTCTCCGGGGACACCCTGTTCAACGGCGGGCCCGGGGCCACGGGACGCTCCTACTCCTCGTTCGACACGATCATCGCCTCGATCCGGGAGAAGCTGCTCACGCTGCCCGGGGACACCGAGGTCCGCACCGGGCACGGTGACTCCACGCGCATCGGAGCGGAGTCGCCCCACCTGGACGAGTGGATCGCGCGGGGCCACTGAGGAGGTCCGATCGAGGGCGGCGGCGTCGTCGGTGTTTCACCGTCTCACCGTTTCACCGGGCGCGGGCGGCTCGCCCGCGGCCGGCCGAGGCGCTGGTCCCGTCCCTGACCGGCGCTCACCAGCACCGCGAGACCCGTCGTCAACGGGACGGACGCGACGATCCCGATGCTGCCGACGAGCGTGCGCACCACTTCGGTGGCGATCACCTGGGTCGTGAGCGCGTCCGCGAGCCCGCGCTCGGCGACCGCGAACAGCAGCAGCAGCGGCAACGCCGCGCCCGCGTAGGCGAGCACCAGGGTGTTGACCGCGGACGCGACGTGGTCGCGCCCGATCCGCATCGCGGCCGCGAACAGTCCCCTCGGCCGGGCCAGGGGATCGGCCGCGCGCAGCTCCCAGACGGCGCTGGTCTGCGTCACGGTGACGTCGTCGAGCGCGCCGAGCGCCCCGATGATCAGTCCGGCGAGCACGAGACCGCGGCCGTCGATCGGGGCGCCGAGCGCGGCCCCGAGGTTGGCGGTGTCCTCGTCCAGGCCGGTCAGCCGCGTCGCGATCGCGAACACGACCCCGAGCAGGCCGATCAGCAGCAGGCTCGCGAGCGTGCCCAGGACCGCCGTCGAGGTGCGAGCCGAGAAGCCGTGCGTCAGGTAGAGGACGCCGAACATGATCGCGCACGAGCCGGTCACCGCAACCCACAACGGATCCTCCCCGGCCAGGATGGCGGGCAGGATGAACGTGACGAGGACGAGGCCGGTGAGGCCCAGCGCCACCAGCGCCTTCAGCCCCTGCCAGCGCCCCAACACCACCACCGCCACCGCGAACAGCAGCGCGAGCGCGGTCAGCGGGACCCCGCGCTGGAAGTCCGAGACGTCGTAGGACGCCGGGTCGGCCGGGTCGCCCGTCCACACCAGCTGCACGGGGTCGCCCGCCGCGTAGGTGGCGGAGGCGCCGCGGCCCGGCTGCGGGGCCGAGACGAGCAGCGTGACGGCCTGACCGGCCAGCGGCCCCTCCTCCGGCACGACGGCGAGCGCGATGCATCCGCTCTCGCCCGGGGCGCCGTCGCAGTCCGTGGGGGTCGCGGCGATCACCTCGGCGGCGACCCGCGGCAACGCCGCCGCGCCTGCGGTCGCCTGCGGGCGGGCTCCCGGGTGCAGCAGAACGAGCCCGGCGAGCGTCGCCAGCGCGGCGGGGATCAGCAGGCAGGCGATGACGATCACCACCCGGCGGCTCGCGGGGGCGGGCGGGCCGTGGCCATGAGCGTGGCCATGACCGTGGCCATGACCGTGGCCGGATCCATGGCCAGGTGCCGGCTCGTGGCCGGGTCCGGGGTCCGCCGGTGCGGGGGCGGCCGGCGTGGGGGCCGCCGCGGCCCGACGACCGCGGGTCCGCTTCGCCACCCGGTGCGAGCCCGTCCGCGTCGACGCCACCTCCGCCTCCCCCACCCGATGCGAGCCGGTCCGCGTCGACGCCACCTCCGGCTCCCCCACGCGGTGCGAACCCGTCCGCGTGGCCGCCTCCCCGGCCTCGCCCACCCGATGCGAGCCGGTCCGCGTCGACGCCACCTCCGGCTCCCCCACGCGGTGCGAACCCGTCCGCGTGGCCGCCTCCCCGGCCTCGCCCACCCGATGCGAGCCGGTCCGCGTCGACGGTCCGTCCTCGCCGTCCACCCGTCTGCGTCGGCGGCCAGTGGGCGGCCGGCCCGGGTCGCCCGCGGGCCAGGTCTCGTCGCGATGCGGGCGCGACGTCCCGTGCGGTGGTGTCGGCGCGTCGGCGAGGCCTCCGGGCGGCGGCGGTGCGTCGGGGTCCACCCGGGCATCCTCGCGCGGCCGTCCCGACCGCGTTCCGTGACCCCGCCGTGACCTTCGCCCGGGCGGGTAGCGTCCCGCGCGTGGCAGACGAGTTCGACACCACCGAGTACACCGCCCGGATGCGCGCGATGTGGGGTGAGGGTGACTACAGCGGCCTCGCCGGTCGGCTCGCTCCCGCCGCGGCGGAACTGGTCGAGACCGTGGCGCCGGATCCGGCGGAGCGCGTGCTGGACCTGGCAGCCGGCACGGGCAACGTCGCGATCCTCGTCTCCGCGCGCGGCACGCGGGTCATCGCCGCCGACCTCTCACCCCGGATGGTGGAGGTCGGCCGCGCGCGGACGGAGGGGCTGCCCGTCGAGTGGCTGGAGGCCGACGCCGAGTCACTGCCGCTTCCGGACGCATCGGTGGATGCGGTGCTCTCCTCGTTCGGGGTGATCTCCGCGCCGCGCCCGGAGGTCGCGCTCGCCGAGGCCCGTCGGGTGCTCGTCGGGGGCGGCACGTTCGCGTGCACGGTGTGGCGCCCGGACGGGTTCTTCGGCGAGATGACGACGGTGATGGGGCGCTGGCTGCCGAGGCCGCCCGGGATCGCGGACGAGCTGGACTGGGGCCGCGAGGACGTCGTCGCGGGCTGGCTCGCGAAGGCCGGGTTCTCGGCGGCGACGTTCCGGCCGGCCGCACTGCCGTGGGAGTTCGACTCCCCCGCCGCGCTCACGCGCTTCCTGCTGGACCACTCGCCCACCCACCGCGCCGCCCGGGCCGCGCTCGGCGAACGCGCGGGTGAGATGTTCGCAGCGGTGGAGGAGCTGGCAGGGCCTGCGGGCGAGCCGGTGCGGGTCGAGGCGGGCTACGCGGTTGTGACGGCCGTCGCCTGAGCATCCCGGCGAGATCCACAAGCCGCCCTGGTGAGATACGCAACTCGCCGCGGCAGGACGCGCAACTCGCCGCCACTCGCGGCGGCAGGACGCGCACCCGGCCTGGTGAGATCCGCAACTCGCGGGCAACGGGCGGCGCCCGGGCCGGGTCAGACGCACGGGGGGCGCGTCAGGGGCGCCAGGTGCGGGTGTCGGTGACGATCGCCGTCACGAGATCGGCCGGGGTGACGTCGAACGCGGGGTTCCAGGCGGTGCTGGCCGCAGGGGCGGCCGTCCCGAGGACCTCGGCCGGGTCGCGCTCCTCGATCTCGATCGCGGCGCCGTCCGGGGTGGCCGGATCGACCGTGGTCTCGGGTGCCGCGACGAGGAACGGGATCCCGGCCCGCGCTGCGGCGAGCGCCAGCGGGTAGGTCCCGATCTTGTTGGCGACGTCTCCGTTCGCGGCGATCCGGTCCGCCCCGACGACGACGGCGTCCACGAGCCCGCGGGCGATGATCGACGGCCCGGCCCCGTCCACGACGACGCGGTGCTCGACGCCCATCTCGCCCAGCTCGACGGCGGTGATGCGGGCCCCCTGCAGGAGCGGGCGCGTCTCGTCCGCGACGACGTAGCGCACGCCGCCCGCCTCGTGCAGCGCCCGCACCACGCCGAGGGCCGTTCCGATGCCGACGCAGGCCGCGGCGCCGGCGTTGCAGTGGGTGTGCACCCGCAGCGGAGCGGGGCCGCACAGCTCACGCAGGAGTGCGGCGCCGCGGTGACCGATGGCGCGGCAGGAGTCCACGTCCTCGGCCATGAGCGCGAGCGCCGCGGCGAGCACGGCCTGCGGGCCACCGCCCGCGGCGGCGAGCGCGCGGCGGACCCCGACGGCCAGGTTGACGGCGGTGGGCCGCGCGGCGGCAATGCGGGCGGCCTCGGCGGCGAGCGCCTCGCCGGAGACGGTGCGGGCGGCGAGCGCGACGCCCAGCGCGCCCACGGCGCCGAGCGCGGGCGCGCCGCGCACGACGAGCCTGCGCACGGCGTCCACCAGCTCGTCCACCGTGGCGACGCTCGTGGTCGCGACGCGGGGCAGCGCCGTCTGGTCGAGCAGCTCGATCCGCCCGTCGACCCAGGCGATGATCGGGGGCAGCATGCGCCCGACCCTAGCGGGGCGTCTCGCATTGAGACGTCACGCACGATGGTCATCTCCTATCGTCCCCGCAAAGTTAGACGACCTAAACTCACCGATTAGGTCGATCTAACCCGCGAGGAGGCGCCCGCCGTGTTCATGCAGAGCCCTGCCCCCAGCGGCACCGCGACGGCCCTGGAGGTCTCCGGCCTGACGGTCTCCTACCGCTCCGCGCCGGTGTTGTGGGAGCTCGACGCCACGTTCCCGGCCGGCACGCTCGCTGCCGTCGTCGGCCCGAACGGTGCAGGCAAGTCGACGCTGCTCAAGGCCGCGCTCGGCCTCGTCGCGGCGGACGCGGGGCGTGTCCGGATCGGCGGCCGCTCGGGCCCGGACGCGCTGGACCGCGTCGCGTACGTCCCGCAGCGCGAGTCCGTGGACTGGGACTTCCCGATCACGGTGGGGGAGGTCGTCGCCATGGGCCGGTACCGGCACGCGGGATGGTTCCGACGCCTCGGCCGGGCGGACCGCGCGATCGCCGCCGAATGCCTGGACCGGGTCGGCATGGCCGCCTACGGACGCCGCCAGATCGGGCAGCTCTCCGGCGGGCAACGCCAGCGCGTCTTCCTCGCCCGAGCGCTCGCCCAGCAGGCCCCCGTGCTGCTGATGGACGAGCCGTTCGCCGGCATCGACGCCCGCACCCAGGCCGACCTGCTGCACCTGCTCGGCACGCTGCGGGACGCCGGCACGTCCGTGATCGTCGTGCACCACGACATGGCGCAGGTGCGGGCGGCGTTCGACTGGGCGCTGCTGCTCAACGTCCGCGCGCTTGGCTGCGGCCCGACCGAGGAGGTCCTGACGCCCGAGAACCTGCGCACGGCGTACGGCGACCCGGCATGGGCGGCCTGACCTACACCGACACGGTCGTCCTCGCGGGGGCGGTCGTGCTCGGCGTCACCAGCGGGGTGCTCGGGGCGTTCGCGGTGCTGCGCGGGCGCAGCCTCGTCGGGGACGCCGTGGCGCACGCGACGCTTCCGGGCGTGTGCATCGCGTTCCTCGTCGCCGGGGTGAAGGACGTGCCGAGCCTGCTCGTCGGCGCGGCGGTCGCGGGGCTCGCCGCGGGCCTGCTCATGGTGGCGGTCGAGCGCACCGGTCGGCTGCGCCCGGACGCGGCGATCGGAGTGGTGCTCGCCGGGTGCTTCTCCCTGGGCGTCGTGTTGCTCACCCACATCGCGGGATCCGGCGACGCGGACCAGGCAGGACTGGAGCGCTACCTCTTCGGGCAGGCCGCCGGGCTCCTGGAACGCGACGTGCTCGTGATGGCCGCGGTCGGCGGGGCGGGGCTGCTCGCGGTGGTGCTGCTGCGCCGCGCGCTCACCGTGACGCTGTTCGACCCGGGCTTCGCGGGCGCCGTCGGGCTGCCCGTGCGCGCGCTGGAGGCCCTGATGACGGGGCTGCTCGTCATCGCGGTCGTCGTCGGCGTGCGGGTGGTGGGCGCGATCCTCATGGTCGCCGTGCTCGTCGTCCCGACGGTGACGGCGCGCCAGTTCGCCGACCGGTTCCCCCGCGTCCTCGGCCTCGCCGCGCTGGTCGGGGCGGGGGTGGGCGCGGCGGGCGCCCTGCTCGCGACCCGCGGGGAGCTGCCGACGGGACCCGTGGTCGTGCTCGTCGGGTTCGCGGTGGCGGTGCTGGCGCTGCTCCTCGCGCCGGGCCGCGGCATGGTGTGGCGGGCGTTGCGCCTCGCCGCGCGTCGCCGGGCCGTGCAGCGCGACGCCGTCCTCGCCGACCCGACCGCGCCCGCACCGGGGTCGGTCCGGCGGCGGATGCGACGTGCGGGGCTGCTCTCCCCGGACGGGCTCACCCCCTCCGGGCAGGCCGCCGCGGCCGACCTCGCGGACCGGCGGGCGCTCTGGACGGCCTGGCTGGTCCACGGCCCCGCGCTCGCCCTCCCCGACGCCCGCGAGCCCGATCCCGCAGACCCGAGAGGCAGCCTCGGCGACGCCGCGGTCGCCCGCCTGCGCGTGCTGAGTTCCGCTGCCGCCTCCGCCTGCGAGTTGCGCATCCCACCGGCGCGAGTTGCGGATTCCGCAGCGGCGAGTCCCGCACCCCGCCGCCGCGAGTTGCGCATCCCGTCAGGCCGAGATGCGGGTTCGGCCGGGCCGGAGGAGGCACCGTGAGCGACGACCTCGTCATCGTCCTGGTCGCCGGCCTCACCGCCACCGCATGTGGCCTGCTCGGACCGTTCCTCGTGCTGCGACGCATGGCGCTGCTCGCCGATGCCGTCAGCCACGCCGTGCTGCCCGGGATCGTGGCGGTCTGGCTGATCGGGCACACGCGGGCACCGCTACCCGTCGTCGCGGGAGCAGCCGCGTTCGCCGTGCTGTGCGTGCTCGGGATCGACGCGCTGCGCTCGTCCGGGCTCGTCGGCTCGGACGCGGCGATCGCGCTGGTCTTCCCCGCGCTGTTCTCGCTCGGCGTGCTCGGCGTGACCCGCTACGCGTCCGGCATCCACCTGGATCTGGACTCCACGGTCTACGGCGAGATCGCCTTCGTCCCCTTCGACACCGTCACACTGGCCGATGTGGACGTCCCGCGCGCGGCCGTGACGCTCGTGGTGGTCGTACTGCTCAACGTCGCACTCGTCGCGGTGCTGTGGAAGGAGCTCACCGCGACGACCTTCGACCCCGGCTACGCCGCCACCGTCCGGTTGCGGCCGGTGCTGCTGACCCGGCTCCTGCTGGTGGCGGTGGCCGTGACGGCCGTATCGGCGTTCGAGGCCGTCGGGGCGATCCTCGTCGTCACCCTGCTGATCGTCCCGGCCGCGACGGCGTACCTGCTCGCGGAGCGGCTCGCCGTCATGGTGGGGCTCACGGTGGCGATCGGCTGGGTGGCCGCGATCGCGGGCCAGCGGATCGCAGTGGCGCTGGACAGCTCGGTCGCAGGCGCGATGGGCCTGGTGTGCGCGGCCTGCTTCGCCGTGGCACTGGCCGGATCACCGCGGCACGGGCTGGTGACGCGGGCGCTGCGCCGCGCGCGCCCGCGTCACCGCCACCCTCCTCGTCCCCATCCCCCGCACCGGCGCCGGCCGTCCCCGGCCCCATGACCCGCGGGTTCCGCATCCCGCGGCGGCGAGTTCCGCATTCCATCAGCCCGAGTTGCGCGCGGCCAACCGCCCTGGACCTCGGCTGGCACGATCGCACCGTGCGTGACGCCGACTTCCCGGCCGACCCGTATCCGGGCGCCGTCCCGCCCTGCTCGTTCGTGTACGAAGGCGGCGGCGCCGAGGCGACCATCCACCGGCTCCGCCCGGACACCTCGACGCTGACGGGCTGGTCGGTCACCGGCACCGACCTGGATGCCTGGCTCACCGCCCGGGACGCGCCGCCCGCCGCCGCCCGCGTCCCGGTGTTGGCGTACGGCTCGAACCGCTGCCCGTCCAAGATCACCTGGCTGCGCCGGGAACTCGGCCTGGCCGGTCCGGTCGTCGTGCTGCGCGCCCGCACCGAGGATGTGACGGCGGTGTGGGCACACGGCCTGCGCGCCCGCGACGGCCAGCGCCCCGCGGTGCTCGCCGCGGCACCGGGCGCCGTCGAGAGCCACGCGGTCTGGCTCGCCGCAGCCGACCAGGTCGACGTGCTGGACCGTTGCGAGGGGCGCGACGACCGCTTCCGCCTTGCCCGGGTGCGCACCGGCACCGTCCGGACCGAGGACGGTGGCCTCGTCGAGGCCCCGTGGTGCTACGTCGGGCACGGGACGATCCGGCGCCCACTGCTCGTCGACGGCCAGCACGTGCGGTGCGCAGAGATGGCGCAGACGGAGGCGCGGATGCTCGACGGCGAGCCCGGGGAGGACCGGCTCGACGCCCCCACCGTGCACGGCGCTCCGAACCCGGACGACTGGCCTGCTGCGCTGCTCGCGTACGGGCTGTTGATGCCGACGCAGCCGTCGTGGAGCCTGGTGGCGCCGCACGCAGGAGGCCCGCCTCGGCGGATGCATGTGGCCGGGACGCTCTACGACACGGGGCTGGGCTGGCCCGCACTGGTCCCCGGCGGCCGCGGCGAGGTCCCGGCCGCGCTGGTCCCCTTGCGCGATCCGGCCCGGTTGCTGCCGGTGCTCGACGAGTACGAGGGACCGGACTACCGCCGCGTCCGGCACACGCTGGCCGACGGCACGGTGTGCTGGGTGTATGCCTGGGTGAGGTCCACGGTCGGGTTCCGGGAGCTGCCGGGGGGCTGGCCGCCGTGACTCGGATCGACCGGAGCACTCGGTCTGACGAGATACGCAACCCGGCCTGACGAGATGCGGAACTCGCCGCCGCAGGAAGCGCAACCCGGCCTGACGAGATGCGGAACTCGCCGCCGCAGGAAGCGCAACCCGGCCCGACCGGATGCGGAACTCGCCGGGTCAGGCGCGGCCGGCCGCCGCCCCGGCCCGTCGCTGCCCGCACACCCCGGCGGGGAGCGGGACGCGGTAGAGCCGCGCCGCGTTGCCGCCGAGGATCGCCTGGCGTGCGACGTCGTCCAGGCGCGGGTAGGGCGAGCCGTCGGGGAACTGGAAGCGGCTGAGCTCGGCGACCAGCCGTCCGGGCCGGACCATGGGGTAACCGCTCCCGAACAGCAGCCGCTCGGCCCCGAACGCCCGCAGCAGGTCGCCGAACGCCCTGACGAACTCCGGGCTACCGATCCACGGCAGCATCTCGGTGAGCACGACGTGCACGTTCGGCAGCCTCGCGAGATGGCGCAGCTGATCCCCGGGCAGGCACCCGGCGCCGAGCACGAACTGCACCCGCGGCAGCGCGCGGGCGAGTTCGCGGAAGTGCGCGACGTCGAACCCCGCGGACGGCACCCGCTGCACGACGTTCGTGCGCACGGGCAGCGCGGAGATGGCGCGGACCGGTTCGGCCCAGTTCGGCAGCCGCGGGCCGAAACTGCCGGGTACGGGATCCCAGCGCCGCCACGGCGCGGGCTGGGCGGACGGCGACACCCCGAGATGGACGACGCCTGCTCCCGCCTTGCTGCACCGGGCGAGAACCCGGCGCAGCCAGGGCTCGGCGAGCCGGACGAGCCGGCCGGGCCTGCGCCCCTCGCACAGCGTGAGCCCGCGCAGGTCCCAGCGACGGACCATGGGCCCGATGCCGCGGGCACCGGCCTGCCCCGCGTCCGGATCGAGCTCCCCGGAGAGCACGAACCGTCCCGGCATGCGTTCGGCGAGCTCGGCGTGCCAGGCGACGGGTGAGAAGCCGAGGACGAACAGGTCGCCCAGCACCACGGGCTGCAGGACGGCGTGGTCGACCCCGGCCTCGAACAGGTCGCGGTGCAGGCCGTCCTCGCTGACCCGCTCGACCTCCTCGGGTGGGACCGGTGGCACCGCGGTTGCGGCGCCACCGGCCCCCCGGGTCCCGTCCAGCTCACGGTGCCGCCGGAGGAGGTCGGCGGCGAACTCCTCACCGGCCGGGCCGGCCTGGTTGTGCGGACTGGCGTCCCACGCGTGGACCTGGGCGTCGACGACCAGGAACCGCTGCCCGGACGTACTCACCCCGTACATCTGCTCGACTCCCACGCGTGCGACGTGCCCGACGGTTTCGGCCCCGGGCGGTCAGCCCATGGACGGGCCGAGGCCCAGTGACTGGGGTGTGCTGGAGTCCGGTGAGGGCTGCGGGATGCCCTCGTCGAGCTGGCCGAACTCGGTCATCAGGGCCTTGTTCCAGGGCGTGACCTCCTCGGCCACCAGC
>JBFWRR010000081.1:0-23443 GCA_050248815.1 Pseudonocardia sp. | reverse complement strand
GCCGGCACCACCCATCTCGACGCCGTGCACCGCGTCATCGGCCGCCCCGGCGTCATCCTCGTCGCCGAGGGCGCCCCGCACCGCGTCAAGGGCCTGCTCGCGCAGGAGAAGAAGCGCATGGCGCGGATGGTCGGGCAGGTGCCGATCTACGACGTCGTCGTCGGCAACGACGAGGGCCAGGTGCCGCTCAACAAGCTGCAGCGCCACCTCATGAAGCTGCCCAACAACATCTCCGCCAAGCAGATGGACTCCCTGGAGACGCGCCTGGCCGCCCTCGGGTCGCGGTCGGCGGCGCTACCCAAGGGCCCGCTCCCGCCCGGGGCGAAGATGCGCAGCCTGCAGCGCACGGTCAAGCGCCGCTGATCGCTCACAACCCGAAATCACGTCGGGTCGTGAGCCTGCCCGCACCCGGTCGCCGCATTTCCGATGGTCCCGTACCATGAGCCAATGAGCACTGCCGTTCCGTCGCTGCGCGAGGCTCAGAAGGCGCTCACCCGCTCACGGATTGTCGACGCGGCGCGCACCGTGTTCGAGCGCGAAGGATACGGTCGCGCATCGATCGGCCTTATCGCCGGCGAAGCGTCCATCAACAGGGCGACGTTCTATCTGCACTTCTCGGACAAGGCCGATGTGTTCCGCGAGGTCGTGGCGCACGACCGACTGCACACCGACGAGTACTGGCGCGAACTGAACACCGCGCTCCTCACCGGCACCCGGGACGCGATCGAGAGATGGCTCGAGCGGCTCACCCAGTGGTATCGCGACAATTCGCTGCTGATGCCCGCCAAGCACGAGGCGATGGCCGCGGACCCGGAGTTCGCGCGGGAGTTCCAGCCCCGCTACGACCGGCTCGCGGTCGAGATCAATGAATACCTGGAAACGCTCCCCCGAGAGCGGCGCGCGGACGAGCGGATCCGTATTCAAATGCTCATCGTGATGACGGACCAGATGTTCTTCCATTCGTTGGTGCAGGGGGTCTGGAACGGGCCTCAAGAACAGCTGATCAGGGTCATCGCGGACACGATGTGCCGCGGCCTCGGCTTCGAGGGCTGATCCGGCCACCTCATGTCGGCGCCTGCGGGACGCCGCGGCCCGGCTTGGTGCTGTGCGCACCACCGTCGACGAACACCGACGTGCCCGCCACGTAGCCGGAGAGCGGGCTCGCGAGGTACACGATCACATCCGCGACGTCGTCGGGCTCACCGAGGCGGCGCAGCGGCAGGCCCGAACCGTCCTCGTCGACCGCGAGGCGGGTGTCGGCGGTGGTCATCGCGGTGCGCACCACGCCGGGGTGCACCGCGTTGACGCGGATCCCGCGGGGCCCGAGGGCCGCCGCCAGGCTGCGGGCGAGCATGCGCACCGCGCCCTTGGACATGTTGTAGGTGGGCAACGACGCTGAGCCGATCTCGCCGCCGACGGAGCTGATCAGCACGATGGCACCGCCACGCCCGCCGTCGACCATCGAGGACGCCGCGGCCTGGGCGGCGAAGAACGCGCCCTTGACGTTGACGTCCATCATCGCGTCGTAATCCTGCTCGGTGACGGCGAGCGGGTCCTCCATCCGCAGGATGCCCGCGGCGGGCACCAGGATCGTGACGCCCCCGAACCGCTCGGCGGCGGCGACCGCCACGCGAACCTGCGCGACGTCGGCCACGTCGCAGGGGACGAACGTGCTCGCCACGCCCATGTCCGCGAGCAGGTCCGTGGTCGGCGCGCCGCCCTCGCGGGGCTCGCGCCGCAGGTCGGCGACGACGACCGCGGAGATCCCCGCGGACCCCAGGCGCAGCGCCGCGGCCCGGCCGAGGCCGCTGGCGCCCCCGGTGACGACGGCGACCTGGCCGGCGAGCAGGTCCGGTGGCCAGGACGCGGTCATCGCGGTTCCCGCAGGATGGAGCCGGCGATGAGGTTGCGCAGCGCCTCGGTCGTCCCGCCGCCCAGGGTGAACATCCGGGCGTCGCGGAACAGCCGCTCCACCCGCAGGTTGCGGCTGTAGCCCGAGGCGCCGTGGATCTGCAGTGCGGTGCTGGTGACGGTGATCGCGTTCTCGGCGGCGTGCAGCTTCGCGAGCGCGGCCAGTTCGGCGTCGGGCACCCCGGTGGCCGACGTCGCGGCCGACGCGGCGGCGCGGTGCAGCAGCAGCCGCGAGGCGTCCAACGCGAGGCGGCAGTCGACGAGGCGCCACCGCAGGCCCTGGAAGTCCGCGATCGGGTGGCCGAACTGCTCGCGCCGCTTGGCGTAGGCGAGCGCGTCCTCGTAGGCCGCCTGGGCCAGGCCGAGCGCGACGGTCCCGGCGCCGACCCGCTGGTTGTTGTAGCGGCCCATGATGTCCTTGAGCCCGTACATGAGGACGTGCTCGCGGGGCACGGCGCAGTCGCGGAAGTGCACGGTCATCTCCGGGATCCCGCGCAGCCCGAGCATGTACTGGCGCTCCCCCAGCTCGAAGCCGGAGGTGCCCTTCTCGACGTAGACGGCGCAGAGGCCCTCGATCTCGCCGTCGCGCACGAGCTTGGCCACCACCACGTTGACGACGGAGTCGCGGGCCCCGGTGATCCAGGTCTTCGTCCCGTCGAGGACGACCTGGTCACCACGCAGAGTGGCCGTCGTCGTCATGGAGTTGACGTCGGTGCCCGCGTCCGGTTCGGAGATCTGGATGACCGGCTTGTCCCCGGCGAGGACCAGCTCGGCGACGCGGCGGCGGATCGGCTCGGGCGCCGAGGCCATGATGATGCTGAGCGCGCCGAGGTTGCCGTCGACGACGATCCGGCCCGAGACCCCGCAGCCCTTGGCGATCTCCTCGATGACCAGCACGACGTCGAGCAGGCTGCGGCCCGGCCCGCCGTAGCGCGGCGGGATCGTCATGCCCAGGAACCCGGCCTGCGCGAGGTCCTTGGCGTTCTGCACCGGGTACTCCTCGGTGCGGTCGATCTCCGCGGCGCGTTCGGCGAACACCCGGGCGAGCTCGCGGGCACGGGACTGCAGGTCGAGCTGGTCGGCGGTGAGGGTCACGGCGAGCCTTCCTGGGTGAGCGGTGCGGGGACCTCGACGAGGCCGGAGCGTTCCAGCCACGAGGTCGTGTGTCGGGACGCGAGGAACTCGGCGCTGTCGAGCACGGCGAGATGCAGCGCCGCGGTGGTCGCCGGGCCATCGACGCGCAGCTCGGTGAGGGCGCGGCGCATCCGGGCGATCGCGGCGCACCGCGTCGGCGCCCAGGTGACGAGCTTCGCGATCATCGAGTCGTAGTGCGGGGTGATGCGGTGGCCGGCGGTGCAGTGCGTGTCGACGCGCACCCCCGGCCCGCCCGGCAGCTCCAGGGCGGCGATCCGCCCCGGTGACGGGCGTAGCGTGCGCGGGTCCTCCGCGTTGATCCGGCACTCGATCGCGTGCCGCGCCGGGGTCCGCCACGCGGGTTCGCGCAGCGCCACCTCGCCGGTGGCGGCGAACCACAGCTGCGCGGCCACGAGGTCGACGTCGTGGACCGCCTCCGTCACCGGGTGCTCGACCTGGATCCGGGTGTTCATCTCGATGAACGCGAACTCGCCGGTCTCGAGGTCGTAGAGGAACTCCACCGTGCCCGCGCCCGCGTAACGGATGCCGGCGGCGAGTGCCCGGCCCGCCTCGGCGAGCTCCTCGCGCGTGGCGGCGGACAGCACCGGGGACGGCGACTCCTCGATGAGCTTCTGGTGGCGTCGCTGCACGCTGCAGTCGCGCTCCCCCAGCACGACGACGCCGCCGCGGCCGTCGCCGAACACCTGGACCTCGACGTGGCGGGCCGCGCCGACGAGACGCTCCACGTACAGGGCGGGCGAGCCGAGGACGGCCTGCGCCTCGGCGCCCGCCTCGGCGAACGCGGCGGCGAAGCCGTCGGCGTCGCGCACCGGACGGATCCCCGTCCCGCCCCCGCCTGCGGCGGCCTTGATCAGCACCGGGAAGCCCACCGCGCGGGCGGCCGCCAGCGCCTCGGGCGCGCCGCCACCGTCGAGGGTCACCCCCGCGACGACCGGGACGCCCAGCCGCTCGGCCGTCCGCCGGGCGGCGATCTTGTCCCCCATCGCGTCGACGGACTCGGCCGCGGGCCCGACGAAGCGCAGCCCGGCCTCCGTCACGGCCCGCGCGAACGCGGCGTCCTCGGCAAGGAAGCCGTAGCCGGGATGGACGGCGTCGCAGCCGGTCGCGAGCGCGACGGTGACCAGTGTCCCGATCGACCGGTAGCTGCGGGCGGCGTCGGCGGGCCCGATGCAGACGGTGCGCTCGGCGAGCCGGGCGGCCGGACCGCCCGCGTCCACGTCGGAGTGCACGAGGACGGACCCGAAGCCCAGGTCCCGGCAGGCGCGCACGATGCGCAGGGCGATCTCGCCCCGGTTGGCCACGAGGACCCGGAACGCGCCACCTGCCCGACCCGGCGGGGTCATCGGGCCAGGACGTGCATGGCGCACGCGCCGTTGTCGACCCCCCAGATACCTCCCCCGGTGCAGTGCGCCACCGCCACCTCCGCCCTGTCGACCTGCATGGCACCGGCCTCGCCGCGCAGCTGGGCGACCAGCTCCACGACCTGGACGACGCCGGTCGCGCCGAGCGGGTGCCCGCGGGAGAGCAGCCCCCCACCCGCGTTGACGGTGGTCGCCCCGGCGAGGGCCGAGCGGCCGGCGCGCGCGAAGGCCAGACCCTCGCCGCGCTCGCAGAGCCCGAGCGCCTCGTAGTAGATGATCTCGCCGATGGCCGCGGCGTCGTGCACCTCGGCGACGTCGACGTCGGCCGCCGTGACGCCCGCCTCCCCGTAGGCCTGCGCCGCGGCGCGCAGCGTGATGTCGGGCCAGGCCATGTCCCGGGCGCCCTGGAAGAACCGGCCGCTGGTCACGACGGAGGACAGCACCGCCACCGACCGGTCTCCGGCGGCCGCGGTGACGACGACGGCGGCGGCGCCGTCGGCGTTCGGGCACATCTGCAGCAGGGTGACGGGGTCGGCGATCAGGCGCGAGCCCAGCACGTCCTCGACGGTGACCGGGTCGCGGAACTGGGCGTTCGGGTTGCGCGCCGCGTTGTCGCGGCTCTTGACCGCGACCTGCGCGACATCGGCGACGCTGCCGCCGAAGCGGCTGAGGTAGGACTCGGTGCGCATCGCGTACGCCGCGGGCATGGTGAGGCCCGCGGCGATCTCCGGATCGTCCTCACCGAGGGGCAGGAGACCCCCGCCGAGCGCGCTCAGCTGCTCGACCCCGATCACGAGCACGGTGTCGAACGTCCCGGCCCGCACCGCGAGGCAGGCGTGCGCCAGCGCGCTCGCCCCGCTGGCGCAGGCGTTCTCGTGGTTGTAGACGGGCAGCCCGTCCAGGCCCATCTCCTTGCCGATGCGCTGGCCGAGCAGGGAGCCCGCGTAGGCGTTGCCGCAGAACAGCGCCTGCACGGCGGGGCGGTCGAGCCCGGCGTCGCGGATCGCCGCGATGCCCGCCTCGACGGCGAGCGACTCGACGGTGCGCTCACGGTGCCTGCCGAACGCGGTCTGGGCGACGCCGGCGATGCGCGGCGTCCTCGCCCCCGTCGTCCCGGTCGTCACACGCGTCGTCACGTCGCCTCCACGGTGAACGTGTGCCCGGCGTGCTCCCCGCCTGCCGCGTGGGCGTGCACGGTCATCCCCGGCCGCAGCGCCATCCCCTCCCGCCAGTCGAGGACGCGGCCGAGCACCCGCACGTCACCGGGGAAGTCCGCGTAGCAGAGCGCGTACGGGGTGGGGAACCGCTTGCCCGTCCGGACGACCGTCCAGGTCGCGAGGACACCCGGGGACGGGATCGCGACCGGCTCCAGCCCGGAGCGGTAGCAGGTGGGGCACAGGTCGCGGGCGGGGTAGAAGGACCGGTCGCAGTCCGGGCAGCGGGTCCCGGGCAGCCCGTCCGTCGGGTTCGCCATCGCCGGAGTCCTCCCTCGTCAGCGCGCCGCGACCGGGGCGGCACCGGTGACCCGGGCGATCAGGGCGGGATCGAGCCCGAGCGCGCCGAGGACGGCGTCGTTGTCCTCGCCCAGCCGCGGGACGGTGCCTGCGGGCACCCGGCCCGTGTCCGACATCGTCACCGGGGCGTGCGGCATCCGGATCTCCCCCGCGTCCGGGTCCTGCACCCGCACGAACATCCCGCGGGCCTCCAGGTGCGGGCACGCCGCGACGTCGTCGGCGTCCTGCACGACGCCCGCGGGCACCCCCGACCGTTCCAGCGCCGCCACGGCGTCCGCGCGGGTGCGGGCACCGATCCAGGCCGTCAGTGCGGGCAGGTAGGCGCCGGGATCGGCGGCGCGGGCGGCTCCGGTCGCAGTGGCGGGGTCGTCGGCGAGCTCGGGACGCCCGATGCAGGCGGCCAGCCGCCGCCAGATGAGGTCGTTGGGCACGACCAGCGAGATGTAGCCGTCCGAGCAGGCGTAGGCGCCCATCGGGGCCTGGAAGCGGTCGGGCCCGCGGCTGATCACCCGGCCGGTGAACTCGCGCTGCATCAGTGGGCGCTCGTTGAGTGCGACGAGGCAGTCGTACATGCTCACGTCGATGAACCGGCCCGCGCCGGTGCGCTCCCGCTCGAACAGCGCCATGAGGATCTGGTAGCCGGTGCAGATCCCGGTCACCATGTCGGCCAGCCCGTACATCGGCAGCTGCGGGGGCTCCTCCGGGCTCGCGCCGGTGACGTGGGTGATCCCGGCCATGCCGAGGATCGCGGCGTCGAACGCGGGTCGCCCGGCGAACGGCAGCCCCTCGGCGCGGCCGTAGCCGCTGATCCCCGCGTAGATCAGGCGCGGGTCGGCCCGCCGCAGCACGGTGTGGTCGAGGCCGAGCTTCTCCACCGCCCCGGGCCGCAGGTTCTCCACGACGACGTCGGCCGACGCGACGAGCGCGCGGTAGGCGTCGCGGCCCTCGTCGAGGGTGAGGTCGAGCGTGACGCTGCGCTTGTTGCGGTTGAAGGAGAAGAACCCCCCGGACACGGCGTCCCCGTCGGGCCCGCCGCGGGTGGGCTGGAACACGCGGCGCGGGTCGCCGACGCCGGGGCGCTCGACCTTCACGACCTCGGCGCCGCAGTCCGCAAGCCACATCGTGCAGTACGGCCCGGAGATGTACTGCTCCAGCGCGACGACGCGGACACCGTCGAGCGGTGGTCGGGACATGGGGCGTCCTCCCGTCAGGTCCGGCTACGTGGCGTGATGTCGATGCGGACGTCGAGCGCGGTGAGGTCGTCGCGGGCGGCCAGCCGGCCGAGCAGCGCCGCGAGGGGGGTGAGCGGGGTGGTGGGGAGCTCGTCGCGGGGCCGCGCGTGCATCGCCCCGAGCTGGTCGGGGGTGCAGAACAGTGCGAAGAACAGGTCGTCGGCGCTCGCCCCCGCCGGCAGGCGCCCCCGGATCGCGGGCAGCGTCGGCTCCTCGAACCCGTCGGCCGGGTCCACTGGCTCGGCGTCGCCGACCAGGCGGTCGAGCACGCCGGGGTCGATCGGCGCGGCCGGGCGCCCGTAGTGGCCCCGGGCGTAGTCGCGCAGGTCGGCGGGCACCGTGTGGTAGCGCCTGCCGTCGAGCACGTTGAGCATCGCCTGCACCCCGACGAGCTGGCTGAACGGCGTCACCATGCCGGGGTGGCCGAGCTCGACGCGCACCCGTGCGGCCTCCTCCAGCACCGCGGGCAGCCGGTCGAGCAGGCCGAGGCCCTCGAGCTGGCCGACGTAGTGCGACATCATCCCGCCCGGGATCTGGTGGCCGACGTAGCGCGCATACTGCTCCGGGTCGTAGCCGACGTCGTGGCGCAGCGGCATGCCCCTGGCCGCGGCGAGGAAGCGGAAGTAGGAGTCGAGCCGGGCGACCTCGGCCTCGTCGACGTCGGTGTGCACCCCCAGCTCGCGGGCCAGCGCCACGACGTCGGCCGTGGCGGGCACGGAGTTGGCGCCCGCCACGGGCCGGGCGGCGGCGGACAGCGCAGTGACGCCCACGCCCAGGGCCTCGCGGTAGCAGGCGAGCGCGAGCCCCGTCTGGTCGTGCACGTTGAGCTCGACGGGCAGGCCCGGTGCCGCCGCGCGGATCGCCGCGACCAGCGGGGCCACCCGTTCGGGACGCAGCACCCCCGTCGCGTCGTAGAGCAGGATCGCCGCGGCGCCGTACCCCGCGACCTCCGCCGCCTTCTGCGCGAAGTAGGCGTCGGTGTGCACCGGCGACTCCGCGAAGATCAGGCAGGCCGAGCTACGCAGCCCGAGACGGGCGCCCTCGCGCAGGTGGAACGCGATGTTGCGCATGTCGTTGAGCGCGTCGAACACCTCGAACTCGTCGAGGCCCATGCCCGCGAGGTGCTCCAGCACGAACGTCACGACGTCGTCGGTGTGGCGCTTCCAGCCGAACAGGTTGCGGCTGCGGACGAGGACGGTCGACGGCGTGGCCGGGGTGAGGCGGCGCAGCAGGCGGAACCGGTCGAGCGGGTTCTCCTGCAGGAACGTCACCGCGACCTCGAAGCCGACCCCGCTCAGCAGGTTCGCGCGCGCGAACTCGGCGGCCTCGACGTGCGGCGCCGCCGGGAGCATGTCGCGGGTGCGCAGCCGGTTTGCCCACAGCGACTGCGGACCGTCGCGGAAGGACTCGTCGGTGATCTCGAGTTTCATGGGCCGGGCCCGTCCGGGCGGATCCGCATCAGCGTCTCGCCGAACTCGACCAACTCGGCGTTGCGCGCGTGGATCGCGGTGACGACGCCGGAGACGCCCGCCCGCACCGTGTTCATCAGCTTCATCACCTCGACGATGCCGACGACGTCGTCGGCGTCGACGCGCGCGCCGACCTCGACGAACGGGTCCGCATCGGGGCGGGGGGCGCGGTAGAAGACGCCGGCGACGGGAGCCGGCACGGCGGCGCCGTCCCCGTTGACGGTCGGTGGCGGGGCCGGACGGTCCGGCTCGGCGGAGGGTGCCACCGGGGCCGGCGGTGGTGAGGCGCCCGGGGGCGCTGCCGGGACCGGTGCGGGGCCGGGCCCGGGAGTGGTCCGCACCCCCCGCTCGATCCGGATGCGCAGCGGGCCGTTGCGGAACTCGATCGTGGTCGGCAGGTCCGAGCCGTCGAGGATCCGGAGCAGGTCGACCACGTGGTCGAAGGTCAGGTCAGCCGCCGGATCGGGGACGCCCGCCATCGCCGCCTCCTCCCGAGGTGTCGCCACGACGCGCCCGTCAGACGCTAGGAGCGACATAGTGTCGTGTCAAGTTACAGCCTGTCGTCCGATGGGTACTCGCACAGCTTGATCGTCATCCGGTTGATCTGGTTGACATGGCGCCGTTTTACTCGGCAGTATGTCGTCCGAAATGACGTACGTCACATCTCGTCACGTCCTGTCCCGGCGATGCGGCAGGTGCCTGCGCCTCGCAGGGCCCCGGAGATGAGAGGGTGGATCGACTTGTACGCGACGTTCGGCTCACGCCTGCGGGAGGCGATGCCTCCGACGCGCCCACTGGCTGAGATCGTGGCCATGTCCCCGCGGGAGATCGCGGAGAGCTCCCAGCTCGTGGTCTCCTCCTACAAGGAGCTCGTCCAGGGCGCGCTCTCCCTGCGCAACGACGACTACCGCGGGCTCATGCTCGACATCCTGCGCGACCCGCGCATCACCTTCCCCGAGAGCTATCGCGACGACGGGGACCGCGAGGAGGTGCGCGCCGAGCTCGTGCGCGCGGGGTACCTCGAGGAGGGCTACTCCATCGACCTGCTGCTCCCCCGCGACAACCTGAGCCCGCAGGCCTACATCTCCGCACCGCAGAGCCACGAGGACTGGTACAACTGCCACCCCGGCGGCCTCGCGATCACCTGCGCGGTCAACTCCCGGCTCAGCGAGTACCACACGATGCTCTACCAGCACCGCTACGGCGTGCCGGTCGACCGGGACCTGGCGCTGGCGGCGCTCACGATCCACGAGTACCCGAAGGCGTGGATCTACGCCTGGAACGCCGACGGCTCCTACCGCAAGGAGCCGCGCGCGATGGGCGGCAACCTGCACACCCACACGCTGCACGTCGTGGCCGAGATGCTGCACCGCGGGGCGCCCACCGAGATGGTGATCGCCGTCGCGGCCTGCCACGCCTTCGGCTCGGCCGAGTTCTACGAGGACGAGGCCGCGGGCGAGACCCGCGTCCGCTGGCCCGGTTACGCCGCCGTCGCGAGCTTCCTGCACGGCGGCGCCATCCTGGCCCGGACCGATCCCGTCGAGCGCGGGATCCTGGAGCGCGGCTCCGACGGACAGCTGCACCTGCGGGCGCAGCCCGTCGAGATCTGGAACTGCAACCTCTCGGACATGAACTGGCCGTACACGATCGGCGCCGCGCACACCTACACGTTCCCGCTGCTCGCCGAGCTGGCGTCGTCGATCTACGGCATCGGATCGCCGGAGACGGCCGAGTTCCGCCAGCTGAAGAACTACGTCTACGCCCAGGTGGGGCAGATCGCGCTCTACGAGCTGCTCGTCCGGGACGGGCGCGAGGCGGTCGCCGACGTCGTCTCGGCCCTCGTCGGCAAGGACTGAGCCCGTGAGCGGCCTGCTGGAGGGCAGGGCGATCCTCGTGACGGGCGCCGCGGGCGGCCTCGGCGGGGCCGTCTGCACGGCCGCGCTCGACGAGGACGCCCGCGCGGTGGTGGCGGCCGACCTCAAGCCCGACGACGTCGACCGCTCCCACGCCCTCGCCGACCGGATCTCCCCGCTGGAGCTCGACGTCACGTCCCCGGCGTCGTGGGCGGCCGCCATCGCGTTCGTGCAGGAGAGCTGCGGCGGGCTCGACGCGCTGGTGAACAACGCGGGGATCACCGACCGGGCCGGGTTGGTCGATCTGGAGGTCGAGTCCTGGAACCGCGTCCTCGCGGTCAACCAGACGGGGGTCTTCCTCGGCATGAAGGCCGCGACCCCGCTGCTCGCCGGGTCGCGGGCGGCGGCGATCGTCAACATCGCCTCCTTCGCCGCGCACACGGGGTACAAGGCGATCGCCTACACCGCCAGCAAGTGGGCGGTGCGGGCGATGACCCAGGTCGCCGCCACCGAGCTCGGCCCGCTGGGTATCCGGGTCAACTCGGTGAGCCCCGGATTCGTCGAGACGCCGCTGACCCGCAACGCGATGCGGATCGTCGAGGCCTTCGCGCGGTCCACTCCCGTCGGCAGGCCGTGCCGCCCGGCCGAGATCGCCGACGCGGTGGTCTACCTCGCCTCGGAGCGCTCGTCGTTCGTCACCGGTACGGACCTGCTCGTCGACGGCGGGTACCTCGCCAGCACGACGCGGTTCGTCACGTCCTGACCTGCCCGCGATCCCCAAAGGAGAGGAAACCGTGGCTCAGAACGTCTGGTTCTACCCGCTCGGCGTCGGTGACGCCTTCACCGCCAAGCACTTCTTCGTCAACGGCCTGTTCCACGTGGACGGCCGGGAGTTCCTCGTCGACGCGCCCGCCTACATGGGCAAGATGTGGGCCGAGAACAACGCCGTCGGCGAGGAACAGGTCGACATCACCCGCTACAAGGAGCTGTTCATCACGCACATGCACGCCGACCACGTCGGCGGCCTGGAAGAGCTGGGCTACTTCCAGATGTACAAGACGGACAACCCCATCAAGCTCTACGCACCCGGATGGCTCCTGCAGGACATCTGGACGCACCTGCGGCCGGCCCTGGAACCGTCCGTGCGCGAGGAGGGCGGGCTCGCGAACTTCGACTGGTTCTTCGAACCCATTCCGCTGGACCGCCCGGAGGTGTCGGGCCTGCAGGGCGGCAGCCACGTCGACTTCGGCACGTTCTCCGTCGACTTCACCTTCACCAAGCACCTTCCGAAGACGCTCATGTACAAGTTCGACTTCGGGAACTTCCGGTTCGGCTACAGCCCGGACGCGGCATTCGACCGGGACTGCCTGGACTGGCTCTCCGACTGCGACCTCGTGATGCACGACTGCTGGTTCGGCGAGGTCAAGGTCCTCGGTGGCGACATCCGCAACCTGCACAGTCCGATCGAGGACCTGCTCACGATGCCGGTGGATTTCCAGCGCAAGACGCTGCTGTGCCATTACGCGGACGGCGCCTACGACGACGACCCGGCCGCCCCGAACGAGAACATCGGCGATTACCACCTGATGCGCCAGAACCGCAAGTACCACCTCGTCGTCGACGGCCGCCCGCTGTCGCGCGCCGAGTGGCTCGATCCGCCGAAGGGCTGACGTCGAATCCGGCACCGTCGCGTCCGGCACCGTCGCGTCCAGGTCCGCCCGGTGGCGTGATGCTCCGGCGCGCCTCGCAGTCGTACCGGGGGCAGACGCGGCGGTCCGCCCCCGGCGTATCGCGGCGGCCGCCGTCGTGGCGCAGGCGGGGCCCCTCGCCGGGGGGATCTGCCGTGTGATCTGATCCGCCTGCGCACCGGACGAGCACGGATGCGCGGCTCCGCCAACTTCGCCCGCCGACGGGCCCCGCCGTCCGTTAACGTCTGTGAAACGCGAGAGTGACTGGCGGGCAACATGCCCGCCATAGCGTCGCGCCGAATCCTGCAGACGTTCGAAGGAGCCCAAGAGCGTGTTCAGCAACTCGGAAGAGGTTCTCAAGTACATCTCGGACGAGGGGGTGGAGTACGTCGACATCCGGTTCTGCGACCTCCCCGGCGTGATGCAGCACCTCACCGTCCCGGCCTCCACCGCGGGTGACCTGCTCGAGAACGGCGCCGCCTTCGACGGTTCCTCGGTCCGCGGCTTCCAGGCGATCAACGAGTCGGACATGGCGCTGCTGCCCGACCCGGCCACCGCCCGGCTCGACCCGTTCCGCAAGCACCGGACGCTCAACATCAACTTCTTCGTGCACGACCCGATCACGGGCGAGCCCTACAGCCGCGATCCGCGCAACGTGGCCCGCAAGGCCGAGCAGTACCTCGCCGCGTCCGGGATCGCGGACACCGCCTTCATGGCGCCCGAGGCGGAGTTCTACATCTTCGACTCGATCCGCTTCAGCTCCGACCCGCACCAGACCTACCACCACATCGACTCCGTCGAGGGCTGGTGGAACACCGGTCGCGAGGAGGCGGGCGGCAACCTCGGCTACAAGGTCAACTACAAGGGCGGCTACTTCCCCGTCCCGCCGGTGGACCACTACGCCGACCTGCGCGCCGACATCGTCAGCAACATGATCGCGATGGACTTCACCGTCGAGCGCGAGCACCACGAGGTGGGCACCGCGGGGCAGGCGGAGATCAACTACAAGTTCAACACCCTGCTCCACGCCGCCGACGACATCATGCTGTTCAAGTACCTGGTCAAGAACACGGCCTGGCAGCACGGCAAGACGGCGACGTTCATGCCGAAGCCGCTGTTCGGCGACAACGGTTCGGGCATGCACGTGCACCAGTCGCTGTGGAAGGACGGCTCGCCGCTGTTCCACGACGAGGCCGGCTACGGCGGCCTGTCCGACATGGCCCGCTACTACATCGGCGGCCTGCTCCACCACGCGCCGAGCCTGCTGGCCTTCACCAACCCGACGGTGAACTCCTACCACCGCCTGGTGCCGGGCTTCGAGGCCCCGGTGAACCTGGTCTACTCGGCCCGCAACCGCTCGGCCTGCATCCGGATCCCGCTGTCCGGCGACAACCCGAAGGCCAAGCGCATCGAGTTCCGCTGCCCGGACTCGTCGGGCAACCCGTACCTCGCGTTCTCGGCGATGATGATGGCCGGCCTGGACGGCATCAAGAACAAGATCGAGCCGCCGGCCCCGATCGACAAGGACCTCTACGAACTCCCGCCGGAGGAGGCCAAGGACATCGCCCAGGTGCCGGGCAGCCTCGGCGCGGTCATCGACCGGCTCGAGGAGGACCACGACTACCTGCTCGAGGGCGGCGTCTTCACCCCCGACCTGGTGGAGACCTGGATCGCCTACAAGCGCGAGAACGAGATCGACCCGCTGCGGCTGCGCCCGCACCCGTACGAGTTCGCGCTGTACTACGACGTGTGACCGGTGACGCCGCCCCGGGCGGCGTGAGCGGCTGAGGACCCGGCCTCCACGGGAGGCCGGGTCCTTCGTCGTCCGGGCCCCTCGTCGTCCGGGCCCCCCGAGCCCACACCCACCGGAGCGTGCTCGCACGCACCGCCTGCGGTGTGTGCGGGAACCACGAGATGTGTGTGACCGGGCCGGCGGTGCTGCGGGGCGTGGTGCCCGCCCGGTCGGCGCTAACGTCCGCGGGGGATGACGCGAGGTAGATCACGTCCGTGGTGATCACCCGGGCGAGGCGGCATCCGGAGGACGCGTGCGGGACCTCGCACCAGACGCATGGTTCGTGTGCTGGGCCAAGACAGGACGCGACCCTCTGGACCGCTCGTCGGTCACCGAGTGGCTGCCACTGCACCAGCACCTCGCGGATACCGCCGGGGTCGCCGGACGGCTGGTCGACGAATGGGTGTCCCCCCAGGTCGTCCGCCGGATCGCGGGTGACCTGGGCGGTACCGCCGATGACGTGCGCACCGTGGCGACCTGGCTCGCTGCTGTGCACGACGTGGGCAAGATCAGCCCGGCGTTCGTCGTGCAGGCAGGCGAGCTCGCCGACGCGATGCGTCGCCACGGCCTGGATGTGAAGCCCGGCGTCCGTCTCGACCCCGACCGCCGGTTCGCCCGCCACGAGGTCGTCGGCCAGCGCTCGGTGCACTGCTGGCTCGCCGACGTGCAGGGCTTCGACTTCGACGTGACGGCGGCGCAGTTCGCGTGCGTGGTCGGCGGGCACCACGGGGAACCGCCGCCGAGCTCGATCCTCGCTCTGGTCGACAGCCGGACCGACCTGTCCGGCGACGGGGCGTGGGAACGGGCCCGCCACGACGCTCTGGCCTGGGCAACCGACCTCGTCGGCGGCCCGGACACGCTGGGCCGCTACGCCGGGGCGCAACTCAGCCGCCCGTCGCAGGCGCTGCTCTCCGGAATCGTGATCATGGCCGACTGGATCGCGTCGAACGCCGAGTGGTTCCGGCTCGACCCGCTGCACACCGCGCACGAGCCACCTCGACGACCGGACGCGGCCCGTACCGCGGCGCGGCTGGACGAGGGGTGGGCCGCGCTGGACCTGCCGCATCGCTTCACTCCGTCCCCCGTCACGGACGCCCGCGCCGCCTTCGTGGGTCGCTTCGGCCGCGAACCCCGACCGGTCCAGGTGGCCGCGGTCGAAGCCGCGATGAGCCAGCCCGAACCCGGCCTGGTGATCGTCGAGGCGCCGATGGGCGAGGGGAAGACGGAGGCCGCGCTACTCGCCGCCGAGGCGCTCGCGGCCCGGTCGGGGGCCGACGGCTGCTTCGTGGCCCTACCGACGCGCGCGACGACGGACGCGATGTTCGGCAGGGTGCGCGACTGGATGCGGGCGGTCCCCGGGCTCGCCCTCGACACCAGCATCGTGCTTGCACACGGCACCGCCAGCCTCAACGACGAGTACCGCGGCCTGCTGCGCCACGACCGCGGCCAGGTACGCGGCGTGGCCGAGGACGGTGGCGCCGACGACGTCGGGGTCGCCCATCCCTGGCTGCACGGACGCAAGCGTGGGCCGCTGGCGCAGTTCGTCGTCGGGACGATCGACCAGGTGCTGTTCGCGGGCCTCAGGAGCCGCCATCTCGTCCTGCGCCACCTCGGCCTGGCCGGGAAGGTCGTGGTGGTCGACGAGGTGCATTCCTACGACGTGTTCATGTCGCGCTACCTCGACACGGTGCTGCACTGGCTCGGCGCCTACGGCACCCCGGTCGTGCTGCTGTCCGCGACGCTGCCCGCGGCACGCCGCGCCGAACTGATGCGCGCCTACGGCAGCGGCCGGGGAACGGCTCCCGCCACGCCACCGGATGATCCCGGGTACCCCGTGGTGCTGGCCTCCGGACTGCCGCCCCGCTCCGTCTCCGCAAGCGGCCCGCCGCGCCCGGTGGCCATCGAACGGCGGCCCGACGACCTCGACGACCTGGTCACGCTGCTCCGGGAGGCACTGGGCGACGGTGGCTGCGCGGTGGTCGTCCGCAACACCGTCACCCGGGTCCAGGCGACCGCTGACCGGCTCGTCGCGGAGTTCGGCGAGGACGAGGTCACGATGACCCACTCCCGCTTCCTCGCCTGCGACCGGGCCCGCCTGGACGCGGACCTGCTCGCCCGGTTCGGCCCGGCGGGCGAGCGCCCCCGGCGCCACGTCGTGGTCGCCTCGCAGGTGGTGGAACAGAGCCTCGACGTCGACTTCGATCTCCTGGTCTCGGACCTGGCTCCGGTCGACCTGGTCCTGCAGCGCATGGGACGGCTGCACCGGCACGTCCGCACCCGGCCCCGCGGTGCGGCACGGCCGCGGTGTGTCCTGGTCGGAGTGGAGGACTGGTCCACCGATCCCCTGCGGGCGGTCCAGGGCAGCCGGGCCGTGTACGGCGAGCACACCCTGCTGCGGGCTGCGGCGCTGCTCGCCGACCGCGACACCGTGACCCTGCCGGGCGACATTCCCACCCTCGTGCAGGCCGGGTACGGATCGTCGACGCTCGGACCGGCCACCTGGCAGGAGGCCATGACGAAGGCGCGGGCGGTCGCCGAGAGACGCGCGGCGGGCCGTCGGGCCGAGGCCGGGAAGTTCGTGATCGCCGAGGCAGGCCCGGCGACGGCGAGCCTCGACGCCTGGGTGCGCGGCGGGGTCGGCGACGTCGACGACGACCCCCGCCGTAGCGGCCAGGTGCGTGACGGGGACGAGTCGTTCGAGGTGCTCGTCGTCCAACGCGACCGCGACGGCGGCCTGCGCACACCCTCCTGGGTGCCCGGCGGCGGTGTGCAGGTCCCGCTGGATACCGCGGTGGAATGGCCGACGGCGCGCACCATCGCCGCGTGCGCGCTGCGGCTACCGGCCTCGCTGTGCCGGATGGACGCCGTCGGGGACGGCGTCCTGCGCGCCCTTGAGCGCAATCACTTCACGAGCTTCGAGCAACACCCGCTCCTCAAGGGACAGCTCGTGCTCGTCCTGGACGAGGAGCGCGCGGCCGTCGTTCAGGCCGGGGCGGCCCACTTCCGGCTGTCCTACGACCCGCGGCGCGGGCTGTCGTACGGGCTGCCGTGATGGCGCGACGGCACACCGTCGGGTGCCGTCGCGCCGTCGTACCCCCCGCGTCGCGGGGACCACCGAACTCCGCCGGAGACACACGGACCAACCCCGCACCGCGGGGAACGGCGACGCTACAGCATCCAGCAATTCTCCTCCTCGCGTACTCCTCCAGAAACACACTTGTCGTACAGCGTTCTCGATCGCTACCGTCACGCTCCCCTCGCCTTCCTCGGAGTCCCATGTCGACAGCCGACCAGTACGACCTCCGTCACGAGCCCTGGCTGCCCTGCCGCGAACCCGACGGGACCGTCACGGAGCTCGGCGTCCTCCCTGCACTCAGCCGGGCCCACCACCTCACCGGGCTGATCGGCGACCTGCCCACCCAGACGTTCGCCCTGACCCGGCTCCTGCTCGCCGTCCTGCACGGCGCACTGCGCGGTCCACGCGACCGGGCGGAGTGGAAGCAGCTGTGGACCGCCCCGACCCTGCCGGTCGACCGGATCGCGGAGTACCTCGACCGGCACCGGCACCGGTTCCACCTGTTCCATCCCGAGACCCCGTTCCTCCAGGCTGCCGGCCTGCACACCGCCAAGGGCGACACGTCCGAGCTGTCCAAGCTGATCGCGGACGTCCCCAACGGGCTGCCGTTCTTCGCCACGCGGCGCGGCGAGCTCTCGCTCACCCACGCCGAGGCGGCGCGGTGGGTGGTGCACTGCAACGCTTTCGACCCGAGTGGCATCAAGACCGGGGCGGTCGGGGATCCCCGAAACAAGGGTGGAAGAGGCTACCCGATCGGCGTCGCCTGGAGCGGCTGGCTCGGCGGCCTCCTCCTCGAAGGTGACACCCTCAAGGAGACCCTGCTGCTCAACCTCGTCGCCGCCGACTTCGCCGCCTGCCCCCGCGACCCCGACCTCGATCTCCCGGTGTGGGAACGCCCGCCGCTCGCCGCCGAGGACGAGTCCGGGCACGTCGACCAGGGCCGGGAGCCGACGGGCCCGGTCGACCTGTACACGTGGCCGAGCCGCCGGATCCGACTCTTCACCGAGGGCGGACGGGTCACCCGGGTCCTGGTCGCCAACGGCAACCGGCTCTCGCCCCAGAACCGCCACCTCGTCGAGCCGCACACCGCGTGGCGCCGGAGTCCGACCCAGGAGAAGAAGGCGTCCAGCCCCGTCTACATGCCCCGTCCCCACAACCCGGACCGGGCGATCTGGCGGGGCCTGGAGTCGCTGCTGCCCGCGGTGTCCTCGCGCCAGAGCGGCTCGGGTGCGAAGGGTCTCGCTCCGGGGATCGTCGAGTGGCTAGGTCATCTGAGCACCGGACGAGCCATCCCGCGTGAGCACCTCGTGCGGTTCCGCGCCGCCGGGGTGGTGTACGGCTCGAACGCCTCGGTCGTGGACGACGTCGTCCACGACACCCTGAACCTACGTGCCGGCCTGGCCGAGCAGGGCGCCGTCGCCCAGGCAGAGTTCGTCCGAGCGTGCGTCCAGGCCGCGGAGGACGCGGCGCTGGCGCTGGCGAACCTCGCAGGTGATCTGGTCGCCGCCGCGGGCGGGATCGGGGACGGTCCGCGCAGCCGGGCGCGGGAACGGCTCTACGCCCGACTCGACCCCGAGTTCCGCGAATGGCTGAGAAGCGTCGGCTCCGACAGCGATACCGACGAGCTGCGCCGGGACTGGCACAGGCGCGCCCAGCGCGTCACGCAGGACGCCGCCGACGACCTGCTGGCGAACATCTCCCCCGCCTGCTGGGTCGGCCGCGAGGTCCGTGGCCGGCCGATGACCGCCGCACACGCCGAGAACCGCTTCCGGATCTCGTTGCGCACCGCCCTGCCCGCGGCCTACGAGACCGTGTCCGCCTGACCGAGGAGAACCGTGTGACCGCCCTGCTCGACGCCGAGACCGGTGCGACCGGTGACGACCAGCCGCGACTGCTGGGGGTGACCGGCACGTTCGTCGACGCGACCATCGCGGACATCCAGTCCCGGTTCCTGCGCGACCGCCAGGACCCCGCCGCCGTCACGGCGCTCGCCCGGCTGCGGCGCGCGGCGGGCAAGCAGCCCGGCGCCGTCCTGGACGTCCTGCAGTACACCTACTCCCCCACCCTGGCGCGGGGTACCGACGACGACGCACCGACCACCCCCGCCGAGCAGGCCGCCCACCTCGCGATCACTCTGTACGCGGTGCACCAGCAGTCCCGCGGCGAGCGGATGCACGTCCGCCGTCGCGGCCTGGGCACCGCGCTGCGCGGGCTCGCCGCGGGCCCGGAGAAGGACCTGCCGGACCCGATCGTCCGCCGCTTCCGGATGCTCGGCACCGCCGACTCGTTCCCGGAGCTGAGCCACCACCTGCGCGGGGTCGTCCAGCTGCTGCGCGCGGGCGGCGCCCCGCTGGACTACGGCCGCCTCGCCGACCAGCTCGTCGCCTGGCAGACCACCGGACGCGACCGCGTCCGCATGACCTGGGGCAGGCAGTTCTACCGCCAGAACCGCACGGCCGCCGCCACCGACACCCCGAACACCCCCGACCCCGACGACTCCCGGGAGAGCTCCTGATGGCCCGCACCATCCTCGACGTCCACGTCCTGCAGACCGTGCCGCCGAGCAACCTCAACCGCGACGACACCGGCTCGCCGAAGAGCGCCCGCTACGGCGGCGTCGTCCGGGCCCGGGTGTCCAGCCAGGCCTGGAAGCGCGCCGCCCGCACGGCGTTCACCGACCTCCTCGACGCCTCGGAGCTGGGGGTGCGCAGCAAGCGGCTCGTCGAGCTGATCGGCGACGCGATCGCGGCGCAGGACCCGTCGCTCGCGGACCGGCAGGCGGAGCTGGCCAAGGCGGTGCTCACCGCGGTCGGGATCAAGGTGAGCCCGCCGAAGGGGCGCAAGGAGCTCCCCGAGGAGTCCGGCTACCTCGTGTTCCTCTCCGCGCACCAGATCTCCGCGCTCGCCGCCCTCGGCGTCGAGCACGCCCGCTCCGGCGAGACGATCGACAAGAAGGCCGCCCGCCGGGCCGCCGACACCGAGCACTCCGTGGACGTCGCCCTGTTCGGCCGCATGGTCGCCGAGGACACCGACCTCAACGTCGACGCGTCCGCACAGGTGGCTCACGCGATCTCGGTGCACGCCGTGGAGAACGAGTACGACTACTTCACCGCCGTCGACGACCACAAGAACGCCGATGAGGAGCAGGACGCCGGCGCCGGGATGATCGGCACGGTCGAGTTCAACTCCTCGACGCTGTACCGCTACGCCACCGTGGACGTCGACCGGCTGCGCGACAACCTCGGCTCCGACCCCAAGGCCGCCCGCCGCGCCGTGGAGGCGTTCGTCCGGGCGTTCGTGCTCAGCATGCCGACCGGCAAGCAGAACACGTTCGCGAACCGCACGCTTCCCGACGCCGTCCTGCTTGTGCTGCGGGAGACACAGCCGATCAACCTGGTGGGCGCCTACGAGGAGCCCATCGGTGACGGCGCCCGGATTCCGCAGGCGATCGAGCGCCTCGCCACGCACGCCGAGGAGGTGCGCGCGGCGTACGGCGAGAAGCCCGTCGCGGCCTGGACGTTCGGACCCGGCGAGCGGCTCGCCCCCCTCGCCGAGATCGCCGAACGCGCCGACATCGACACCACGATCGCCGCGGTCGGCGAGGCCGTCGCCGCCCGGCTGTCGTGACAGCCCTGCTGCTGCGGCTCGCGGCGCCCTTCCAGTCCTGGGGCACCGCGAGCCGCTTCACCCGCCGCGCCACAGACCGGGCACCCAGCAAGAGCGCGGTGATCGGGCTGCTCGCCGCCGCCGAGGGTCGCAGGCGCACCGACTCCATCGAGCACCTGCTGGACCTGCGGTTCGCCGTGCGCACCGAGCAGCCCGGGCGGCTGGAGCGGGACTTCCAGACGGCCTCCCGCGACGGCGCGGTGGTGTCGGTTTCCACCCGGCACTACCTCGCCGACGCCGTGTTCCTCGCCGCCGTCGAGGGTGACCGCGACCTGCTCGCCGGGCTGGAGGACGCACTGCGCCGTCCGCACTTCCCGCTCTACCTCGGCCGACGCTCCTGCCCGCCGGTCGGTCCCCTCGGTCGCGGGCTGCGCGACGGCACCGCCGTCGAGGCCCTCCACGCCGAGCCGTGGCAGGCCGCGCCGATGGTGCAGCGCGCGCATCGCGGCGCTTCCGTCACGCTCGACCTGGCCGCCGACGCCGACCCCACCGACCCGGGCGCAGACCTGGTGCGCGACCAGCCCGTCGCCCACGGCTTCGACCCGGCGCACCGGCAGTGGGAATGGCGCGCCGTCCGTCACGAACGGATCGAGGTCCCCAATCCCGCCTACCGGGGTGAACCGGACCACCACCAGCCGATGGAGCAGCTGTAGCCGTGCACCTGACCCGTTTCGAGATCAACCCACAGCGCCGCGCCGCCCGTCACGTCCTCGGGTCACCGCAGCGCCTGCACGCCGGCGTGCTCGCCGCGTTCCCGTCGGACCGGCCGGAGGGCCGCATCCTCTGGCGCCTCGACGAGGGCGGCCACGATCCCGTGCTCTACGTCGTCAGCGCCACCGAACCCGACCTCACCCATCTCGTCGAACAGATCGGCCGCCCCGTCTACGGCTGGCAGACCAAGGACTACCAGCCGTTCCTCGACAAGCTCGCCGAGGGCGACCGGTGGGCCTTCCGGGTGCGGGTCAACCCGGTGCACAACCTCGCCGGCGGACCCGGCGAACGCGGCAAACGGGTCGCGCATGTCACCGCCGCCCAGCAGACGGCCTGGCTGCACCAGCAAGCCGGACGGCACGGGTTCGCGATCGCCCCCGGCAGCGCCGGCGCACCCGACCTGCTGCTGCGCGACCGGCGAGTGCTCCGCTTCGACCGGCGCGGCCGCGACGTCACGCTCTCGACCGCGCTGTTCGAGGGCACCCTCGTCGTGCAGGACGCCGACGCCCTGCGCGCCGCGCTCGTCGGCGGGATCGGGCCCGGCAAAGGCTACGGCTGCGGCCTGCTCACCCTCGCAGCTCCCCGGTGAAGGAGATCCCGGGAGCGAAGCCGGTGCCGCTCGGCCAGCTCGTCCGGGCGCAGGACCGGCTCAGCTTCGTCTACCTCGAACACTGCGTCGTGCACCGCGACGCCAACGCGATCACCGCCCGCGACACCCGCGGCACCGTCCACCTGCCTGCGGCCACACTCGGCGCCGTGCTGCTCGGGCCCGGCACGACGGTCAGCCAGCAGGCGATGGTCCTGCTCGCCGAGAGCGCAGCCACCGCGGTGTGGGTCGGCGAGCAGGGCGTGCGGTACTACGCGCACGGACGCTCGCTGGCGCGGTCCGCGCGGCTGCTGGAAGCTCAGGCCGCGCTCGTGTCCAACCAGCGCTCGCGGCTGCGCGTCGCCCGCGCGATGTACGCGATGCGATTCCCGGGCGAAGACGTCTCCGGGCTCACCATGCAACAGCTCCGCGGCCGCGAGGGCGCCCGCATCCGGCGCCTCTACCGCCTCCACTCCGAACGCACCGGAGTGGAGTGGACGCGCCGCGACTACGACACCACCGACTTCGCCGCCGGCACCCCGATCAACCAAGCGTTGTCGGCGGCCAACACCAGCCTCTACGGGGTCGTGCACGCCGTGATCGTCGCCCTCGGCTGCGCCCCGGGCTCGGGTTCATCCACACCGGGCACGTCCTGTCGTTCGTGTTCGACGTCGCCGACCTCTACAAGGCCGACGTGTCGATCCCCATCGCCTTCGACGTCGCCGCCCAGCCGGACGTCGCCGACATCGGCGCCGTCACCCGGCGCGCCGTCCGCGACCACATGAAGGGCAGCCGGTTCCTCGAAGCCTGCGTCGCCGACATCCGCGCCCTGCTGTCCGACCCCGCCGACGAGCCCGTCGAGTACGGCCCCGAAGCCCTCGACGACCCCGACGTCGTCATGCTGTGGGACGGCAACGGCCGCACCGTCAGCGCCGGGGTCTCATACAGCGCGTCCGTCGCCGACCTGCGCGAGCTCTACGGGTCCGGGGACGACGAATGATCGTCATCGTCGTCGCGGCCTGCCCGGTGGGCCTGCGCGGCCACCTCACCCGGTGGCTGCTGGAGATCTCCGCCGGTGTCTTCGTCGGGAAGGTCTCCACGCGCGTGCGCGACCTGCTGTGGACCCGCACCGTGGAGATGGTCAAGTCCGGACGCGCGATCATGGTCCACACCGCGGACAACGAACAGGGTCTCGGCTTCAAGGTCCACCGGCACGACTGGACTCCCGTGGAGATCGAAGGACTCACGCTCATGCTGCGACCCAACGATCCCGGCGAGCGACCCACCGCCGGGGAGCGTTCGGCGGAAGGGTGGAGCAGCGCGGCCCGGCGGCGGCGGTTCCGCCGGTAGAAGTCGAACGAACCGGAGACTGGTCGGGTACGTCCTCGCTGGTTGGCAAGTGTCGTCCCCGCACGCGCGGGGGTGGTCC
>JBFWRR010000080.1:0-23463 GCA_050248815.1 Pseudonocardia sp. | reverse complement strand
CCAAGGTGCTCGGCGAGCTGCTGTTCTGGGTGGGCGAGGACCGGCTGACCTTCGGCTCGGACTACAACATCTGGACCCCGCGCTGGCAGGTCGAGGGCTTCGTGGACTACCAGATGCCCGACGACGAGCAGTTCGCGGACTACCCGCGGCTCACGACGGCGGCCAAGAAGAAGATCCTCGGCCTGAACGCCGCGAAGCTCTACGACATCCCGGTGCCGGCCGAGTGCGACCTGCCGGTGGCGGACGCGGCGGCCTGAGCCCCCGGGTCCTTCGGCCCGATCCGGTGGCCGCGGCGAGCCCGCCGCGGCCACCGGCGCGTTCCGGGGACCGCGGCGCTCGGGCTCTCCGCGCCGCACCGCACATCGGCGGTGCGCGTTTCCCGGCCCGGATGGCGGCAACCCCAGGGGACGACGACCTGGCCGACGACGAGGAGGAGAGATGGCTCGCTGCGAGGTCTGCGGGAACGACTACGACATGGCCTTCGAGGTCCGCGCCCATGGTGGTGCGATCCACGTGTTCGACAGCTTCGAGTGCGCGATCCACCTGATGGCCCCGATCTGCGAGCACTGCGGCTGCACGGTCGTCGGGCACGGGGTGCAGGCCGGGGGCCGGTTCTTCTGCTGCGCGCACTGTGCGCGGGAGAGCGGGGTGGGCGCCGACCTGCGGGACCGCGCGGCAGGCGCCGTCGGCGGACGGTAGGGCCGCGCGCGTCCACGGGCGCGTCTGGCGCGTCTGGCGCGTCTGGCGCGTCCACGGGTGCCCCCGGCCGGTGCGGGGAGCCCCCGGGCACGACGTCTCCCGAGGACCGGGGACCGACGACCCGCCGGACGATCAGCGCCCGGCGACCTGAGTCCGGTGCTCCGGTCCCGGCCGGTCCTCGCCGGTCCCGGCGGTGGCCATCCGTTCCCGCTGCACCCGGACCGTGTACTCCGGGTCGCGGGCAGAGGCCCGGCCCGCCTCGAAGACGCCGTAGCGCGTGGCGGCCGATGCGGCGTTGAGCAGCACCGCCGCCGCCACGTCCAGCGCGCGGCGGGTCCGCCGGCCCCGGACCAGGCCCGCAGCCAGCGCACCCGCCGCGCCTGCCACGGTCCCGGCGCGGGCGGCGCGCAGGACCGCGCCCGCCCGGCCGGTCCGGTAGGCCCGCGCGGCGAACCCCGTCCGGCGCTCGATCGCGGCCGCGGCGGCGAGCTCGAGCCCCGCCCCGGCGACGGCCACGACCCGGGCCGGTCGCGCCTCGCGCGCGTCCGGCGCCAAGAGCCCCGCCCCGCCACCGGCGGCCAGGGCGCTGCCTGCGAAGAGGAACGGCAGGTACCGGTACGCCTCGTGCCAGGCGGGGACGGCGGTGTCGGCGAGCAGTGCCGCGGTATAGGTGACCAGCGCCGGGCCGAGCGCCCCCGCGGCCGCGCCCGAGGCGCGGGCCAGCCGCGGCGCGACGCCCAGCAGCTCCGCCGCGGCCGTCGCCCCGGCGAGGGTGCCGAACGGGGCGAGGATCCAGGACCCGACGGACAGCGGCGAGGTCACCTTGAACACCCGCAGCATGTGCAGGAACCGCGCGGGCCTGCCGAGGTCGTGGACGAGGAACGCGACGCTCGCGCCCGCCCCACCCGCGGCGGCCAGCCTGCCGATCCGGCGCAGCCTCGGGCGGCCGGTGAGGTCCGCGAGCGCGGCGAGCGGGGCGGACACCCCGGCGAGCCCGCCGAGGTAGAGGTAGGCGGGGACGTCGGGCACCTTCCATACCGGCGCCTTGAGGACCGGGCGGCCGTAGTAGGAGCGGAACCCGGCCTCGGGGACCATGAGCCGCTCGCCGCGCCCGCGGTGCTGCGGTGCCGCCCGGCCGCTCGCCGGGCTCGCGGCGGTGGTCGCCCCGGTGTCCGTGGCCGGGCCGCGGCCGTTCACCGCCTGCCGCCCAGGAACGCCGCGGCGACGGTACCCGCGACGGCCAGCGCCGCCGCGGCCGTGTGGCGCCACATCGAGGGCAGATCGCGGGTGGTCACGACCGGATCCGGAGGCAGCCCGTAGACCTCGGGCTCGTCGAGCAGGAGGAAGAACGCCCCCGCGCCGCCGACGCCGTCGTCGGGGTCGCGGCCGTAGAGCCGGGCCTCACCGACCCCGCGGTCGTGCAGCTGCGCGAGCCGGGCGTCCGCCTCGGCGCGCAGCTCGTCGAGAGGCCCGAAGCGGATGGACTCGGTCGGGCAGGCGGTGGCGCAGGCCGGGGCGAGGCCCGCGCCGAGCCGGTCCTGGCACATCGTGCACTTGAACGCCCGCCCGTCGCCCGGGCGCTGGTCGATGACCCCGTAGGGGCAGGCGGGGATGCAGTAGCCGCAGCCGTTGCAGACGTCCTCCTGCACCAGGACGGTGCCGTGCTCGGTGCGGATCAGCGCGCCGGTGGGGCACACGTCGAGGCAGGCGGCGTGGGTGCAGTGCTTGCAGACGTCGGAGGACATCAGCCACCGGACACCGGTGCCGTCGACGCTCGTGGCGCCGTCGGTGCCCGGCATGCCCAGGTCGACCGGGGCCGTGGCCGGCATCCGCTGCTCGACGAACGCCACGTGGCGGTAGGTGCTCGCCCCGAGGGCGCCGGTGTTGTCGTAGCTCATGCCGGTGAGCACGTCGTCCTCGGCGGGCAGCGCGTTCCACTCCTTGCAGGCGACCTCGCAGGCCTTGCAGCCGATGCAGACGCTCGTGTCGGTGAAGAACCCGACGCGCCGCGGATGACCCGAGTAGCCGGCGTCGGCGGACGGGTCGGGCAGCGGCCCCGACAGCGATCCCATATCAGTCCTCCAGCCCGGCCCGGCGCCGGTAGCCCGCGAGGTAGGCGACCAGCGCGGGCCCGTGCGGGCGCCGCCCGGGGCGGATGTCGCAGGTCGCAGCCTTGGTCTCCATGATGTGCACGTTCGGGTCGAGGGCGGCGCCGAGCAGCTCGTTGGCCGCGTCCCCGGTGGACAGCCCGTTCGTACCCCAGTGCCAGGGCACCCCGATCTGGTGGACGACCCGGCCCCCGGAACGCAGCGGCGTCGCCCGCTCGGTGACGAGCACCCGGCCCTCGACCGCGGAACGCGCCGTCACCACGTGCGCCCAGCCGCCGTGGCGCAGCCCGCGCTCGGCGGCGAGGGCGGGTGAGACCTCCAGGAACATCTCCGGTTGCAGCTCGGTCAGGTGCGGCGTCCACCGGCTCATCCCGCCCGCGGTGTGGTGCTCGGTGACCCGGAAGGTGGTGAAGACGTACGGGAACACCGCCGACCCGGGCGGATGGGAACGGTTGCCCGGCCGGTCGAACCGCTCCCGGGCGGGGTTCGACCGCTGCCCGTAGAGGGCGTTGGGAACCGGCGACTCGTCGGGCTCGTAGTGGGTCGGCATGGGCCCGTCGAGCAGGCCCGCAGGGGCGTACAGCCACGCCTTGCCGTCGGACTGCATGACGAACGCGTCGGTCCCGCCGATCGCCGCCGCACCCGTCGCGTCCGGCGGTGCGACGTGGTCCGGCGCCGTGGTGGCGGGGAAGTCGGGCACGTCGGCGCCGGTCCAGCGCTCGCCGTCCCAGTACACGAGCTTCTTGCGCTCGCTCCACGGCTTGCCCGCGGGGTCGGCGGAGGCGCGGTTGTAGAGCACGCGGCGGTTCATCGGCCAGGCCCAGCCCCACTCGGCCGCGATCGAATCCTGTTCGGCGCCGGGCCTGCGGCGCGCGGCCTGGTTGACCCCGTCGGCGTACACGCCCGCGTAGATCCAGCAGCCGCAGCGGGTGGACCCGTCGGCCGCGAGCGCGGTGTAGCCGGGCACCGGCCGCCCGTCGGCGTCGGTGCCGTTGATCTCCCGCAGGACGGCGTCCGCGCTCGGCTCCCCGGTCTCGTCGACGGGGTAGTCCCAGGTCAGGAGCTGCAGCGGGCGGTCGCGCGGATCGTCGGAGCCTGCGACGCGCTCCTTGAGCCGGCGCCCCAGCTCGACGTAGAACCACAGGTCGCTGCGGCAGTCCCCGGGCGGCTCGACGGCCTTGTGGTGCCACTGCAGCAGGCGCTGGGTGTTGGTGAAGCTGCCGTCCTTCTCGGTGTGCGCCGCGGCGGGCAGGAAGAACACCTCGGTGGCGATGTCGCGCGCGCGCAGCTCGCCGGTGGCGATCTCCGGGCCGTCCTTCCAGAACGTCGCCGTCTCGATCATCTGGAGGTCCCGGACGACGAGCCACTCCAGATTCGCGAGCCCCGCGCGCTGCAGCCGAGCGTTCGCCGTGCCGACGGCCGGGTTCTCGCCGATCACGAAGTAGCCGGGGACCTCCCCCCGCGCCTGGGCCAGCACGGTCGGGAGGGTCGAGTGGTTGCCGGTGAGCCGGGGGAGCAGGTCGAACAGGTAGTCGTTGTCCGCGGTGGCCGCGTCGCCGAACCAGGCCTTCAGCAGGCTCACGAGGTAGGCCTCCATGTGGCCCCAGAAGCCTTTGGCGCCCGCGTTGTTCTCGACGAACGTCGGCAGGTCCTGCTCGCGGTGCGCGTGCGGCATGGGGATGTAGCCGGGCAGCAGGTCGAACAACGTCGGGATGTCGGTGGAGCCCTGGATGCTCGCGTGCCCGCGCAGCGCGAGGATGCCGCCGCCGGGGCGCCCGATGTTGCCCAGCAGGGTCTGCAGTACCGACGCGGCGCGGATGTACTGCACACCGACGGTGTGGTGGGTCCAGCCGACGGCGTAGGCGAACGCGCTCGTCCGGTCCCGCCCGGAGTTGCGCACCAGCGCGTCGGCGACCTGCCGGAACGTCGCCTGCGGGATCCCGCAGACCTCCTCGACCTTCTCCGGGGTGTAGCGGGCGTAGTGGCGGCGCAGCAGCTGGAACACGCACCGCGGGTGCTTCAGCGTCTCGTCGGTGCGGGGGGTGCCGGAGAACGGCGCGCCGCCCGAGCCCGCGAACTGGCCGCGCTCGTGCTCGGGCACGACCGACCGCTCGTCGCGCCGCCCGGAGGCGGCCTCGACGTCGGCGCCCTCGTACTGCCAGCTGCGCACGTCGTAGGTGCCGGTCGTGGGGTCGTAGCCGGAGAACAACCCGTCCAGGTCGTCGGTGTCCGCGAAGTCCTCCCGCACGATCACCGACGCGTTGGTGTAGGCACGGACGTACTCGTCGAACCACGCCCCGGTCTCCAGGACGTGGCGGATCAGCCCGCCGAGGAAGGCGATGTCCGTGCCCGCCCGGATCGGGACGTGCAGGTCCGCGACGGCCGAGGTCCGGGTGAACCGCGGATCGACGTGGATCACCGTGGCGCCGCGGCGCTTGGCCTCCATCACCCACTGGAACCCCACCGGATGGGCCTCGGCCATGTTGGAGCCCTGGATGACGATGCAGTCGGAGTGGGCGAGGTCCTGCTGGTAGGTCGTCGCGCCCCCGCGACCGAAGGAGATCCCCAGACCGGGGACCGTGGACGAGTGTCAAATACGGGCCTGGTTCTCGATCTGCACCGCGCCCATCGCGGTGTAGAGCTTCTTCATGACGTAGTTCTCCTCGTTGTCGAGGGTCGCTCCGCCCAGGCTCGCGATGCCCATCGTGCGGCGCAGGTGCCTGCCCTGCTCGTCGGTGTCCTGCCAGGTCCGGCGCCGGGTGTCCAGCACCCGGTCGGTGATCATGTCCAGCGCGGTGTCGAGGTCCAGGTCCTCCCACTCGGTGCAGTACGGGCGCCGGTAGCGGACCCGGGTCACCCGGCTGGGTGAGGTGACCAGCGACAGCGTGGAGGAGCCCTTCGGGCAGAGCCTGCCCCGGCTGATCGGGGAGTCCGGGTCGCCCTCGACGTGGACGACGGCGCCGTCCTTCGTGAACACCCGCTGGCCGCAGCCGACCGCGCAGAACGGGCAGATCGAGGCCGTGACACCGTCGGCGTCCCGCGTCCGCGCGGTGAGCCGGTCGGTGGCGGCCGACCGCGCCGCGACGCCGCGCCCCAGCGGGTCGGTGCCCATGAGCTGGCGGACGAGCGGCCATGTCGCGATCCCCACACGTGGCGCGTTCCCCGTGCCCGGCCGCTCAAACCTCGCTCACGGCTCGGGCGCCAGCCGGTGTCCCCCGTCGGCGGTGCGCACCGTCCGTCCCCGCCGGGCCAGCAGCTCCAGGAGCGGCACCGCGACCCGCCGCGTGGTGGCGAGTGCGCGTCGCGCCTGGCTCACCGTGAACACCGGACCCAGCCCGGCGAGCACCGCCACCGCCTGCCCGTCGGCTCCCGGGAGCAGCACGATCCCGTCCGCGACGGCGAGCAGCTCGCCCGCCCGCACCAGGCGGGCCAGCTCCCGCGGGCCCAGTCCCAGCTCGGCGAGGCGCGCCGCGTCGGGCGCGGCGAACGGGGCGCGGGCGAGGTCGGCGCGCAGGGCGGTCAACGCTGTGTGCAGCGGCGGGGGCAGGTCGGCGCGGCGGTCGAGGTGCACCCGCCCGTCCCGGACCGCGAGGCCGGACGCCGGCAGACGGCCGGTGCGGTTGTCGGTGCGGTTGTCGGTGCGGTCGTCGGTGCGGTCGTCGGTGGGCTCGTCGGTGGGGTCGGCACGGGCCACCGGGCCACTCGCCAGCAGGGCCCGGACGAGGTCGGGGTGTGGCAGGTCCAGTGCCCGGCGCAGCGCCTCCACCGCCAGCCCGGGATCCACCGGGTCGGCCGCGTCGTGCGCGGCGACGGCCGCCCGTGCGGCGTGGTGCAGCGGTCGCACGCGCGTCGGGTCCAGCAGCCAGCCGCCGCCGCGGACGGCGGCGAGCGTCGCGACCGCCGCGGCGGGGACCCCCATCGCCACGAGCGCGGACTCCCTGACGGTGCCGCGGCGGGCCAGCTCGTCCGCCGCGTCCGGCCGCCCGCGCACCGCGCCCAGATCCGCCGCCCGCCGGGCCGCGGCGCCCCGGCGGCGCAGCATGGGCGGGCGGACGTCGAGCACGATGAGCCCGCCGACGATCCGGTGGGCGCCGGGATCGCGCAGCACGGCCCGGTCCCCGATGCGCAGCGGCAGCGGCCGGGCGAGCCGCACCCGCACGACGTCCGCGCCGAGCGGGCGGACCCGGGCCGCGACGACCGCCGACCCGATGTGCAGGCGGAGCTCCCGCGGCAGCTCCGCCGGGTCGACCGTCCGCCCGCGGACGGCGTGCAGCCGCCCGTCGAGCTCGGTGACGTCGAGCCAGGCGCCCGGGGTGAGCAGCGGCTCCCCGCGCGCCACGGCGTCGGCGGGCACGCCCCGCAGGTTGAGCCCGACGCGGGCGACGCCGCGAGCCCGCTCGACGGGGCGGCCGAGGCTCTGCAGGCCGCGCACGACCGCGGTGCGCCCCGCGACCCGTAGCCGCTCGCCCACCGCGACCGCGCCCGCCGCGAGGGTGCCGGTGACCACCGTGCCCGCACCCCGGACCGTGAACGCCCGGTCGGCCCAGAACCGGACCGGTGCCCCGTCGTCCGGATCGGGCAGGCCGTCGACCAGGGTGTGCAGGGCGGTGCGCAGCGTCGGCAGCCCCGCGCCGGTCCGCGCGGACACCGCGACGGCGGGGATCCCGCGCAGGGTGCTGGTGGCGAGCTGGGTGCGGGCCTCGGCGATCGCGGGTGCGGGATCGGCCAGGTCCGTGCGGGTCACGGCGAGCAGCCCGCGGGTGACGCCGAGGGCGTCGAGGGCGTCGAGGTGCTCGGCGGACTGCGGCATCCAGCCCTCGTCGGCCGCGACGGCGAGGAGCACCGCGGGCACCGGGCCCACGCCCGCGAGCATCGTGGCGACGAACCGCTCGTGCCCCGGCACGTCGACGAACGCGATGCTGCGGGGCTCGTCGGGCCCGCCCAGCCGCATCCAGACGAACCCGAGGTCGAGGGTCATCCCGCGGCGGCGCTCCTCGGCGTACCGGTCGGGCTCCATCCCGGTGAGCGCCCTGACCAGCGTGGACTTGCCGTGGTCCACGTGCCCGGCGGTGGCGACGACGTGCGTGCGCACTCAGGTCACCCGGTCCGCGGCGAGCACGGCCGCGGCCAGCAGCCCGTCGTCGGCCGGATCGACGGCGCGCAGGTCCAGCAGCAACCGCCCGCGCTCGACCCGGCCCAGCACCGCCGGATCCCCGGTGCGCAGCGGGCGGGCCAGCGCCTGCGCCACCCTCACCGCCGCGCTCGGCAGGCGGACCCCGGGTGCCCCGCCGCCACCGACGGCGGCCTCGGTGCCGACGGCCTCGGCCGCGACGCCGTCCGCCCGCAGCCGTCCGGCGAGTGCGCGGGCCCGCCGGTGCAGCTCTTGCGGATCGGCGTCGAGGGCCGCACGGACCGGCGGCGCGGGCCCGCGCAGGGTGGCCTCGAGCGCGGCGAGGGTGAGCTTGTCCACCCGCATCGCCCGGGCGAGCGGGTGGCGACGGATCCGCTCGACGACGTCGGCCGCGCCGAGCAGCACGCCCGCCTGCGGGCCGCCGAGCAGCTTGTCCGCCGACGCCGTCACGAGGCTCGCCCCGGCCGCGAGGGTGCCCGCGGCGTCCGGCTCGTCCGGCAGCAGCGGGTGCGGCGCGAGCAGGCCCGAGCCGATGTCGACCACGAGGGGGACCCCGAGCCCGGCCAGCTCCGCCGGTCCCACCCCACTGGTGAAGCCGCTGATCACGAAGTTCGAGGGGTGGACCTTCAGCACGAACGCGGTGTCCGCACCGACCGCGCCGGCGTAGTCGCCGAGGTGGGTCCGGTTGGTCGTCCCCACCTCGCGCAGCCGCGCCCCGGCCGCGACGAGCAGGTCCGGGATGCGGAACCCGTCGCCGATCTCGACCAGCTCGCCGCGGGACACGACGATCTCCCGCCCGGCCGCGAGTGTCGCCGCCACGAGCGCCAGCGCGGCGGCGCCGTTGTTCACCACGTGGGCGGCCCCGGCACCGGGCACCGCCGCCCGCAGCGCCGCGACGGCCGCGCCACCCCGCGGGCCGCGGCCTCCGGTGGCGAGGTCCAGCTCGACGTCGCAGGTCCCGGCGGCGAGGTCGAGGGCCGCCCGGGCGGCCGGGGACAGCGGGGCCCGCCCCAGGTTGGTGTGCAGCAGCACCCCGGTCGCGTTGACGACCGGTCGCAGCGCGGTGGCGGCCGGGGGCAGCGCCCGCAGGGTCGCGGCGGCGACGTCCCCGGGAGCGATCTCGCCGCGCCGCACGGCGGCCTGCGCGTCCGTGACGGCCTGCTTGACCAGGCCCCGGCCGAGCCGCGTGACCGCAGGCGCGAGCGCAGGATCGGCGAGCACCGCATCGGTGCGGGGGACGGCGCGGCGAGGGTCGACCGGGCACGCCACCGGCACGTCGGACCCGTCGAACCCGCGGTCCCGCATGGACGGCACGGTGGCGGGATACCCCGTCGGCGTGACGACAACCCTGCGCAGGCTGACCGGGTTCAGCCACGGCGCCGGCTGCGGCTGCAAGCTCGGCCCCGGCCCGCTCGCCGACGTCCTCACCCTCCTCGCCGGCCTCGTGCCGCCCGACCGTCCCGACGCCCTGCTGGTGGGCACCGAGACCGGCGACGACGCCGCGGTCTGGCGGATCGACGCCGACCGCGCGCTGGTCGCCACGACGGACTTCTTCACCCCGGTCGTCGACGAGCCGCGGCTGTGGGGCCGGATCGCCGCGACCAACGCCGTCTCCGACGTCTACGCCATGGGTGGGCGCCCGCTGTTCGCGCTGAACCTCGTCGCGTGGCCCGTCGGCGAGCTGCCCGCCGCGATGCTCGCCGAGGTGCTCGCCGGGGGCGCGGACGTCGGCCGGGAGTGCGGCTTCGCCGTCGTCGGCGGGCACTCGGTCGACGACGCCGAGCCGAAGTACGGCATGGCCGTGATCGGCGAGGCGCATCCCGACCGGTTGCTCACCAACGCCGGCCTGCGGCCCGGCGACCTCCTGGTCCTGACCAAACCGCTCGGGGTGGGCGTCGCGACGACGGCGGTCAAGCGCGGACGCGCGTCACCGGAGCTGCTCGCCGCGGCGACGGCGGTCATGACCGCGACGAACGCCGCGGCGTCGGCCGTCGCGCTCGACGCGGGTGCGACCGGGTGCACCGACGTCACGGGGTTCGGCCTGCTGGGGCACCTGCGCCGGATGGCCGTGGCCTCCGGGATGGACGCGCGGGTGGACGTCGACGCCGTTCCCGTGCTCGCAGGCGTGCGTGAGCTGGTGGCCGAGGGCGTCGTGCCCGGCGGCACGCTGCGCAACCGCCGCTGGGTCCACGACGCCCTCGACACCGGTCCCGGCGTCGAGGAGGCGGACCTCCTGGTGCTGGCCGACGCCCAGACCTCCGGTGGCCTGCTCGTCGGGGTGGCCCCCGATCGCGCGGACGGCGCCGTCGCCGGGCTGGCCGCGCGGGGGGTCGCGGCGGCCGTCGTCGGCGAGGTGGCACCGGGCACGGGCCGGGTGCGCATCGAGCGGGGCGGGCGGAGGCGGACGGGAATCGAACCCGCCTGACCGAGGTGCTCGGCCACGTCGGTGTTGAAGACCGCGGGGACCACCAGGTGCCCAGCCGCCTCCTCGCCCGCCGGGCCCGTCACGGCGGCCCGGGCAGCACGGCGTCCAGTGTGATCGGCGCGCGGCGCGCGTGCACGGCGGCGGGGTGGCTGTTCGGCTTCGAGCCTGCCGGGTGGGTACGCCGCGGGCCGCTACGGACCGTAGTAGCTGCTACGGAGAGTAGTACTGATGGGACCGGGCGTTTATGTCGGCCGCGACCGGCGACCTCGTCTGTCATGGACACGCCCGCACCACCCGAGGCCGTGCTGTTCGACCGGGACGGCACCCTCGTGCTCGACGTCCCTTACTGTGCGGACCCCGAACTCGTCCGCCCCGTCCGGGCGGCCCGGGTCGCCCTGGACGCGCTGCGCGCGGCGGACGTCCCGATCGGCGTGGTGGCCAACCAGTCGGGGATCGGGCGCGGGCTGATCCCGGCCGCGGCGGCCGCCGCGGTCGACCGCCGGGTCACGGACCTCCTCGGCCCGTTCGACACCTGGCAGGTCTGCCCGCATGCGCCCGATGACGGCTGCGCGTGCCGCAAGCCGCTGCCGGGCATGGTGCTGGTCGCCGCAGAGGAGCTCGGCGTGCCGCCCGAGCGGGTCGTGGTCGTCGGCGACATCGGGTCCGACGTCGAGGCCGCCCGTGCCGCCGGGGCGCGAGCGGTGCTCGTCCCGACGCAGGCCACCCGGCCCGAGGAGATCCACGCCGCGCCGCACGTCTGCCGGACCCTGCTCGACGCCGTCGACTACCTCCTCGCGCCGCTCGCGGCGAGGTGAGGCCCCGGGTCGTCGTCGTGCGCCTCGACGGCGCCGGTGACGTCCTGCTGGTCACGGACCGCCCGGGCGCCTCGACGAGGGCGGCCGGCACCGCGACCGGGGCCACCCGCACCATGAGCGGGCGCGGCGCGTGACCGGTTGCGCCCGTCGGGGGACGGGTACCCGCCCGCGTGAGGGAGACGTCCGACAGCACCCTGACCGACGTCCGGCCGGTGGCCGCGGGTCCGCGTCCGACGCGCTGGCGCACCGTGGCGCTCGCGGTGATGGCCGTCGTCGTCGCGGCGGGCGCCGCCGGCCTGCTCGGGGTCCGCAGCGCGACCGGGACCGCCACCGCGCAGGGCTACACGCTGACGGTGACGCACGCGGCGGTGGCCCGCGCCGGACTCGACGTCCCGTGGCGGGTCGAGGTGCGGCGGCCGGGCGGGTTCAGCGGTCCGGTCACGCTCGCCGTCACGGCGGACTACTTCGATCTCTACGAGAGCCAGGGCCTCGATCCCGAGCCCGCCGCGGAGACCTCCGACGGGCAGCGCCTGTACTGGACGTTCGACCCGCCGCCCGGAGACGTCCTCGCCGTCGACTTCGACGCCTACATCCAGCCGTCGAGCCAGTGGGGCGCCTCGGGGGAGGTGACGCTGCTGGTCGGCGGCGCGCCCGTCGTCAGCACGCCGTTCACCACCTGGCTGGTGCCGTAGATGGAGATCATCGTCCGGGCCGTCGTCATGTTCGGCTTCCTCTGGCTGGTCACCCGCCTGGCGGGCCGGGCGACCATCGGCGAGCTGAGCTCGTTCCAGCTGCTGCTGTTCGTCACGATGGGCGATCTCGTCCAGCAGTCGGTCACCCAGCAGGACTACTCGGTGACGTCCGGGATCCTCGCGGTCAGCGTCTTCACCCTGCTGACCGTCATGCTGTCCTGGGCCAACGCGCGCTTCGCCCGGGTCCGCCCGCTCACCCACGGCACCCCGGTGGTGGTCGTGCGCGACGGGCAGCCGTGCCTGGAGGTCATGCGCCGCGAGCGCCTCGCACCGGGCGACCTGCGCGCGGCGGCCCGGGAGCAGGGAGCGCGCCACATGGGCGAGGTCGACCTCGCGGTGCTGGAGACCGACGGCCGGATCTCGTTCTTCACCCGCGCCGAGGCGGAGTCCGGCGCTCCCGAGCGGCCGCCGACGGGTTGACCGGGCCGGCCACGCCCGCGCGGGCCGACCACACCGTGGCGACGAGGTCCGCGACCGCCGCGAGCACGACAAGCGGGCCCAGCGGGTGCGTGGCAGCGGAGCGCCGCACCTGACCGGTGAGCGTGAGCCCGACGGACCGGGTGAGCCCGCACAGGGGGCAGGGGCGGCGCGTGAGGCGCCGGTACGGGCAGGCGGTCGGTGTCCGGCTCCCCAGGAGGGCGAGCAGCCCGGCCACGGACACGTAGAGGCGCAGGAGCAGCCGCAGGTGCTCCCGGTCGACCGTCGGGCGCGGCGCCGTCACGTCCCCGTCATGTCCCGCCACGTCCCCGTCAGGATGCGGACGCCGCGATCGCGCGCGCGTAGTTGACCTGGGCGGCGTAGTGCATCACCTGCTGCGGCGACGAGACCGGGAGCTGCGTGGTGTGGGCGAGCCCCGGTCCGGTGACGACGATCTGCACCCAGCCCCCCGTGCGTTCCTCCTTGACCAGCAGGAAGAGCAGCCCGAGCAGGCAGAAGAGGAAGAACACGATCGCCAGGACGATCGCCCAGGCCGGGATGGTGGACGTGGTGTGGGACAGGTCGGTGAACAGGAACTGGGCCTGCCGGACGGGAACCCGCCCGCTCGGCGTCACGACCCAGTTCGAGGTGACCCCGATGTCGCCGAAGGACACGAGGAACGGCTCGGGCGGCACCGGCTGCTGCGGCACGTACGTCACCGCTCCACCTCCGTCGGGATGTCTGCACCGGATCGGTCGACCCGTCGAACGGGATGGTACGGAGATCACCGCCACCACGGGCGGACGCGTCCGTCAGGCGCGGCGCTTGCCCTGCTGCCCCGCGCGGACCGGCGCCGCCTCGGCGGCCCGGCAGTCGGGACAGGGTGCGCCGTTGGGCGCGACCATGGGTGCGGCGGTCACGATGTGCCCGCACAGGGCGGGGTACCGACCGGTCGTCGCCGAGCGGCTGGCGAGCTCGACGTCGGTGACGGTGTGGGTGCGTCCGTCGTCCGCGCACATGACGGCGACGTGCAGGGGCGCGTCGTCGACAGGTGCGGGCGCCGACCGCTGGCTCCCTGACCGTCCCCGACCGACCATCGTGTTTCCGCCTCCCCGTGCGCTCGCCCCTATTGTGCGCTAGATCGACTTGCATCTGCAAGAACAGATGAAACATCATCAGCAAGAACATCCGCAACGCGGTCGCGCGCAGCGACCGGCCCGATGGCTGGAGGGACCCATGGAGCAGCAGACGACGGTCTCGACCCCGTCATCGGGGGTGGGGCGGTGGCGCAAGGCGACGGCGAGCAACGCGACGGGGAGCTGCGTCGAGCTGGGGGCCGTCGACGGGGGCATCGCGATGCGCAACTCGCGCGACCCGCACGGGCCTGCGCTGCTCTACACGCGCGACGAGATCGCGGCCTTCATCCACGGCGTCAAGAGCGGCGAGTTCGACGACCTGATCGCCCAGCCGTAGGGCACGGGAGCACAGGCGGCGGCGCTATGCTGAGACGTCGTACCGACAGTCGAGACCCCGAGGAGCCCGGCGTGCGCGAGCCGCCCAGAATCCAGGGTGGGGTCACCGTCACCAGGATGATGCTGGGCGCCGAGCTGCGCCGCCTCCGCGAGGAAGCGGGCGTGACCCCGCAGCAGGCCGCGGCTCACATCCGCGCGTCCCACGCCAAGATCAGCCGGATCGAGCTCGGGCGGGTGGGGTTCAAGTCCAACGACGTCGCGGATCTGCTCACGCTGTACGGCGTCACCGATGAGCGCGACCAGGCCGCCTACCTGGGGCTCGTCGACCGGGCCAACGCCCGCGGCTGGTGGAGCCAGGACAACGACATCATCGCGAACTGGTTCGAGATGTACCTGCGGCTCGAACAGGAAGCGAGCGTGATCCGCTCATACGAGGTGCAGTTCATCCACGGCCTGCTGCAGACCGAGGACTACGCGCGTGCGGTCATCCGCACCCGCTTCTCGGCCGAGCCGGACTACGAGGTCGACCGCCGGGTGCACCTGCGTCTCAACCGGCAGAAGATCCTCGCCCAGCCCGGCGGGCCCACGCTGTGGGCCATCACGGACGAGGCCGCCCTCATGCGCCCGGCAGGTCCGCGCTCGGTGATGCGGGGCCAGGTCGAGCACCTGCTGGAGATCTCGGAGCGCCCCAACGTCGTCATCCAGCTGCTGCCGTTCCGGGTCGGCGGGCACGCCGCCGGCGGGGGCCCGTTCACCATCCTCCGGTTCGCGGTGGCCGAGCTGCCCGACATCGTCTACCTCGAGCAGCTCAACAGCGCCGTCTACATCGACAAGCGGTCCGAGGTCGAGGAGTACCTCTGGATCATGGAGCGGCTGACGGTGCAGGCCGAGACGCCCGCGCAGACGCGTGTGCGCCTGCGCGGCCTCCTCGACGAGATCTGACGGGACGAGATCTGACGGGGCCCTACGCGGGCTTGCGGCCGATCCCGCCCGCGTACAGCGTGTGGGTCGGGCTGTCCGTCAGCGTGTGCTCATCGGGCAGCCAGTCGTTGGCGTAGACCACGCCGGGCTCGATCAGCTCCAGCCCCTCGAAGAGCTCCAGGTGCTCGGCCCACGTCCGGAACCGGCCGGTGCCGAGGCCCCCCTTCAGGAAGGCGTTCTCGAGTTCCTTCGCACGCGGCTCGTCGTCGTCGAGGAAGTTGCTGAACAGAACGTAGGAGCCGGGGGTGAGCCGGTCCCGGATGTGCCGGGCCACCGCGGCGGCCGTCGGGTCGTCGAAGTGGTGCAGGATGCTGGCGGCGATCACCGCGAACGGCTTCTCCAGGTCGATCATGGCCTTGAGCTCGGAGTTCTCGAAGACCGTGTCGGGCTGGGTGGCGTCGGCCTGGATGACCGTGGTGGTGCTGTCGTTGGCGAGCAGCGCCCGGCCGTGGGCCAGCACGATGGGATCGATGTCGACGTAGACGACCCGGACGGAGGGGTCGACCTCGTGCGCGAGCTCGTGCACGTTGCCCTCGGTCGGAAGCCCGGAGCCGAGGTCGATGATCTGCCGGATGCCGGCCTCGCGGACCAGCCAGCGGATCGCCCGCCGCAGCATCGAGCGGTTGTCCTTGGCGAGCTGGCCCGTCTCGGGGACGGCGGCGTACAGCGCCTCGCTCACCCGGCGGTCGATCGCGAAGTGCTGCTTGCCACCGAGCACGTAGTCGTAGACGCGCGCGATCGACGGGACCGACGGGTCGATCTCGACCGGCAGGTCGTGCTGATCGACGGTGTCGAGCCCCTCGGCCACCACGGCACGATCGTCCTGCGACACAAATCCTCCCGACCTGTTGCTCACTCGCCGATGCTAGTGCCTCGACGGCCGGGGCGTTGCCGACGGGCTGTGGGTCAGGCCGAGTAGTAGTCGTTGCCCCTGGAGAACTCGACGAACCGGCATGCCTCAGCACCCACGGTCCATGCGTCGTGCCCGGGCGGCAGGAGCATGACGTCGCCCGCGGAGAACTCCTCGGTCGACCCGTCGGCCATCTGCACCGCAAGGGTGCCGGCGAGCACCAGCGCCACGTGGGGCAGCTCGCACAGCTCCGTGCCGGCGTAGGACTTGAGATCGTTCGACCACCTGGCACCCTGCCCGAAGGTCACCTCGGTGACGCTCACCCCGTCGAGTTCGGCGGTCTTCTTCGAGATCAGGCCGTGCACGTCGCTCCCGACCTCGGCGAGCGTGGCCTTCTGCATCGCAGGGTTGTAGCCGCTCATCGTGTCACTCCCATCCCTGAACCTGCCCGGACCTGTGAGGAACGCGCGGGACGTCCACCGCGTCGGGCCGGCATGGCGACCGGGCAAGACGCTACCCGCGCAGGGCGCGACCGCAACCGCCGTCGACCGGGGCGTCGAGCGGGCGGGCGCCGGGAGCAGCGCGTCAGCGCAGGGGGCGGACGCGGGCGACGACCGTCTTGCGGGTGACGTAGTTGTCGAGGGCGACCAGGCCCCGTTCCCGCCCCGTTCCGCTGAGCCCGGTCCCACCGAAGGGGACCGCCACGCCGCCGCCGAAGTACTCGTTGATCATCACGTAGCCGGCGCGGACCCGTCCGGCCACACGCAGGGCGCGGTCGATGTCGACGGTGTGGATGCCGGCGCCGAGGCCGTAGTCGGTGGCGTCGGCCAGCTCGACGGCGTGGGCCTCGTCGTCGAAGGGGAGCACAGCGAGGACGGGTCCGAAGATCTCCTCGCGGGCGATGCGCATCCGAGGGGTGACGTGGGTGAACGTCGTGGGTGCGACGAAGTGGCCGGTGTCCGGGACCGACTGCGCCGACGCGGCGGGCACGGCACCTTCCCGGCGGCCGGTCTCGACGTGTCCGAGCACGCGGCGCTGGTGCTCGCGCGAGACCATCGGTCCCAGGTCCGGGTCCTCGATCCCCGGCCCGAGCGTGAGGGCGGCGGTGCGGGCCACGATCCGCTCGACGAGCTCGTCGTGTGCGGCGCGTTCGACGAGCAGGCGCGAGCCCGCGTCGCAGTACTGGCCGCTGTTGGCGGTGAACCCGGTGACGACCTGATCGGCCACGTCGTCGAGGTCGGCGTCGGCGAACACGATCTGCGCGGACTTGCCGCCGAGCTCGGTCACCACGGGGGTGACGTGCTCGGCCGCGGCCCGCAGCACGGATCGCCCGGTGGCCACCGAGCCGGTGAAGGTGAGCGAGCCGATGCCGGGGTGCGCGGCGAGGGCGTGCCCGGCCTCCGTGCCGAGCCCGGTGACGACGTTGTAGGTCCCCGGCGGGTAGCCGGCGCCCGCGACGAGATCGGCGAACCGCAGCGCGGTGAGCGGCGTCTGCTCGGCCGGCTTGACGACGGCGGTGTTGCCCGCGGCGAGCGCGGGGGCGAGGCTGCGGCACAGCATCGACAGCGGCGCGTTCCACGGGACGATGTGCCCGGTCACCCCGACCGGCTCGCACACCGTGTAGGCCAGGGAGCCGGGCCCGATCGGGATCGTCTCGCCCTGCAGCTTGTCGGCGGCCCCGGCGTAGTAGTCGAGGTAGGCGACGCACCCGGCGATCTCCGAGCGCGCCAGGGAGAGCGGCTTGCCCGTGTCGAGCGTCTCGAGCCGGGCGAGCTCCTCGCGCGCGGCGTCCAGGCCTGCGGCGAGGGCCCGCAGGGCCCTCCCCCGGTCGGCGGGGCCGGCGGCCCGCGTGCGCCGCGCGCAGTCGGCCGCCGCCCGGACGGCGGCGTCGACGTCGGCGGCGTCGCCCCGCGCGACCTCGGCGACGGGCGTCGCGGTCGACGGGTCCTCGACGGGGATGGTGCGGCCGCCGCGGCCCGCGACCCAGCGGCCGTCGATGTGATGGCGTGGGCCGTTGCGCAGTGCGGCGGGCGCAGCGGTTGCGGCGTCGGCCGTGTCCCCGGTCGTGTCCCCGGCCGTGTCCCCGGCCGTGTCCCCGGCTGCGTCGACGTCGGGCGCCGTCACGACGGGTCCGGGAACATGCGCGACGCGGGCTCGTCGTCGCCGCCGGGGATGCGGTCGATGCCGACCATCCTGTCGATGACCATGTTCTGGAAGCGGTGCAGGGGCTCCTCGAAGCGGAAGCACATCCGCCCGCCGCGGTAGGCCGGGTTGCGGATGCCGTCCTGCACGCGCTCGACGATCTCCAGGTCCTGGCGGTTCACGAGGTCCCAGAACTTCTCGAGCCGGTCGAGAGCCTGCTCGGCGTCCGGGTCGTCGAGGGCCTCGGGGTGGCTGAGCAGGACGGCGGTCTCCACCGTGCGGTCCGGCCCGGTGGGGCTGCAGAACAGCACGAAGGCGTGGTTGGGCAGCACGACCAGCGCGGTGGCGGGGAACAGCCAGACGAACCGTCCGCTGTCGGCGTCGTGGCCGTCGAGCGAGCGGAGCGGGCGCAGCCCGTCCCAGCCGCCCGCCTCCGTGTTGCGCGACACCGGGGTCGTGCACATGCCGGTGTACATCCCCGGTCCCTGCCAGCGGTGGTGGTCGGCGAACCGGGAGACCTGGTTGAGCTCGGGATGGACCCAGGGCAGGTGGTAGTACTCCATGAAGTTCTCGCCGACGAGCTTGTGGTTCGCGGCGACGTCGTAGGTGCGCCGGCGGCGGGGACGCCACTCGTCGAGGCGGTAGGAGCCGAGACGCTGCGCCAGGTCGCCGAGCTGCGCGTGCAACGGGGCGGGGTCGTCGGCGAGGTTGACGAACAGCAGGAAGCCCCAGGTGTCGACGGCGACCGGGAGCAGGCCGTGGTCGGCGCGGTCGAAGCCCTTTGCCACGGAGGTGTCGAAGACCGGCTCCTCGCCCGCGGGGACACCGGAGCCCTCGAACAGCGGCGTGCCGAGGCAGGCGCCGTCGGTGTCGTAGGCCCAGCCGTGGTAGGGGCAGCGGATGCGGCCGCGGCGGCCGACCTCGCGGGCGTCCGGGTCGAGCAGCCGGGTGGCGCGGTGGCGGCAGACGTTGTGGAAGGCCCGCAGCTCGCCGTCCCGGTGGCGGGTGACGATGATCGACCGGCCGGCCACCTCCACCACGAGGCAGGCGCCGGGCCGGTCCACGTCGCTCGCGATCCCGACGGCGACCCAGCTGCCCGCGAAGACCCGCTCCCGTTCCAGGGCGAAGAACCCGGGGGAGGTGTACGCGTCCGGGAGCAGCGTGGACGCCAGCTCGACCGGCAGCCGGGTGGCCGCGTAGACGCTCTCGTCGGTGAACCGCGCCGGATCCACCGGGCGTCCCGGCAGGGCGGCGTGCGGGTCGTCGATCGTCATCGCGGGATCTCCTTTCGAGAAGCGGTTCAGACGTGGAAGCTGCGGGGGAAGGACGGATCGGTCAGCGCCGTGCGGGTGATCGAGAACGCGTCGACCGGGTGGGCCGGCAGGCGGTCGAGGGCGAGATCGGCGAGCAGGCGCCCGATCAGCGCGGCGAACTTGAACGCGTGCCCGGCGCCGTTCACCACGACGATCTGCGGGTGCTGCGGCAGGCGGTCGAGGATGAAGTCCTGGTCCGGCGGCACCGTGTAGAGGCACGTCCGCGTGTGGAGCTCCGGCCCGCCGAAACGCGGGACGTGGCGGTCGATGAACCGGGCGTACCGGTTGCGACGTACCGGGTCGGGGTCGAACGTGCGGTCCCGCGCCGTCGTCTCGTGCCCGCCCATGTGCTGGCCGAGCTTCGTGGCGAGCTCCCCGTAGACGGGGAAGCCGTAGAAGTTGTGGCGGCCGTGCCACATGAACACCGGGAACCGGCCCGGGGCGAACTCGGCCAGGTGCGGGGTGGCGTAGTAGGTGACCTGCTCCTGCAGCACGGTCAGCGGCAGCCGCACGCCGGTCCCGGCGAGGACCTCGTTGGTCCAGGCGTCGCAGGCCACGACCGCGCGGTCGGCGTGGACGGTGCCCCGGTCGGTGACCACGGCGACGCCCGCACCGTCGGGGCGGACGGCCCGGACCGGCGTGCACGCGAGGATCTCGGCCCCGCGGGCGCGGGCCAGCGCGAGGTGCACGGCGTTCGCGCGCGCCGCGTCGACGATGCCGGTGTCGGCCTGGAAGAGCGCCAGCTCGCCGCCGTCGAGCCGGAACTGCGGCCAGCGGGCGACGAGCTCGTCGGCGTCGAGGAGCTCGTGGGCCACCCCGAACCGGTCGAGCGCGTCGGTGTAGCCCTCGATGTTGCGCGTGCCGGTGGCGGTGCCCCTGCGGGCGGCGCGGTCCTCGATGACCAGCCCTCCGGTCCGGGTGACGATCCGCCGGCCGGACTCGGCCTCGAGTTCGGCCCACGCCTCGTACGCGGGAGCGGCCAGGGCGGCGTAGTGCGCCTGGTGCTGGGCGAGCCGGATGATCCGGGAGTGGTCCTGTGAGGCGCCGCGGTGGTGCCCGAGCTCGAACTGCTCGATGCCCAGCACGTCGGGGCCCAGGTCGGCCGCGAGCCGGTACAGGGCCGCGGAGCCCAGCCCACCGAGCCCGACGACGATCGCCCGGTAGCCGGTCATCCGCAGCTCCTCGTCGTCCGGATGGGGTGCCCCCGGGCAGTGTCGGTGCTGAAATCGTGCACGTCCATCGAAGAGTTGAGTCAGGAAACTTGTACCTTGCTTGAATGATTGATCGCCGGATCCGGGTCCTCGCGGCCATCGAGCGGCGGGGGACCGTGACGGCGGCCGCCCAGATGTGGGGGTTGACGCCGTCGGCCGTGTCACACCAGATGCAGGCCCTCGCCCGCGAGCTCGGCGTCACGCTGCTCGAACCCGTCGGGCGCCGGGTGCGGCTGACTCCCGCCGCGCGCACCCTGCTCGCCCACGGCGAGATCCTCAACGCCAGGTGGGAGCAGGCCCGGGCCGACCTGGCCGCCCACAGGTCCGGCGACATCGGCGGGGCGCTGCGCTTCTGCGCGTTCTCGACGGCGGCCGCTGCCGTGGTGCCGCAGGCTCTCGATCACCTGCGCCGCGCACACCCGGCCCTGCGCGTGCACCTGCGCGAGGCCGAACCGGCCAGGGCGTTCGACCTGCTCGTCACCGAGCACGCCGACATCGCCGTGGTCGTCGTCGTTCCCGACATGCCGCCCTCGTCCGACCCCGCCTTCGAGCAGCGGGCCCTCTACGACGAGCCGCTGGACATCCTCGTCTCGCCCGACCATCCCCTCGCGGGCCGGGAGGCCGTCGGCCTCTGCGAGTTCGCCCGCGATCCCTGGATCGGCGCGACCCCAGGGACGGCCTACCACCAGCTCGTCACCCTCGCCTGTGCGAGTGCCGGGTTCGCTCCCGACATCGCCCATCACGCCGACGAGTGGGACACCGGAGCCGCCCTGGTCGCCCTCGGGTTCGGCGTCGGCCTGGTTCCGCGGCTGGCCGAGCTACCCGCCCGCCACCGGACGCGGCGGATCCCGATCAGCGCGCCCCCGGCCCCGATCCGGCGCGTGATCACCGCCGTCCGCGCCGGCTCCCGGGGCAGGCCCGCCGTCGCCCTCGGGCTGGAGGCGCTCGGGCAGGTCGCCGCGGCGCTGGCGCCCTCGCCCGACGGGGTGGACCCGGGGACCTGACCGCCGGGCGTCGCGGTTGAGCGGATCCGCCTGCCGGACGACGATGTCCTCCGCCAGGTCACCCAGGACCGTCGGCCCGGCCCACGGTGTGCCCGCTGTGGTGCCCGCCGTGCCGACGCGCCGCTCCCGAGCCGAGGAGGCCCCATGCGCACCGAGCTGCGGCGAGGACGGCCGCCGGGCCGCAGACGCCCACACCGCACCGCGGGTCCGCCGGTGGCACCCCGGCCGACGGCGCGCGCGCCGGGGGACCGGGCCTGATGCGCCTGTCCGAAGCGCAGGCCCGGGCCCGGTTCGCCGGCGCGCGGGTCGCGCGGCTGGCCACCGTCTCGGCCGCAGGCGTGCCGCACCTGGTGCCCGTCACGTTCGCCGTCCTCGGCGACCGGGTCGTGTTCGCCGTCGACGACAAGCCGAAGAGCACGACGCGGCTGCGGCGGCTGGACAACATCGCTGCCCGGCCGCGCGTGTGCCTGCTCGCCGACCTCTACGACGAGGACTGGACCCGGCTGTGGTGGGTCCGCGCCGACGGCGACGCCACCGTCCTCGCCGCGGGCGCCGACGGGACGGCCGGGGCGATCGACGCGCTCGCGGCCCGCTACCCGGCCTACGTCGAGCGTCGCCCGCGCGGCCCGGTCGTCTCGATCGAGGTGACCGGCTGGACGGGCTGGGCGGCGTCCGGAGCCGCGGCCACCTGACGGCGGCCGGGTGTGCGGCCCCGGACGCTCACCGTTCCCGCGAGGGCGGCGGCAGACCGGGCGGGCGGCGCGCCGGGCCGCGCTAGGCGGCGTTGACCTTCGGCATGATCTCCTCGGCCAGACGCCTGAGGTCGTCCATCGTCTTGGCGGTCGGCACGTCCCGGAACGGCGGCCACAGCAGCGGCATCGTCATGCCGGCTTCCTTGTAGCGCTTGAGCATGTCCTCGATCTGCTGGGCGGAGCCCGCCAGCAGGTTCGTACCCTTGCCCGCGGGGGTCTGGTCCATCGGCTCGTCGGTGATGACGAACCAGATCATGCTGCAGACGTCGAAGTTCTCGGGGAAGCCCTTGCCGAGCTCACCCAGCTCGCGCTCCATCTCACCCTTCCAGCGCCTGATCTCGTCCGGGGTGTCCTGGATGCCGATCCAGCCCTGCAGGCCGTACTTCGCGATGCGCCGCGCCGAGCGCTTCGGGTCCTTCAGACCGCTGAAGTAGATGGGCGGGCCGGGCTTCTGCACGGGCTTGTGGCCGAAGCCGCACAGTTCGAAGTCGGCGAACTCGCCGTGGTACTCGAACAGCTCGTTGGTCCAGATGCCCTGCATGATCTCGATCGTCTCGCGCACGTGGGCGTGCCGGCGCGGGAAGAGATGCGCGACGCTCGCGGCGGCGAACTCCTCGGGCATCCAGCCCGCGCCGACGCCCACGTTGAGCCGACCGCCCGACAGGTGGTCCTGGGTGGCGAGCTCCGCGGCGAGCACGCCGGGCGCGCGGTAGGGCGTGTCGATGATGCTCATCCCGATCCGGACCTTCTGCGTCTTCGCAGCGAGCCACGGGATCAGCGTCATGCCCTGGAACCACTCACCGCGCGAGATCACCGGCATGCCCTTGGGGAACTCGGTCATCATCCCGAACGGGTACTGCAGCTCCGCGCGGTCCGAGGCCTCCGGGACGACGACCCGGTCGAGTGCCCAGACGGAGTCGAAGTCGAGCTCCTCGGCGAGGGCCGTCAGGTCCTCGATCTCCTTGACGGTCACCTTGTCGCGGAAGTTCGGCAGGTAGAGAGCGAGCTTCATCGGTCGGCCTCCTGGCGTCTCGTCGTCGAGCGGTCCCGGGGCCGCAGGTCCGGCGACGCCCCGGCCCGGGACCCGTCCTGCATTCCACCAGGGCGGGCGGGCCGAGGGAACGACGGTGCGCCGGACGCCGTCCGCGCCGCCGCCACCTCCGTCGACACGGTGGTCGCCACCGCGGGCGGTCTCTATGTTTCACGCATGGACGCTTGCACGGTGAGGTGCAGATGACCGACACGATCTGGAGCCCGACGCCTGCCCGCATCGAGGGCTCCGCGCTGCGCGAATACCTGAACTGGCTGGAGAAGCGGGAGGGCCGTCCGTTCCCGGACCACGACGCTTTCCACGCGTGGTCGATCGAGGACATCGACCGGTTCTGGGTCTC
>JBFWRR010000079.1:0-24443 GCA_050248815.1 Pseudonocardia sp. | reverse complement strand
CGCCCGTCCTCTACTACGGCGACGAGATCGGGATGGGCGACAACATCTGGCTCGGCGACCGCGACGGCGTCCGCAGCCCGATGCAGTGGACGCCGGACCGCAACGCGGGCTTCTCCACCTGCGACCCCGGACGGCTTTACCTCCCGGTGGTGATGGACCCGCTGTACGGTTACCAGGCAGTGAACGTCGAGGCGCAGCTGAACTCCACCACGTCGCTGCTGCACTGGACGCGGCACATGATCGAGATCCGCAAGCGCCACCACGCGTTCGGCCGCGGCGACTTCCACGAGCTGGGCGGTTCGAACCCGTCGGTGCTGGCCTACACCCGCTCGTTCGAGTTCCCGGACGGCAGCGGGGACACCGTCCTCTGCGTCAACAACATGTCGCGCTTCCCGCAGCCGGTCGAGCTGGACCTCTCGGCCTACTCGGGTCGCGCACCGAAGGAGCTGACCGGCGGCGTGCCCTTCCCTCGCATCGGAGACCTGCCCTACCTGCTCACCCTGCCCGGACACGGGTTCTACTGGTTCTCGATCGTCCCGGCGGCGGAGGCGGCGTGACCGGGCTCGCCGCCGGGCTGGCGACCCATCTCCCGGCGTTCCTCACCCGCCAGCGGTGGTTCCCGGCGAAGGGCCGTCCGGTGCGGTCGGTGGCCGTCGGCACGCAGATCCCGCTGCTCGACGACGGCGAGCCGCTCGTGGACCTCGTTCTCGTTGACGTCGCGTTCGACGACGGCTCCCCCGCACAGACCTACCAGCTGCTCGTGGGCAGGCGCGGGGAGATCGCCGACGAGCTGGAGCACGTCGTCATCGGGCGGTTCGACGACCAGGTGGCCTACGACGCGCTGTGGGACCCGGTCGTCACTGCCTGGCTCATCGGGGCCGTGCGCGCGGGCCTCGAGGTGGGCGGGGTCCGGTTCGTCCCGGAGCCGGACGCCGAGCTGGCCGAGGGGGTCCCCGGCCGGGTGGTCGGGGCGGAGCAGTCCAACACGTCGGTGGTCTACGGCGACCGCTCGATCCTCAAGCTGTTCCGCCGGGTCGCACCCGGGCTGAACCCGGACCTGGAGCTGCACCGGGCCCTGCGCGCCGTCGGCAGCACCCAGGTGGCGTCGGTGCAGGGCGCGATCGAGGGCACGATCGGGGGGCCCGACGGCGAGCCCGCCACGTTCGCGATGGTGCAGGACTTCGCCGCGAACTCCGCCGAGGGCTGGGCGATGGCCCTGGCCAGCGTGCGGGACCTGCTCGCGGAGGGCGACCTCAACGCGGACGAGGTCGGCGGCGACTTCGCGGCCGAGGCCTACCGCCTCGGGGAGACGGTCGCGGTCGTGCACTCCGAGCTGGCCGGCGCGCTGGGCACCGTCGAGCGCGACCCCGCCGAGATCGCCGACGTCATGCTCGTGCGGCTCGACGTCGCCGCCGCGGAGGTGCCCGCGCTCGCCGAGCACGCCGGCGCCGTCCGGGCGGCCTACGACGCGGTGGCCGGCCTGGACGCGCCGATCCCGGCTCAGCGGGTGCACGGCGACCTGCACCTGGGCCAGACGCTGCGTACGCCGTACGGGTGGCTCGTCATCGACTTCGAGGGGGAGCCGTCGGCACCGCTCGCGGAGCGGGTGCGCCCGGACTCGGTGCTGCGTGACGTCGCCGGCATGCTCCGCTCGTTCGACTACGCCGCCTTCCACCAGCTCCTGGCCTGGCAGCCCGGCCCGAGCGAGCCGGACGCGCAGCTGTCGTGGCACGCCCACCAGTGGGCGGCCCGCAACCGGGAAGCCTTCTGCGACGGCTACGCCGCCGGCAGCGGGGACGACCCGCGGGCCCACGCCGTCGTGCTGCGGGCATTCGAGCTGGACAAGGCGGTCTACGAGGCGGTGTACGAGACCCGCAGCCGCCCGAGCTGGGCGCCGATCCCGCTGGCGTCGATCGCCCGGATCACCGCGGAGATCGACACGGACGCCGGCGTGGGCTGACGGTGGCCGTACGATCCCGTCCGTGACCTCCGGTCTTGTTGCGCCGCTGCGGGCAGCCGCCCCCGTGGCCCATGCGGACCTGCCGGTTGCGTTCGCCTACCTGTACGGGTCCCGCGCGGACGGCCGTCCACGCACCGACATCGACATCGACGCCGCGGTCCCGACACCTCCCGCGGACCGGCTCGCCGCACGGTGCAGCGACGCGCTCTCGGCCGCCCCGGGCTGGGCGGGATCGAGACGACGGTGCTCGATGACGCCCCGATACGCTTCCTCGGCCGCGTGCTCCGCCACCGCATCGTGATCTTCAGCCGGGACGAGCCTCGCCGGGTCCGGTTCGAGTCGCTGATCGGCCGGATGGCCGACGACGTCGAGATCTGGGCCGCCCCCTCGACCGCGACCTGCTCGCGGCGATCGCCGAGGGGCGCCGGTAGGTGGTCGATCCGCTGAGGGTGCAGACGCTGCTCGACCGGCTCGGTCACGAGACCGCGGCGCTGCGCAGGCTCCGTGCCCGGCCGACGGGCGAGCTGCTCGCCGACGAGGACCTGCTGGCGGCGGTGAAGTACCGGTTCGTCGTCGCTCCGGAAGCTTGTATCGGCGTAGGGCGGCATGTGGTCGCCTCCGAGGGCTTGCGCGCCCCGCGGGACTACACCGACGTCTTCACGGTCCTCAGCGAGGCGGGCCTGCTGGCCGCCCACGTCACCGCCGAGCTGCGCGACACGGCCGGGTTCCGCGACCTCCTCGTCCATGGATATGCCCAGGTGGACGACACGCGCGTCGTCGAGATCCTGCACTCGCGCCTGGAGGACCTGGACCGCTTCCGCGCCGCGCTCGCCGCGGCCGCGCAGGACTGACGCCCGGCCGGTCAGGCGCGCCCGGGGATCGCGTCCAGCCCGCAGTCGCCGCACAGGCCGCCCCCTGGGACGCGGTAGTAGAGGCAGCAGGACCGGCGCCGGAACGTCCACACCCGGTCGGGAGGTCGCGGCGGCAGGAGTGTCCCGGCACCCGCGAGCGGGCCGGTGCGCAGCAGGTGCCCGGCGATCGTGGCAGCGCGCTCCGCAATGTCCGGGCGATGCGCGACGGTCAGCCGCTTGCCCGCTGCCACCGAGGAGGCGACGTTGCCCCAGAGCAGCCGCGCCGACACCGGAACCCGCGCGCGCACGGCCGCGACGAGCGGTGCGAGATGGGGTGCGAACACAAGGTCGGCGAGCGCCCGGGCGGCATCGGCCGGGTCCGGGACGGCGAGCGCGACCGGATCGGCGCACCACAGCGGCCAGGGCCTGTCCTCGGTGACGCGGAAACGCAGGACGTCCGGGGTGAGCAGCGGAACTGTGTCACACAGGATGGCCGCGGCGAGCGGTGCGGACAGCACCCGGGCGGCAAGGCCCTGGAAGGTGATCGAGGCGGCGGTGCGGGAGTCGCAGCCCAGCACCGCCCGGACGTGGGTGAGCCGGGCGTCCAGCGGCTCCGCGTCCGTGTAGAGCTCGCGCACCGGGCGGAACCCGGCGCCCTCGGTGCTGCTCTCGGCGCTCTCGGGCTCCTCGGTGCCGGCCTCGGTACTCGTGGCGCTCGCGGTGCCCTCGGTGCCCTCGGCGGCGGCGCCGTCGCTGTGCTCGGTGGCGGCGGCGCGGTCGGTGTCCTCGGCGCCGTGGGACGGCCCGGTCGCGACGGCGAAGAACGGGCCGAGCTCGGCGGCGACGGCGAGCGCCCCACGCGCGTCGATCTGCATGCCGCCAGTGTTCACCGTCCCCGTGTCTCTCCCCGGCCTCCGCGTCGACCGGCGGAACGCGCAACTCGCCCCGGCGGAATGCGCAACTCGCGGGCAGATGTACGGCTCACCCGCCGGCAGGCGCCGGCGAGATCCGCAACTCGCGCCGGCGAGATGCGCAACTCGCGCCGGCGAGATCCGCAACTCGCGCCGGCGAGATCCGCAACTCGCGCCGGCGAGATGCGTAACTCGCGGCTAGGGGTGGGGGCGCCCGCCGTCACCACCGAGCAGGTACGGCAGGGCCGCCTGCGCCGCCGCCGCGTGGACGTGCCCGAGCCCCGGGACCTCCCGCACCCGCCAGCGCAGCGGGAACCCGTGCGTGCGGGCCGTGCGCGCGGCGGCGGTGAAGAACGCCCGCCCCCGTTCGAGGCGCTGCATCCCCTGGCGGTCCGCGCGGGCGTCGTGCAGGAGGGAGGGATCGCGCGGATCGGTGTCGCGCTGCCCGAGCAGCAGCACCAGGTCCGTCGCGAACGCCCGCCCCAGCTCCGCCGTTCCCACGGGTGCGCCCGCGAGGCCGTACGGGTAGGGCACGGCGTCGTCGGGCATCGTGTACCAGCCCGCGTTGGCGGCCACCGCGACCCGGGCCCGGTGGGTGGGCATCAGCTCGACGAAGCGGTGCACGAACTGCCCGCCGCCGGAGAACCCGAACAGGGCGTAGTCCCGCTCGCGGCTACCCGTGGCGGCGACGGCCGCGTCGAAGAGCGCCTCGACGAGCGCGAACGTCCACCGATCGGGTGGTTGCGGTACGCCGCGCCCGTCCACGACGTGGCCGGTGTTGTAGTCGGGGTACGCGGCCCGGGTCAGCTCCGGGACCAGCACCAGGACGTTGCGGCCCGCGACGATGCGGACCCAGTCGTCGCGGTGAGCGCGGCCGTCGCGGTTGAGCCCGTGGACAGCGACGACGATCGCCGCGGTGGCCGGGTCGCGAGGTGCCGAGTACCACACGCGGACGGGCCGGTCGGCCAGCGGCGGGTAGCCGGTGAACACGAAACTGCCCGCCCCGGGGGTACGCAGGGCCTGCGCCGCGAGGCCGCCGTATGCCGGCGGCGCGGCGGCCGGGACGGCAAGCACCACCGCCGACGCGGCCGCCAGCAGGAGCACCGACACCCGGCGCGACCACCCCGCCCGCCCGACCGCCCCCCGCCCCACAACGCGCCATCATGGTCGTCCGGAGGGACGCGTGTCACGGCCGTTCGGGCTATCCGACGCAGGTCACGGCACCGGCCGGACGAGACCTGGACAACTTCCGTGGGCACTGGCGCAACGCGGAGCGGCATGTCACATTGGGCAGCGCGAGCCGCATCCGACGCCGTGTGCGGGCACGCACCCGAACCCCTGATCACCGGACGCCACCCCACCACGGTGTCAACCGGGCAAGGCGCGGTGCCCGGGGACGCCCGGGGCCGGCCCGACCGGTGGCCCCACGGGCGATCATCGCCGCGCCGGGGGGCCGTCGGATACTCTCTTCGGACCAATACGTCGTCCCGATGCTGTCGTCGGGGTGCACCGAGACGACAGGAGGAACTGTTGGCTGCGATCAGCGACCCGTCCCCGGGCCTCTACGATCCCGCTCAGGAACACGACGCCTGCGGTGTGGCCATGGTGGCCGACCTCACAGGGCGTCGCGATCACGGCATCGTCCGCAAGGGCCTCACCGCGCTGCTGCGGCTGGAGCATCGCGGTGCCCGCGGCAGCGAGGAGAACACCGGGGACGGCGCGGGGATCCTGATCCAGGTCCCGGACGCCTTCTTCCGGGAGGTCGTGGACTTCGCACTGCCCCCGGAGGGCGCCTACGCGGTGGGCATCGCGTTCCTGCCCACGGACCGGTCCGCGGCGGACGAGGCCGTCGCGCGGATCGACGCGCTCGTCGCCGAGGAGAACCTCACCGTCCTGGGCTGGCGCGAGCTGCCGACGGACCCGGACGGCGCCGACCTCGGCCCCACGGCCCGCTCGGCGATGCCGAGCTTCCGCCAGCTGTTCGTCGCGGGGGCCGAGTTCGCCGAGGGCGCCGAGCCGCCCACCGGGATCGACCTGGAGCGGCGCACGTTCTGCCTGCGCAAGCGGGCCGAGCACGCCACGGGCACGTACTTCCCGAGCCTGTCGCCGCGCACCGTCGTCTACAAGGGCATGCTCACCGAGCCGCAGGTCGAGGCGTTCTACCCGGACCTGCGCGACGAGCGCGTCACATCGGCCCTCGCGGTCGTGCACTCCCGCTTCTCCACGAACACGTTCCCCGCGTGGCCGCTCGCGCACCCGTACCGCTACGTGGCACACAACGGCGAGATCAACACCCTGCGCGGCAACCGCAACTGGATGGCCGCGCGCGAGGCCCTGCTCCGTTCGGACGTCCTGCCGGGCGACCTCACGCGCCTGTCCCCGATCGTCACCCCGGACGCGAGCGACTCGGCCACGTTCGACGAGGTCCTCGAGCTCCTGCACCTGGGCGGGCGCAGCCTGCCGCACGCGGTGCTGATGATGATCCCCGAGGCGTGGGAGAACCACGCCGAGATGGACCCGGCCCGGCGCGCCTTCTACGAGTTCCACTCCTGCCTGATGGAGCCGTGGGACGGGCCCGCGCTGGTCGCGTTCACCGATGGCACGGTCATCGGCGCGGTGCTGGACCGCAACGGCCTGCGCCCGGCGCGCTACTGGGTCACCGAGGACGGGCTCGTGTCGCTCGCCTCGGAGGTGGGTGTGCTCGACGTCGAGCCGTCCGCGGTCGTGCGCAAGGGCCGCCTGGAGCCCGGGCGCATGTTCCTGGTGGACACCGCCGCGGGCCGGCTCGTGGACGACGCCGAGATCAAGGGCGCGCTCGCCGCCGAGCACCCGTACGCGGACTGGCTGCACGCCGGGCTGATCCGGTTGGAGGACCTGCCCGCCCGCCACCGCGACGATCCGGGCGACCTCCCCTCGGTGGCCGCGCTCACGCACACGCAGCAGGCCTACGGCTACACCGAGGAGGAGCTCAACGTCCTGCTCAAGCCGATGGCCCGCACCTCGGCGGAGCCCATCGGCTCGATGGGCAACGACGCTCCGATCGCACCGCTGTCGGCCCGGCCCCGCCAGCTGTTCGACTACTTCATCCAGCTGTTCGCGCAGGTCACGAACCCGCCGCTGGACGCGATCCGCGAGGAGCTGGTCACCAGCCTGCGCAGCCTGCTCGGGCCGGAGCAGAACCTGCTCGACGCCTCACCCGCGAGCTGTCGCACGATCGCGCTGCCGTTCCCGGTGCTCGACAACGACGAGCTTGCCCGGATCATGCACATCAACGACGACGGGGAGCTGCCCGGCTTCGCCTCCCACACCGTCTCGGGCCTGTTCGTGGCGGCGGACGGCGGCGAGGGCCTGGTCCGGCGGCTCGACGAGATCCGTGCGGAGGTCTCGCAGGCCATCGCGGACGGCGCGCGGCTCATCGTGCTGTCCAACCGCGGCGTCAGCGCCGACCGGGCACCGATCCCGTCCCTGCTGCTCACCGGTGCGGTGCACGAGCACCTGGTCCGGGAGAGGACGCGCACGCGGGTCGGCCTGCTGGTCGAGGCCGGGGACGCCCGCGAGGTGCACCACATCGCGCTGCTGCTGGGCTACGGCGCGTCGGCGGTGAACCCGTTTCTCGCGATGGCCACGGTCGAGGACCTCGCCAAGCGCGGCGACATCCCGGGCGTCGATCCCGCCGCGGCGTCGCGCAACCTCGTGAAGGCGCTCGGCAAGGGCGTCCGCAAGACGATGTCGAAGATGGGCGTCTCCACGGTCGCGTCCTACACGGGCGCGCAGATCTTCGAGGCCGTCGGGCTGGGCCGCGAGGTCATCGACTCGTGTTTCACCGGCACCACCTCGCGCCTGGGCGGCGTCGGGTTCGACGTGCTGGCCGAGGAGGTCCTGCGCTGGCACCGGCGCGCGTTCCCCGCGGACGGCGTGCGCCCTGCGCACCGGGCGCTGGAGGTCGGCGGGGAGTACCAGTGGCGGCGCGAGGGCGAGCTGCACCTGTTCAACCCGGCCACCGTGTTCACGCTGCAGCACTCGACCCGGCAGGGCCGCTACGACGTGTTCAAGAGGTACACGACGGCCGTGAACGACCAGTCCAGCCGGCTCATGACGCTGCGCGGGCTGTTCACCTTCCGCACGGGCGTCCGCCCGCCGGTGCCGATCGAGGAGGTGGAGCCCGTCGAGTCGATCGTGAAGCGGTTCTCCACCGGCGCGATCTCCTACGGCTCGATCTCCAAGGAGATGCACGAGACCCTCGCGATCGCGATGAACCGCCTCGGCGCGCGCTCCAACACCGGCGAGGGCGGCGAGGACCCGGACCGCTACGAGCGGGACCCGAACGGCGACTCGCGCCGCTCGGCCATCAAGCAGGTCGCGTCCGGACGTTTCGGTGTCACCAGCGAGTACCTGGTGAACTCCGACGACATCCAGATCAAGATCTCGCAGGGTGCGAAGCCGGGCGAGGGCGGGCAGCTGCCGGGCAGCAAGGTCTACCCGTGGATCGCGAAGACCCGCTACTCCACCCCGGGTGTGGGGCTCATCTCCCCGCCGCCGCACCACGACATCTACTCGATCGAGGACATCAAGCAGCTCATCCACGACCTCAAGAACGCCAACCCGCGGGCGCGCATCCACGTCAAGCTGGTGAGCCAGCTCGGGGTCGGCACGGTCGCGGCCGGCGTGGCGAAGGCCTACTCCGACGTCGTGCTCATCTCGGGCCACGACGGCGGCACCGGTGCCTCGCCGCTGTCGTCGATCAAGCACGCCGGCGGCCCGTGGGAGCTGGGCCTTGCCGAGACGCAGCAGACGCTGCTGGCCAACGGCCTGCGTGACCGCATCGTCGTGCAGACCGACGGGCAGCTCAAGACCGGCCGCGACGTCGTCATCGCCGCGCTGCTCGGGGCCGAGGAGTTCGGCTTCGCCACCGCGCCGCTGGTGGTGTCGGGCTGCATCATGATGCGGGTCTGTCACCTCGACACGTGCCCGGTCGGCGTCGCGACCCAGAACCCGGTGCTGCGCAAGAAGTTCGACGGCAGGCCCGAGTACGTCGTCAACTTCATGCGGTTCATCGCCGCGGAGGTGCGCGAGTACCTGGCCGAGCTGGGCTTCCGCACGCTGGAGGAGGCGGTCGGGCACGCCGAGATGCTCGACACGGACGCCGCCGTGGCGCACTGGAAGGCCGCCGGGCTTGACCTACGGCCCATCTTCCACACCCCGGAGGTGCCGGCGGGCACGGCCCGCCACCGCACCCGCGAGCAGGACCACGGCCTGGAGAAGGCCCTGGACAACACCCTCATCCAGCTCTGTGAGGGGGCGCTGTCCTCCGGCGACAAGGTGCGCCTGGAGATGCCGGTCCGCAACGTCAACCGCACCGTCGGCACGATGCTCGGCTACGAGCTCACCCGGCGTTGGGGCGGCGAGGGCCTGCCCGACGACACGATCGACGTCACCCTGACCGGGTCGGCCGGGCAGTCCTTCGGCGCGTTCGTACCGCGCGGCATCACGCTGCGCCTGGTCGGCGACACGAACGACTACTTCGGCAAGGGCCTGTCCGGGGGGCGCCTCACGCTGCGGCCGGACCCGTCGGCGCCGTTCACGGCCGAGGAGAACATCATCGCGGGCAACGTCATCCTCTACGGGGCGACGTCCGGGGAGATCTTCGTCCGCGGCGTCGTCGGCGAGCGGTTCTGCGTGCGCAACTCCGGCGCGCTCGCGGTCGTCGAGGGCGTGGGCGACCACGGCTGCGAGTACATGACGGGCGGCAAGGTCGTCGTGCTGGGCGGGATCGGACGCAACTTCGCCGCCGGCATGTCCGGTGGCGTGGCGTACCTGCTCGACATCAACCGCCTGCGCCACCGCGTCAACCCCGAGATGGTCGACATCGACCCGCTCGACGCCGAGGACCGCGAGTTCCTGCGCGACGCCGTCGAGCGCCACTACACGGAGACGGACTCGGCGGTGGCGAAGACGCTGCTCACCGAGTGGGACGAGGCCGTCGAGCGGTTCGGCAAGATCATGCCGAAGGACTTCAAGCGGGTCCTGCACGCCCGCGCCGCCGCCGAGCGCGACGGTCGCGACGTCAACGCCGCGATCATGGAGGCCGCGCATGGCTAGGCCCATGCCGGCCCCGTCGATCCCCACCGCCACCGCCACCACCGCCACAACCGCCACCACAACCGCCACCACCATCGCCGCGGCGCGGCGCACGAGCGAAGGAGTGCCCGCGCATGGGTGACCCGAAGGGCTTCCTCACCACGCACCGCGAGGGCCCGAAGCGCCGCCCGGTGGACCTGCGGCTGCAGGACTGGCGTGAGGTCTACGAGGACTTCCCGCACCGGACGCTGGAGGCGCAGGCGGGGCGCTGCATGAACTGCGGCATCCCGTTCTGCCACCAGGGCTGCCCGCTGGGCAACCTCATCCCCGAGTGGAACGACCTGGTCTGGCGCGGGGAGTGGCGCGAGGGCATCGAGCGGCTGCACGCGACGAACAACTTCCCCGAGTTCACCGGGACGCTCTGCCCGGCCCCGTGTGAGGCCGCGTGCGTGCTGGCGATCAACGACGACGCCGTCACGATCAAGCAGGTCGAGATCGAGCTGATCGACCGGGCCTGGGAGGAGGGCTGGGTGCCGCCGCGGCCCTCCCCGGTGCGCACCGGCAGGAAGGTCGCGGTCGTCGGGTCGGGCCCGTCCGGGCTCGCGGCGGCCCAGCAGCTCACCCGGGTCGGGCACGACGTCGTCGTGTTCGAGCGGGCGGACCGTATCGGCGGGCTGCTGCGCTACGGCATCCCCGAGTTCAAGATGGAGAAGTCCCGGCTGGACCGGCGGCTGCAGCAGATGCGCGCCGAGGGCACGATCTTCCGGGCCTCGGTCGACGTGGGCACCGATGTCACGGCCGCGGACCTGCGCCGCGACTTCGACGCCGTCGTCCTCGCGGGCGGCGCCACCGCGTGGCGCGATCTGCCCGCGCCCGGGCGCGAGGTCGAGGGCGTCTACCAGGCGATGGAGTTCCTGCCCTGGGCGAACCACGTGCAGCAGGGCGACTACGACGCCCCGCCGGTGAGCGCCGCGGGCAAGGACGTCGTCATCATCGGGGGTGGCGACACCGGCGCGGACTGCCTCGGCACCTCCCACCGCCAGGGCGCCCGCTCCGTCACGCAGCTGGAGATCATGCCGCTGCCGCCGCAGCAGCGCACCGCGGCGATGCCCTGGCCGACCTACCCGATGATCTACCGCGTCTCCTCCGCGCACGAGGAGGGCGGCGAGCGCATCTACTCGGTGAACACCACCGAGTTCGTCGCGGACGACGAGGGCAGGCTCGCCGGGATCCGCATCGTCGAGGTCACCCGGGACGCGGACGGCCGGTTCGTGGCCGTGGACGGCTCCGAGCGGGAGCTGCCCGCCCAGCTCGTGCTGCTCGCGATGGGCTTCCTCGGGCCGGAGAAGGGCAAGCTCCTCGCCGACCTGGGGGTCGAGCTGGACGCCCGCGGCAACGTGGCGCGAGACCGGGACTACATGACGAACGTGGACGGGGTGTTCTCCGCGGGCGACATGGGCCGCGGCCAGTCGCTCATCGTGTGGGCGATCGCCGAGGGCCGCTCCGCAGCGGCGGGCGTGGATGCCTACCTCACCGGGCGCCACATCCTGCCGCGCCCGATCGAGCCGACGGACCGGCCGATGGTCTGAGCCCGGCCTGCCTGCCGCCACGAGCCACCCGCGATCTCCCACGGTGCGCGGGTGGCGACCTCGGACCGCGGGTTCGCCCGCTACGGGGGCCTGGACCGGCTCGACCCGCTGCCGCGCCGACGGCCGGTGAGCGGCCACGTGCCGTACACGGTGTGGCGGGCGGTGCCGTCGGGGCCCGCGTTCAGCTCGCTGCGGACGAGGTGCAGCTCCCTGGCCTGCCAGGGGCTTCCCGAGAAGCGGGCGAGCCGGGCCGCCAGCGGGGCCAGATCGGCGCCCGCGCGACCGCGGGCCAGGGTGAGGTGCGGCCGGTAGCGGCGATCGGCCTCCTGGCCCGGGATGCCGCAGCGCCGGGCCGCGGCCCGCACGGACGCCGCGAGGTCGCGCAGCGCGGCCGGGCCGCCGGGACTGCCCGGGCCGCCCGCACCACCGGCGCCGCCCGCACCACCGGCGCCGGCCGTGACACCCGCCCACAGCACGCGGTCGCCGAACCGGCCGCCCCCGCTGATCACCAGCACGAGCGGCGGGTGGCGGGCGGCGACCCGCGCCAGGCGCGCCGCGACGTCGTCCGCCGTGGGTGGGTCGACCTCACCGAGAAAGGCCAGCGTGACGTGCCACTGCTCGGGGCGCACCCAGCGCACCCCCGGCGCGGCCCGCTCCCCCGCGCCCCGCACCGGCCCGAGCACCACGTCCAGCTCGGCGAGCACCTCCGGCGACGGAAGGATCGCGACGAACAGCCGCACGGGGCGCGCCTACTCCTCGACCAGCACCAGCTCGAACGCGTCGTCCCCGACCCAGACCCGCAGCCCCTCGGCGTCGTCGGTGATCGCCCCCTCCTCCTCCTCGCTCAGCTCGCGGGCCGCACCGAGGGCGAGGTGGCTGTAGGAGATCCGGCCACCGCCGATGTCCTTCGGCCGGTACTCGGCGGCCAGCACGGCCGTACGACTCTCCGTGGCCAGGAGCCGCGCGTTCGCCTGCCCCACATCGGCCACCCAGGTCTGTGCCCACATGGCGCCGAGTCTGGCGGGGATCCGGGCCGCCCGCCATCGTCGTGGAATGTTCATCCGACGGGGGCGGTCGCCGACCGAAACCGGTTGTGGCGCGGACCGTTGGACCCGATGACCGGTGCCGGTGGGAAGGGGAGCCCCCACCGGCCCGGTCGATCCCCTGTTCGGAGCTCAGCCGGCGCGCTGGAGCGCGAGCCGCTTCCCGCCGGCCCGCCGATCCTGCACGAACGACACGACGGCGAACGCGGCGGCGGTGAGGACGCCCGCTGCGATGCCGGCGAGCAACGCGGAGACGGGCCGCCCGCCCGCGATCGGGTTGATGAGGGCGGCGACGAGTGCCATGTAGAGCGCCCACGCCGAGGAACTGGCCAGCGACCAGGGCAGGAAGGTGCGCGTGGGCAGGCAGAACCGCCCGGCCGCCGCGGTGCTCACGAGCCTGCCCGCCGGGACGAACCGGGCACCGACGATCGTCACCCCCGGTCTGCGCAGGACGTTGCCGCGGATCCAGCGCGTCGTGCGCCCCCCGCCGTCGGTCGCGCGCACGATCCGCCGGGACGTGCGCCCCAGGCCGAAGACGGCCAGGTCGCCCCCGACCGAGCCGAGCACCGAGGCGAGGAACAGGCCACCGAGCATCCACACGTCGCGGTCGGCCAGCGCGAGGGCGAGCGCGGTGAGCAGGACGGTCTCGCTGGGCAGCATCGGCACCGGGCCGTCCACCGCGATCATCAGGGCGAGCACCGGCAGGAGCCAGGTGCTGTGCAGCACGGCCGCACACACCGCCGTGAGATCCACGCGCTGGTCGTCCTTCCGCTCGACTGCGGCGCCCGGGCGCCGGCGCGACCCTCGGACCGCGCGACGAACCGGGCTCCAGCGTGCCAGAGCGCCACGTTCGGGTGGTGGCTGGCTCGCCGGACGGTCGGGAGTTGGTGGGCGTTGCGTGTCGAACCGACCGCCCGGAACCGGTTCGACTGTATTCAGAGCACATAGCCAGGGGGTGTCCTATGGCTGTCCGCCACCCAGCGAGATGCTTCTCACGCACGTAGCGTCATCGCGGTGACCACCAGTTCGCGTGAACACCTCCTCTCCGGTCGGACGGCTCTCGTGACGGGGGCGGCGTCCGGGATCGGCGCCGCGATCGTGCGGCGACTGGCGGCCGACGGGGCGCACGTGCTCGCCGTCGACCGCGACGAGGCCGGCGTCAAGGCCCTCGCCGAGGACCTGCCCGCCGTCGCTCCGGTGCCGTGCGACCTGTCCGATCTCGACGCCGTGGACGAGCTGCCCGCCGACGTGGACGTGCTGGTGAACAACGCCGGCCTGCAGCACGTCGCGCCGGTGCACGAGTTCGACCCGGAGCGCTTCTCGCTGATCCTGCGCGTGATGCTGGAGGCACCGTTCCGGCTCGCCCGCCGCACGCTGCCGCACATGTACAACCGGGGCTGGGGCCGAGTGATCAACATCTCGAGCGCCCACGGCCTGCGGGCCAGCCCGTTCAAGGCCGCCTACGTCAGCGCCAAGCACGGCCTGGAGGGCCTGTCGAAGGTCATCGCGCTCGAAGGTGGCCCGCACGGGGTCACCAGCAACTGCATCAACCCCGCCTACGTGCGCACCCCCCTGGTCGAGAAGCAGATCGCCGACCAGGCGCGCACGCACGGCATCGCCGAGGACACCGTCGTCGAGGAGATCATGCTCACCCCCGTCGCGGTGAAACGCCTCATCGAACCGGACGAGGTCGCCGAACTCGCCGCCGTGCTCTACGGCCCGGCGTCCGCGTCCGTCACGGGCACGTCGCTGTCCATGGACGGCGGCTGGACCGCCCGCTGAGCACTGCTCGGCCACGAACCCACCACGTCGAACCGACCGGGAGACCCCCATGTCCGACCCAGGCAGCAGAACCGACGCGCAACCACACGACGCGTCCCGCAGCGGCATCGTGAGGGTGGTGGCCGCCAGCATGGCCGGCACCACCGTCGAGTGGTACGACTTCTTCCTCTACGGGGTGGCGGCCGCCGTCGTCTTCCCCAAGGTCTTCTTCCCCGCCAACGACCCCGCGGTCGCGACGCTGCTCGCGCTCGGCACGTTCGCGATCGGGTTCATCGCCCGCCCGCTGGGCGGGCTGGTCTTCGGCCACTACGGCGACAAGATCGGCCGCAAGAAGCTGCTCGTCGTGAGCCTGCTCATGATGGGGCTCTCGACGTTCGCGATCGGGCTGCTGCCCGGCTACGCCACCATCGGCATCGCGGCGCCGATCATCCTCGTGCTGCTTCGGCTCCTGCAGGGCTTCGCGCTCGGCGGCGAGTGGGGCGGTGCGGTGCTCATCGTCTCCGAGCACGGCGAACCGTCCCGGCGCGGCTTCTGGGCGAGCTGGCCACAGGCCGGTGCTCCCGGTGGGCAGCTGCTCGCCAACGGCCTGCTCGCGGTGCTCGCGCTCGCGCAGCCCGAGGACGCGTTCCTGGCCTGGGGCTGGCGCATCCCGTTCCTGCTCTCGGCGGTGCTCGTCGGGATCGGGCTCTACATCCGCCTGGCCGTCGAGGAGTCGCCCATCTTCAAGGCCGCGCAGGCCAAGGCCGATGCGCGCGCCGCGACGGGTGAGAAGGAGTCCATGCCGATCGTCGAGGTGTTCCGCCGCTACCCGCGCGAGGTGCTCACCGCGATGGGCGCGCGGTTCGCCGAGAACGTCTCGTACTACATCTTCACGATCGTCGTCGTCACCTACCTGACGAAGAACCCGCCGGTGCACCAGCTGTCGAGCTCCTTCGTGCTCAACGCCGTGCTCATCGGTGCGGCGGTGCACCTGGTGACCATCCCGATGTGGGGCGCGATCTCGGACCGCGTCGGACGCCGCCCGGTCTACCTCTTCGGTGCCGCGGGCGTCGGGATCTGGGCGTTCGCCTTCATCTGGCTCATCGACACCGAGAGCTTCCCGCTGGTGGTGCTCGCGATCGTCGTCGGCCTGGTGCTGCACGGGGCGATGTACGGGCCGCAGGCGGCGTTCCTGTCCGAGCTCTTCGGGACGAAGGTGCGCTACTCCGGGGTGTCGGTGGGCTACCAGCTCGCCTCCATCGTGGCGGGCGGCCTCGCGCCGCTGATCGCCGTCTCGCTCTACACGAGCTGGGACAGCGGGTACGCCGTCGCGGTCTACGTCGCGATCGCGGCGCTGATCACGATCTTCGCGGTGGCCTCCTACCAGGAGACGAGCTCGCGCGATCTGGCGGCCGACGATGCCATCGAGCCCGCGAGGTCGGCACGCTGACCCGCCCTGATGCACGCAGAGCCGCTCCCGCCGCGACGGGAGCGGCTCTGCGCGCCGCGGCGTGCGGTCCGGGCGGGGACGATCCCTGCCAGGATCGCCTCGTGTCCCCCACCGCGCTCGCACTGCTGCGCCTGCTCGCGCGGGGCGAGCCCCCGGCCGAGCTCGAGAAGGCGGCGGCGCTGGTGGTCGGCGATCCCGACGCCGGCGCCGCCGCCGAGCTCGCCCTGCGGGTGCAGGCGGCGATCGACGCCCACCGCAGGCGCGAGGCCGAGCTCGCCGCGCTCGTCGACGTGGCCCGCGACCTCGCCTCGCTCGACGACCCGGGTACCGTCCTCGACGCCATCGTGCGCCGGGCCCGCTCGCTGCTCGGCACGGACATCGCCTACCTGACCCTGGCCGACCCCGAGCGCGGCGACACCTACATGCGCGCGACGTCGGGCTCGGTGTCGGCGCGTTTCCAGGAGCTGCGCCTGCCGCGGGGTGCGGGTCTGGGTGGCCTCGTGGCCCAGACGAAGCGGCCGTACTGGACCGCGGACTACCCCGCCGACGCCCGCTACCGGCACACGAGCGAGATCGACGCTGCCGTCGGCGAGGAGGGCCTGATCGCCATCTGCGGCATCCCGCTGCTGGTGGACGGCGAGTTCGTCGGCGTGCTGTTCGCCGCGAACCGCACCCCGCGCCCGTTCGGGCGCGAGGAGGTGGCCCTGCTCGGCTCGTTCGCCGCTCTCGCGGCGGTGTCGCTGGTGCAGACGCGGCGCGCCGCAGAGACCGCGCAGGCGCTCGCGGCGCTGGAGCAGGCGCACGTTGCGATCGCGCAGGCCGCTGCCGCACATGACCGGTTCTCCCGCGTCGTCCTCGGCGGCGGGGACGTCACCGATCTCGCGGCCGCCCTGGGCGAGCTGCTCGGCTGCTGGGTGGCCGTCCTCGACGCCGACGACCAGCGGATCGCCGTCCACGGCGCGGCCCCGCCCGCCACGCCGGGCCGAGACCGTCTCGCGGACGCTCCCGCGGTGCGCCGGTGCGGGACGACGGGGCGGCTGACGAGCGCGGACGGGCTGTGGGCGGTGGCCGTCGCGGCGGCTGGCCAGCGGCTGGGCACGATCGTGCTCGGCGGGATCGACGCGCTGGACGAGGGCAGCGGGCGCACCGTCGAGCGGGCGGCGATGGTGACGGCCCTGGTGCTGCTGTTCGGGATGCGGGCGGCCGACGCGGAACAGCGGGTCCGCACGGACCTGCTCGCGGAGCTCCTGGCCCGCCGCGGCGCGGGCGCCCCGGACCGCGCGCTGGCCGAGCGCGGGCGGGTGCTCGGGCTGCGCCTGCTCGCACCGCACGTCGTGGCCGTGTGCCGCTGCGCCACGCGACCGCGGGGCCTGCTGGTGGCCGCGGCCCGCTGCGAGGACGGGCGGGGGCTCGCGGGCGAGCACGACGGCGTCGTCGTGGCGCTGCTGCCGGGGCAGGACGCATCGGCGGTCGCGGACGCGCTCGCGCGCCGCCTCGGCGAGGAGGGCACCGAGGTGACGGTCGGCGCCGCGGGCCCGGTCGTCCCGGCCGCCGGGCTGGCGGCGGCGTACGCGGAGGCGCACCGGATCTGCGACGCGATGGTCGCGCTGGGGATGGCGGGGCGCGGCGGCTCGGTGCGCGAGCTGGGCTTCGCAGGCCTGGTCGCGGGCCCGCGCGGGGACGTCGAGGCCTACCTGCGCCGCGTACTCGGGCCGCTCCTGGACTACGACGAGCGGCGGGGCAGCGCGCTGGTCGCCACCGTGGAGGAGTACTTCGCGGCGGGGTCGAGCCCGCGGCGCGCGGCCGCGGCGCTGCACGTCCACGTCAACACGGTGGCGCAACGGCTGGAGCGGGTGACGGCGCTGCTCGGCGAGGGGTGGCAGCTACCTGATCGGGCGCTGGACATCCAGCTGGCGTTGCGCTTGCTGCGGCTCCGCGCCGACCGGGCCGGCTGAGTCCCCTCTACCACGCACGGACTGTCCACCTTCGAGTGATCCCGTCATGCCGGTGATCGACTACTGTCGATCACATCGGTCGCCGGCTGCGGGGGGTAGACGTGGCATTTCGGGTGATGCGCCGGGCGATCGGCACGCTTTGCGTACTCTGCGCTTTCGCCGCACTGGTCGGCCTCGGACCGGCGACCGACGTGATCACGCGGGTCGCCGCCCAGCGCGCGGGCATGATCGGCCCGGGTGCACTCATGATCACCACTGTGGGCCCGCACGCCAGCAGCTCCTGCACGGCCGCGTTCGTCCTGCGCAACGCCACCACGACGTTCGTCGCCTACGCCGCGCACTGCGCCATCCCCGTCCAGCCGCAACACCGCACCGGCTGCGAGTACGAGACGCTGCCGCTCGGCACGCCCGTGACGCTGCGCGGCGCCACCGGCGCCACCGCGCGCGGCCACCTCGCCTACAGCTCGTGGGCCACGATGCGCGCGATCGGCGAGACCGACGAGAACCGCTGCCGCTTCAACGACCTCGCGCTCGTCGCCGTCGATGCCCGCGACACCGGCAGCCTCGACCCGACCGTCCCCGGCCTCGGCGGCCCCACCGCGCTGCGCGAGGACGCCCCGGTCCGCTTCGAACGGGTGCTGAGCCTGCAGCCCCACAACACCCGGCCCGCGATCAAGGACGGCATCTCGCTCGGCGTGCGGGGCAGCGGCTGGAGCCACCGCGTCGACCTCAGCCCGTCGGCGAGCCTCGGCGACTCCGGCAGCGGCATGCTCGACGGCGAGGGCCGCGCGTTCGGCGTCCTCGCCACCCGCTACCTCGACCGGGCCGCCACCAGCGGCGTCACCGACCTGCCGCACGCGCTCGACTACGCCGAGCGCCACGGTGCCGTCGGTGCGGTGAGGCTGGTGCCAGGCCGCCGTGCCTTCCACCCGCCGGCACCGGTGGGCGCCGCCACCGCCTCCGAGGAGATCCGCGCCTCGGGGCGCTGACCGGCGCTAGGTTCGACGGCGTGCCCGAGGGCGACACCGTCTACCTCACCGGACGCCGGCTCGACGCCGCGCTCACCGGGCACGTGCTCCTGCGGGGTGAGCTGCGCCATCCCCGCCTGGTCGACCAGGACCTCGCGGGCCGCGCGGTCCTCGGCGTCCGGACCGTCGGCAAGCACCTGCTCACCCGCTTCGACGACGGCCGCACTCTGCACAGCCACCTGCGCATGGACGGCTCCTGGCACCTCTACCGGCCCGGCATGAGGTGGCAGCGGCCCGCGCACGAGGCCCGCGCGCTGCTCGTCACCGGTGAGCGGGTGGCGGTCGGCTTCGCGCTGCACGATCTCGAGCTCGTGCCCACCGACCGGGAGCAGCGGCTCGTCGGCCATCTCGGGCCGGACCTGCTCGACCCCGCCTGGGACGGCGGGCACCTCGCCGAGGCGCTGCAGCGGTTCACCGCCCGCGGCGACCACGAGCTGGGCCTGGTGCTCCTCGAACAGCGGGTGATGGCAGGCGTGGGCAACCTCTACAAGGCGGAGGTGTGCTTCCTGCTCGGGCTCTCCCCCTGGACCCCCGTGCGCGACGTCCCCGACCCGGCCGCCGCGGTCACCCTCGCCCGGGAGCTCCTGCTGTGCAACAAGGACCGCCCCCAGCAGTCCACCACCGGGCAGCTCGGCCGGGGGCGCGAGCAGTGGGTGTACGGGCGCGCGCGGCGCCCGTGCCGACGCTGCGGCACCCGCATCCGGGCTGCGCACCAGGGCGCGGGTGTCCACGACCGGGTGACGTACTGGTGCCCGCGCTGCCAGCCGGGGCCGGGGCCGGGGTGACGGCGGCGGGTACCGCCGCCCGACGACCGGTCCCCGCCCATCCGGGCGCTGCCGGCCAGGTGCATCGTCGCGACCGCGTCGGGTGCCGCGTCCGTCGCACCCTGGCCCTCGCGACCTCGTCGCACTCCGGTGCACGTCGCAGCCATCCGAATGGCTGCGAGGTGATCCTGGACCGGGCCCCTCGGCAGGCTGCCGGGTCCCGCCCGCGCCGGGATCAGTTCGTGCCCGGCTGCGCCTGCCCCGGGGGGACGGCCTGAGGGGTGGGCGCGGGCTGGGGCGGGAGGGCCTGGGTGGGCACCTGCTGCCCGGACGTGACCTGACCCGCCACCGGCGTACCGCGCAGCGAGGCCCGGATCTGCTCCAGACGGTTCGCCCCTGCCATGTCCGTGGTGGCCTGCTGGACCTCCAGCATGCGCCCCGCGACCGAGTTCTGCGCCAGCTCCGCCGACCCCAGCGCATTCGCGTAGCGCTTCTCGATCTTCTCGCGGACCTCCTCCAGCGACGGCGTGGTGCCCGGCGCGGTGAGCTCGCTCATCTGCCGCAGCGATGCAGCGGCCTGCTCCTGCATCTTCGCCTGCTCGAGCTGGCTCAGCAGCTTCGTGCGCTCGGCGATCTTCTGCTGGAGCATCATCTCGTTGCGCTTGACGGCCTGCTTGGCCTGCTCGGCCGCCTGGATCGACTGGTCGTGCAGCGTCTTGAGGTCCTCGACCGACTGCTCGGCCGTCACCAGCTGCGTGGCGTAGACCTGCGCCGTCTCCTCGTAGCGCTGCGCGCTCGCCTCGTCGCCGTTCGCCCGCGCCTGGTCGGCCAGGATCAGCGCCTGGCGGGCCGAAGCCTGGGTCTTCTCGATCTCACCGAGCTGGCGGTTGAGCTTCATCTCCAGCTGACGCTGGTTGCCGATCACGGCGGCGGCCTGCTGCGACAGCGCCTGGTGCTGCCGCTGGGCATCCTCGATGGCCTGCTGGATCTGCACCTTGGGGTCGGCGTGCTCGTCGATCTTCGACGAGAACGCCGCCAGGAAGTACTTCCAGGCCTTCACGAACGGGTTGGCCATGTCCTCCGCCTAGTCTCGGACCTCGTCACCCGGCCTGCCGACGCGTCGGCCCGGGGCTGTCGTCACCCATCGTGGCATCGCCACCGCGCGGCCTGCCACCGGCGGCGACGATATCCGGTGATCACCCTGAGTGCGGCTCGGGGACGTCCCGGGGCCGGACCCGGGCATCCCGCGGGGTGTACCCGCCCCGCAGGGACCGCCTCGCCGCTTTCGGCGCCGCGGGTCCGGGCGGTACGCCCGTTCGCCCCCGAGGATCACGCAGACCGTGGGCACGCCTCACATACGCCCGTCTCACAGACCCCGCGCACACCTCACAGATTCCCGCCACACCTCACAGATTCCCGCCACACCTCACAGATTCCCGCCGCACCTCGCAGACCCCGCGTACGCCGCGCAGACGCTGCAGCCCCTGCGAGGCGCGCCCGACCCCTGCGAGGCGCGCCAGACCCTGCGAAGAGACGCCCGACCTCACAGACCCCGCGCACACCTCGCAGACCCCCGCCGCACCTCGCAGACCCCGCGTACGCCGCGCAGACGCTGCAGCCCCTGCGAGGCGCGCCAGACCCCTGCGAAAAGACGCCCGCCCTCCCGGCGCAGCGGCACCTCACAGACCCCCGCCACCCAGAGTCTGCGAGGTCGGCCCAGCGTGTCTGCGAAGTGCGGCCGACGTCTGCGAAGTGCGTAGCGACCTCGCCCAGGAGCTCTGCGCGATCGGCCCCGGTGCGGCGGCAGGACCCCGCCGGTCAGGCGGCGGCGCGCACCCCGCCCGCAGGCATTGCCGGGCGCTCCAGCCCCGCGCCGCCGCCCGCGTCCGCCAGGCGCAGGCTCGCGTGCCGCAGCCCGATCGGGTGCACCGCCGATGCGCCGGACTCGACGGCGCGGGCCGCGTCGGCGGCTGCCCACATGCGTTCGGCCGCGTCCGCGAGCAGGTCCGCCACCTCGATCTCCAGCGCCTCGCAGATCGCGGCCAGCAGCTCGCTCGACGGCTCCTTGCGCCCCCGCTCGACCTCCGACAGGTACCCGAGGCTCACCCGGGCCCGCCGCGAGACCTCACGCAGAGTGCGCCGCCGCGCCGTCCGCACGCGGCGCAGGCTGCCGCCGATCGCCTCCCGCAGCAGCACGGCCATGGGCGCTCCTCCTCGTGGGCGGTCGGGATCCCGCAGGAGTCGGGCGCCCGGTGGGCCCCACCGTACCCATGCGACAGCCACGGCGTCGCCGCATCGACGTGCACGCCACGTCCGCCCAGGGCGAACACGCACCGAACCGTACGGGTCGAAACGCTGGTCAGGACGCCTCCGGCAGCGCCGCGGTGCGCAGCCGCGCGGCCTGCACGAGATAGTCCACTCCGGTCACGACGGTGAGCACAACCGCCGCGAGCAGCGCCGTCCACCGCACGACGTCGATCACGGTGCTCGGCCCGAACAGCTCCGTGAGCGGCAACAGGTAGAGCCCGATCGCGAGCGTCTGCACGAACGTCTTCGTCTTGCCGCCGCGGTTGGCCGGGATCACGCCGTGGCGCAGCACCGCGAACCGCAGGACGGTGATCCCCACCTCGCGCACCATGATGACGACCGTCGCCCACCAGGGAACGAGATGGAGCATGGACAGCCCGACGAGCGCGGCACCGGTGAGGGCCTTGTCCGCGATCGGGTCAGCGATCACGCCGAAGGTCGTGACGAGGCCGCGGCGGCGGGCGAGCTCGCCATCCAGCCGGTCCGTGGCCATCGCCACCGCGAACACCGAGAAGGCCGCGAGGCGCCACGCCGGATCCTGCCCGTCCTCGACGAAGAGTGTGGCGAGGAAGGCGGGGACGAGAGCGATCCGGATCCCGGTGAGGACGTTGGCGATGTTCAGCAGCGGGACCGGTGCCTGCGCCGTCACGGCCCGGACCGCGATCCGACGAGCGCGGCGTGGCGGCGCTCCAGCTTCTCGCGCGGAGCCACCACCAGATCGGCGCCGTCGGTGCCCACGACGACCGCGCGGACGAGATCCCCCACCTCCAGCCCGGACCCCCGCTCGACGACGCACTCGCCGTCCGAGTCCGGGGCCTGGTGCGCGGCCCGGCCGGTGCACTCCAGGTCCTCGTCCTCGGCGACCTCGACCAGCACCTCGACCTCGGTGCCGACACGCTCCTCGGCGCGCTGGGCCATCAGCTCGTCGACCAGAGCCGAGACCCGTGACACGCGCGCCGCGACCTCGTCCGCGTCGACCTTGTCCGGATAGCCCTCGGCCTCGGTGCCGTCCTCGTCGGAGTAGCCGAACACGCCGACGGCGTCCAGCCGGGCGGCGGCGAGGAACTCCTCCAGCTCGGCGATGTCGGACTCCGTCTCCCCGGGGAAGCCGACGATCACGTTGCTGCGGATGCCCGCCTGCGGGGCGAGGGTGCGGATGCGCTCGCAGAGGTCGAGGAAGTCGCGCGTCGAGCCGAAGCGCCGCATCCGGCGCAGCACCGACGGCGAGGAGTGCTGGAACGACAGGTCGAAGTACGGCGCGACGCCCGGTGTCGTCGCGATGACCTCCAGCAGGTCCGGGCGCAGCTCCGCGGGCTGCAGGTAGCTCGCGCGCACCCGGTCGATCCCAGGCACCTGCGCGAGGCGCCGCAGCAGGTGCACGAGCGCGCGGGTGCCGCCCGGGAGGTCCTTGCCGTAGGAGGTCGAGTTCTCGCTGACGAGGTACAGCTCGCGGACGCCGTTCATACCCAGCCACGCCGCCTCCGCGACGACGTCGTCCGGTGGGCGGGAGACGAAGGAGCCCCGGAAGCTCGGGATGGCGCAGAACGCGCACCGCCGGTCGCAGCCCGAGGCAATCTTGAGCGGGGCGACGGGAGCGTCGTTCAGCCGCACCCGCCCCGCCCCGGGCAGCCAGGCGTGGCCGGGCACCGTCACCGACGCGGCCGCGGCCGGCCGCTCCACCGGGCTGATCGGCAGCAGCGTGCGGCGGTCCGCGGGCACGTGCGGGGCCGGTGCGTGCCCGCCCAGGACGTCACCCAGGCGCTCGGCGAGCTCCGGATAGTGGTCGAACCCGAGCACGGCGTCCGCCTCGGGCAGGCTCTCGGCCAGCTCGGCTCCGTAGCGCTCCGCGAGGCACCCCACCGCGACGACCTTCGCACCGCCGGCCTGCGCAGCGTCCGACGCGGCGAGCAGCGTGTCGATCGAGTCCTTCTTGGCCTGCTCGACGAACGCGCAGGTGTTGACGACGATCACGTCCGGAGCGCCGTCACCCCTGCCCTCGGCCTCCACCAGCTCCCAGCCGCTGCCGGCGAGCCGGCCAGCCAGCTCCTCGGAGTCGACCTCGTTGCGGGCGCAGCCCAGCGTGAGCAGGGCGGCCCGGCGGGGGCGGTCGGTGTGCGGCACTCGGCCAGGGTAACCGGCGGGCACTGATCTACCCTGGCGAGCCGTGACGGACGCCCCGGACATGATCGTCGTGCGGCCCGCGCGCACAGCGGACGTGCGGGCGGTCCGGGAGCTCGTCAACGTCTACGCGGGCAAGGTGCTGCTCGCGAAGGAGACCGTCACGCTCTACGAGGACGTGCAGGAGTTCCTCGTCGCCGAGCGGGACGGCGAGGTCGTCGGTTGCGGGGCGCTGCACGTGCTGTGGGAGGACCTGGGCGAGATCCGCACCGTCGCCGTGCACCCGGCGATGGCGGGGCGGGGCATCGGGCACCGGATCGTCGGCTCCCTCATCGACTCCGCTCGCAGGCTCGGGCTCGAGCGCCTGTTCGTGCTGACGTTCGAGAAGGCGTTCTTCGGCAGGCACGGGTTCGTCGAGATCGACGGCACCCCCGTCGAGCCCGAGGTGTTCGCCGAGATGCTGCGCTCCTACGACGCCGGTGTCGCGGAGTTCCTCGACCTCGCGCACGTCAAGCCGAACACCCTGGGAAACTTCCGGATGCTGCTGCGCCTGTGACGCGGCGGGGTCCGGGGTTGTCATCGTCGGCTCCGGGTGGGGGTGACCGTCGGCGCCGGGTGGGCCGCGGCC
>JBFWRR010000078.1:0-25094 GCA_050248815.1 Pseudonocardia sp. | reverse complement strand
CGACCTTGGCCAGGTACTGCAGCAGCCGCCTGCGGCGGCCGACCAGGAGCAGCAGGCCGCGACGCGAGTGGTGGTCGTGACGGTGCTGCTTGAGGTGCTCGGTGAGGTCGCTGATGCGCTTGGTGAGGAGCGCGACCTGCGCCTCGGGCGACCCGGTGTCGCCCTCGTGGACACCGTAGGTGTCCAGGATCTCCTTCTTCTGCGCGGCGGTGAGTGCCACGTGGTACCTCTCGTTCTTCTCGGCGGACCGTGGGGCCGGACCCGTCGGGCGCCGGGCAGGCCAGGCGCGCGGGCCGGGAAGACGGTCGCGGCCGCCACGGACTGCAGCCGGACCCGGGACCCAACGCTACCAGCAGCGATGTTCAGCGCCGGACGGCGGCCCGCCGCAGCACGTCCGCGAGCTCGGGAAAGGCGGGCCCGAGGACGGCCGCGGCGGCGGCCAGCCGCGCGGGCGGGTAGACCCGCCGCAGCGCCTCCACCGGGCACGGGACCCGGGCCGCCGCGGACGCCGGCGCCGCGGCGGACGCAGCGGCACCCGTGGCTGCAGCCGGTGGAGTCGCCCGGACCCGCCCGGATGCCCCGGCGCGCGCCCCGTCCGCGCCGGCCCAGCGCCACCGCGCCCTGGCGACCTCGGCGAGCAGCTGGTCCACCGCCTCGTCGGAGGCCGGCGTGGCGGGGCCCACCACCAGCGCGGCGCAGCGATGATCCAGCATCTGCAGCCTGGCCAGGGCGACCGGGTCGCCGATCTTCACCCGCCGCGCGCTGACCAGCTGTGACAGCATCGCCGGGCTCATCCCGAGGGTGCGCGCGAGCCGCGCCTGGCTCACCCCGAGCACCTCGACGAGGCGTCGCACGAGCTCGCCGACAGGGGCGCCGTAGAGCTCGCGCTGCAACTCCCGGTTGGCGGCGATGCGCTGCGCGTCCGGCTCGGGGCTGCGACGGCGCGGGAGCGGTGCCTCCCGTGGAACCTCGGGGGTGATCATGATGGGAATCCTCGCAGCACCGGCACCCCGTGCGGGGCGGAACGGGCAAACCCGTCAGCCGTCGAGCAGCTCCCGGGTGCGCTCGACGTCGCGCTGCATCTGCGCGATCAGCGGCTCCAGCGCGTCGAACCGCAGCTGGCCGCGGAGGTGGTGCTCGAGGTCCACGCCGACGTGGTAGCCGTAGAAGTCCTCGTCGACGTCCAGGACGTACGCCTCGACCGTGCGCACCCGGCCGGAGAACGTCGGGTTGGTCCCCACCGAGATCGCCGCCGGGAGCAGCCGGCCGCCGATCGCGAACCGGCCGGCGTAGATGCCGTCCGCCGGCAACGCGGTGAACGGCGGCGACGCGATGTTGGCGGTCGGGAAGCCGAGATCGCGACCGCGCCGCTCGCCGTGCACGACGACGCCCTCGATGCGGTGCGGGCGCCCCAAGGCCTCCCGCGCCGCCACGACGTCGCCCGCGTCGATGCAGGCCCGGATGTAGGTGGACGAGAACGTCACCCCGTCGTCCGCGCCGGAGTCCGTGATGAGCTCCAAGCCCTCGACCGCGAACCCGAACCGCTCGCCGAGGCGCGCCAGCAGCCCCACGTCCCCCGCGGCACGGTGGCCGAACCGGAAGTTGCGCCCCACCACGACGGCCGCCGCGTGCAACCGCTCCACCAGCACCTCGTGCGCGAACTCGGCCGCCTCGGTGCGCGCGAGCTCGGGGGTGAACGGCAGCACGCAGAATGCGTCCACCCCGAGCTCCTCCACCAGGTCCGCGCGGCGGCGCAGGCTGGTGAGCCGGGCCGGATGGCTGCCCGGCCGCACGACCTCCGCCGGATGCGGGTCGAACGTGACCAGAACGGTGGGCAGCCCGCGTTCGCGGCCGCGCGCCACCGCCCGGGCGATCAGCTGCTGGTGCCCGCGGTGCACGCCGTCGAACACCCCGACGGTGACGACGCTGCGCCCCCATCCCGTGGGCACGGACTCGAGCCCCCGCCAGCGCTGCACGATCCGAAGCCTAGGAGAACGGGCCGATCACGTCCCGGCCGGGGCGAGCACGACGACGGGGCGCGCCGCACCGTCGCGCTCCCCCACCAGGGCCAGCACGCGCCCGTCCGGGGCGAACACGCCGTAGGTGCCCGCCAACCCCGCGCCGGGCAGCGGACGGCCGTGGGAGATGTCGACGGCCTCGGCCGCGTCGAGGTCGCGGCGCGGGAAGGCGATGTCGACGGCCGCGTCCAGCCCGAGCGAGAGGCCCGGCTGCGCCTCCAGGCCCGCCACCGTGCGGGCGTGAGCGAGCGTGAACGGCCCCACGCGGGTGCGCCGCAGCGCCGTGAGGTGGCCCCCGACCTGCAGCGCCGCCCCGAGGTCGCGGGCCAGCGCCCGCACGTACGTGCCCGACGAGCACTCGACGACGACGTCCAGGTCCGGGCCACGACGTTCCCGCAGCTCGAAGGCCGACACCGTGACGGGCCGCGGCGGGAGCGCGACCTGCTCGCCCGCACGGACCAGTGCGTATGCGCGACGGCCACCGACCTTGATCGCGCTCACGCTGCTGGGGACCTGCTCGATCGCGCCGGTGAGCTCCGCCATGGCCGCGCGGACCGTCCCGTCGGTGACCCCGTCGGGGTTGGCGGTGGTGATCACCTCCCCCTCGGCGTCGTCCGTCGTCGTGGACGCACCCAGCCGGATCGTCGCCGTGTACGCCTTGGTGTCGAGCGCGAGGTGGCCGAGCAGCTTCGTGCCCCGCCCGACGCCGCACACCAGCACACCGGTGGCCATCGGATCGAGCGTCCCCGCGTGCCCGATCTTGCGGGTGCGCAGGATCCGGCGCAGCCGCGACACCACGTCGTGCGAGGTGAGGCCGCCGGGCTTGTCCACGATCACGAGGCCGGACTCCACGCCGCGATCCTGCCCCATCGGTCACGAACGGCACGGCAGGGTGGCAGCGCCCAGGTGGCAGCGCTCAGGTGGCAGCGCTCAGGTGGCAGAGCCCGGGTACCAGCGCTCAGGTATCGGAGCCAGGTACCAGCGCTCAGGTACCGACGCTCAGGTACCCGGCGCCCGGTAGCCGCCGACGAGCCCGCCGGCCCTGCCGAGGATCGTTCCGAGCTGCTCGGGCTCCACCAGCTCCACTGTCCGCATCATGCGGAACGCACCGGTGCTGTTCGCCGCCACGGCGGCCGCCGCGGCCGCCTCGGCGTCCGGCATCTCCATGACGAGGAAGCCGTCACGTTCCCCGAACGTGTAGTACATCGATTCCAGCTGCCCACCGACGGACTCGATCAGCGTCCGCGCCGCGGACCGGCGGTCCATCGGGTTCTTCATCATCCCCGCCCAGGCCTCGGGCGTGTAGGAGAACTCCAGCAGGAACTTCATGGCGACCCACTCGTCGCACACGTCCCGGCGACCCCCGCCGGGACCGGCCATGCTCCTCGCTCCCGTGGCGCCCGGACAGCGGCATTCGGCCGCAGCGAGGCTCAGCCCCGCACCGCGCCCGTGACCGTCCACCCCTCCGAGCGGGCCCGCAGCGTCACCGCGACGAGTCGCACCAGCATGAACCCGGCGAGCCCCGTCCAGATCCCGGCCAGCCCCCAGCCGAAGGCGAGCGCGGCCCACACCAACGGCAGGAACGCCGCCACAGCGGCGAGCAGCGTCGTCGTGCGCAGGAACGCCGCGTCACCGGCGCCGAGCAGCACCCCGTCGAGGGCGAACACGACCCCGGCGACCGGTTGCAGCGCCACGAAGAACCACCACGGCACGGTCACCAGCGCGAGCACCGCGGGGTCGGTGGTGAACACTCCCGGCAGAACGCCGGAGAGCGCGGCGAACAGCGCCCCGAACCCGACGCCGAGAACGAGCCCGTAGCCGCCCACCTGCCAGGCCACCGAGCGGGCCCGCTGCCGCTCCCCGCGCCCGAGCGCCGCCCCGACCAGCGCCTGCGCGGCGATCGCGACGGCGTCGAGCACGAGCGCCATGAACGCCCACAGCTGCACCACGATCTGGTGCGCACCCACCGCGGCGGCGCCGAAGCGGGCCGCGACCGCCGTCGCGGACAGGAAGCAGGCCTGGAACGCGAGGCTGCGCGCGACGAGGTCGCGGCCCAGGACGAGCTGGGCGCGCAGCAGCGCGGGCACCGGGCGCAGTCCGATCACCCCGTCGGCGGCCCGCTCGCGCACCAGCGCGGCCAGGAACAGCGACGCGCCGAGCATCTGCCCGGCCACGTTCGCCACCGCCGAGCCGACGAGGCCCATGCCCGGCCACGTCCCGATCCCGTGCACGAGCACCAGGCACGCCGCCGCGGAGATCCCGTTGCCTGCGAGCACGTAGCGCAGCGGCCGGGTGGTGTCCTGCACGCCGCGCATCCAGCCGTTGCCGGCCAGCGCCACCAGCACGAACGGCGCCCCGAACAGCGCCACGCGCAGCCAGGACTCCGCGGCCTGCGCGACCTCGCCGCCGTCGCCGAGAGCGCGGGTCACGGGCCCGGCCACGAGCTGGCCCACGACCAGCACCGCGACCCCCACCGCGAGCGCGAGCCACGTCGCCTGGACGCCCTCGGCCACCGCGTCGGCACGCCGACCCGCGCCGTGCAGCCGCGCCGCCCGGGCGGTCGTTCCGTAGGCCAGGAAGGTCAGCTGACTCGTGACCTGCGCGAACAGCACGCCAGCCACCGCCAGCCCGGCGAGCGGGACCGCCCCGAGCCGCCCGACCACGGCGGTGTCGACGAGCAGGTACAGCGGCTCCGCTGCGAGGACGGGCAGGGCGGGCGCCGCGAGCCGCAGCACCTCCCGGAACGGGACGCGCCCGCTCACCCCGGCGGGTGCGGGCGCCGGCACACGTAGCCGAACGCGGGCGGCAGGTTGCGCCACACCGTCTTGCTGACCACGACCTCGTCGAAGGTGGCGGCCAGGGTGCGCCGGAACCGGCGCGCCGTGTTCAACGGCATGCCGTGCAGGTAGGCGAACGTGGTGAACGCCCCGGCGGGCGCCAGCAGCCGGGCCACCTCACCGAGGATCGACTCCTGTGTGGACGGGTCGAACAGCGCCCACGGCAGCCCGCTCACCACCGCGTCCACGCGGCCGACACCGCGCTCGGCCAACAGGGCGGCCAGCTGCCGGGCGTCCCCGGGCACGACCTCGAGCGTCGGCCGGGTGCGCCGCAGGTACTCGCACATCCCCGGGTCGATCTCCACCGCCAGATGCCGGCCCGGCTCGGGTAGCCGCCGGTCGATCGCCGCGCTCACCGCGCCGGTGCCGGGGCCGAGCTCGACGACCACCGGCCCGCCCGAGCGGGGCACCACGGACGCGAGCAGCTCGGCGAGTCCGACGGAACTGGGCGCGACCGCACCGACCGCCGCGGGACGGCGTACGGCCGCACGCAGAAACGTGCGGCGGGCTCCCCGACTGGGCCGATCGGAGGCTCCGCTCTCGGCTACCACGGCCGTCACGCTATCCGGAGCACTGCGGGTGCCCGCCGCGGCCCACCCGGCGTGACGATCACCACGTCCCGCGGGCACGGAGCGGCAGCAGGGCGAGGAACGCGGCCCACCCGCAGACACCGGCCGCGGCGAACGCCCACCGGTAGCCGCCTGTGGCGTCGACCAGCAGCCCGGCGAGCGGTGGCCCGACGAGGGCGCCGAGGCCGGACGAGGTGTAGACGAGCCCGACCACCGCACCGAGCCCCCGGACCCCGAACCAGTCGGCCATCACCGTCGGCTGCAGCGCGATCCACCCGCCGTAGCCGACGCCGAGCAGGACGGCGAACGTGAGCAGCCACGGCAGCGACGTCGCGGCGAGCCAGACGAGGAAGCTCGCGCCGATCAGCGCATAGCACGCCCGGAACGTCGCCATCCGTCCGATCCGGTCGGCGAGCGCACCGATCGCGAGCCGCCCGGCGACGCTGGCCACCCCGACCGCACCGATCAGGCCCGCGGCCGTGACCGGCTCCACCCCGCGCGCGGCCGCCGACGCCGGCAGGAACACGAGCGGCACGAACACCGCCGTGGACGCGAAGAACGTGGCCACGTACATGAGCCGGAACTCCCGGGTCCGCGCGACCTCCCGCAGGGCCCGCTGCGGCGCGCCCGCCGTCGTGGGCGGGCGGCGCGCCACGCACGCCGCGACCACGAGCAGGGCGGCCCCGCCCAGGCCCAGCAGCACGAACGCGGAGCGCCAGCCGTGGCGCTCGATGAGGTAGGCCGCCAGCGGTGCCCCCGCCAGCGTCCCGATCCCGATTCCCGCGACCGCGACCCCCACGGCGAGCGCCCGCCGCCGGTCGAACCATGCGCCGACGGTGGCGACCATCGGCACGTACCCGCACGCGACCGCCAGGCCGACGCCGATCCCGTAGCCGAGATAGGCGACCCAGAGCCGCTCCGCCGCCGACGTCACGAGCAGACCCGCGGCCAGTGCGACGGCACCCGCCAGCAGCACCGGGCGCGGCCCGAGCCGGTCCACCGCGCCGCCGCTCAGGGAACCGAGCAGGAACCAGCAGCACGCGGTGATCGAGAAGACCAGGGACGTCGTGCCGCTGCCCGCGCCGAACTCGGCGGCCATCGGCGCGAAGAACGCCCCGAAGCTGTACGCCACCCCGAACACCGCCGCCATCGCGACGAACGCGGCGCCGACGGTGAGCCAGCCGGGCGCGGCGTCCAGCACGAGGCTCCGGTGGCTCGTCATCGATCCCAGCCTAGAGCCGAAGCGCCGGATGCACTGTCGGCGGACGGTGGTGGCCCGTCCGTGGCCGTGCGGACCTCGACACCCCGCGCACCGTCCGACGGGGAGCACCGGCGGCCGCGTCGCGCGCGGGTGCCGCGGGACCTCAGGCGTCCGCCGCGTCCTGCTCGGCGGCGTCGCGCGGGGTGCGGTACGGGTCCGGATCACCCGCGGGAGTGGCGCCCGCCGCCAGGCGCGCCACCTCGGCGTCCGCTTCCCGGGTGCGGGCGAGCAGTTCGTCCATGCGGCGGGCCTCGTCCGGCACCTGGTCGGGCACGAACGTCAGGGTGGGGGTGAACCGCACGCCGGTGCCCGCGCCCACGCGGGAGCGCAGCACCCCGGTGGCGCTCGCCAGGGCGGCCGCCGCGCCGGCGGTGTCCGGGACCGCGTCCACGGTCGCGCCGAGCACCGTGTAGTAGACCGTGGCGTCGCGCAGGTCGCCGGTGACACGTGCGTCGGTGATGGTCACCATCGACAGGCGCGGGTCCTTCACCTCGTGCTCGATGGCATGGGCGACGATCTGTGAGATCCGCTTGGCGAGCCTGCGCGCGCGGGCCTGGTCGGCCATGGTGATCCTCCTCGAACCGGGCGCCCGGGCCTGGTCGGACCCGACCCGGGCGACACCCTTCCTACTCGTCGTCCGGCCCCAGCATCCGATGCCGGGCCGACAACAGCTCCAGCTCGGGGCGCGCGGCCACGAGCCGCTCGCACCCCGCCAGCACCTCGACGGCGTGGCCCGCGTCCGGCGCCACGCACGCCACGCCGATCAGGGCCCGCCGGTGCAGGTCGAGGTGTCCCGCTTCCGCGGCGGCCACCTCGAACCGGCGCCGCAGCTCGGCCACCACGGGCCGCACCAGCGAGCGCTTCTGTTTGAGTGAGCGGACGTCCCCGAACAGGACGTCCAGCTCCAGTGTCCCCACGTACATGGTCGACCGGTGACGGCCGCCGGGTGCGCGGGAGCCCGCGCACCCGGCCGGAGCCGTCAGGCCCGGGGCTTCTCTCGCATCTCGAAGGTCTCGACGACGTCGCCTTCCTTGATGTCGTTGAAGTTCCCGAGCGTGAGACCGCACTCGAAGCCCTCGCGGACCTCGGTCACGTCGTCCTTCACCCGGCGCAGCGAGGCGATCGTGAGGTTCTCCGCGACGACCATGTTGTCGCGCAGCAGGCGGGCCTTCGAGTTGCGCCGGATCGTCCCGCTCATCACGAGGCAACCGGCGATCGAACCGAACCGCGAGGAGCGGAACACCTGGCGGATCTCCGCCCGGCCGAGCTCCACCTCCTCGAACTCCGGCTTGAGCATGCCCTTGAGCGCCTGCTCGATCTCCTCGATGGCCTGGTAGATCACCGAGTAGTAGCGGATCTCCACACCCTCGCGGTTGGCCAGCTCCGTGGCCTTCCCCTCGGCCCGGACGTTGAAGCCCAGGACGATGGCGTCCGACGCGGTGGCGAGGTTGACATCACCCTCGGTGATGCCACCGACGCCGCGGTGGATGACCCGCAGCTCGACCTCGTCGCCCACCTCGATCTTCATGAGCGCGTCCTCCAGCGCCTCCACGGTGCCGGAGTTGTCGCCCTTGATGATCAGGCTGAGCTGGCTGGTCTCCTTCAGCGCGGCGTCGAGGTCCTCCAGCGACACCCGCTTGCGACGCGATGCCAGCTCGGCGTTGCGCTCGCGGGCGCGGCGGCGGTCCGCGATCTGGCGGGCCACCCGGTCCTCCTCGACCACGAGGAAGGTGTCACCGGCACCTGGCACCGACGTGAAGCCGATGACCTGCACCGGACGCGACGGAAGGGCCTCGTCGACGTCGTTGCCGTGCTCGTCGAGCATCCTCCGGACGCGCCCGGAGGCGTCGCCCGCGACGATCGAGTCGCCGACGTGCAGCGTGCCGCGCTGCACCAGCACCGTCGCCACCGGACCGCGGCCGCGGTCGAGGTGCGCCTCGATCGCGACGCCCTGGGCCTCCATGTTCGGGTTGGCCCGCAGGTCCAGCGCGGCGTCCGCGGTGAGCAGGATCGCCTCGAGCAGCTGCTCGATGTTGGTGCCCTGCTTGGCGGAGATGTCGACGAACATCGTGTCGCCGCCGTACTCCTCGGCGACCAGGCCGTACTCGGTGAGCTGCTGGCGGATCTTCGCCGGGTTGGCACCCTCGACGTCGATCTTGTTCACCGCGACCACGATCGGCACGTCGGCCGCCTGGGCGTGGTTGATCGCCTCCACCGTCTGCGGCATGACGCCGTCGTCGGCCGCGACCACGATCACCGCGATGTCCGTGGACTTCGCACCGCGGGCACGCATGGCGGTGAACGCCTCGTGGCCCGGGGTGTCGATGAACGTGATGAGCCGCTCCTCGCCGTCGAGGTCCGTCTCCACCTGGTACGCGCCGATGTGCTGGGTGATGCCGCCGGCCTCGCCCTCGCGGACGTTGGTCTTGCGGATCGTGTCCAGCAGGCGCGTCTTGCCGTGGTCGACGTGACCCATGACGGTGACGACCGGCGGCCGGATCTCGAGGTCCTCCTCGCCCCCGGCGTCCTCGCCGAAGGAGATGGAGAAGCTGTCGAGCAGCTCGCGGTCCTCCTCCTCCGGGCTCACGACCTGCACGTTGTAGTTCATCTCGGTGCCGAGCAGCTCCAGCACCTCGTCGGAGACCGACTGCGTGGCCGTCACCATCTCGCCCAGGTGGAAGAGCACCTGCACGAGCGAGGCCGGGTTCGCGTTGATCTTCTCGGCGAAGTCGGTGAGCGACGCACCGCGGGGCAGCCGGACGGTCTCGCCGCGGCCCTTGGGCAGCCGCACACCGCCGACCGACGGCGCCTGCATGGCGTCGTACTCCTGGCGCTTCTGCCGCTTCGACTTGCGGCCCTTGCGGGCCGGACCACCGGGACGGCCGAACGCACCCGCGGCACCACCGCGGCCACGACCGCCGCCACCACCGGGACGGCCACCGCCGCCACCGGGGCCGCCGCGGAAACCGCCACCGGCCGGGGCACCACCGCCGCCACCACCGGGACCACCGCCGCCGGGACCGCCACGGAAGCCGCCTCCGCCGCCGGGACGACCACCCGGACCACCGGGACGGCCACCCGGACCACCGGGACGACCACCGCCGGGACCGCCACGGCCACCCGACGGACCACCGGGCCTGCCGGCGGGGCGCGGCGGCATCATGCCGGGGTTCGGACGCGGAGGCATGTTGCCCGGCGACGGGCGCGGGCCACCGGGGCGGGGACCGGGACGCGGCCCGCCCTGGCCTGCCGTGCCGCTGCGGCCGCCGGCCTGCCCGGGTGCCGTGCCCTGGCCCTGACCGGGCGCGGACGGCGGCGGACCGGGCCGTGGCGCGGCGGGGCGCGGCGGGGCGCCGGAACCCACGCCGAACGGGTTGTTGCCGACACGCGGCGTGCGCGGGCCGGGCCGCGGCGCGGCGGGACGCGGCGGCACGACCGCGGCGGCGGCGCCACCGTCCGACGAGGCCGCAGGCGACACCGGCGGGGCCGCCGCAGCGGCGGCCGGACGCTGGGGCTCGACGGGCTGTTGCGCCGGGGGCTGAGGCTCGGCGGGACGCGGCGGAGCCGGGCGCGGGCCGGGCTTCGGCGCGTTCGGCCGGTCGGCCGCGGGACGCGCGGGCTGCTCCGCCGGGGACACCGACGGACCGGGCTGCGCCGGTCGGGCCGGTGCGGCCGGGGCAGGCCGGGCCGCCGCGGGCCGCTGCTGCGGCGGGCGGGGCCCCGGACGCGGCGGACCCGGGACCGGGCCGCCGGACGGGCGCTGGGACGGCGCGGTCGCCGTACCGGAACCCCCGGATCCGGCGCCGCCGCCCGGGCGCGGGCGGCCGCCGCCGGGACGGCGGCGCGGGGTGTCACCACCGGAGGACCCGTTGGACATCGCCTCCCGCAGCTTGCGCGCCACGGGGGCCTCGACGGTCGAGGACGGGGACTTCACGTACTCGCCGAGATCCTGCAACTTGCTGAGAACGACCTTGCTACTGACCCCGAGCTCCTTCGCGAGCTCGTGCACACGGGCCTTGCCTGCCACTGCACTCCTCATATTCCGGAGGCCGGCGGCGTATGCCCGCGCGACCTCGAACCTAGTGTCGAAGCACGTTCATGGTGCGATCTTCACGACTGGCTCATGACGGGTCGACCCTGCTCTCCGTTCCTGACGAGCCGGGGGGCGTCCCCGGCTCCGCACACACCTGCTCCAGATGCCCGCGCACCGCCCCTGCGTCCAGCGGGCCCTCCACGCGCAGGGCGCGGGAGAACGCCGATCGACGTTCGGCACGGTGCAGGCACTCCCGCTCAGGATGCAACCAGGCACCCCTCCCGGGAAGCCGCCGATCCGGGTCCGGGGTGAGCACCCCGTGCACGGCAACGACTCGCAACAGGCTGCCGGCCGGTGCCCGGGTGCGGCACCCGACGCAGGTCCGTACCGGCTGCGCAGAGTGTACCCCGTCGCCCGACCGCCGCCCGACCTGGCCGGGCCCCCCGTCGCCCGTCGGTACGGCGTCTCCGCGACCCCGTCCGGCCGGGGTCAGGCCCCCGCCTCCGGACCGGCGGCGGCGGCCGGGGCCGTGACCCGCGGGTCCGCGTCGCTGCGGATGTCGATGCGCCAGCCGGTCAGCCGGGCCGCGAGCCGGGCGTTCTGCCCCTCCTTGCCGATGGCGAGGGAGAGCTGGAAGTCCGGGACGATCACCCGCGCCGTCTTCGTTCGGGCGTCGAGCACGGTGACCGAGACCACCTTCGACGGGGACAGGGCGTTGCCGACGAACGTCGCCGGATCCTCCGACCAGTCGATGATGTCGATCTTCTCGCCGGCCAGCTCGCTCATCACGCCGCGCACCCGTGCGCCCATCGGGCCGATGCACGCACCCTTGGGGTTCACGCCGGGCACCGTCGACCGCACCGCGATCTTCGTGCGATGCCCCGCCTCGCGCGCCACCGCCACGATCTCGACCGAACCGTCGACGATCTCGGGGACCTCCAGCGCGAACAGCTTGCGCACGAGGTTGGGATGCGTACGGGACAACGTGATCTGCGTACCGCGCATTCCCCGCGACACCGCCACGACGTAGCAGCGGATCCGCTCGCCGTGCCGGTAGTGCTCACCCGGCACCTGCTCGGCCTGCGGCAGCACGCCTTCGGTCTGCCCCAGCGAGACGACCACGACTCCGCGGGCGTTGGCACGGGCGTCGCGCTGCACGACGCCCGCGACGATCTCGCCCTCCTTGGCCGCGAACTCGCCGTAGGTGCGCTCGTGCTCGGCGTCGCGCAGGCGCTGGACGATCACCTGGCGGGCGGTGGTCGCGGCGATCCGGCCGAAGCCCTCCGGCGTGTCGTCCCACTCCCGGTCGACCTGGCCGTCCTCGCCCAGCTCCTGGGCCATCACGCGCACGACCCCGGTCTTGCGGTCGATGTCGATGCGCGCCTGCGGCTGGTGGCCCTCCGTGTGCTTGTACGCGGTGAGCAGCGCCGTCTCGATCGCCTCCATGACGGTCTCGAACGGGATGTCCTTGTCGCGCTCGATGGCGCGCAGTGCCGCGATGTCGACGTTCATGCCGTCCCTCCGGGGGTGGCGGTGGGCACGGTGGTCACGGTGGTCCCGGTGGTCCGGGCACCGAGCAGGCGCACCTCGTCCTCCGGCGGCGGGCGGAACTCGACCTCGACCCGGGCGTGCGCGACGTCGGCGTAGCGGAGCTGCACGGGCGTGCCGTCCACCAGCAGGGTGACCGACTCCTCCCCCGCATCCCCCACGCGGCCCGTCAGAGTCGTGCCGTCCGCGCGTCGCACCGCGACCAGCCGCAGGCGCGCGCGCCGCCAGTGCCGGGCCGCGGTGAGCGGGCGGTCGACGCCCGGGGAGGTGACCTCCAGCGTGTAGGACCCGCCGATCAGGTGCTCCTGCTGGTCCAGGACGGCCGACACCGTCCGGCTGACGCGGGCGATGTCGTCGAGGGCCACGCCGTCCTCGGAGTCGACGACCAGGCGGACGGTGCGCCGGCGACCCGTGGCACGCACGTCCAGCTCGTCGAGCTCGAAGCCGATGTCGGCGACGACCGGTTCGAGCACTCCGTGCAGCTGCTCGGCGAGCTGCTCGGGGCGAGGGGCTGGCATCTCGGTACTCCTGCGGGTCGGGGCTCGTCGGCGGGTTGTCGGTGTGGTGGTCGGCGTGGTCACCGGTGGGACCGGGTCGGTGTGGTCGGGTCGGCGCTCGCCCGCCGTCGATCGACGACGACGGGTCTGCCAGGGTATCGCGACATGCGAGGACCGAACCGTCGGCAGGTGCTGGCGGCGATCGTGCTGGCCCCGATCGTGTCGGGCGGGATCGGTGCGACGGCGGGCTGCGGCGTGCTCGGGGACGGCGCCCCGGACCCGCTGGTCCCGCTCGCGACGCAGGCGCGCGCCGACGCCGCCCTCGCGGAAGCGGTCGCCGCGGCAGGCAGCACAGGCAGCACAGGCAGCCCGGGCAGCCCAGTGACGGCCCAGGCACGTGAGATCGCGACGGCCCGGACCGCGCACGCCGTCGCGCTGGAGGCCGAGATCACCCGCCGCTCGGGCGCCCCGGCCCCGGCAGCGCCGCCCGGCAGCGCGCCCGCGGCCGGCGCCACCCCGGCCGCCCTGCGGGCGGCGCTCACCTCCGCCGGGGAGACCGCCGTGCGGGCGGTGCTGGAGCTGCCCGCGGACCGCGTCGGCCTCGTCGCCTCCGTGGCGGCCTGCTGCACCGCCCACGCGGAGGTGCTCGCGTGAGCACGGCCCGCCCGCCCATCGACGACGCCGCCGCCGACGCGCTGCAGGGCGCGCTCGCCGCCGAGCACGCCGCGCTGTGGTGCTACTCCCTCGCGATCGCGTTCCTTCCGGCCGACGAGGCCACCCAGGCCCGCGCGGACGCCGACGCGCACCGCGACCTGCGCAGCCGGGTCGCCCAGACGCTCACGGACGTGGGCAAGCGGCCCGTCTCCGCACTGCCCGCCTACGCCGTGCCGACACCGGTCACGGACGCGGCGTCGGCGGCCGCGCTCGCCGCCGTCGCCGAGACCGACGCCATGGCCGCGTGGCGCTCGGTCCTCGAACACACGGCGTACGTGGAACTGCGGCAGGTCGCCGTCACCACGCTCACGGCGGCGACCGTGCGTTGCGCCCGCTGGCGACGGATCATCGGCGAGCAGCCCGCGGTCCCGGACTTTCCCGGCCTGCGGTGAGCGGGCAGCCCGTAGGGTCTGCCCGCGTGGAGAGCACCCTCGTCGAGATCCGCACGGGTGACCGCGAGGCGGTCGTCGACCTCACCGGCCACATCACCGAGTTCCTGCGCGCCTGCGGCGGCCGCGACGGCCTGCTGCACGTCTGGGTCCCGCACGCCACGGCGGGCCTCGCCGTCATCGAGACCGGCGCCGGCAGCGACCCGGACCTGCTCGCCGCGCTGCGCGACCTGCTGCCCGCCGACGACCGCTGGCGCCACCGCCACGGCAGCGCGGGCCACGGCCGCGATCACGTCCTGCCCGCCCTCGTCGCACCGTACGTGACCCTGCCCGTACTCGGCGGACGCCCCGCGCTGGGCACGTGGCAGTCGGTCTGCCTCGTCGACACCAACATGGACAACCCGGTGCGCTCGGTGCGGCTGTCGTTCCTGGCGGGCTGACCGGATCGGTACGCTGCCCTGGTGAGCACCCCCGCCACCACCTTCGGGCCGTACCGGCTCGACCGGCTCATCGGCCGGGGCGGCATGGGCGAGGTCTGGCAGGCCTACCACACCGCCCAGGACCGCAACGTGGCGCTCAAGCTGCTGCTGGCCGAACTCGGCGACGACCAGGAGTACCGGATCCGGTTCCTGCGGGAGTCGCAGGTCACCGCGCGGCTCAACGACCCGCACGTCATCCCCATCCACAACTGGGGCGAGATCAAGGGCCAGCTCTTCCTCGACATGCGCTACATCGAGGGCGAGGACCTCGGCGAGCTCATCGACCGGGACGGTGCGCTGCGCCCGCCGGACGCGGTCGCGATCATCTCCCAGGTCGCGCGCGCCCTGGACTCGGCGCACAAGTCCGGGCTCGTGCACCGCGACGTCAAGCCCTCCAACGTGCTGCTCGCCGCCGTCGAACCCGGCGAGGAGGCCTTCGCCTACCTCGTGGACTTCGGCATCGCCCGCGCGCTCTCGGGCAACACCGCCGCGGGGCTGACGAAGGCGGGCACGGCCGTCGGCACGCTGGACTACATGGCCCCCGAGCGGTTCCTCGAGGAGGCCGTCGACAGGCGGGCCGACGTCTACTCGCTGGCCTGCGTGCTCTACGAGGCGCTCACCGGGGACCGGCCCTACCCCGTCGAGGGGCTCGCCGCCCGGATGAACGCCCACCTGCGCCAGCCGCCGCCCAAGCCCTCCGCCGCGGGAGCCCCCGCCGCACTCGACGACGTCGTCGCCCGGGGCATGGCCAAGGACCCGCGCGACCGGTTCCCGTCCGCGGGTGCGCTCGCCGCCGCGGCGCGCGCCGCGCTCACCGGGCCGATGCCCGTGCCGGAGCCCCCGGCGCGCCCGGTCGTCGCGGGCGAGGAGACCATCCTCGTGCGCCCCGGCCAGGTGCCCCCACCGCCGGGGCCGCCGGCCGGGCAGCACGCGCCCGATCCCGGTCCCTCCTCCGGGCCGCGGCCCGCGGTTCCCGCGCAGGGCTCTCTCCACGACGGACCGCCGGGCCGCCCGCAGGACGCGCGGCCAGCCACGAGCCGCGACGGCCGGTCAGGCGGTGCCGAGGGGCGGCCCGCCGCCGGGCCGGCCCGCGGCGGTGGCGGTGGCGGTGGCGGTGGTGGTGACGGCGGGCTCGCCGCCGCCGAGACGCGGCCCGCGGGGGGCAGCCCCACCCCGCGTCCCGGTGACGCGCGGCCCGGGTCGGCCCCGGGGCGCCCGGGCGCACCGGACCGGGCGGGCGGCACGCCGGACGCACGTCCGGGCGGCGGAACGCCGGACAGCCAGCCCACGCGGCCGGGACATGCGCCGGGCCGCGACAGCAGGCGCGACGGGGCGCGCGAGCCCGCTCGCCCCGCGGGCGGCTACCCGGCCGGCGCACCCACCCGCCTGAACCGGCCGCAGCAGGGCCCCGGGCCCACCGCCCACCCCGGAGGTGCCCGGCACGGCACACCGGGCGGTCTCGGAGCACCCGGTGGCCGGGCCGCCGGTGCAGGTGGGCAGCAGGCGAATCCCGGCGCGAACAACGCGAACGTCCGGCCCCTCGTCGGCTCCCCGCGGTCGCACCCGACGGTGCCCGGGCCGCCGCCCGGCCGCCCCGGCCCGTTCGGCAGCGGGCAGTTCCCGCCCCCGAACTGGGAGATGACCGGACAGGCGGCGCGGCGCTCGCGGATGCCGCTGATCATCCTCGCGCTGGCGGTGGCGATCATCATCGCGGTGCTGGCATACCTGCTGATCTGACCCGCGGGGCTACCCGATCCGGCCCTTTACGCAGGGCCGCCCGCGTCCGCCACCTCGCCCGCCGGGCGTGCGCGCGGCCTCGCAGACGGTGCATGCGCCGCGCAGGCGCTGCAGCCTCTGCGAGGCGCATCTCATCCCTGCGAGGTGCTCGGCCGGATACCTGCGAGGCACACCCCGCCTCTGCGAACCACGCACCCCGGAGAACCGGCCCCGCGGCGGCCCACCCACCTGGGCGAGGCGGAGCCGCCCGCCGTCGCGCGGGCTACCGGCTGATCGCCGCGAGCCGGTCCGCCACCTGCTCCGCCGTCGCCGGCCTGGCGTCGTCCGGCGCGAGGCAGGCGCGCACCAGGTCGGCGACGTCGGGGGACAGGGTGGGGTCGATCTCCGGCTTGCTGGAGAGGACCTTGCGGATGGCGAGCAGCGGCTGGGCGTCGGGCAGCTCGCCGTAGAGCCCGGTGCCCGCGATCGCGCGGTGGATGCTCGCGCCGATCGCCCAGACCTCGGTGCGCCGCGACGGCCGCGCGCCCGCGAGCAGGTCCGGGTCGGTGAACTCCACCGAGCTGGCCCGGCCCATGCCGGTGAGGGTGTTGCCGGGGTTGAGGAACCGGGCGAGTCCGAGGTCGGAGAGCCGGCCGCCGATCTCGTCGCCGCCCACCTCGGGCCCCTCGGCGAGCAGGATGTTCGCGGGCTTGATGTCGCCGTGGGCGAGCCCGGCCTCGTGCAGGGCGTGGGCCGCGCGCGTGGCGTGCTCCAGCGCCCCGAGCACAGCGGCCTGGCCGAGCGGACGGGCGGGCGCGGCGAGCGAGCCGAGCGGGAAGTACTCCATCGCGTAGACGAAGCTGTCCTCCAGCACGGCGTCGTAGACCCGCACGAGGTACGGCGAGCGGACGGCCGCGAAGGCCCGCAGCTCCCGCACGCCCCGCTCGTAGGCCTGCTCGCCCACGCGGTCGCCGAACACCTTCAGCGCGACGAACTCGTCGTCCAGGCCCAGCCTGGCCGGGGGACGGGCGAGGTAGAAGCGCCCGTGGTTGCCCTCACCGAGCAGCCGCACGATCTCGTAGTCCGCGATGGCGGCCGGGGTGGGCGAGCTCGCCCGCTCGGTGGCCAGGGCAGCCGGAGTGGCCGGAACGTCCATGTGTGTGCCTCCTCTACCGGACGCCCGAGGGCGACTCGAAGACGAACGTGCGGCCGCCGAGGCGCACCCGCATGCCCGGCGTGAGCCGGTGGGTCTCGCCCGGCCGCAACGCCGTCCAGGCCTGCTCGCCGGGCGCGGCGTAGTGCGTGCCGTTGCGCGAGTTGCAGTCCGACAGCAGGACGTCCCAGTCGTTGAGCCGCACCTCGGCGTGCACCCGCGACACCGCGCCGGAGCGGTCCTCGATCGAGATCGCCCGCAGGGTTCCCTCGGCGACGCGGTCGTCGACCTCGGGCATCCTGCCGAGCAGGTACTCGGCATCCACGGTGTAGGTGGCACCGTCGTCGAAGACCAGCAGGCCGAGCGGCGGCCTCGGTCCGAGGACGAGCACGCCGGTCTGCTGGTTCATGCGGATCCCGCAGATGACGCAGAAGTGCGAGCGCGGGTCGTTGAGGTGCCCGCGCGAGCAGAGGTGCCCGCGGGCCTGCGGCGAGGCCGCGATCGACGTCGGCTCGTCGTCCGGCAGCGGTGTGCCGGGCGGCCCACCTGCCTCCAGCGGAGGGCGCAGCTCGGGCGCCGGGGCGCCGAGGATGGCGTCCGCACGCCGGGGTGGGCGGGGTTGGGTGGCCGGGTCCGGCCCGGGCGGAGGCGGGAGGAACTGTGTGGGCGGCTCCGCGGGGGTGAGCTGGGTGGGCTCGTCGCCGTCCGCGACCGACGGCGCGGCAGGGACCGCGCTCGCCGTGGATCCCGCGGGCCCGGCGCCCGCAGTGGCTGCGGCAGCTGCGGCAGCGGCGGCGGCGGCCTCCGGTACGACCGTCGACCCGGCCGGACCGGCGGCGGCGGCTGCGGCCTGCGGCTCGGCGGGGGTGGGCGCGTCGACCTCCGGCGGAGCCTGCGCGGCGGCCGGCTCGTCCGCAGCCTCGGGCTCCCCGTCCGCCCCGGCCCCCACCGACCCGGCTCCCGAGCCGAACGAGCCCGGCTCGGACGGCACCGCCCGGCCGGCGGGCGCGGCGGGCGCGACCGCGAGCCGCGCGTGCGCGCCGAGCAGCACGACCGCCGCCCCCGGGACGATCCCGGCCTGCAGGTCGTGCACCGAGGCGGGAAGCTCGGGCTGTACGGCCGCACCGTCAAGGGTGAGCAGCACCGGCGCGTCCGGACGCGGCAGCAGACGGTCCGCCCAGGCCGCGGCGTCCGTCCCGGAGATCGTGGCCCCATGGCCTCCCGTCTCACCGGGCTCGGCGACCATGCTCACCGCGCCGTAGCAGAACACCGCGAGCCCGTCGTCCCCGGTGGCGGACAGCGTCCCGAACCGCAGGGCGTCCGGCGGCCCGTCCGAGCCGCCGAGCCACGTCGCGAGGCGACGGGCGAGCATCCGACCGGGTGCCTCACCCGCGTTCTCCCGGCAGATGTCGAGCAGGCGGCGCACGTGCGCGTCGCCGTCCGCCGCGCCCTGGGCGACGACGACGATGCCCGGGAACCGCGCGACCACACCATCGCCCGCGGCGACCGCCGCACGCAGGCCTTCGAAGTCGCCCATCTCCTACACCAGCCTTCCGCCGCGGAACCGCCAGTGAATGAACGGCACCCGCATCGGCCCGTTGGCGATCAGCCAGACCCACAGCCACGTCGTGACGAAGAGGATGACGTACGCGCTGAGCGGCACCGCGGGCCCGTCGATCCCCGGGAGGAGGTCGAGCCGCAGCAGGATCCAGATCAGCAGGCCCTCGTTGATCACGGTGATGAGCCCGAAGAACGTCGGCCAGTCCTTCTCCCAGCGGAACTGCTGGATGAAGTGGTAGATCAGCTCCCAGCCGATGCCCAGCACGATCGTCGCGACGAGGATCGTGAACGTCACGCGGTAGTCCGCCGACAGCGGGCCGGGCAGGCCGGGCAGCACGGGGGTGAGGATGAGCGTCCAGATGCCGCCGACGACGACGAGCAGGAAGATCCGGGTCTGGATCCGTCCGTTGAGTGTGGGTAGCACGTCTCCCCCTCAGATTCGCTTGCCGCGAGCCCACTTCCACCACTGGCTGGTGGAGCGGAACGGGCCGAGCTTCTTGCAGAACTTCAGGCGAGCAAGGTCGTCGGCGATCTCCTGGGCCGCGATCTGCAGCCCGAGGAACGTGTCGACGCCCGGGAAGTAGCCGCCGAGCGTAGCGGTGCCGGAGGCGTACATCCGACCCGGCTCGCTGCGGCTGCCCCGGACCTCGAACGTGCGCTCGACGTCGAGACGGTCCAGCGGGTTGCGACCGGCGCCACCGTGGTCCAGCAGGTCCGCGAGCACGCGGTGCTCACGGATGTCTGCTTCCAGGCCCGTGCAGTCGATCACGCCGATGACCCGCACGGTCTGCGGGCCGTTGGCCGTCTTCAGCTCGACGCGCACGAATCCCGGCCCGTCCGGCTGCATCGAGACGATCTCGCCCTGGAAGTCGCGGTACCAACCCTCGCGGCGGCCGCGCTTCATCTGCTTCTGCCACAGCTTGCGTTTGGGCGTGTTGGTGCCGCCGAAGACCTTGTACAGGTCGGCGCGCTCCTTGCCCTCGAGCTTGCGCACGCGGGCCTTGAGCTGCCCGCCCCACACCGACTTGGGGTAGTTGAAGCCCTGGTAGGCCCACCCGTCGCCGCCCTTGCGGCGCATCCAGATGTTGGGTCCGTGCGCGGCGTCGACGTAGGTGCGGAACACGTGCAGGATCTGCGTCTGCAGGCCGCGGGCCGCCCGGTCGTCCATGAGCCGCTGCAGCACCCGGGAGGCGACGATGCCGCCGCCGCGGACGAGCACGACGCCGGGGGCGGCGTGCAGCCGCTCGTAGATCTGCTCGTGCGGCTCGTAGGCGTTGACGACGCTGCCGTAGTCGCGGAAGCGCTCCCGGTACTCCATGAGGTCGGGCAGGAACTTCAGGCCCGGGTAGCCGATCGCGACGTGCACGAACCGGCTGCGGTAGGCCACCCGCCGGGTGCGGGCCGCCCCCTCGGGCGGGGTGAGGATCGTGAAGTAGCCCCCGCCCTGGCGGCGGCGCACCATACGGACCTGCCCCTTGACGACCACCTCCGGGTAGCCGATGCGGTGGTACTCCTTCTCCATGGTCGAGAAGGCCTGGCCCGCCTTGGGCGTGTAGTAGTCGGTGAAGATCGGCTCGACCGCGACCTGGAACAACGGCTCGATGAACTTCCGCAGCGACTTCGCCGTGAACGCCTCGCGCACCGCGTAGCTGGGGAAGCCCCAGATGTTGTCCGGCGTCGACGCCGAGTCGCTGCGCAGCCGCTCGCCGCGCGGGATCTGCGAGACCCGGGTGAGGTACTCGTAGCTCTCCCACGGCGTCTCGAGCTGGGTGAAGACCCGGATCGACGACGTCGGCACCCCGCAGATGCGCAGGTAGTCCACCGTCACGAACGACCCGATGCCGCCGCCGAACGATACGAAGGGGATGTCGACGACCGGGATCCCGGCTCTGGCGACCATGTCGTCGGTCCACCAGTCGGTGTGGATCAGCTCGTCGTTCAGGTCTCCCGCACCGCCGCGCGGCGACGGATCCGGGTCGGGGATCCGCCCCGTGCCCGGCAGCTGGACGGTGTCCTCGCGCATCTCGGGTCCCTTTCCCCTGCTCGTCCCCGCCAGGACCGGCCGGGTGGCACCAAGACTCTCGATCACGCATGTCGACTCGTTAGCCGCCGACCGAGTGAATCGGCACCTCAGTGTTGTCGCAGGGTAAAGGCCAGTTCATGGTTCGACCGGACCAGGGGCATCGACGGCCGAGTTATGGTTTCGGCGAGGTCCGCTCGCATGGTGACGACCACGCGGGCACGCGGGAGCGGAAGGGGGGCCGGATGCTGCAGACGATGTTCGGTCCCTACCGGATCGAGGAGCTCCTCGGCCGGGGTGGGATGGGCGAGGTCTACCGCGCCTACGACACCAAGACCGACCGGATGGTCGCGCTCAAGCTGCTGCCCGCCCACCTCGCGGAGGACGACGAGTACCAGGCGCGGTTCCGGCGCGAGTGCAAGGTCGCCGCCCGGCTCAACGAGCCGCACGTCGTACCGATCCACCACTACGGCGAGATCGACGGCCGGCTCTACCTCGACATGCGGCTGGTCGACGGCACGGACCTGTCCGCCTGGCTGCGCGCGAACGGCCCGTTGCCGCCGGACGTCGCGGTGGCGGTGGTCGGGCAGGTGGCGCAGGCGCTGGACGCCGCGCACTCCGGCGGCCTGGTGCACCGCGACATCAAGCCGTCGAACGTGCTGCTCGCCGGGGTCACGAACGGCACGGAGATCGACGTGGCGTCGGTGTTCGCCTACCTGTTCGACTTCGGCATCGCGCGCGCCCGCGACGGCGCGCTGAGCCCGGACGAGCTCTCGCTCACGATGGCCGGGGTGATGCCCGGTTCGCCGAGCTACGTGGCTCCCGAGCGGTTCCGCGGGGTGGAGGGCGACCCGCGTGCGGACGTGTACTCGCTGGCCTGCGTCCTGCACCAGGCCCTCGTGGGCAGGCCACCGTTCGAGGGCGACCTGCCCTCGCTGATGCGCGCACACCTGCAGGCTCCGCCGCCCAAGGCGTCCACCCTGCGCCAGGGTGTGCCGCCGGGGCTGGACGACGTGGTGGCCAAGGGCATGGCCAAGGAGCCCGCCGACCGCTACGGGACGGCCGGAGCGCTCGCCGGTGCCGCCCGCGCCGTGATCGTCGCGAACCAGGCGTCGGGCTTCCACCCGCAGGTGCCTGCGGACCGCACCGTCAACCTGGGCGACCGCACCGTCGCCGGGGGTGTCGGGACGGCCACGCCGGTCACCACCCCCCGCCCCGGGCTCGCCGAGCAGCGCCCGGCACCCAGCCCGACACCGGCCTCGACACCTCGCCCCACGCCGCGCACCGAGCGGATCGACACCTCCGCCCGCGGCCCGGCCCGGCCCGTGACGGGCACCTCGGCAGGCCCGGTGCACGCGGCGCCGACCCGGCAGGCCGGCCAGCCCCCGTACGCGGCGCTCCCGCCGCCGGTGCCCCAGCAGGCCTACGCCCCGCCCACCGTCGCACAGGCACCGGAACCGGCCACCCGGCGGCGCTCGCCGATCCCGCTGGTGCTCACGGCACTGCTGCTGTCCGCCGTGGTCGCCGTCGGCGCCGTCTCGCTGCTGTCCGAGCTGAACACGGGCACCGGTACCGCAGGAACCGGTGGCTCCAGCGGGTCCACCACCACATCGCGCGCCCCGCTCACCGAGGACCAGAAGCTCCTCGCCGGACTGCCCGCCGGGTTCTCCGACGCGAACTGCGACCCGGATCCCCAGACCCGCGACAAGGTCGGCGCCATCGCCTACGTCAACTGCAACAACGGCCCGTCCGACGGCCCCAACACGGCGTCGTTCGCCCGGTTCGCCACCACGGACGCGCTGGAGAAGGAGTTCCTGCAGGCCGCGGGTGACGCCCGGATCGTCGCCTCCCCCGGCGCGAAGATCGACGTCTGCCGCGATGGGCGCACGACCCTCGGCCCGTGGGGCCGCAACACCAACACCAACGTCGTCAGCGGGCAGGTCGCGTGCGTCGTCGCGCGCTCGGACGGTGCGGCCTACCTGCTGTGGAGCGACGAGGAGACCCGATCGTTCGGTTACGTCACCCGCGCCGACGGCAAGGCCGCCGTCCTCTACGACTGGTGGGCCGGGGCGAACTTCCGGCTGCTCTGATGCCGGCTTCGAGGGCCGTCTGATGGCGGACGACGACACCGCGCCCGCCCCTGGTCCGCCGCGCACCTTCGGGCGCTACCGGCTCGACGCGACGCTCGGCCACGGGGGCACCGGAGAGGTGTTCCGGGCCTACGACGAGGCCACGGACCGCGACGTCGCGCTCAAGCTCCTCGCGGAGCACCTGGGCGAGCTGCCCGGCTACACGGCGCGGTTCCACCACGAGTGCGAGCTCGCCGCCCGGCTCACCGAGCCGCACGTCGTCCCCATCCACTCCTACGGCGAGCTCGACGGCAGGCTCTACGTCGACATGCGGCTGGTCGAGGGCGTGGACCTGCGGTCCCTGCTCGCCGAGCACCGCCCGATCGCCCCGGACGTCGCCGTCGCCGTGGTCGGGCAGGTGGCGCGGGCGCTGGATGCCGCACACGCGATCGGGCTGGTGCACCACGACGTGAAGCCGTCGAACATCCTGCTCACCACACCGGACGCCGGTGTGCTCGATGCGACCGACGTGTTCGCGTACCTGCTGGACTTCGGCATCGCGGGCGCCCGCCGCGAGCTCACCCGCAGCGGCGAGCGGGTCGTCCCCGGCACGCCCGCCTACGTCGCCCCCGAGCGGCTGCGCGGGGCGGAGGGGGACCACCGCGTCGACGTCTACGCGCTGGCCTGCGTGCTGCACGAGGCGCTCACCGGCCGCCCGCCCTACACCGGCGACGCGGTCGCGCTCGTCGCCGCGCACCTCTACGCCCTGCCGCCGCGGGCATCGAAGCTCGCCCCGGCCGTACCGCCCGAGCTGGACGACGTGATCGCCACCGGGCTCGCGAAGGATCCGGAGGACCGCTACGCCACCGCGGGCGCGCTCGCCGGGGCGGCCCGGGCCGCACTGAGGTCGGTCTCGCGACACGTACCGCTGCCCGAGTCGGAGGCGACGGGCTCGACGAGCCGGACCGAGCCCGTGCACCCGGGCGCGACGGGCTCCACGAGCCGGACCGAGCCCGTGCACCCGGGCGCGGGAGGCTCCACGAGCCGCGGCGAGCCCGCGAGGCCCGCGGCGGCTCGCGACGGAGCGGGGGCGGCCGCCCCGGCGGGCCGGTCCGAGCCGGTGGGGCATGCCGGGCACCTCACGGTCCCGCCCGTCCCGACACGGCGGCGCCGCCGGTCCCGGCTCGCCCGGGCCGCGGCGCTGGTGGCGGTGGCCGTGGCGCTCGCGGTCGCCGCCACCGCCGGGGTGGCCTACTTCCGCAGCACCGCCGTCGAGCCCCCCGACTCCGCCGACTCGACGCTGCTCGCGGCATTGCCCGCAGGCTTCTCCGCCGCGAACTGCCGGGCCGTCCCCGAGCAGCGTGCCGCGACCGGCGCGGTCGCCTTCGTGCGCTGCGCGGACGGGCCCGCCGACGGTCCGCAGGTGGCGGAGTTCGCGCGCTTCCCGGACGCCGACGCCCTGACCCGCGAGTTCGCCCGCCAGGTGGGCGCCGGCGGCGTTCCGCTCACCGCGATCGGGACCGTCGAGGGTTGCCCGCAGGGCCGGACCGTCCGCGCCCGCCTCGCCGCGGGGGCGGGCCCGGTGACCGGCGGCGGCTGGATCGCGTGCGCGGTGGCCGCCCGGGCCGGTGGCCCGCCCGCCGCCTACCTGCTCTGGATCGACGACGGCACGCTCACGTTGGGCTACCTGCGCCGCGACGACGCCGATGCCGACGCCCTCTACGCCTGGTGGCGGCGGGCGTCGCTGCGCACCGGGTGAACCCTCACCCGCCCCGCACGAGCGCGCGAAGGTGCTCGACCGCGCCGTCCAGCGGGATCTCGGTGCGCTCCCCGCCGCGCCGGTCCTTGACCTCGACCAGGCCGTTCGCGAGGCCGCGTCCGACGACGACGATCGTCGGCACACCGATCAGCTCGGCGTCGGCGAACTTCACCCCGGGGCTGGCCTTGCGGTCGTCCAGCAGCACCCGCAGGCCCGCGGCCTCGAGGTCCGCGGCGAGCCGCTCGGCGCCCGCGGCGATCTCGTCGGTCTTGCCGGCGATCACCACGTGCAGGTCGAACGGGGCCACGGCGCGCGGCCAGACCAGGCCCGAGCCGTCGTGGCTCTGCTCGGCGATCACCGCGACCAGCCGCGACACGCCGATGCCGTAGGACCCCATCGTGATCCGGATGGGCTTCGAGTCCGGGCCGAGCGCGTCCAGGCCCAGCGCGTCCGCGTACTTGCGGCCGAGCTG
>JBFWRR010000077.1:16841-26586 GCA_050248815.1 Pseudonocardia sp. | reverse complement strand
CGCACGGCGGTCGTCGGGTAGCCCGGTCCGGGCGCGGTGGCGGTGGGGCCGCCGTGCACACTCGCGGGGCGCCGTGCGCACCACGGGACGCCCGTGCACACCACGGGACGCCCGTGCACACCACGGGCCGCCGTGCACACCGCGGGACGCCGCGCACACCACGGCGGCACCGTGCACATGGCGGGACGTGTGCACGGCCGCGCCGGGCTGTGCACGGCACGTCGCGGTGTGCACCGGCCCCGGCAGGGGCCGTGGACCTGGCAGGGGGCCGTGGACCCGGCAGGGGCCGCGGCGGCCGCCGCGCACACCACGGGACGCCGGGCACACCACGGGACGCCGTGCACACCACGGGACGCCGTGCACACCGCGGGACGCCGTGCACACCACGGCGGCACCGTGCACATGGCGGGACGTGTGCACGGCCGCGCCGGGCTGTGCACGGCACGTCGCGGTGTGCACCGGCCCCGGCAGGGGCCGTGGACCCGGCAGGGGCCGCGGCGGCCGCCGCGCGCACCACAGGACGCCGTGCACACCGCGGGCCGCCGCGCACACCACGGGACGCCGTGCACATCGCGGCGGCACCGTGCACATCGCGGGACGTGTGCACGGCCGCGCGGCGCTGTGCCCGCCACGTCGCGGTGTGCACGGCCGCCGGCGGGCGGCCCTGAACCTGGCGCGCGGCCACGTGCCCGAGCGCGCACCCGCGCGACCCATCCACACCGCGGGCCGCCGCGCACGCCGCAGCGGCACCGTGCACATCGCAGCGGCACCGTGCACATCGCGGCGGCACCGTGCACATCGCGGGACGTGTGCACGGCCACGCGGCGCTGTGCCCGCCACGTAGCGATGTGCACGGCCCCCGGCCCCGGGTGCTCGTTCAGCGTCGCTTCAGCTTGCCCTGCGGAAGATGGGCGGACGTGGGAGGACGCACGCATGGGTGAGTTCAGCGTCTGGCACTGGCTGATCGTGCTCGCGGTCCTGGTGCTGCTCTTCGGGTCCGCACGGCTGCCCGACGCCGCGCGGAGCCTCGGGCGCTCGATGCGGATCCTGCGCGTGGAGCTGCAGGCCGCGGGCAGCACGGACGGTAGCGGCACCGGCCCCAGCAGCACCGGCACCGGCAGCACCGGCACCGGCCCCAGCAGCACCGGCACCGGCCCCAGCAGCACCGGCACCGGCCCCAGCAGCACCGGCACCGACCCGAGCAGCACCGGCACCAGCGGCGCACGCGCCGACACCCCACCACCCGCGTGAGGAGGCCGCTGCTGCGGCTCGCCGGCCTCGCCGTCGCGGGCGGGGTGGTGCTGGCGGCCGCCCTCGCCCCCGTCGCGGTGCTGTCCGGGACGACGCTGGCCGCGGCGGCAGGCGCGCCCGTCGACCCCGGCGCGCTCGCGGACCCGCACCTGCCCGCCGCCACGACGATCACCGACGCCACCGGCGCGCCGATCGCCCGGCTCTACGACCAGGACCGCGACCCCGTGCCGTCCGCGATGATCGCGCCCGCGATGAAGGGCGCGATCATCGCCGTCGAGGACCGGCGGTTCCTGCAGCACGGCGGCGTCGACCCGGTCGGGACGCTGCGCGCGCTGCTGCACGATGCGGCGGGCGGTGACCGGCAGGGCGGCTCGACGCTCACCCAGCAGTACGTGAAGAACTACCTGCTCTACGTCACCGCCCGCACCGACGCCGAGCGGGAGGCCGCGACAGCGCCGTCGCTGCGCCGCAAGCTCGACGAGGCTCGCCTGGCCCTGGCCGTCGACCACGCGGCGAGCAAGGACACGATCCTCACCGGTTACCTCAACCTGGTGGCGTTCGGCCGCGGGTTCTACGGCGTGCAGGCCGCCGCCCGGGGCTGGTTCGCCACCTCGGCGGACCGGCTCACGATCCCGCAGGCGGCGCTGCTGGCCGGGATGGTGCAGAGTCCGGCCACGTTCGACCCCCTCACCCACCCCGAGGTGGCCACGCAGCGGCGCGACCTCGTCATCGGCCTCATGCGCGACCAGGGCATGATCGACGACGCGCAGGCCGCGGCCGCGACGGCCGCGCCGCTGGGCGTGGTCGCTGATCCCACACCACCGCCGCGGGGCTGTACCGGGGCGGGCGGTGCCGGGTTCTTCTGCACGGCCGTCGTCGCCCAGCTCGCCGCCGCCGGGATCGACCCCGACCAGCTCACCACCGGCGGCTACACCGTCCGCACCACGCTCGACCCGCGGGCGCAGGCCGCCGCCGAGGCCGCTGTCGCCCACGAGGTGTCGGCGACGGCCCCGCACGCCGCGGACGTCCTGTCGGTGGTGGAACCGGGTGCCGCAGCCCACCCGGTGCGCGCCATGGCCGCGAGCCGCCACTACGGCACCGGGCCGGGCGCGACGCTGGCCGGGCTGCCCTACGAGCCCGAGGGGCTGGGCGCGGGGTCGGTGTACAAGATCTTCACCGCGGCGAGCGCCCTGGAGCAGGGCGTCGTCGGGATCGACTCGACGATCGACGTCCCGCCCTCGGGCTACCTGTCCCCCATCTACAAGGGCGCGGGCAACCGGCCCGTCCCGGTCGACAACGCGGGCGACTACCCGCCACAGCTCACGCTCTCGGAGGCGCTCGCGCTCTCGCCCAACACGGCGTTCGTCGCGCTGGAGGAGCGCACCGGGATAGCGCCGGTCGTCGAGATGGCCGAGCGGCTCGGGATGACCTCGCTCACCGTCCCGTTCGGGGACGGGCCCCCGCCCGGGCAGGCCGCGCGCTCACAGGCGTCGTTCACCCTCGGGGTGAGCCCGACCAGCGGCCTGGAGCTCGCCAACGTCATGGCGACCCTCGCCGCGCACGGGACGTGGTGCCCGCCGCAGCTGGTGACCTCCGTGACGGGACCGGACGGTGCGGCGGTGCCGATCCCGGCGCCGCCGTGCCGCCAGGCGGTGGATCCGGCGCTCGCGGACTCGCTCATGGCGGCCCTCGGCCACGACGACACCGACGGCGGGACGTCCGCGACCGCGGCGGGGATCACCGGCTGGCACCGGCCCGTCGCGGCGAAGACGGGCACGACGCAACGCAACCAGTCCGCGTCCTTCGTGGCGGCGACCCCGACGGCGGCGGCTGCAGCGATCGTGTTCGACGACTCCCCGCACCCCGGGCCGCTGTGCGACGGCTCCCCGCCGCACCCCTGCTCGGGCGGGAACCTGTTCGGCGGGACGGCCCCGGCCCGCACGGTCTACCGGGCGCTGGGGACGTTCCTCGCCGGGCAGCCCGCCGCCCCGCTGCCGGAGCCGGATCCGCGGTACCTCGACGCGCGGGAGTGATCACCGATCGCGCGGGGTGCAGGAGCACATCTCAGTTCCCGGTTCCGGCGATCACCGTGACCGGTCCGCGTCCGCTCAGCCCGACCTCCACGCCCGGGCTGAACAGGGCGTGCGCCGGCCCGGCCGCCGCGGGCGGGCGGGTGCGGAGCCCCACGGCGCCGAGCACCGACTCGTCCAGCTCCAGCACCTCGAGCGCGTGCAGGGGGTAGGGCCGGTGCCACACCCGCCCGGTGTACAGCCGCCCGCCGCGGTGGGCGAAGAGGCGATAGCGCTCCACCACGAAGTGCTCGAAGGTGCCGGGCACGGCGGTGCCGATCTCGGGCCCGACCCGGTAGCGGGCCGCGAACCGCGCCCCGCCCCACGCACGACGGCTGCGGTAGGCGATCACGTCCCCCGCCCGGCGGGTCGCCATCCGCGCGGGGTGATAGGGCAGGTTCCACCACGCCCGCGCGACCGCGACGGCCACGAGCGTCGCGGCGTCCAGGCTGAAGAACCAGACGCCGGGCTCGTCGCCGTGCCGGACGTAGGTGCGGACGTTGAGCTCCAGGAAGTGCGAGATCCCGGGTAGCGCCGGAACGCGGCGGGGGCGCACGTCGCGCATGGTCAGCGCCACGATCCCGAGCCACGCATGCCCGTCGAACGTCTCGACGGCCAGCCCCGGCGGCAGCAGCGGTGCGACGGCGGCGGGATCGGCGGGCCAGTGCAGGAACGCGAGCTCCCGCCACCGCTGGTAGCCGGTGATCTCCATCCACCCGTTCTACCGCGGCGCAGGCCGCGACAGCGCGGTGACACCGCCCTGCCAGCGCCCCCGCCCAGGGTGGTCCGGACCACGGACGGTCGGTCCGCGGGACGGGAGAGATGGCGATGGACACCACCGGTTCGAGGGCACCCGACGAGGCGCACTGCGCAGGTCTGTGCACACGGGAGGGCATGGCCACGGCCCACCGGGCCCATCACCGGCTGCTGCGGCACCGGGCCTACCTGCTGCTCGGCGACGCGGACCTGGCCGAGGACGCCGTGCAGGAGGCGTTCCTGCGCGCGTGGCGGGCCTGCGACCGGTTCGACGCGCGGCGCGGCGAGCATCTCGCCGCATGGCTGATGTCGATCACCCGCAACGTCGCGATCGACATGATCCGGGCCCGCTCCGTGCGTGCCGTCCCGGCCGGGACGGCGAGCGCTGCGACGGGGCCCGTCACCGGCGACCACGCCGAGACCCTCACCGAGCGCGCGGCGCTGGCGCAGGCGCTCGCCGCGATCGGCCGCGACCAGCGCACCGCGATCCTCGCGACGGTGGTCGACGGCCACCGCTACCGCGCCGTCGCGGCCGCGCTCGGGGTGCCCGAGGGGACGGTGAAGACCCGGGTGTTCCACGGGTTGCGGCGGCTACGGCGCGAGCTGGAGCTCGCGGCGTAGAGCGTCCGATTGTGAGACGTCGGAAGCGGCGTCGCGTGCCTATCCTCCGACAGGTGCCCGCGGCGGTGGAGACGGAAGCGGCCCGGCAGGCTTTCCTGGTGGACGGGCGGTGCGATGCCGCAGCGGCCGGTGTCGCACCGGCCGTGCTGGCGTCGTGGAAGCGGTCCGCCGCGCACGGCGTCGACCCGCAGCGTGCCCGCGCCCGCTTCGTCGGGTACGGGGCGGGGGCGCCCCTGGTCGCGGGGGCCGAGGAGGTCGTCGCCGCGGCGCTGGCCGGCACCGGCGCGTCTGTGGTGGTGCTGGACCCGGCCGGGGTGGTCCGGACGCGCGTCGACGGCGGAACCGGGACGGCGCTCGCCGGGGTGCTCGACGCGTTGCTCGTCGTGCCGGGTTACGTCCACGACGAGAGCACGGTCGGGACGACGGCGGCGAGCGTGGCCCTGCACGAGGACGGCGACGTCGCGCTGTGCGGCCCCGAGCACTACGCCACCGCTCTGACCTGCCTCGACGAGGCGGCCGCGCTCGTCCGCGACGGGGAGGGCCATGTCGTCGGGGTCGTCGTGGTGCTCGGCCACGCCGCGCAGGCCACCGCGCTGCGCCTGCCGCTGGCGCGGCTGCTGGCCACCCGGCTCGCCGAGCGGGCGGCCGACGAGCCGCACCGGCACTCCCGGGTACTGCTCGACGCGTTCCGCCGGGCCGACGCCGCGGGCGGCTGGGTGCTCGCCACGGACGGCGAGGTCCTGCTCACCAACGCCGCCGCCCGCCATCTCGACGGGGCGGACCTGCGCATCCTGTCCGACCGGGTCCTCGCCGGGTCGGTGCTGCGCGACTTCACCCGCAGCCACGTCGATCTCCCGGCGGGCGGCTGCGCGGAGCTTCAGCTCTCGCCGGTGGAGGTCGGCGGCGAGTTCGTGGGCTGCCTGCTCACCGGTGCCACGGTCCCGGCCGCGCGGTCGAGCTTCGTCACGGCGGCCGTCGCCGAGGCCGTCCGCCGGCAGGGCTCGCACGTCGCCCCCACCACACGCCGTGACTACGCCGAGGACCTCCGCCGCGGCGACCGGGCCGACCGGGAGCACGCCGAGGCCCGCGTCCGTGCCAACCGGGAACTGCTGAGCCCGTTCCTGCGCGCCCAGGAGGAGGTGGCGGCGAGCCTCAGCCGGTGGCGCAACCACCTGCTCATCGGCGAGCCGGGCGTCGGCAAGCGCACCCTGCTCACGGCCCGGTTCCGCCAGCTGCACCCGCGCGGGCGGATCGTCACCGTGGACTGCGGCGCCGTCGGCGGGGCCACCGACCCGGGCGACCCCGTCCGTCCGCTCCTGGACGGGGTCGAGGGTCGCCCGCAGCTGCTCGTGCTGCGGGGGCTGAACACGCTGAGTCCCGTCGGCGCCCGGCGCCTGGACGAGGCGCTGCGCCCGCTTCTCGCGCTGCCGTCGCCGCCGCTCGTGGCGGGCTGCGTGGACACGCCTGCCGTCGACGCGACCCGGCCGTACGGGCTCGTGCTGCGCCACTTCCACGAGATGACCCGGATCCCGGCGCTGCGTTACCGGGCCGACGAGATCGGCGACATCGCGCTCGCGATCCTGCGCCGGCTCGCGGCAGGGCGGTCGCTGCGGCTGTCCCTGCAGGTCGTGCGGGTGCTGGAGGGCTACCCGTGGCCCGGCAACATCAGCGAGCTCGAGGACGTGCTGCGCTACGTCGTGGCCCGCAAGCCACTGGGCGAGGTGCAGCCGCCGGACCTGCCCGCGCTGTGCTTCGCGGGGCGGGCGCGGCGGCTGTCGATGCTGGAGACGGCGCAGTGCGACGCGATCATCCAGGCGCTCTACGAGTCCCGCGGCAACCGGTACAAGGCGGCGTCGATGCTGGGCATCGCCCGGTCCTCGCTGTACCGCAAGATCGACGCGTTCGGGATCTCCTACATCGCCTGAACGAGCGGCGCGGTAGGGCCAACGGGGTGGTCCAAAGCGCCGCTCGTTGCGGGAAGCTCAGGCGTCAGGGCGTGATGACGACCTTGAGGGCCTCGTTGGCCGCGGCGTTCCTGAACACGTCGTAGGCCTCGTCGATCTCGCCGAACGTGAAGGTGTGGGTGCCCATCTTCTCCGAGGGGATCCGCCCGCTCGCCACCATCTTGAGCAGCGTCGGGATCGAGACCGTGTCGACCAGACCCATCGTCAGGTTGACGTTCTGGATCCACATGTCCTGCATCGGCAGCTCCACCGGGGTGCCGTGCACGCCGACGTTCGCGATCGTGCCGCCGGGGCGCACCAGCGACGCCGCCGTGAGCAGGGTCTCCGGGTAGCCCACCGCCTCGATCGCGACGTCCACGCCCAGTCCGTCGGTGAGCGCGACGACGTCCGCGACGGTGCCCGGCCCGACCTCGACGGCGTCGGTCGCACCGAACTCGAGCGCCTTGGTGAGGCGGAACTTGTTGGTGTCGATCGCGATCACCTTCGACGCGCCCCACAGCCCGGTCGTGAGGATCGCCGACAGGCCCACCGCACCCGCGCCGACGACGGCGACGGTGTCGCCGGGGCGCACACCGCCCGCGAGGACACCCACCTCGTAGCCGGTGGGCAGCGAGTCCGCGAGGAAGATCGCCTGCTCGTTCGTGACGCCCTCCGGCACCGCGTAGAGCGACGTGTCCGCGTACGGGACGCGGACCGACTCCGCCTGGGTGCCGTCGATGAGATGGCCGAAGATCCAGCCGATGCCGCCGACGGTCTGGCAGTGCGACGGCATGCCCCGCTGGCAGTACTCGCAGCGGCCGCACTTCGTGATCGCGGGTACGAGCACCCGGTCCCCGACCGAGAACCCCTTCACTGCGTCACCGACCGCGGTGACCGTGCCGACGGCCTCATGACCCAGAATGCGGCCGTCGGTGACGGCGGGGACGTCACCCTGCAGGATGTGCAGGTCGGTGCCGCAGATCGTGGTCGTGTCGACGCGGACGACGACGTCCGTGGGCTCCTGGATCGCGGCGTCCGGGACGTCCTCCCAGGACTTCTTCCCGGGACCGTGGTAGACGAGCGCCTTCATCCCAAACCTCCGTCGTTGCCGGTGCGAACCGGTCCGACGCTAGTGGCCGCTCTCACACGACGGCTGTCGCAGAATCGGACCATCAGCCAGGGGTGGCGGGGCGCGGGCTGGGCGTGGTGACCCGGATCCGGGACACTCGGGCGGTCCGGCACCACCGGCGGAGCGTCGTCACGCCGCGCTGGTGACGGGACGGGAGGGCGCGCAGCGTACGCCTGCGGGCGGGGCGGCGCCAGGGGCAGCCGCTCGGCGGCCGGGTGGCCGCACCGCGGCAGCGCCCGCTCTGCCCGCCGCACCCGGTGGGGCCCGCAGTACCCCGGCAGCACCCCCCTCCGCCCCGCCGCAACCCGGCACCCGCTCCACCCGGCCGCACCTCGGCAGCACCCCTCCGCCCCGCCGCAACCCGGCACCCGCTCTGCCCGCCGGACCCGCGCCATCCGGCCGCACCGGCTACCCCGCAGGGCGGGGTGCCCGCCGGGCGCAGCCCCGGCCGCTCACAGCGGCAGCGCCAGCTGCCCGGGCCGGTCCGACGGTTGCGCGGCCTCCAGGTCGAGCAGCCACCGCTTGGCCGCGAGCCCACCCCCGTAACCGGTGAGCGATCCGTCCGCGCCGATCACGCGGTGACACGGCACGACGATCGCGACGGGGTTGCGTGCCATCGCGGCCCCCACGCGACGCGCCCCGTCCCCGTCCAGGCCTGCCGCGGCGGCCAGCGCCCCGTAGCTCGTCGTCTCGCCGTAGCCGACGCCGTCGAGTGCGTCGAGAATCGCGCGACGCTCGCCCGTGACCCGCTCCAGGTCCGCGGGCACCGTGAAGGTGCGCAGCCGCCCGTCGAAGTAGGCGGCCAGCTCGCGGCGGACGAGGTCGAGCCAGCGCAGCGCCGCGGACGTCGCGGGTTCCGCGATCTCGCGCCGGCCGAAGACGAGATGGGTGATCCCCGCATCGGACGTCGCGACCGTGAGCGGCCCGACCGGGCTCTCGAGCATGGTCGGGGCGCCGGTCATGGGTCCAGCAGAGCGCGCACGGCCACGGCTGCGCAACCCTGATGCGGCCGGGCGACCCCGCCGGGCACGGGCCGCGGCAGTCGCCAGGCGGGCACCGGCCGCGGCAGCCCTCGGGCTGGCACGGGCCGCGCCGGTCCCGGGTGGGACGCACCGCACGTGCACGCGAGATGGCCCTCAGCGGGCTCCCGGGCCGGCAAGATCCCGCTGAGTGCCATCTCGGGCGCGAGCAACCTCCGGCGGGAGCACCCCGCCGCTACCGAGACACCGGGTCGAGCCCGAACGCTGCCGCGTGGTCGCGGGCGAAGTCCGCGACGGTGCGCGGCTCGCGACCGGTGAGCACCCGCACGACGTCGGTCGCCGCGGCGCCCCCGCCCCGGCGCAGCTCCCCGAACAAGGCGACGAGCTGGTCGGCGAACCACTCCGGCACGCCCGTGTCGCGCAGCCCGGCGCGGGCGACGTCGTCGGGCACCGGCACGTACTCGACGGGACGGCCCAGCGCCGCGGTGAGCTGGGCTGCGGCCTGCGCGCAGGTCAGCGGCACCGGTCCCGTGACGGTGTAGGTGCGGCCCCCGTGGCCCGTCCCGGTGAGCACCTCCACGGCCACGGCCGCCACGTCGCGCGGATCGGTGAACGGCAGCGCTGCGTCCCCGGCGGGCAGGAAGAACCGGCCGTGAGCCCGGATCGTCTCCGCCCCGGCGAGCAGGTTCGTGGTGAAGAACCCCGCCCGCAGCACCGTCGCGGGCAGTCCCGACGCGGCGAGGTGGGCCTCGGCGCGGCCGTGTGCGTCGGCGAACGCCGACGGCGACCCGGCGCGGGCCGCGATCGCGGAGATCTTGACGACCCGGGTCCCCGGCTCCAGCAGGTCGATCAGCGCGATCTCCCGCTCGGCCTGCCGCGGGTGGTTCGGCGTGCACAGCAGCACGGCGTCGGCGCCCGCCACGGCAGCCCGGACGGACGCCGGATCGTCCAGGTCGGCCCGGACGACCGCCGCCGGCGCCGCACTCGGACCGGCGA
>JBFWRR010000077.1:0-16741 GCA_050248815.1 Pseudonocardia sp. | reverse complement strand
CGGGCACGGGAGCAGCGGGCACGGGAGCAGACCGCGACACCCCCCGGGCGTCGACGCCGCGGGCGGCGAGCCCGGCCAGGACGTGGCGCCCGACGGTGCCGGTGGCACCGAACACGACGACGCACATCGGAGGACTCGTCGGGGGGGTCGTCGGCGGGTTCATCGGGAGCCTCCCGAGGGCGCGATGTTGGCGTTGTGGCGGAACACGTTGTCCGGGTCCCAGCGGTCCTTCACCGCCGTGAGCCGGGCCAGCCTGCCGCCGTACGTCGCGGCGGCGTCCTCGTCGGAGACGAAGTTCGCGAACAGGCCGTGCGCCCGAGGGGCCAGCTCGCCCCAGTGCTCCCGCACCCACGCGACGTGTGCGTCCCCGTCCGGGTCGGCGGGCGACCAGGCGGCGGCGACGTTCAGGTCGAGCCCCGGCTCGCGGGGCACGGCGGTGGCGTCCGGGTCGACCCGGCTCACCGCCCCGCCCACGATGTAGCCGTTGAACTGGGAGAACGGGGTCGGGATCGACGCCACCCCGCGGGTGATCACGTCGACGACATCGGGCGTGGCGGCATCGAGGCGCAGCGACTTCCAGTAGTAGTGGCGCCCGCGCGGGGCACCGCCGTCGAGCATCGACTGCAGCCCGGCGTAGGGCACGAGCCGCACGGCGTCCGCGATCGGGGACGCGACGGCGCGCAGCGGCGCGAGGACGCGCTCGCCCTCGGCGGGGTCACCCGCCCACACCAGCACGGCGCCGAGGACCGGGGTGCCGTAGCGCTCCCGCGGCAGGAACGGCATCGGCGGGGCGAGCCGGGCGACGACCGCGACGCCGAGGTCGTCGGGGGCCTCGCGGGCGAACCCGTCGAGGAAGCCGAGCACCTCGCCCGCCGCGTCGAGCGGCCAGAACACCGGTCCGCCCAGCACGAGCGGGCCCACGGGGTGCAGCCGGAACGTGAACGACGTGGCGATGCCGAAGTTGCCACCGCCGCCACGCAGCGCCCAGAACAGCTCGGGCTCCGACCCGGCGTCCACGGTGACCGGTTCGCCCGTCGCGGTGACGAGGTCGACGGACTCCAGGTTGTCGACGGTGAGGCCGAGCTTGCGCATGAGGTAGCCGAGGCCCCCCGCGAGGGTGAGCCCCCCGACGCCGGTGTGGCTGATCTGCCCGCCCGTGACGGCCAGGCCGTACGCGGCGGTGGCGCCGTCCACGTCGGACCAGAGCGCCCCGCCCGACACCCGCGCGCGGCGGGCGACCGGGTCGACCCGCACGCCGCGCATCAGCGAGAGGTCGATCATGAGGGCGTCGTCGGCGACGGCGTGGCCCGCGACGGCATGGCCGCCGCCGCGGACGCAGAGCTCCAGGTCGTGGGAGCGGGCGAAGCGGACGGCCGTCGCGACGTCGTCCGCGCCCACGCAGCGGGCGATGACGGCGGGCAAGCGGTCGATCGCGCCGTTCCAGACCCGGCGCGTGTCGTCGTAGCCCTCCTCGCCGGGTTGCAGCAGGGCGCCTCGGAAGTCGGGACGCAGCTTCTCGGTGATCGTCGCGGTGGTCATGTCGGGATGCATGGCGATCACGGTGGCGGGGGCGGCGTTCCGGCAGCGTTCCTCGGGGGCGTTCCGTCCCCGAGCACCCGGTGTGCCTCGGGCGCCCACACACATGCCGGCCCACCGAGGTCCAGCAGCGCGCGGGCGGCGGTACGGGCGAGCGCGACGTCGCCGGTCCGGACGGCGGCGGCGAGCCGCACCCGCGCGAGGAGCGCACCCTGGCCCGGTGCGGCGAGCCCGCCACCGCACGCCGTCACCGCCGCGTCCACGCCGTCCGGGCCCTCGCCTGCGACGAGCGCGGTCAGCGCTGCCCGGCCCACCACGAACGGCGACTGCTCGGAGGGCACCTCGGCCATCGCGGCCACCCGGGCGCGCAGCCCCTTCTCGTCGCCGGTGTCGAGGTCGAGGAGCGCGGCGAACAGCAGGCCGACGCCACGGGACAGCGGATGGCCCAGCTCGCGCGCCCACGCGAGCGCCGCATCCCGCGCGGCGAACGCCTCGTCCGCGCGGCCGAGGAACCAGAGCGTGTTGGCGAGCCGGCTCAGGCAGGTGACCAACGGGTCCTGGGCGTACCGGATGAGGTGGACGCGGCTGTGCTCGGGCCGGTACCGCGCGACCGCGGCGCTGAAGTGGTCGCGGGCGGCCGCGAAGTCGGCCTGCCAGAACGCGGCCACGCCCAGCACGTAGCCCGCCTCGACCAGCCCGACGTCGTCGCCGTCGCGCTCACCCGCGGCGCGCAACGCCAGTCCCACGCGGGTCGCCTCCGCGAAGTCCGACGCGGTCAGCGCGGTGAGCGCCAGCGAGCGCAGCAGCGGCGGCGACTCCGCACCGCCGGACAGCGCGCGGGCGCGCTCCTGATGCAGCGACGTGACCGGCGAGGCGTAGCCGTCCACGAGCGCCAGCGGCGCAAGGATCGCGGTGTGCACGGCCAGCTCCTCGGCGTCCCGGCCGGGTCCCGGGGGCAGGGTCGCCAGCTGCTCGAGCGCGCGGTCGAGCAGCTCCACCGCGCGCCGGTCCGCGTGCAGCAACTGGGCCGCCTCCGCCGCGACGCGGTACCACCGCACGGCGTCGGCCGCACGGCCCGCCGCCTCGTAGTGGCCCGCGACGGCTGCCGGATCCGTCCCGGGCGAGCGCTCCAGTGCTGCGGCGATGCGCGCGTGCAGCAGCCGGCGCCGCACCGGCCCGACGGCTCCGGCGGCGACCTCGCGGATCCGGTCGTGGGTGAAGTCGTAGGTGTCGGGGCCCTGCTCGCGCACGATCCGCCGCTGCCACAGCTCGTCCAGCGCCGTGACGAGCGAGTCCTCGCCCGTCGCGGCCCCCTCCATCACTGCGCCCTCCATCACTGGGCCCTCCATCACTGGGCCCTCCATCACTGCGGCGAGGACGTCCACCCGGAAGGCGCGCCCGATCGTCGCCGCCACGGCCACCAGCTCGCGGGCGGGATCGGTGAGCTGAGCGAGCCGGGCACCGATGGCGGCCTGCACCCGCGCGCTCGCCGGCGCACCCGGCGACCAGCCCGCCCGCAGCGCCTCGACGACGAAGAGCGCGTTGCCCTCGGTCTCCTCGTGCAGCCGGCGCGCCTGCGCCTCGGGTAGCGGCGTGCCCGCGAGGCCGTGGGCGAGCTGCGCCGTCTCCGCCGGGCCGAGCGCACCCAGCTCGACCTCCGTGCACCGGTCCAGCGCGTGCAGGCCCGCGAGCAGCTCACGCGCCGGGTGCTGGGCGTCGATCTCCCCGGTGCGCGCGGTCGCCACCACCAGCAGCCGGGGGGCATCCGCCCGCAGCAGGTAGTGCAGGGTCGCGCAGGTCTCGCGGTCGGCGTGCTGGAGGTCGTCCACGGTGAGCAGCACGGGCGGGCCCGGGGCCAGCACGGCGGCGGCGACGGCGTCGAGCAGGCGCAGCCGCAGCTCCGCCGCGGGCAGCGGCTCAGGGCGGGTCTCCCCGAGCTCCGGTAGCAGGCGGGCGAGATCGGCGCGGCGGGCCGCGTCCAGCCGGTCCACCCGAGCCGCGAGCGCGGACCCGCGCAGCCACGCCACCACCGGCCCGTAGGCGAGCGGGCCCTCCGCGGCGTAGCAGCGGGCGTCCGCGACCGCGGCGCCGCGGCGCGCGCACCACGCCCGCAGCTCCTCCACCAGCCGCGACTTGCCGACCCCCGGCTCGCCGCCGACGAGCACGATCCGGGGCTCGCCGCGCTCGGCCGCCCTCCAGGCCGCCGCCAGCGCCGCCCGTTCGGGTACCCGCCCGACGAGCGCGGCGTGCCCGGCCGCACGCCCCGCGGCCGCCCGGTCGCCCCCCACCAGGGCCTCGTGGGCCGCCCGCGTCGCCGCCGACGGCGCCACGCCCAGCTCGCGTTCCAGGGTGGACGCGCACTCGTGGTACACCGCGAGAGCGCGCGCCCGCTCGCCCCGGGCGTCGTGCAGGCGCATGAGCAGCCGGTACGTCGCCTCCCGCAACGGGTCCGCCCGGCGCAGCCGCTCGGCGTGCGCCAGCGCCGTGGCGAGGTCGCCGCGGCCCTCGGCCCGCTCCACGACGACGGCCAGGGCCTCGCCCAGCCGGGCCCGCAGCCGGTCGCGTTCCGGGCGCAGCCACTCGTCGTCGCAGCCGTCGAGGAGCTCGCCGCCGTGGATCTCGACGGCCTCCTCGGGGTGGCCCGCGTCGAGCAGCCGCTCGAACTCGGCGACGTCGAGCCACACCTCGCCCCGCCAGCACAGCGTCTTCGGCGTGACGTCGAGGACGGCGGTCGCGTCCGGCAACCGGCCCCGGACCGTGTGCAGCACGTGGCGCAGGTTCGTGCGCGCCTGTGCCTGGGTGGACTCCGGCCACAGCAGCGCGGCGAGCCGCTCGCGGGGCTGCGGCTCGCCCCGGCTCAGCAGCAGGTAGGCCAGGAGCGACTCCGCCCGCGCCGACTCCAGCGCCACCTCGGCACCGTCAGCAGCACCGTCGGCGCGCAGCTCGAAACGCCCGAGGAGGCGCACCCGCACGGCCGGCATGCGCACATCGTGGCCTCCGCGGCGGCCTGCGGTAACTCCGTATCCGCCACGGATCCGCGCCCGGCGCCCTCCGCCGACCCTTGTCGCCATGACCCACACCACCGACGTGCTCGTCGTCGGCGCAGGCCCCGCGGGCCTGGCCACCGCGATCTCCGCGCTGCGCCACGGGGCGCGCGTGCTCGTCGTCGAGCGGCGCGCCGGCACCTCGGGCATCCCCCGCGCCACCGGCATGTCCACCCGGACGATGGAGATCATGCGCACCTGGGGCCTCGAGGAGGCCGTGCGCGCGGGGTCGGTCGACTGCGATCCCCTGGTCGCGACCGGGCCGACACTCACCGACCCGGCGATCCGCTACGCCCGGTTCGCCTTCCCCAGCGTCGCCGAGTCGCTCGCGGTGAGCCCGACGCACCTCGCGGTCATCCCCCAGGACCACACCGAGCCCGTGCTGGCCGCGGAGGTCGAGAGGCTCGGCGGCGTCATCCGCTTCGGTACCGCGGTGACCGGCCTGGACGTGACGGCCCGCGGGGTGCGGGCGGTGCTCGCCCGCGACGGGGAGCGCGCCGGCACCGTCCGGGCCCGGTTCGTCGTCGGCGCGGACGGGACGCGCAGCACCGTGCGCAGCGCGCTCGGGATCGGCGTCCACGACCTCGGCGGCTCCGGTGCCTACGCGCAGGCCCTCTTCCGCGCCCCGGTCCACGCCCACCTGAACCGCAGGCCACCGGCCATCGCGTTCCTCGACCATCCCGAGGCGACCGGCGTCCTGCTGCCGGTCGGCTCGGGGCGCTGGGAGTTCGCGCACCCCTACGACCCGGCACGCGGCGAGCGGCCCGTCACGGATCCCGCCCGCTGGGTGCACCTCGTGCGCACCGCCACCGGCATCCCGGACCTGCCCGTCGAGCTGCTCGGCACGATGACGTTCGCGATGACGGCTGCCGTCGCCACCGCATTCCGCGCGGGGCCGGGCTTCCTCGTCGGCGACGCCGCCCACCGCACCACCCCGGCGGGCGCGACCGGCCTCAACACCGCGATCCACGACGGTCACGAGCTCGGCTGGAAGCTCGCCTGGGTGATCCGCGGCCTGGCGGGGCCCGCGCTGCTCGACAGCCACGAGGCCGAGCGCGGCCCCGTCGGCCGGTGGAACGCCGCGCGCTCGCTGCGCCGCGACGGGCCCGATCCGGCCGACGGGCTGGAGGGCGATCTCGGGCGGACCTACCGTTCGACCGTGATCGACTCCGCTGTGACCGGCCCCGCCGTGACCGGCCCCGCCGTGATCGACGCGTCCGCGGCGGCGCCGATGTTCCGCACGGACCGGGCCGCGCGCCCCGGCGAGCGCGCGCCGCACGTGTGGCTGGGCCCCGCGACCTCGCTGCTCGACGTGCTGGCCGACCGTCTGACCCTCGTCACCGGTCCCGGGGCGGCGGGATGGGCCCGGGCCGTCGCGCGCCGGGAGCGCCGCGCCCTCGCCTGGGCACGCACGACCGCGGCGCTGCTGCCCGCCGTCGTCGCGGCGCCGCCGTCGGCCCGGCTGCGGTTCCTGCCCACCGACGACGGCGACCGGGTGGCGAGCGCGTACCGGCTCGCCCGGGGTTCGGCGGTGCTCGTGCGGCCCGACGGGATCGTCGCGTGGCGCCACGACGGGCCGTGCGCCGACCACGACGCGACCCTCGCGCTGGCGCTCGACACCGCCCTCGGCTGGGTGGGCGAGCCCGCGGCGGCGGCCGGGTGAGCGGGGCGGGCTAGCCGCGTCCCGGCCCGAGCAGCAGGTCGCACATCGCCTGGCCCATCCAGCGTTCGTAGCGCTCCCAACTCCAGCCGAGCCTGCGGATCAGGCGGTCGGTGACCTCCGGCGAGGTGAGCACCCACAGCACGTCCACGCCCTCCTCGACGGTCATCCCCGCGCGCAGGCCGAAGCTGTCCGCGACGTGGCGGACGGTGCCCTCGTTGCCGATGCGGCGCTGGCGCTCGGTGGTCTCGACGAACGCGCGCAGGTCCTCGTCTCCGCTGTCCGCCTGCGCGAGCAGCATCGTGAGCAGGGCGAAGGTGCGCCCGCCGAGCAGGCGGGCCAGGGCGGCGTAGGCGCGCAGGCTCTCCTCGGCGGTGGCCGCCGTCTCGACCGCCTGCGCCTCCGGGCGGTCGGCGATGGAGATCGGCTCGTCGTCGCCCGCGATCGTGACGTCGTAGACGTTCTTGAGCAGCGCGGCCTTGTTGCCGACGACGTTGTAGACGGTCTGCACGCTGACGTCCGCCGCGGCGGCGACGGCCGCGACAGTGGTGCCGAGGTAGCCGTTCGCGGCGAACAGCGTCCCGGCGGCATCGAGGATGCGCCGCCGGGTGAGGGCGGTCTGCTCGCTGCGCAGGGTGGTGGAGTAACGGCGCCGCTCGGCCAAGGAGAACCTCGTTGACAGTTGCCTGGAAGTAGCTTCCAATGAATAGTGACAGCTTCCAAGATACCTGAGAGGGACACCGACGTGAACCACGCACGACTGAGCGGCGTCTTCGGCGTCAAGCTTCCCGTGGGCGACCTGGCCCGCGCCCGGGCCTGGTACGAACCGCTGTTCGACCTGCGCCCACTGCACGAGTTCGCCGACGACGACGGCGTGGTGCGCGGGGTCGCCTACGAGGTCCCCGGCCTCGGCGACACCGGCCTCGCGCTGCGCGAGCGCCCCGACGTCGCCGGCATCTCCGGCTTCGACCCGGTCATCTTCGCCATCGACGGCCCGGCCGCCGTCACGGCCTGGACCCGCCGGCTCACCGACGCGGGCGTCGACCACACCGTGCGGCAGGGCACGGTCGGCCGCGTCGTCGTCTTCCACGACCCGGACGGCCTGGAGATCCACCTCTACAGCCGAGAGCAGGCCGTCGCATGAGCACCCGCACCGACGCCGGCGAGGTGTGCACGCGGTCCATCCGGCTCATGGCCGACGGCAGCCTCGCCGACCTCGCCGAGGTCGTCCACCCGGACGCCCGCAACCACGAGGACGTCGACGAGCCCCCGGCCGCGCGCGGGCGCGGCCCGGCCGCCATCCACGCCACCGCGCTGTGGCTGCGCGCGGCCTACGCCGACCTGCACTGGGAGATCCACGAGGTGGTCCACCAGCCTGCGCCGGACGGCGATCTCGTCGTCGTGCACGCGACCATGTCGGGACGCCACGTCGGGACGTTCGTCGCCTACGGGCCGGACGCCCGCCCCACCCAGGCCTTCCCACCCACCGGCCGATCCTTCGCCGTCACGCAGTCGCACTGGTTCCGGATGCGTGACGGCCTCGTCGTCGAGCACTGGGCCAACCGCGACGACCTCGGGCAGGCGATGCAGCTGGGCTGGACCCCACCGTCGCCGCTGTACCTGGCGAAGATGCTGGTCGCGACGTGGCGGGCGCGCCGTCAGGCCGACCGGCGGCGCCGTTCAGGATGACCAGCTGCGCAGCTCGGTGCGGCTCGCCGCACCGGTCTTGGCGAGCAGGTTCGCCACGTGGGTCTCGACGGTGCGCGGTGAGAGGTAGAGCCGCTTCGCCACCTCGGCGTTGGACAGCCCCGCCGCCACCAGCGCCAGCACCTCGGCCTCCCGCCCGGTGACCCCGCGGCTGCGCAGCGCGGCCGGTACGGGCGGGCCGCCGCGGCGGCGGGTGGGGGCACCCGCCGCCCGCAGGAGGTCGCGGCACAGCCGGGCCCGGGCCTCGTCGCCCGCGGCCTCGTGGGCGGCGAGATCGGCGCGCAGGGCGGGGACCGGGTCGCCCCAGCCGTCCGCGACCGCCGTCTCCAGCACCAGCAGCCGCAGGAGCCGGTTCCACCAGGGCAGCTGCGCGAGGGCCGCGTCGGCCGCGGCGAACCGGCTCACCGCCTCCTCCCGGTCCCCCGCCCGTCCGGCCGCGACCGCGTCCGCGTAGGTCAGAGCGGCCGCGTTCGGCCCCGACTGCACCGTCGGATGCCCGCGCAGCTCCTCGCGCGCCGCCGCGTCCCGGTCCCCCACGACGGTGCGCAGCAGCACCCACAGCCCGAAGTAGGCCGTCGGCGCGGCCGAACCGTGGCGCAGGAGCGGGCTCATCCCCGCATCGACGGCGGCGTTGGCGGCGACCAGGTCGTGCGCGGTCAAGCGGCACAGTCCGGGCACCGTCAACCGGGCGGCCTGGGCCTCCACCGGAGCGTGCGGCCGCGACACCGCCGCCTCGACCAGCGCCGTCGCCGTCGCGGCGTCGCCGTCGAGGGCCGCCGCGGACGCCGCCAGCAGCTCGGCCATGGCCTGCAGCGCGGTCAGCCGCAGCCGGCCCGCGCGCTCCGCCGCCCGCCGCGCCGTCGGCACCGCCGCCCGGGGACCCTCGGTGGTGATCATCTGTTCGGTGCCGAGGATGTCGGCCTGGACCACCTGCACGAGCGCTCCCGTGCGTACCCCCAGCTCGACGGCGGCCGCGAGGGTCGGCGCGACCGGGTCGCCCGCCGACACCTCCGCCGAGCCCAGCAGGAACAGCGCCTCCACCCGCCACGGCGCGAGCCCGTACTCGGCGGCGATCTGCGCCGCCCGCCGGACCGGCACCTCCCCCAGGACGCGGCCGCCCCAGGGCGTGGCGCGCCCGAGGATCAACAGGGCCTCGCACAGGGTCGCAGCACGGGCGGCGAGCTCCGCGGAAGCGCCGCGACCCGGCCCGCCCGCCGCGGCGAGTGCCGCTTCTGCGGCGGCGACCGCCGCCCGGCCCAGCTCCGCGGCCCGCGGCGCGTCCCCCGCGCCGTACGCAGCGTCGGCGGCGATCACCAGGGAACGGGGGTCCTGCGGCCGGCCGGCCCGGTCCAGCCAGCCGAGCGCGTCGGCCCACCGGCCGGCCACCACCGCGGCGCGGGCCAGGCGCAGGCACAGCTCGGCGTGCTCCTCGCCCACCACGTCGCCGCCGTCGAGCGCGGCGGCGCCCGCCTCCAGCGCGTCCACCGCGCGCCCACTGCGGGTGAGCACCCCGACCCGCTCCAGCGCAACCGCACCCGCGGGACCCCCCGCTGCCGCCGCCCGGTCCAGCAGGTCCGCCGCGCTGCGCAGGGCGCCGCGGGTCGCATCGCGGCGGGCCAGGTCCAGCAGCACCGCCGCCGCGCGCTCCGGTCGACCCGCCGTCACGAACAGCTCGGCGGCGAGCGCCCGCTCGTCCGGGCCGCGCCCGTCCAGCACGTCGGCCACCGCACCCGCGAGCGCCGCCCGCTCCGGCGGGATGAGCGTGGCCAGCACCGCGTCGCGGGTGAGCGCGTGCCGCCAGCGCAACCGGTCGCCCTCGGCGACCAGCAGGCCCGCCTCGGTGGCGGCCCGCAACGCGGCCGGCGTCGCGACCTCCGAGGCGCCGGTGACGGTCGCGAGCAGCCGCCAGTCCGGATCGGTCCCGGCCACCGCGGCGGCGTGCACGATCGGCCGAGCCCACTCCGGGAGCGCCGCCAGCCGCGTTCCCACCAGGGCGGACAAGGTCGGTGGGAGCGCGTCCGCCGGTCCGCCCGCCAGCTCCTCCACCAGGAACGGCAGCCCGTCGGAGCGGGAGACGAGCCGGGCGATCTCCGCCGCCGGCAGTGGCACCCCTCCCCGGCAGGCGGCGGCGAGGGCCGCCACCCCGTCCGCATCCAGCGGATCGAGTCCGACCGCCGTCACCGACGGCCGCGCGGCGAGCGCCGCGAGCACCGGGAGCCGCCGCTCGGTGCGCGCGGTGATCGCGAGCAGGAGCGGGACGGCGTGGACGGCGTCGGCAGCGGCGTCGGCCAGGTAGCCGACGAGGTCGATCGTGTCGGCATCGGCCCAGTGCAGGTCCTCCAGCACGAGCACCACCCCACCGGCGCACTCGCGGGCCACCGACACCACGGCCTCGCCGAGGACGACCGTCGGGTCGATCCCGGGCACTGCGTCGACGGTGGCCCCTGGCGCGGGGAGCAGCCTGCGCAGGGTGGCGACCGCCTCGGCCGGAGCGAGCACGGACCCCGGTGCCGGCGTGCCCCGTGGCGGAGCGGACCCCCGAGCCGACCGACCCGTTTCGCAGCAGCGGCGCGAGCGCTTCCGCGACCGCGCGGTAGGTCCCACCCCCGTCGACGGCGCGGCCCGTGAGCACCCTCCGCCCGGCCCGCGACGCGCGTGCCGCGGCCTCCGCGACCAACCGGGACTTGCCGATCCCGGCCTCGCCCGTGACCAGCAGCGCCGCGCCCGTCCCCGATGCCAGCCCGTCCACGAGCCGCGCGACGGTCGCGAGCTCGGCCGCGCGACCGACGAGCGCGGGCGCGCGGGTGACGGTCACGGGTTCAGTAGACCGCGGGTGGGCACCGCCGCCAACGGGGTTCCCCGGCCGCGGGGGTCAGGACCGCCACTTGATGCCGCAGCCCACCGACGGCCACTGGTCGGGGTCGACCGGCTCGCCCGCGAGGATCGCGGCCACCGCCGCCCGTACGTCCGCCGCGGTGACCGGACGGTCCGTGCGGGGCCGGGAGTCGTCGAGCCGGCCGCGGTAGACCAGGCGCCGGTCGGCGTCGAAGACGAAGGTGTCGGGGGTGCACGCCGCGGAGTAGGCCCGAGCGACCTCCTGCGACTCGTCGTAGAGGTAGGGGAAGGTCCATCCGTGGCGGCGCGCCTCCAGCGCCATCGCCTCCGGACCGTCCTGCGGATAGGTGACGACGTCGTTGCTGGAGATCCCGACCATGGGCACCCCCTGCGCCGCGAGGTCGCGCCCGAGCGCGGCGAGGCCCGCCGCGACGTGCTGCACGTAGGGGCAGTGGTTGCACAGGAACGTGACGACCAGGGCGGGCCCCGTGAGCTCGGCGAGCGTGACCGTCCGGCCCGTCGCGGGCTCGGGGAGCGCGAAGTCCGGTGCAGGGGTGCCCAGGGCGAGCATGGTGGACTGGGTGGCCATGCGGCCCAGGCTAGGCCCGTGGGCGCCACCGCGGCCGAGGACCGTCCGACGAACGACGACCGTGCGCACCACCGGGCCCAGCCCGTCCGACGCGTGACGACCGTGCGCACCGTCGCCGAAAGCCCGGGCACCCACACCGTTGCCGAAAGCCCGCGCGCCCCACCGCGCCCGCTCGTCAGGCCCGCGCCGCCAGCAGCCGCCCCACCGGCCAGGTGTTGCGGATCCGCTCGAGCGGGACGCCGCAGTCCGCCGCCCGGGAACAGCCGTAGTCGAGCCAGTCCAGCTGGCCCGGTGCATGCGCGTCGGTGTCGACGGTGAACTCGCAACCCGCCGCCACGGCCTGGCGCAGCAGCCGCTTCGGCGGGTCCAGCCGCTCGGGCCGCGAGTTGATCTCCACGGCGACGCCGTGCTCGGCGCACGCGGCGAACACCGCAGCGGCGTCGAACTGCGACTCGGGGCGCTTGCGCGAGCCGGTGACCATCCGCCCGGTGCAGTGGCCGAGCACGTCGACCAGCGGGTTCTCGATCGCGGTGAGCATCCGCTCGGTCATCTCCGCGGCCGGCATCCGCAGCTTGGAGTGCACGCTGGCCACGACGACGTCCAGGCTGTCGAGCAGCTCCGCCTCCTGGTCCAGGGCACCGTCCTCCAGGATGTCGACCTCGATGCCGGTGAGGACGGTGAACCCCGGGTCGAGATCCGAGTTGAGCTCGGCGATCTGCTCGACCTGGGCGCGCAGCCGGTCCGCCGACAGCCCGTTGGCGACGGTGAGCCGCGGTGAGTGGTCGGTGACGACGAGGTACTCGTGGCCCAGTTCGCGAGCGGTCTGCACCATCTCGCGCAGCGGGGAGCCGCCGTCGGAGGCGTCGGTGTGGCTGTGGCAGTCCCCGCGCAGCGCGGTGCGAACGTCCGCGGCGGCCGCCCCGACCTCGGCGAGCGGCACGTCGTCGGCCTCGCGCAGGGCACGCAGGTAGGCCGGCTCGTTCCCGGCGAGCGACTCGACGACGCAGCGCGCCGTCTTCTCCCCCACGCCGCGCAGCCGCAGCAGCTCCCCGGACAGCGCGAGCTCGGTCAGCTCGTCGGTGTCCCGTCCGCGCAGCGCCGCGGCAGCGCCCCGGAACGCGCGGACCCGGTACGTCGACTCGTGCGCGCGCTCCAGGAGGAACGCGATTCGCCGCAGGTCGGCAACGGGGTCCCGGGCGGTCACGGCGTCGATGCTGTCACGCCGCTCCCCCACCCGCCGCCGCCCGGTCCCCGCGGCCCCCGCCCACCGCCGCCCGGCCCAGCGCTGCCCGGCTCGCCTGCTGCCCGGCGCCCCGCCCGCCGTGCCGGGTCAGCCCAGCCACTTCCGGTTGCGCTTGCGCCAGGCCGCCTTCCACAGGCCGGGCAGCTCCTCCTCGATGCGCTCGGCGCGAGCGGTGTCTCGGCCGTACAGGATGCCGAACGCGAACCCGTTCTCCGCGCGGGCGCCGAGCTCGCGCAGCATCGCCCGGGCGACGACGGTGTCCTGGTGCTCACCGAGGGCGGTCTGCAGGCCCTTGAGGCCGGTCGCGAACCGCTTCGCGGGCTTGCCGACCACCGGCGTGGCGAGGTCGGTGGCGTAACGCAGGCGCTTGGCGGCCTTGCGGGCCGCGTGGATCGCCTCGTCGCGGTGGGGTTCGGCCGGGTCGTTCGCGGCGCGGACGGCCCGGGCGAGCCGGCGGGCGCTGCGGGCGACGACGGCGGGCAGCTCGGTGCGTGCGGGCCGCGCGGCACGTTTGGTCAGCGGCGGATCGGCGAGCAACGCATCGAGCGCGGCGCGCAGCCGGGCGTAGTGCTCGCCGTCGAGCTCGGCGACGACATCGGCGGTGGCCTGGGCACCGAGCCGGGCGAAGTGCCGGGTCGTGAACGCCTGCACGGGGCCGAGAAGCAGGTCGTCGGGAAGCTCGGCGAGCTGGCCCGTGATCCGTTCCTCCAGCACCTCCGTGTCGCGGGCGGGCGCCATGCGGCGCCCGAACTCGCGCAGCATCCCGACCACCGGCTCGGTGCGCTCGCGGTCCAGCAGCGGCCGGTAGGCCTGCAGGGCGCTGCGCAGCCGCCGCGAGTTGACCCGCACCTGGTGTACGGCGTCCGGCTCGTCGGTGCGGGCACGCTCGGCTTCGACGGCCAGGCGGTCGGTGTGCGCACCGAGATAGGCGAGCAGCACCGCCCCTGCGGATCCGGGCTCACCCGTCGCGCGGGGCGGGGGCGGGGGTGCGGGTTCGGTGCTCGACACGGCGGAAAGGGTCGTCACGGGACCAGAATGCCCGGTCCACGCGCTCGCCACACCGCCCGAAAGGGATGCCCCGGCCGTCCGTTCAGCGCGGCAGCCTGGCCTTCATCACCTTGCCCATGTCGTTGCGCGGCAGCTCGGCGACGAACCGCACCTCCCGTGGCCGCTTGTGCGGCGCGAGCAGGGCCGCGACGTGCTCGATCAGCTCCTCCGGCGCGACGGCCCCGGCCGCCCCCGTCACGACGTACGCCACGATCCGCTCACCGAGGTCCTCGTCCGCGATCCCGACGACGGCGCACTCGGCGACGGCGGAGTGCTCCAGCAGCGCATTCTCGATCTCCCCGGCGCCGATCTTGTAGCCGCCGGACTTGATGAGGTCCGTCGCACGGCGCCCGACGATCGCGAGCGCGCCCGACTCCGTCCACCGGCCGATGTCGCCGGTGACGAACCAGCCGTCGGGGGTGAGGGCCCCCGCCGTGGCGTCGGGGCGGTTGAGGTAGCCGGAGAACAGGCCCGGGCTGCGGGCCTCGACCGCGCCGAGCCCGTCCGCCGCCTGACCGGCGGGGCCGTCGGGGCCGGCACCGCCGGTACTGGTGGCGCCGCCGGTGCCGTCCGCATCGCCGGTGCCGTCAGGGCCGTCAGGGCCGTCAGGGCCGTCGGTGATCGGCACGAGCCGCACCTCGGTGCCGGTGAGCGGGCGGCCGACGGTGCCCGGTTCGGGGTCCTCCGCCGCGCGGGCCGCGGTGAGGATGAGGGTCTCGGTGAGCCCGTAGCGTTCCCGCACCGCGAGCCCGGTGGCACGCCGCAGCCGCTCGTGGTCCACGGCCGTGAGCGCGGCGGACCCGGACACGAGCAGCCGCGCCCGGCCGACGGCCTTCGCCGCGGCGGGATCGGCCTCCAACTCGGCAGCGAGGCGGTGGTACTGCGTCGGGACCCCGAACACCATCGTCGCGCCAGCCTCGACGGCCGCCGCGAGGGCCTGCGCGCCGAGTGTGCCGAGGTGGTGCAGCGACCCGCCGCGCCGCAGCACCCCGATCACCCCCAGCACCAGCCCGTGCACGTGGAACAGCGGCAGCGCGTGGGCGAGCACGTCCTCGCCGGTCCACTCCCATGCCTCGGCGAGCGCGTCCACGTTGGCCGCGAGGGCCCGCCGCGAGAGCACCGCCCCTTTGGGCGGACCGGTGGTCCCCGAGGTGTAGACGAGCAGCGCGGCCTGCTCCGGGTCCGGCTCGGCCGCCGGGACGGGCCCGGTCCCGGTGAGGTCGACGTCGGCCCGCGGCAACGCCGCGAGCGGGCCGTCGAGCTCCGTGCCCGGCGGGGTGAGCAGGACGTCCGGGCCGGCGTCACCGAGCACGTGGGCGAGCTCGCGCGCCCCGAGCTTCGGGTTCAGGGGCACGGCGGGCGCCCCCGCCAGCAGCGCCGCGGTGACGGCCACCGCGGTGTGCAGCGTCGGGGTGGCGACCACCGCGACCCGCCCCGACGGGGACAGCTTCCCGGCGAGCGCACCCGCGGCACCGGCCAGCCCTGCGTAGGTGAGGGTGGTGGAACAGGAGCCGTCGGTGAAGCGCAGCGCGGGCCGGTCCGTCGGATCGGCCAGGGCGGGCAGCAGCGGGTGTCTCACCCGACCACCTTGCCCGGGTTGAGGATGCCTTCTGGATCGAGGGCCTGCTTGACGGCGCGTTGCAGGGCGACGACGGCGGGGCCGAGCTCTCGGCGCATGCCGTCGCGCTTGAGCAGGCCGACCCCGTGCTCACCGGTGACGGTGCCGCCGAGGTCGATGGCCGCATCGACGATCTCGGCGAACGCGGCCTGCGCCCGGCGGCGGGCGTCGTCGTCGCCGTGCGGGGTGATGAGCAGGGGGTGCAGGTTGCCGTCCCCGGCGTGGGCGATGTTCGCGACGAGGACCTCGTGACGCGCGGCGATGTCCGCCACCCGCTGCAGCATCTCCGCGAGCCGCCCGCGGGGCAGGCACACGTCCTCGGTGAGGATGGCGTCGCCGCGCTGCTCCAGCGCCGGGTAGGCCAACCGGCGCGCGTCGAACAGGGCCTCGGCCTCGACGGCGTCGGTGGACATCAGCGCCTCGGTGGCCCCCGCCTTCTCGAACTCCTCGCGGATCGCCGAGGCCTCGACCTCAGCGGCGGGTTCCGGGAGGTCGGTGCGCGCCAGCAGCAGCGCCGCCGCGTCCTGCGGCAGCCCGGTGTGCTTCCACTCGTTCACCGCAGCCAGGCAGTGGCGGTCGATCAGCTCGAACGCGGACGGCTCGAGCCCTCGGGCCGTCACCCCGGCGACGGCCCGCCCGCACGCGGCGAGCGAGTCGAAGAACCCGACCACCGTCCGGGTCGGCGCCGCCCGCAGCGGCCGCAGCCGCACCGTGATCTCCGTGATCACCCCGAGCGTGCCCTCCGAGCCGACGAGCAGACCGACCAGGTCGTAGCCCGCCACCCCCTTGGCCGTGCGCCGTCCGACCCGCACCACCTCACCGGATGCCGTCACGACCTCCAGCGCGAGCACGTAGTCGCGCGTCACGCCGTACTTGACGCAGCACAACCCGCCCGCGTTGGTGGCGACGTTGCCGCCGATCGTCGACCACGGGGCGCTCGCAGGATCCGGCGGATACCAGAGGCAGTGCCGGGCCGCAGCGGTGCGCAGGTCCTCGTTCACCACCCCGGGCTGGACGACGGCGAGCCGCTCCCCGGGGTCGATCTCGACGATCGTCCGCATCCGCTCCGTGGACAGCACGACACAGTCGTCGACGGCGTTCGCCCCGCCGGACAGGCCCGTCCCCGCGCCGCGCGGCACCACCGGTACGCGGTGCGCCGCGCACGCCCGCACCACCGCGGCCACCTCGGCCGTGCCCTCCGGCCGGACCACCGCGACCGGCCGGCCGTACTCGGCCCACTCGGCCTCGTCGTGGCGGTAGCGCTCGACGACGTCGGGATCGGTGAGGACCCGGCCGGGCGGCAGGGCGGCACGCAGGACGGCGACCAGGTCCGCGAGCGGGGCGGACGGCGGTGTCGCCTGCCGGGCCGGCTGCTGCGGCGGGTCCGGTTGCCGGGGCTGGTTCGGCTGCTGCGGCGGGCCATGGTGCTGCGGCTTGCTCGGCTGCTGCGGCTCCGGCGGCG
>JBFWRR010000076.1:14795-27294 GCA_050248815.1 Pseudonocardia sp. | reverse complement strand
TCCGGCCGGTCGGTGCGACCGTCCCGGTCGACGTGACGAGCGGGCCTGTGTGCGTGCCCCGCCAGATGATCTCCAGCGCGGCGGTGTCGCCGTTGGTGAGCACGCGGACGACCTCGCCCACCGCGTCCGGGAACGCCGACCGCCAGGCGGCCAGCACCTCCACCACTGCGGGCATCCCGACGATCCGCCGGCCCGTCGACGCCACCTCGACGCACACGTCCGGGGCGAGCAGCGCATCGACGGCGGACCGCTGACCGCACTCGAACCGGGCGACCGACGCGCGTGCCAGGGTCTCCAGGTGGATTCCCGCGTCGTCGGCCATGGCGGCAGGCTAGAGGCGGCCGGCGCCGTCGTGCCTCCGGCGAACACCCGGGTCGGCTATTCGCTGCCACCCAGGCGGACCGCGAGCTGGGTGCGGGAGTTCACGCCGAGCTTGGCGTAGGCGTTGCCCAGGTGGTAGCCGACGGTCTTGACGCTCAGCACGAGCTCGGCGGCGACCTCGCGGTTGGTGCGGCCCGCGCAGACCAGCCGGGCGACGGCGCGCTCCTGCGGAGTGAGCACGTCGGCGGCCGAGTGCTCGGGCCGGGCGACAGAGGCGCCGCAGGCGGCCAGCTCGGCGTCGCAGCGGTCGAGGAACGGCCGGGCGTGCAGCCGGGCGAACACCGCTCGGGCGGCGGTGAGCTGCGCGATCGCGGCGCGCCTGCTGCCGGTGCGGCGCAGGAACCGGCCGTGGGCGGCGAGCGCACGGGCGCGGTCGAGCACGCTCGCCGCGCCGTCGCCGACCCGCAGCGCCTCCTCGAACGCGGCGCGCGCCGCGGCGGGCTCCCGCCGTGCCGCGGCCAGCTCGCCGCGGGCGAGGGCGACCGCGGCCAGCCCCGAGCGGCTCCCGCGCTCCCGGCACAGCTCTTCGGTGCGGGCCAGCTCCGCCTCGGCCTCGGCGAGGCGGCCGACCGTGACCAGCGCCGAGCAGTAGTGGCCGACCCAGGTGTAGAGCCCCGGCTCGCGCTCCGCGCCGTGGTCCGACGCCAGCATCGGGGCAGCGGCTGCGAGCACCGCCTCCGCGTCGCCGCGGAAGGCGCCGAGCCGTACCGCGGCGTTCGCCGCCAACACGCCGTTCCCGGCGTCGCCCTGGCGCCGCGCGTCCGCACGCGCGGCGGCCAGGTGCGCCCGCGCCTCGTCCCAGAGTCCCCGTGCGGCCAACGGCGTCACCGACATGCCGTGCGCGAACGCGAGCAGCCAGGTCTGGTCGGTGTCGACCGCGAGGGACTCGGCCTGGGCGGCGTGCAGGAGGCTGTCGTCCCAGTGGCCGATCCGGTACTCGACCTCGGCGAGCCAACCCAGGCCGACGAGGCGGTGGGGATGGGGTTCCCAGCCGGGGCGCGGGACGAAGGGACGCAGGTCGCGGTGAGCCCCGTCCAGGTCGTCGAGCATCATCCTGACCAGCCCGCGGGCCGCCAGGGCGTCGTGCAGCCGCGGGATGACGTCGGCGGGATCCTCCGGGAGGGCGGCAAGCGCGGCGAGCCCGTCGCGCGGGCGGCCCATGATGGCCAGCTCGGCACCGTAGGTCCCGAGCATGATCGGTTCGAGGGCGGCCGGGAGGCCGCCCACGGCGAGGGCCCGCTCGGCCCACTGGACGGCGTCGGCGGCGCTGAGGCTCAGCTGGTGGAACTGTGCGATCATGGCGGCGCCGGCCGCGCGCGTGGGCCCGCTGCCCGTCTCCCACGCCGACCGGGCGAGCCGCTCCGCCGCCGCGAGGTCGCCGCCCAGCCAGGCGAGCCGGGCCAGCACGAGCTGCCGCTTCGGGGTGTCGGGCAGCGCCGCGAGCCGGTCGGCGAACCCCGCGGCCTCGGCCGCCTCCCCGGCGGCGAGCAGGAGATCGACGGCGTCGAGCAGCAGCTCGTCGCGCCCGGGCCCCGGCGGGCTGAGGCGGGTCGCGGCGAGGAGGCGGTCCGCGCCCAGCGAGATCCGCCCGGCCAACAGGTCGGCGGCCGCCTGTGCCGCGAGCGCGCCGACCAGCTCCGGGTCCGGTCCCGCCGAGGCCGCGGCCCGGTGCTCCAGCGCCGCCACCGGGCCGACCGTCGCGGCGGCGCGCCGGTGCAGCTCGGCGCGGGTGGCCGGACCGAGCGAGTCGTGGACCGCCGCGCGGACCACAGGGTGTCGGAAGCGCAGGTGCCAGCCGTCGGTGTCCTGCCCCGCCTCGACCAGCCCGCTGCCGAGCGCTTCCTGGAGCGCGTCCAGCGGCTCGTCGACCTGCCCGACCGCCGCCGCCCGGCCGAGCGGGCAGCGCGGCCCGAGCACGGCGGCGGCCTCGATCAGCGTGCGGGCGGGTGCCGGGGCGGTCCGCAACGTGGACTGCACCGACAGGGTGAACGCCGTGCCCGCGGGCAGCGGGCCCCGCCCGCGCAGCAGCGCGTCCGGTCCGGTCTCGGCGAGCAGCGAGGACAGATGCAGCGGGCTACCCCCGGTGTGGTCGAGCAGGCGCTCGGCGGTGCGCCGCGACAGCCCGTCACGCCCGAGCAGGCCCGCGAGCTCGCGGACCTCCTCGGCGGTGAGGCCCGGCAGACCGATCCACGTCCCGCGGTCGCGGGCGAGGCGGAGCAGGCCGGGCGGCAGCCGGTCGGCAGCCTCGGGGCGCAGCGCGAGGATCGTGAGGACGCGGTCCGCGTGCAGCCTGCGCAGGGTGAAGGTCAGCGCGAGCAGCGACGCCCGGTCCGCCCACTGGGCGTCGTCGACGACCAGCGCGACCGGGCCCGACTCCTGGACGTCCCCGAGCAGGTGCAGGAGGGTCGCACCCGCGGTGAACGGCTCGGTGTGCTCCACCGGCCCGATGCCGCGCCCGAGGACGAGGCGGTCGAAGAGCCCGTACGGCAGCCGCGCCTCCGCGTCGTCGCCCGCGGCACCCAGGCGCTGCCAGCCCGGCGGCAGCGTGAAGGCCGTGAATGCATCCAGCAACGCCGTCTTGCCGAAGCCCGCGGCACCCTGGACGACGACGAGCGTGGGCCGCCCGGCCGCGGCGTCGGCGGCGCGGGCGTGCAGTACGTCGAGCTCCGCCCGCCGCCCGACGAACGCGTCCCGCATGCCTGCCCCCTCGCACCCGGCGGGCCAGCCAGGGTAGGGACTGCCGGGAGGGCTGCGACAGGTCCGGGACGGTGGCCCGCCCGCCCGGTCCTGGGCATTCGCCCGAGGCGGTCCGCCGGCGTCCGGGGCTAGGGTCGTCCGCCGTCCCGCCGACCGCACCGCCCGAGGAGCCACCATGGATCCCGCGAAGATCGTCGAAGCCGCGATCGACACCTGGAACGGCAAGGACGAGCAGGCCTTCGTCGAACTCTTCCGCCCCGACGCCGAGATCACCGGCCCCGGCGGCACGGTCCTGCAGGGCACCGAGGGTGCGCGGATGTTCTGGCAGGGCTACCAGGGCGCCTTCCCGGACAACCAGGTGGTCGTCCGCACGGTGTTCGGCGCCGGGGACCAGGCCGTCGAGGAGGCGGCGTTCGAGGGCACGCACACCGCCCCGCTCGTCGGCGCGGACGGCACGGAGGTCCCGCCGACGGGGCGCCGGGTGAGTGTGCCGTTCACCGCCGTGTACGGGCTGCGGGACGGCCGCGTGGCCACCTTCCACCTCTACTTCGACCAGGTCGAGATGCTCACGCAGCTCGGCCTGATGCCGGAGTCCGCGTCCTGACCTCGCCGCTCGGGCCCGCGGTGCCCGCATTCCCCCCGGCGGCCCGTCGGGGTCGGCGGCTAGTGTCGGCGGCGTGCCGGAGATCGCCCCTGAGATTGCTCTGCATCGCGCCACGCTGCCCAACGGGCTGAGGGTGCTCCTCGCCCCCGACCCGAACACCCCGGTCGTCGGGGTCGCGGTGCACGTCGACGTCGGGTTCCGGTCCGAACCGGAAGGTCGCACGGGCTTCGCGCACCTGTTCGAGCACCTCATGTTCCAGGGCAGCGAGAGCCTGGAGAAGCTCGCGCACTTCCGGCACGTCCAGGGCTCGGGCGGGGTGTTCAACGGCTCCACCCACCAGGACTACACGGACTACTTCGAGGTCCTCCCCGCCGCCGCGCTGGAGCGGGCGATCTTCCTGGAGGCGGACCGGCTGCGCGCGCCCACGCTGAGCGAGGAGAACCTGCGCAACCAGGTGGACGTCGTGAAGGAGGAGATCCGGCTCAACGTCCTCAACCGCCCCTACGGCGGGTTCCCGTGGATCCTGCTGCCGCCGGTCCTCTACGACACGTTCCCGAACGCGCACAACGGCTACGGCGACTTCTCGGAACTGGAACAGGCCTCCCTCGACGACGCCGCGTCGTTCTTCGACGCCTACTACGCCCCCGGCAACGCGCAGGTGACGGTCGCGGGCTACTTCGACGTCGACGAGGCCCTGCGGATGGTCGAGAAGCACTTCGGCGACATCCCCGCCCGTGAGACGCCAGCCCGCCCGTCGTTCCACGAGCCGCTGCCCGGGGCCGAGCGCCGCCAGGTGGCGCAGGACGCGCACGCCCCGCTGCCGGCGTTCGCGGTCGGCTACCGGCTGCCCGATCCCGCCGACCTGGACGCCTACCTCGCCCACGCGCTGCTCGCGTCGGTGCTCGGCGACGGGGAGGCCGCGCGCCTGGAACGCCGCCTCGTCCACGCGGACGGCCTGGTCACGGATGTCTCGGCCTCGGCGGGGTTGTTCGGCCCGCTCGACACCCGCGACCCGGACACGTTCACGATCACCGCGGTGCACCGCGCGTCCGTCGAGCCGGACACGGTGCTCGCGGCCATCGACGAGGAGCTGGACAAGCTCGCCGCGGAGGGCCCGAGCGCGGACGAGCTCACCCGGCAGGTGGCCCGCTGGTCGGCGGCCCTGCACCGCGAGGACGACCGGCTGATGTACCGGATGCTCGGTCTGGGCGCGCGCGAGCTGCTCTACGGCCGGGCCGAGATCACGCCGGAGCTGCCACACCGGCTCGCGGCCGTGCGCCCCGAGCAGGTCCGCGACGCCGCGGCAGCGCTGCGCGGCGCAGGCCGTGGCGTGCTGCTGGTCGAGCCCAACGGCGAGGGGGAGGACTCCTGATGTCGCGCGCCACCCACCGATCGGCCGCCCAGATCGGCCGCACCCCGGCCGGGCCGCGCTCGCTGCCGCCGCTGGGCGCCACCCGGGACGTCCCGCTGCCGGACGTGGAGCAGGCGGTCGTCGCGAACGGGCTGCGCGTCCTCGCGGCCCGCAACCCGAGCGTCCCGATGGTGGAGCTGCGGCTGCGGATCCCGTTCGCGGGGGCCGCGCCGGAGCACCCGGCGGTCGCCGAGGTGCTCTCCTCCACCCTGCTCGCCGGCACCGCGAACCGGGACCGCGTGACGATCGACGACCAGCTCGCCGCGGTCGGCGCGGAGCTGGGCGTGCACGTCGACCCGGAGCGGCTCGCCGTCGGCGGCTCCACGCTCGCGGAGGGGCTGCCCGCCGCGCTGGAGATCGTCGCCGACGTCCTCACCGGAGCCACCCACCCCGACACCGAGGTGCACAAGGAGCGGGATCGGCTCGCCGAGCGGATCCGCGTGGCCCGCGCCCAGCCGAGCACTATCGCCCGCGAGGCGCTGCAACGTCGCCGCTTCGGCGACCACCCGATCACCCGCGAGCTGCCCACCTCGGCCGAGGTCACCGCCGTCGAGCCCGGTGCCGTCCGGGCGCTGCACGCGGCGTCGGTGCTTCCCGAGGGCGCGATCCTCACCCTCGTCGGCGACCTCGATCCGGCGGCCGCGATCGGCCTGGCCGAGAAGGTCCTCGCCGGGTGGACGGGCGGGCCCGCCCACATCCTCGACGCGCCGCCCGCCCCGGTTCCCGGCGACCTGCTGCTCGTGCACCGCCCCGGCTCGGTGCAGTCCCAGCTGCGCCTCTCCGCCGCCGCATTGCCCCGGGCGGACGTCCGGTACCCGGCGCTCTATCTGGCCAACCTGGTCTTCGGTGGCTACTTCTCCTCCCGCTGGATGGAGAACGTGCGCGAGGACAAGGGCTACACCTACGGCGCCCACTCCGGCATCGAGTTCATCCCGGACGGCGCGGTTCTCGACGTCTCCACGGACGTGGCGAGCGACGTCACCGCAGCCGCGCTGCTGGAGACCCGCTACGAGCTGGGCCGCCTCGTCGCCGTCCCGCCGACCGCGGCGGAGGTGGACGCGGGCCGCCGCTACGCCGTCGGCTCGCTGCTGATCTCCCTGGACAGCCAGGGCGGGTTCGCCTCCACGATCGCGAACCTCGCCGCGGACGGCCTGGACGTGCAGTGGCTGCGCGGCCTGCCCGCCCGGCTGGAGGCCGTCACCGTCGAGGAGGTCGCCGCGGCGGCCCTGGAGTTCTTCGCCCCGACCGCGTTCACCGGCGTCGTCGTCGGCGACGCGGACGTCATCGGTGCGAAGGTCTGCGCGCTCGGCGGGGTCGCGGGACCGTGACGTTCGTCCTGCTCGGCCCGCCGGTCCTGTCCCGGTCGGCGGTCGTGCGCGACGAGCCGCTGCGTACGGACGTCGAGCGCCAGATCGCGGGCTGGACGAAGGCGCGGCTCGTCGTCGTGGACGCCGAGGGGCGCACGCCCGTGCGCTGGCGTGCCGAGCCGGGCGCCGGTTTCTCCGTGGAGGACGCCGGGACCTGGGACGTCGCGTTCGGCTCGGGTGGCACCCTGCGCACCCGCCCCACGACCGGCGACGCACCGCCACAGGGGGCCGTGCTGCTCGGTGAGGCGGACGGTGTCGCGTACTGGGCGGTGCGCGGCGCGATCGACCTCGCCACCGAGGACCCGTCGGAGTGGATCGACCTGCGCATGGCCGGTGCCGCCCTGGATGCTCTCGGGGCAGGGCTGTTCACCACCGCCGTCGCCGCGCTGAGCTGGCACGACGCCGCCCGGTTCTGCCCACGCGACGGCACTCCCACCCGGGTCGGCAACGCCGGGTGGCACCGGGTGTGCGAGCACGGGCACGAGGACTACCCCCGTACGGACCCGGCCGTCATCTGCCTCGTGCACGACGGCGGGCACGGGGAGGGGGCGCGGATGCTGCTGTCCCGCAACGTCGGCTGGCCCGAGGGCCGGTTCTCCGTGCAGGCGGGCTTCGTCGAGGCGGGCGAGTCGCTGGAGGCGTGCATCCAGCGCGAGATCGCCGAGGAGACGGGCGTCGTCGTCCGCGACGTGCACTACCTGGGCAGTCAGGCCTGGCCGTTCCCGCGGTCGCTGATGGTCGGGTTCCACGCGGTCGGCGACCCGTCCGGCCCGCTGCGGCTCGCGGACGGCGAGATCGCCGAGGCGATGTGGGTGACGCGCGCCGAGCTGCGCCGGGCGCTGGCTCGCGGGGACTGGAGCGGCACGGGCGAGGTAGGGGCGCGGTTGCTGCTGCTCCCGGGGAAGGTGTCGATCGCCCGCTCGATGCTGGAGGCGTGGGCCGCGCAGGAGTGACGGTGACGGTGGGCCCGGCACGGCCCCGCGATCGGCTCCGTCCAGGGCCGGTGGTACGTCCGCGTCCGGCCGCTGGTGACGCCTTTTCCTTGGCCGCTCGCCGCTGGTGACCCGGTTCCCAACGCCGGTGACCCGGTTCCCTGGCCGCTGGTGACCCGGTCCCGGCCGCTCGCACACATGTTCCACGCTTGCACACACCCGGTTGCGGTCGCACACACCGCCGACGGTGTGTGCCGGTGTCACGGGGTGTGTGCGAGCGGCCATGACGGCCGGTTGTCCACCTCGCCCCGAGTTGTCCACAGCTCCGGAAGTGCCCCTGGCGGCGGTCCCCGCGCCGGCTGCAGGCTCGAGACATGGATCTTCTGCCCGGCCTGCATCGGCGCGATGAGCTGCGTGCCGTCGGATACACCAGCGACGAGGTGCGCCGCGCCCGGGCGGCGGGGAAGCTGACGTCGTTGCGGCGCGGCACCTACCGGTTCGGCCCGGCGCCGCCCACACCTGAGAGCGCGCATGCCCTCCTCGTCGGGGCCGCGCTCCGCGACCTCTCGGGCGACTCCGTCGTCAGCCACGTCTCGGCCGCGGTGCTGCACGGCCTGCCGGTCTGGGGCGTGCCGCTCGACCGCGTCCACGTCACCCGCCCACGCCGGAACGGGGCCCGCTCGGGCGCGCGGGTGGAGGTGCACGCCGCACCGCTCGCGCGGGACGAGACGTGCCTGATCGACGGCCTGCGTGTCACGTCCCTGGCGCGCACGCTCGTCGACGTCGCCCGGTGGGTGCCGTTCTCGCAGGCCGTCGTCGTCCTGGACGCGGCGTCGCGCCGGGCGGCACTGGCGGACGGCGCACCGGAGATGCAACGAGGCCCGGAGTGGGCGACGCTGAAGGCCGCATCGGACGCGGCCCTGCAGCGCGTCCACGGCTGGCCGGGAGCACCGCGTGCGCGCCGGGCGGTGGAGTTCGCGGACTGGCGCAGCGAGAGCCCGGGGGAGTCGCGCAGCCGCGTCGCGTTCCGAGGAGCGGGTCTGCCGGTGCCGGAGCTCCAGGCACGCCTGTCCACGACGCTCGGTGAGCCGCGAGCCGACTTCCTGTGGCGGGAGCAGCGGACGGTCGGCGAGTTCGACGGTCTCGTCAAGTACGGCAGGTTTCTGCGCTCCGGCGAGTCGGCTGCGGACGCCGTCTTGCGGGAGAAGCGCCGCGAGGACGCGATCCGCGCCGAGGGCTGGTGGGTCGTGCGCTGGACGTGGACCGATCTCGAGGGGTTCGACCCCGTCCTGGACCGGCTTCGTCGGGCGTTCTCGGCGGCGCGGGGTCACCCGTAGATGACGCGCATGCCCGAGACGCGCATCTTTGAGAAGCGCGCCGGCGACCGCGACGCACGAGCCGTCGCACCCGTGACCGCGGCCGCTCGCACACACCCTGCCCGGCTCGCGCATATCCGGCAGCACTGGCGCACACCGTCGGCGGTGTGTGCGAGCGCCACCGGCCGTGTGCGAGGCCGCCGACGCGCACCCTCCCCGGCTCGCACATGTCCCGCAGCACTGGCGCACACCGTCGGCGGTGTGTGCGAGCGCCACCGGCTGTGTGCGAGCCGCGGAACGTATGTGCGATGCGTCCGGGTGCGTCGCCGGCGGTTGCCGACACCGCGGCGATCGTCGCGATGGCCGGGGTGGCGGGCGGCGTGGTCCCTAGGCCGCCAGCCGCTCCTGCACCTGGGCGAGCGACGGGTTCGTGAGCGTCGAGCCGTCGGGGAACTCGACCAGCGGCACCGTCCGGTCCCCACCGTTGGCGGTGATCACGAACTCTGCAGCCTCGTCGTCGAGGTCGACGTCGACCTCGCGGAAGTCGATGGCCGCCCCGGCGAGCTGGATCTTCAGCCGCCGGCAGTAGCCGCACCATGTCGTCGAGTACATCGTCAGCACGGTCCGATCAACGCCCTGGTGGTCGCCGCGGCTTCCCGCAGCCGCTGTGCGGCCGCTCACCCGGGGCCGCGGGGACGACGGTGCCGGATGCCAGGATGGGGCGGTGAGCGCTCCCGCCCGAGACGGCACCGGCCACTCCGACACCGTCCTGGACGACGAGCAGCGTGCCGCCGTCGAGGCGCCCCGCGGGCCGGTGTGCGTGCTCGCAGGTGCCGGAACGGGCAAGACGCGAACGATCACCCACCGCATCGCGCACCTCGTGCGGGCGGGCCACATCGCGCCGGGGCAGGTCCTCGCGGTCACGTTCACGACGCGTGCGGCGGGGGAGATGCGCACGCGACTGCGGGCGCTCGGGGTCGCGGGCGTGCAGGCGCGCACGTTCCACTCGGCGTCGCTGCGCCAGCTGCGCTACTTCTGGCCGCGCGTCGTCGGCGGTGAGCAGTGGCAGGTACTGGAGGGCAAGCTGCGGCTCGTCGGCCCGGCGGCGGCCCGGGCGAAGGCGGGCACGGATGCGGCGAGCCTGCGCGACCTCGCAGGTGAGATCGAGTGGGCCAAGGCGAGTCTCGTCGCGCCGCAGGACTATCCGGCCGAGGTGGCGCGGTTGCGGCGTGCCACCCCGGGCCCGGCCGAGCAGGTCGCCGAGGTCTACGAGGGCTACGAGGAGCTCAAGCGCCGCGCCGAGCTGCTCGACTTCGACGACATCCTGCTGCACACCGCCGCCGCCCTGGAGGAGCACGGCGACGTCGCACAGGAGTTCCGGGACCGCTACCGCTGCTTCGTCGTCGACGAGTACCAGGACGTCACGGCGCTGCAGCAGCGCGTGCTGGACGCCTGGCTGGGCGCGCGCGACGACCTCACCGTCGTCGGCGACGCGAACCAGACGATCTACACCTTCGCGGGGGCCTCACCCCGGTACCTGCTCGACTTCTCGCGCCGCTTCCCCGACGTCGTCACCGTGCGGCTGACCCGGGACTACCGATCGACGCCGCAGGTGGTGTCGTGCGCCAACACCGTGATCGGGGCGGCCCGCGGGCGGGTCGCCGGAGCGCGGCTGCAGCTGGTCGGGCAGCTCCCGCCCGGCCCGGAGCCGGACTTCGCCGAGTACGACGACGAACCCGCCGAGGCCGCGGCCGCCGCGGCGGCGATCAAGCGGCTGGTCGATGACGGCCTCCCGGCCTCGGAGATCGCGGTGCTGTTCCGGATCAACGCGCAGTCCGAGGTCTACGAGCAGGCACTCACCGAGGTCGGCGTGCCCTACCAGGTGCGGGGTGGGGAGCGGTTCTTCGCCCGGCCCGAGGTGCGCCGCGCGATGTCGGCGATCCGGATGGCCGCCTCGCGCGAGGGGGGTGGCGACCTGGTCGAGGAGGTCCGCACCGTGCTCGAACCCGTCGGGTTGACCGCCGAGCCGCCCGGCGGCGCGGCGCAGCGGGCGCAGTGGGAGTCGCTGCTGGCGCTCGTCGAGGTCGCCGAGGAGTTGGTGGCCGCCGAACCGGATGCGGACCTGCGCCGGTTCGCGGGCGAGCTGGAGCAGCGTGCCGAGGCTGCGCACCCGCCGACCGTCGCGGGGGTCACGCTCGCGTCGCTGCACGCGGCGAAGGGCCTGGAGTGGGACGCGGTGTTCGTCGTCGGGCTCGTCGACGGGACGCTTCCCATCCAGCACGCGGACGGCGACGACGCCGCGATCGAGGAGGAGCGCCGCCTGCTCTACGTCGGGGTCACCCGGGCGCGGCGGCGTCTCACGCTGTCCTGGGCGCTGTCGCGCCAGCCCGGCGGGCGTCGTCACCGCCGCCGCAGCCGCTTCCTCTACGGGCTGATCCCCGATCACCACCCCGCCTCGCGGGTGCCCGAGGGCGGGCGGCGCACGGGCGGGTCGAAGCCCCGCTGCCGCATCTGCGGGCAGCCACTGGTCGGCACGGATGCGCTCAAGCTGCGCCGCTGCGCGGACTGTCCATCCGATGTGGACGTCGAGCTGCTGGACCGGCTCAAGGCCTGGCGCACCGCAGAGGCCAAGGAGCAGCAGGTGCCCGCGTACGTCGTGTTCACCGACGCCACGCTCACCGCGATCGCCGAGCAGCGTCCCGCGGACTCCGCCGGTCTCGTGGCCATCCCCGGCATCGGCGCCCGCAAGCTGGACCGCTACGGGCCCGCCGTCCTGGCCCTGCTCGCCGATCACTGAGACATTGCCGCGACATTGCCGCGACATTGCCGCGACATTGCTGCGCGCACCACTGAACCAGACACGAAACTCGTCCGTTTATTCGGTTGTGCCCCCGGCCGGGGAGTCCCTAACCTGCTGGGACGGACGAAGTGCCGTCCGTTGTCGCGAGGTTCGGAGAGGAGGGTTCCGATGATCAGCTACTGCACGCCGACGATCTTCGGCACCCCCATGCTCTCCGAGCTCGGGATGCCGCACGCCCTCGTCACGAAGCCGTGGCCGGCCGTCGTGATCGCGGATGTGTTCCGAGTCGACAACAGCACAGGTGTGTCCGTACCCCGGCGCCGCCATGAGTAGGCGACGCCGCACCGGCCGAAAGGGCCGCGGACCCACCAGGGTTCGCGGCCCTTTTTCTTTGCCCGTTCTCCCACAGGTACCGACCTAGGAGGTTCGAGGTGCTAGTCCGATCCGCTCCGTTGGACGGCGGAGCGATCACATCAGCCCAGCTCGGCGGCGACCCCGCCGACGGCGTGGGCGCACTGCTCGACGCGGCACCCCGCGCCGGGCTCGCCCTGCCCTGCCGGTCGGCCGCGGACGCCGACCTCTGGTTCGCCGAGTCGCCCGCCGACCTCGAGCGGGCCAAGTCGCTCTGCGGCGGCTGCCCGATCCGGGTCGAGTGCCTGGAGGGCGCCAAGCGGCGCGAGGAGCCGTGGGGCGTCTGGGGCGGTGAGATCTTCGACCGCGGCGTCGTGATCCACCGCAAGCGGCCCCGCGGCCGTCCGAGCAAGGCCGATCTGGCGCGGGACCGGGCCTACGAGCAGGCCGTCGCCGCCTCGGCCTGACCGCGCCGGACGACTCGTCGAGCCCGACCGCCGAGCACGACCGCCGAGTACCGGCACCGACCACGACCGCCGACCACGACCGCCGAGCACGACCGCCGAGTACCGGCACCGCCCACGACCGCCGACCACGACCGCCGACCACGACCGCCGACCACGACCGCCGACCACGACCG
>JBFWRR010000076.1:0-14695 GCA_050248815.1 Pseudonocardia sp. | reverse complement strand
CCACGACCGCCGACCACGACCGCCGACCACGACCGCCGACCACGACCGCCGACCACGACCGAGGAGAAGCCCGATGACCGATCTCGCCACGATGCCGCACCCGGCCATCCCGCGACCCGTCACGCGCGCCCGAGAGGACACGTCGATGCTGCTCCATGAAGCTCTCGCCCGGTCCCGATCGCAGGAGGCCCAGGAGGCCGCCCGCAGATACCGGCTCGCCCGTGCGGCCCGGCAGGCCGCAGCGGCCGACCGACCGGTGCTCCTGCGGGTCCTCCTGGTGCCGCTGCGGCGCACGGCCCGCGCCCGCGCGGCCGCCGCGCGCCGCGCCGCCCGCGCCTCGTGACCTGTTGACCCGCGGCGCCCATCCGACGCGTCGCCCGAGAAGCGCCGGTGCCCCGTCCTCCCGCGGCGGGGCACCGGCGCCGTCATGTCCCGGCGGCGGGCTCGCCCACGTCCGGCTCGAAGATCGACGGCTGCCAGTGCTTCACGATCCCACGCAGCGGGACGTCCGCGTCGAGCTGGCAGAGCACGCCGAGGGTCCCCATCGTCACGCGGTGCACCAGCAGATACTGCCGCGGCAGGTTCAGCTCCAACCCGGTGTCGAACTGCGGGCTGCGCGCGTCACCCACCCGCTGTGCCTGCCGTTGCAGCCACCGCCGGTTGAAACGGAACGTCTCCGTGCGCAGCGGTTCCGCGAACGGTGCCAGGTAGGCCATCGCGTCCTCGCCGGTGGTGCGCGAGCCCGGCAGCACGAAGCCCTCGCGGCGCAACAGCCCGATGAGCTCGTCCGGGCGATCGAGCAGCGCGAGGCGCGTCATGTCCGACAGCGGCCGCGGCAGGCCGTCGGGCAGCCGGGCCACCGCGCCGTAGTCGATCACCAGGAGGCGGCCGTCGTCGAGGATCTGGAAGTTGCCCGGATGCGGGTCCGCGTGCAGCAGGCCCAGGAGCGCGGGTGCGGAGTAGTGGAACTCCGCGAGCTTGCTCGCCGCCAGGTCGCGCTCCTCCTGCGTGCCGGCGCGGATGACGTCGGAGAGCTTGCGGCCGGTGACCCATTCCGTGACGACCGCCTTGGGGGCGGACGCCACCACCCGCGGCACCTTCACGTGCTCGTCACCGGCGTAGGCGCGGGCGAACTGACGCTGGTACGCGGCCTCGTCGCGGTAGTCCAGCTCCTCGGCCATCCGCTCGCGCAGCTCGTCCACCAGCGGCTTCACCTCGACGCCCGGCACGAGCGGCTGGAGCAGCCGCGCGAGGCGACCGACCTGGCGCAGGTCCGACAGCAGCGCCTCCTCCGCTCCCGGGTACTGCACCTTGACCGCCACCTCGCGGCCGTCGTGCCACACCGCCCGGTGCACCTGGCCGATGCTCGCCGCCGCGGCGGGGTGGTCGTCGAACTCGGCGAACCGCTCGCGCCAGCCCCGTCCGAACTGCTCCGCGAGCATCCGGTGGACGTCCGAGACCGGCATCGGCGGTGCCGCTGTCTGCAGCTTGACCAGCGCCTCGCGGAACGGGGCGGCGTACTCGTCGGGGACGGCGGCCTCGAACACCGACAGGGCCTGGCCGAACTTCATCGCCCCGCCCTTGAGCTCGCCGAGCACGGCGAACAGCTGCTCGGCGCTCTTGGCCATCAGCTGTGCGGAGATCTCGTCCCGGTCGCCACCGACCATGCGCCTGCCCCAGCCGGCCGCGGCGCGGCCGGCGAACCCGAGCGGGATGCTCGCGAGCTTGGCGGTGCGCGCTGCGGTGCGCCGCGGGATGTCGGTCACGATCGGATTGTCTCTCGGCGGACGGTGATCGTGCACGGGATGTCGAGTCGGTCACGCGTGTCGCGGGCGGGAGACCGGGGACGCGCGGTGGCCGGAGCGCGGTCGCCGACACCCGGTCACGGCGGCGGCGCCGGCCGCGGACGGGCGTTGCCACACCGGCAGCGGGCATGCGGCGGCCAGGCACGCCGCGTCACGGAGGCCGTGTCGGCGCCGATGGTCAACGTCGCGCCGAGGGCCGCGGGCCGGGTGGCCGTGCCGAGGTCCAGGGCGGCGAGCGCCTGCGCCGTCGCGAGTGCCGCGGTCGCCGTCACGCACGCCGGGTCGGCGCTCCCCGGGCGCCCCTGAAGCAGCGCCGCGATCCGGGGCCAGGCGTGATCCCGATCGCCCCGGTGCAGATCCACGCAGGTCAGGCACGGTGAACGAGCCGGCAGCACCAGCGGGCCGACGACGCCTGCGCCGTCGCGTACCCGCACGGGCAGGTGCGCGACACCCGCGTCGTGCAGCGCGCGGACCCGGCGCGCGTCGGGGACGAGCGCGTCGGCGAGCACGGCAACGTCGGGGCGGACCCGCTGGGGCAGGGGCCCGGTCCGGGCGGACGGCGCGATCCGGCGCACGGCGGCGGCGAGCGCCGTGGCGCGGGGCCGTCCGCGGTCCGCGTCGGTGTAGCCGGTGCCGACGTCGCTCGCGAGGACGGTTCCCGCCGCCTCCACGTGCACCGCGGCGAGGCCTGCCCGCGCGAGGCCGGTCGCCACGCCCGCGGCCAGCGGCCCGTCCCCGACCACCAGCGCGACCGCGCCACCGCGACGCGGGCCCGGCGTGGCGGCGACGACGGCGCCCACGGCGAGCAATCGGCGCAGCAGCGCCTCCGCCTGCCCCGGGTCGGCACCCCGGCGGGCGGCGGCGGAGATCATCGCGGCGGGCGACGCCGTCGCCGCGAGCGCGTCCAGCATCCGTGCCAGGGCCGGCGGTAGCCGCTCGACCAGCACCGCGGTGGCGGGGTCGATGCCGAAGAGCCGCGTCTCGGCGTCGAGGCGCAGCATCGTGCGGTGGCTGGGGACGCGGATCAGCCGGGGGAGCCCGGCCGGGCCGGAGGGGACGACGCGGGGTGGCGGGACCGGCAGCGCGGCTGCGGGGATGACCGATGTCGTGGACATGGCGCGATCGTCGACCGGCGCGACCGTCCCGACGGTCCCGTCCGCGCAGGGTCACGACGTCGATCACCGGTCGGGGACGCGCAGCCGCGGGTGGTGCGGTTCGCGGTCCACGAACCGTCGGCGCGGGCGTCACGATCGCACACGGCGCACCTCGCGCGGCGTGTACCGCGCCCCTACTTCTCCTTCGCCCCGGGGTCCTCGGGGCCCTCGGCGGACGCCTCGCCCTGCTCCTCGGCGGCCGTGGCCTCCTTGGCGGCCTCGTCCGCCGCCATCTGGCGTTCCAGCTCGGCCAGCGGGTCCGTGCCGTCCTCGTGCGCGAGGAACGCCGCCGGGTTCTCCAGGTCCTCCGCCGACGGCATGAGATCGGGGTGTGCCCACAGCGCGTCCCGCCCGGAGACGCCGCGCTGCTCCCGCAGGCCCCGCCACAGCTCGGCGGCCGCGCGCAGCCGCCGGGGCCGCAGCTCGAGCCCGACGATCGTGGCGAAGGTCTGCTCGGCGGGGCCGCCGGAGGCCCGGCGGCGGCGCAGCGTCTCGCGCAGTGCATCGGCGCCCGGCAGCCGCTCGCCGACGGCGTCGGCGACGACCGCGTCCACCCAGCCCTCGATCATGGCGAGCAGGGTCTCCAGGCGGGCGAGGGCGGCCTTCTGGGCTGGGGTGGTCTGCGGCTCGAACATGCCCGAGCGCATGGCCTCCTCGATCGCGCCGGGGTTCGACGGGTCGATGCCGCGGGCGAGCTCCTCGATGCGGGAGGAGTCGATGGTGATGCCACGGGCGTAGTCCTCGACCGCACCCAGCAGGCGCTCGCGCAGCCACGGGACGTGGGAGAACAGCCGCTGGTGGGCGGCCTCGCGGGCGGCGAGGAAGATCATGACCTCGCCGGCGGGGCGGTCCAGGTCCGCGGTGAACCGCTCGATGTTCTCGGGCAGCAGCGCGACCACGCGGTCCGGCCCGACGGGGATACCGATCTCGGTTGACGTGAGCACCTCGCCCGCGAGCTGGGCCAACCCGTGCCCGAGCTGGCTGCCGAAGGCGAGCCCGCCCATCTGGCCGAGCATCGCGAGCATCGGCCCGGCGGCCGTTCGGGCCTCCTCGGGCAGCGCGTCCACCCACGCGGTGGCCATGCGTTGCGCGACGGGGTCGCAGAGCCGCTTCCAGGTGGGCATGCTCGCGTCCACCCACTCCTGCGCCGACCACGCCTTCACCTCGCCGGCGGCCGCGGGGAACGTGGTGGCCTCGTCGAGCCACAGCTCGGCGAGCTTGACGGCGTCGGCGACGGCGCCGCGCTGTGCGTCGGTGAGGGAGGACGATCGCCCGGCGAGCTGCTGGCGCGCCATCTGGGCGGCGAGGTCGTAGTTGACGGGGCCGGAGCCACCCGAGGTGCCTGCCTGGCTGAGCATCTGGCCCAGCTGGGTGAACATCTGGCCGAGCTGGCCGACGTCGAAACCGGGCACGCCACCGGGGCCGGGCATGCCGGGCGGCATACCGGGCATGCCGAAGCCGAACCCGAGGGGTCCCTGCGGGTCGCGCTCGGGGTCCCGGTCCCGGTCCCGGTCGCCGGGGCCGAATCCGAAGGGCACGTCGCTCATGGCTCCACCGTACGCGCGGGCGCTCAGCAGGCCGGGGGCGTTCCCCCTGCGCGAATCTCGTCCAGCGCGGCGACGGCGCCGGCGAGGTCGGACACCCGTACGGTCTGCAGGCCGTCCGGGACCTCGGTGCGCGCCTCGGCACAGTTGCCGTCCGGCACGAGGAAGACGGTGGCGCCCGCCTCACGGGCGGCGAGCATCTTGAACCGGATGCCCTCGATCTCCCCGACGGTGCCCGCGGAGTCGATCGTGCCGGTGCCCGCGACGAACCGGCCGCCGGTGAGGTCGCCCGGGGTGAGCTTGTCGACGATGGCCAGCGCGAACATCAGCCCCGCGGACGGCCCGCCGACATCGCCGAGGGAGATGACGATCTCGTCGTCGCGCAGCGGGCGGGCCGCGGGCAGGATGCCGAGCGCGCCCTGGGGAGCATCGGGCAGGCTGCCCAGGGTGAGCGTGACGTCGTGGGGTTCGGCGTCCCCGCGCCGGATCGTCAGGGTGGCCTGCTCGCCGGGGCGGGTGGCGGAGAGTGCCGCACGCAGATCGGCGAGCGTGGAGACGGGCCGGCCCGCGATCGCGACCAGGACGTCGCCGCGCTGAAGGACCCCGTCCGCGGCCGATCCGGCCAGCACCCCGCCGACGTAGACGGCGACCGGCAGCCCCAGATGGGTCAACGCGGCGCCCTCCGCGGAGATCTGGGAGTCGGTGAACAGGCGGGCGTTGCGGGCCTGGGCCTGCTCCTCCGTCTCACCCGGCGGGACGAGCACGGAACGGGGAAGCACCTGGCGATCCCGCGTGAGCCACATGCCCAGCACCTGCGCCGCGGTGAGGCCGCTGGTGACGCCGACGGTGGTCATGTTGAGGTGTCCGGTGGTGGGGTAGGTGGGCAGGTCGTGCACTGCGACGACGGGCTTGCCCTCCACGGCGCCGAGGGTGTCGAAGGTCGGCCCCCGCCCGACCGCGACGAACGGGGTGGGCACGGTGGCGCCGAACAGGCCGAGCATCAGGAGCAGGACGAGGCCCAGGAACACCGCTCGGGCCCGCTCCACCACGCTGGCAGCCTACGTGCCCGCCACGGGCCGCTACCCGATCGGGCGGGGTTTGAGGGCCGAACGGGAACTCCACAGGGCCTCCGTAAAGTTGGGTTGACCAGAGGGCGTGGAGTCCATCCCCGTCCGGTCGGACCCTGGAGTGTGCCCCGTGGCCATGCGGCCCCCGGTGGGAGCGCCGACGCTCACCCGCCGTACCCGGATCCTGCTCACCGCGGCGGGCGTGCTGGTCGTGCTCGCCCTCATCGGATCCCGACTGATCGACTTCTATGTCGACTGGTTGTGGTTCGGCGAGGTCGGGTTCCGGTCGGTGTACTCGACCGTGCTGCTGACGCGCGTGATGCAGTTCGTCGTGGCGGGGGTGCTCATCGGCGGCGCCGTGGGCCTCTCGCTGTGGCTGGCCTACCGGTTCCGGCCGGTGTTCGTGCCGGTCACGGGCCCGGAGGACCCGGTGGCGCGGTACCGCACCGTGATCATCCAGCGGCTGCGGCTGTTCGCGATCGGCATCCCGGTGGCGGTCGGCGTGGTGGCCGGGCTCGCGGCCCAGGGCGACTGGCAGACGGTGCAGCAGTTCCTGTCGAGCACCGAGTTCGGCGTCACCGACCCGGAGTTCGGCATCGACATCAGCTTCTACGCGTTCGAGCTGCCGTTCTACCGATACGTGTTGAACTGGATGTTCGTGGCGGTGGCGCTCGCGTTCATCGTCGCGCTGGTCACCCACTACGTCTTCGGCGGAATCCGGCTCACCGGCCGCGCCGGCGTGGTGTCGTCGGCGGCGCGCGCGCAGCTCGCGATCCTCGCGGGGATCTTCGTGCTGCTCAAGGCGGTGGCCTACTACTTCGACCGCTACGAGCTGCTGTACTCGGACCGCAACCGCGAGATCTTCTACGGCGCCACCTACACGGATCTGAACGCGGTGATGCCCGCCAAGCTGATCCTGCTGTTCATCTCGATCATCTGCGCCGCGGCGTTCTTCGTGGCGGTGTTCCGCCAGAACCTCCAGCTCCCGGCGATCGCGACGGCGCTGCTCGTGCTGTCGAGCATCCTCGTCGGCGCCGCCTGGCCCGCGGTGCTGCAGCAGTTCGTGGTGCAGCCCAACGCCAACGTGCGCGAGGCGCCGTCGATCGAACGCAACATCGCGGCCACCCGGCAGGCGTTCGGGCTCACCGAGGACAAGGTGTCGATAGTGCCCTACAGCGGCACCTCGGAGGCCACCCCCGCCGAGGTGGCCGCGGACACCGCCACGATCCCGAACGTGCGCCTGCTGGACCCGGCGAAGGTCGGCGACACGTTCACGCAGTTCCAGCAGCGTCGCAACTTCTACGGGTTCCCCGAGAACCTCGACATCGACCGCTACACCGTGAACGGCCAGACGCAGGACTACATCGTCGCCGCGCGGGAGCTGAACACCGCCGGCCTGGTCAACAACCAGCAGGACTGGATCAACCGCCACCTCGTCTACACCCACGGCAACGGTCTCGTGGTCGCTCCGGCCAACGAGCTCAACGCCGCGCTGGACGACGCGGGCGGCCAGGGCGGCCTGCCGAAGTTCACGAGCATCGACACCGGTACGGCGGCCAACGCCCCGGAGGGTCTGCGCGTGAACGAGCCGCGGATCTACTACGGCGAGCTGATCACGGACTACTCGATCGTCGGGGCCGAGCCGGGCGCCGCACCGCGCGAGTACGACTCGGACACCCAGAGCTACACCTACACCGGCACGGGCGGCGTCCCGGTCGGCAGCCTGTTCAACCGGCTGGTGTTCTCGCTGGTCTACAGCGAGCGCAACATCCTGTTCAACGGGTCGATCAACGAGAACTCGAAGATCATGTACGTGCGGGACCCGGCGGACCGCGTGCAGCGCGTCGCGCCGTGGCTCACGCTGGACACCGACCCGTACCCGGCGGTCGTGGACGGGCGCATCACCTGGATCGTCGACGGCTACACCACGCTGAAGAACTACCCGTACGCGCAGAAGATGTCGCTGGGGGAGAGCACGGCCACGGCGCTGCAGGGCGTGCCGCGGCTGCCCGACACCGACATCAGCTACCTGCGCAACTCGGTGAAGGCCACCGTCGACGCCTACGACGGCACCGTCACGCTCTACGCGTTCGACGAGTCGGACCCGGTGCTGCAGACGTGGAGCAAGGTCTTCCCGGGCACGGTGAAGCCGGCCTCCGACATCTCGCCGAGCCTGCGCTCGCACCTGCGCTACCCCGAGGACCAGTTCAAGGTGCAGCGCGAGCTGCTCACCGAGTACCACGTCGACACCCCGGGTGAGTTCTTCTCCACCGTGTCGTTCTGGGACGTCCCGTCCGATCCGACGATCCAGGGCGCCACGACGGGCACAGGCGGTGACGCGCAACCGCCGTACTACCTGCTCGCGGGCCTGCCGGACCAGGAAGGGGCGACGTTCCAGCTCACGAGCGCGCTGGTGAGCAGGGCTCGCCAGTTCCTCTCGGCGTACGTCTCGGTGAGCTCCGATCCCGCGAACTACGGGAAGATCACCGTGCTGGAGCTACCCGCGGAGACGCAGACCCAAGGGCCGCAACAGGTGCAGGCGTTGTTCCTCGGCTCGCCCGAGGTCAGCCAGCAGATCGGCCTGCTGTCGCGGCAGGGGCAGACCACCGTGGACTACGGCAACCTGCTCACGCTGCCCGTGGCAGGAGGGTTGCTCTACGTCGAACCGGTCTACATCGAACGGGCCGGCTCGGCGGGGTCGTCGTATCCGGTGCTCGCCCGGGTGCTCGTGAGCTACAACGGCCAGGTCGGGTTCGACTCGACCTTCGCGGGTGCGCTGGAGGACATCTTCGGTGCCGGCGCGGGCCGGGCGGCCACGCCCACCCCGGGCCAGGCGACGTCGCCGTCCCCGGGGACCGCCCCACCCGCCGCGGGGACCGCGGTGCCCGGCGTGGGCGCCGGGGCGAGCCCCGCGCTCGCCCAGGCCACCTCGGACATCCAGACGGCCCTGGCCCAGCTCAAGGCGGCCCAGCAGTCCGGCGACTTCGCCGCCCAGGGCCAGGCGCTCGCCGCGCTGGACAAGGCCGTGCAGGCGTTCCAGGCCGCGAACGGGCAGTCCGGCGGCTGATCCCGCCGGTAGGGGACCCCATCGGGCGAAACCTCGACCCTGTGACCGGTGAAGATCACTTCGTGATCTTCACCGGTCACGCCGCACAGCCTCCCCTCGTCTGTCCACATGAGGGGTTCACGTGTCGCTCGTGCCCGTCCGGTATGTCGTGCTCTCGGCGCTTCTCGCGTTCTCGGCGGTCGTTCTGCCGGCGCAGTCGCCCGCGTTCTCCGCGCCAGTCGGTTCGCGAAGTAGCGACTCGTGTCAGGGGCTCGGGGAAACGAGCATGCCGGGTCGACGACGCCGACATCCGCACCTCGATCGCTCTACGCGGCGGTGCTGCGTACCGCTCGTCGAGCGACGCTCCCGGATGCCGACCCCTGTGCGAGGAGACGATCATGGTCGTGTCCGCCGAGTCGAGGGAGGAGGCGAAGGCCCGGGCGGCCGAGCTCGGAGCCTCCCGCCGGGCCGCGTTCACGAACCAGCACGACGAGAAGATCACGTGGGTGCTGAGCCGCGTCGTCGACGTCGCCGAGATCGACGACCCACCCGCCGACGGGGTCGATGTGTGCACCCACCACTTCACGAACTACGAGGCGTACTGCGCCTTCGAGACGCTCATGTCGAGGCCTGCCGAGGACGCGTAGGGATGCGTGGGTATCTCAGCGCCGGTCCACAGGTACCCCGCCGGACGCCGGTGACGGGCGCGTGTATAGTTGGTGACGCACGACAGCGACGCGGGGTGGAGCAGCTCGGTAGCTCGCTGGGCTCATAACCCAGAGGTCGTAGGTTCGAATCCTACCCCCGCTACCAGCCGAAACGGCCCTCCGGAGATCATCCGGGGGGCCGTTTCGTCGCTCCGGTAGTAAGACCGCGGTCGGCGACTCCTGGGGTCGGCATGATCCGGATCGACCACCCGTACTGTGACGGAGGCTCCGGGAGGCTGGGCTTCGGGCGACGGTCCGTTCGCCCGTGACGGGAGTGGGTCGAACCCGCCGGAGAGCACGAACTGCGCGTGGCTACGGCACCCGTCGGGATCGTCGGGTCTGCAGTGCCCTCGGGAGCACGCAGGGCATCGACGCGTAGTGGCGTGCCTCGGCGTCGATACGTCTCAGGCTGGCTTCGATCAGGTGCGTGTCGGCGTCGAATCTCCGGAAGCGGGGAATGACGCTCATCAGGATCCACGACCACCGGTCGTCGTAGCGGGTGATCCTCGGCCAGGTCCGTGCGCGCAGGGTATGCGGAATCCCGTGCGTCAGCGAGTAGAAATAGAAGGATGTGAAGTACGCCGCCTCCTGCGGCATCCCACGTACCTCGAAGCTCGTGGCGGATCCGATCGAGATGAGCCGGGCGAACGCGCATGAAAGGCGATCGAAGTGGGGCTGCACCAGGGCGCGCTGCTCGTGTTCGAGCAACTGGATGTTTCCTGCCCAGATGAGGTTCTCGGCCGTCCGTCGAGCCTCCGCGGAGGACGCCTTGTCCTCGAGCACACGGCGTCCCCGGTCGATCGCCTCGAACCCGGCGAGCACGGCTTCGTAGTGGATCTCCCCACCCAGGAGCCCGCGCAGGCATCCGATGCCGTCCTCGCTCGTGAGATAGGCCAGATGGACCCAGAAGATGTCGTTGAAGATGGCGTTGTTAGTCGCCCGTATCGTGTTGACGTCCTCCAGCAGCAGGAACCTCTGGTGAGCCAGGCTGCGCGGAATGTTCACGTAACCGGTGCGGTCGGTGTCGAGCTTGAGCGGAAACAGGGCGAGCCGGACGTGGTGCGAGGCGATCGCCGCCATTCCTGCCCACTTGAAGCACGAGGGCAGGAGACCGTGGAGCCAGGCATAACGCGATGAGATCTCGACGTTGCGGTGGAATGCGCAGGACTGGTCGGTCAGGAGGCGGTCGGCCATCGCCTCCCATTCCGCGATCGTGGCGGGTGTCGGGTCCGGAGGGGCGAGTGCGCACACGGCGTGCGTGCGCAGGTGCACACGGGCCTGACAGGCGGGTCCGCCGGTGCGAGCGCCGGTCTCGGCCTCGGCGGCGTCGGCCATCACGGGGTGCCCCTTCCTGATGGTGCTCGACCTCTGGCCCCGGAGGCCCGGGTGGCTGCCACAGCATGATCATCTGCTGGTCGGTGCAGGCGTGATCAGGGGATCCTAACAGGGCGGGCCGGTCCACTACGTGTCGTTTCCCCTGATCAGAGCCGTGACCGGGGGCGTCACCCGCCGCGGATCGACCCGCTGACCGGCTGGTCGTGCGCCACCGCACACTCGGCGTAGTTGTCGCCCGCCTCGTCCCCAGTGCAGCGCACGTCGGGGAAGGACACGACGGTGTCGACGTCACCCGCGCGCGCGGCCGCCGGGGCGTAGCCGGCGAGCTGCGTGGTGCACGCGTCGGTCACCCGCCGGCTCAGCTCGGCCCGACCGGGGCAAGTCTGACGAGCCGGCCGCCCGGGCCGCGGTCCGGCGACCCGACGAGGACGACGGGCCGACACCAGGGGCGAACCCGACGCCCGCAGGTCGCGCCCGGTCAGCGCAGGACGACGCGGGTGAGCTCGCCGCGGGAGCTGATGGCGAGCTTGGTGAACACGTTGCGCAGGTGGAAATCGACGGTGCGCGGGCTGACGAACAGCCGGCCCGCGACCTCGCGGTTGGACATCCCGTCCGCGACGAGGGCCGCGACCTGCAGCTCCTGCGGTGTCAGCGCCGTCTCGGCGGTGGTGTCCCGGCGCCGGGCGGTCTCCCCGGAGGCGCGCAGCTCCCGGCGGGCGCGCTCGGCCCACGGCCCGGCGCCGACGTCGTCGAGGACGGTCAGCGCGCCCCGCAGCTCGGCGCGCGCGTCGACGCGGCGGCGGGCCCGGCGCAGGTGCTCGCCGAGCGCGAGGCGCGTCCGGGCGGCGTCGACGGGCCGCGGCGACCGGGAGTGGTGCGCGAGCGCGGTGCGGAAGTGCCGCTCCGCCTCGTCGTGGGGGGCGAGCAGCGCCTGCCCGTGTGCGGTGACCGCGGCCGCCCAGGGCGAGCCCGTGCCGTCGGCGAACCTCGTGAGGTCCGCGATCCAGGTCGCGGCCAGGTCGTGGCGCTGCGCGCGGGCGGCGGCGTCGAGGCGGTCGAGGGCGGCGAGCTGCTGCGTCACCGGGAGCGACATCCGCTCCAGGTGGTGCAGTGCCGTCGCGGGATCGTCGGCAGCAGCGAGGCCGCGGGTCCAGGCCGCGACGTCGTGGACGAGGTGTGTCACCGTTCCCGCGGGCCGGGCGGCGAGCCGGTCGACGTCGGCCAGCAGCGCGTCGACGTCGTCACCGCCGATCTCGCCGCGCAGCGCGGCCAGCAGCGCGGTGAGGGCCGCGGGCAGGGCGGCGAGGCCGGGCCGCCCGATGCCGTCGGCGAGCAGGCGGGCCTCCGCGAGATCCGCGCGGGCCCGCGCCCACCGGCCGGTGCTGATCAGGGTGAGGGCGCGCCGACCGAGCGCGTAGAGCACCATGATCGTGGCGCCGGCGGCCCGGGCGCGGGTCAGCAACCGGCCGTAGAGGTCCCCGAGCGCGTCGTCGTCGTGCAGGTGCATGGCGCCGATCGCGAGGTTGGGCAGCACGTCCTGCTCGGCGGCGTCGAACTCTGCGGGATCGAGCTCGGCGGAGACGACGAGCGCGGCGCGCAGGTGTTGCGCGGCGTCGCCCCAGTCCCGGTGCGCCACGCCGGTGAGGCCGCGGAGCAGGCCGTCGACGCAGCGCACCCGGGTGGATGAGTGCTCGTCGGCCGGCGGGACGAGGGCCGCCGGGTCGGGCCCGGCTCCCCCCGCGGCGCCGACGGAGGCCAGCGCGGCCGCGAACATGCCCAGCTCGCGGGCCCGTTCGAGGTCGGCCGGCGCGATCTCCCCGGCCGCGGTGAGCACCATGCGGTGCCCCAGGTCGAGGGAGCCGGTGTTCCACTCGACGCGGGCGCGCAGCAGCGCGACGTCGGCCCGCAGATGGGGGTCCGACGCCTCGGCCAGCGCGGCGTCGGCCAGCATCCGCGCGCGCAGCGGCCTGCCGCCGAGCCAGGCGGCGAACGCGGCGGCGTGGCGGCGGCGGACCCGTCCGTCGCCGGGTGGGGTGAGCTCGGCGGCGCGCTCCAGCGCCGCGCTCGCGGCCTCCTGGCCACCCCGGCCGCGGGCGCGGGCGGCGACGCCCTCGAGATCGTCGGCGACCTGCACGTCGACGTCCTCCGCGGCGGCCGCCCGATGCCAGGTGCGGCGGTCGCCGTCCAGGACCTCGGCGAGCGCGCGGTGGGCCCGGCGGCGCGCGGTGCTGGTTGCGGCGGTGTAGACCGCCGAGCGGACCAGCGGGTGGCGCAGCTCGACCTCGCCGTCCCGGATCCGGAGCAGGCCGGAGGCCTCGACGGCGTCGAGGGCGCTCCCGCCGATCCCGAGCACGGACGCCGCCTTCTGCACGGTGGCGATCCGCCCGGAGTCGTCGGCGGCGGCGACCAGGAGCAGCGTTCGGGCGGGGTCGGGCAGGCGGCGGGCGCGGTCGAGGAAGACCCGCTCGACGCCGTCCGACACCGGCAGCCGCGACGGCAGCGGCGCCTCACCGGAGAGCTGGTGCGTGGCAAGCACGCCGGGCAGCTCGGCGAGGGCGAGCGGATTGCCCCCGGTCAGCGCGACGATCCGGGCCCCGACGGCGGCCGGCACCGGAACTCCCGCCCGCTCGGTCAGCAGCGCGACGGCGTCCGCCGCGCCCAGACCGGCGACGGGCAGCGTCGGCAGGTCGGACTCGAACCGGCGGACGTCCCCGTCCCGCGCGGCGAACAGCAGCGCGATCCGCTCGGCCGACACCCGGCGGGCGGCGAACAGCAACGCGGCCGCCGACGCGTCGTCGAGCCAGTGGGCGTCGTCGACGACGGCGAGGACCGGCGCGTCCACCGCCACCTCGGCCAGGAGGCTCAGCACACCCAGGAACACGGCGAACCGGTCGATGTCGGGTCCGCCGTCCTCCTCGCCGAACGCGGCACGCAGTGCCCGGGCCTGGCGCGGCGGGAGGCGTCCGACGGCGGAGCCGACGGGCCGCAGCAGGCGGTGCAGCGCGGCGAACGCGAGCGGCGACTCGGACTCCACCCCCTGGGTCCGCAGCACCTGCATCCCGTCCGCGACCGCCGCGGCCTCCGCCAGCAGCGCCGACTTGCCCACCCCGGGCAGCCCGTGCACGACGAGTGACCCGCCCCGTGCGGCCCTCGCCCCGTCGAGCAGCGCGGCGATGGCCGCACGCTCAGCGTCGCGGCCGTGCAGCACGCCGTCACCCTACGGCTTCACCCCGCGGCGCCGATCCCGGCGATTTCGCCGGTGCGACCACCCGGCCGGACGGCGGACCGTCGACGGCACACGCCGCGACGCCGCCCGTGACCCAGCCGCACACCACACGGTGAGGAGAGATCATGACCGTCCCGTACGAGCACCCCGTGGCAACGGCCCCCCGGGGCCCTGCCGCGCCGACGCCCACGTCCGGTGTGGACCGCCGGGCGCTCCGCCTGGCTGCCCTGCTGCTGATCGGGGGTGCGGGCGTCTACGCCGTCGCGACCCCCTTCCATCCCGGTGGCAGCCCGGATCCGCTCGCCGAGCTGCAGGGCTACGCCGGCTCCGGGGCATGGGTGGCCGTGCACGCCGTCCAGTTCGCGAGCGCGGTCGCCTCCGCGTTCGGGATCGTCGCCCTCGTGCACGGTCTCGGCCTCGGCGCGGGGATCCGCGGCCTGCTGGGTCGGTTCGCGGCCGCTGCGGCCGTGGCCGGGATCGCCGTCGACGGTGTCCTGTACGCGGTCGACGGCGTCGCGCTCAAGCAGGCCGTCGAGGCCTGGGTCGGCGCGCCGGCCGCGGCGGCGCCCGCGTTCCTCGCCGCGGTCGAGGGGGTCCGCAGCATCGAGTGGGGCCTGCGCAGCTACGCCGACCACACCGTGGGTATCGCCCTCGTGCTGCTCGCGGTGGTGATCGTGTGGACGGCCCGGGTGCCCCGCGGGATCGGCTACCTGATGGGCCTGTCCGGACTGCTCTCGATCGCTCTCGGCCTGGGCTGGGCGGGCGGTCACACCGCGCTGTTCGACCACGCCGGGCTGGGCCTGGCCGGCTA
>JBFWRR010000075.1:0-28102 GCA_050248815.1 Pseudonocardia sp. | reverse complement strand
TGCACCGCAACACCGTCGCCTACCGGATCCGGCGCATCGTCGACGTCCTCGGCGTCGATCTCGACGACCCCAACCAGTTCCTGGCCGTCAACCTCGCCTGCCACGCCGCGTTCATGGCCCAGGGGTCCGGGCGGGCCCGCGCCCGCCCGGACTGAACCCCGGCCACCGGGTGCCTGCACGGCCCGGCCAAGCTTGCGCTCCCGGCACGGAGGTGGGCATGCCCGAGGTGACGTACGGCGGACGCGACGGCGAGACGTTCCGCTTCGAGGTCGATCCCGAGCTCCTCGCCGTCCGCACCCGGAGCCGGCGCTCCCTGCGCGCCGGGCCGGTGCTCGCCCCGGAAGCCCGGTTCGTCGCGGGGATGGACGTGGTCCTCGCGTTCCCGGAGGCGGGTGTCGAGGTCTACCGGCGCCGCGATCCGTCCGCCCGCCTCGTCGTCGAGGCCGTCGCGGCGCTGCGCGACTCCCCCGCCACCCGCTTCGCCGGGCACGTCCTGGTCGACGTGGAGAGCGGCGAACCCGTGTTGTACACCGAGAACGTCTTCGTGACCTTCGGCGCGGACGTTCCCGAGGAGCGGTGTCGCGAGATCCTGCGCGGCGAGGGCCTCGCCGTCCGGTACCGGCCCGGCTACGCCGCGAACGGCTGGTTCACCGCCGCCGCCGAGGGCACCGGGCAGGAGGTCTTCGCGATCGCGCAGCGCCTCCTGCAGCGCGACGACGTCGAGCTCGCCCATCCCGAGATCGTGCGGGCGGTGGGCAGGCGCACGATCGCACCGCAGCAGTGGCACCTGGCGGCCACGACGATCGACGGGCGGTTCGTGGACGCGCACGCGAACGTCGCGGCGGCCCACACGGTGACCCGCGGCGAGGGGGTCACGATCGCCGTGATCGATACCGGGATCGACGTCGGCCACGAGGAGTTCGCCACGCCGGGCAAGATCGCGGCACCCCGGGACGTGACGAGCGGCGACGCCGATCCGCGGCCCGGCCGGTCCGGGGAGGAGCACGGCACCGCCTGCGCGGGTGTGGCCTGCGCGGACGGCCGCGTCGGCGCCTCCGGGGTGGCGCCCGGAGCCCGGCTGATGCCGATCCGGCTGGTGTCGGGGCTGGGGTCGCAGGCCGAGGCCGCGGCGTTCGCATGGGCCGCCGAGCAGGGCGCGGACGTCGTGTCCTGCAGCTGGGGACCCGTCGACGGCGCCTGGTTCGACCCCTCGGATCCCCGCCACCGCGCCCGCACGCCCCTGCCCGACCAGACCCGCCTGGCCATCGACCACGCCGCCACCCGCGGCCGGGGCGGGCTGGGCTGCGTCGTGTTGTTCGCCGCCGGCAACGGCAACGAGAGCGTCGACCTCGACGGCTACGCCTCCCACGACACCGTCCTCGCGGTCGCGGCCACCAACGACCGCGGCGTGCGCTCGGTCTACAGCGACATGGGCCAGGCCCTCTTCTGCGCCTTCCCCAGCAACGACTTCGCCTATCCCCCGCAGGGACGCCCGGCCCCGCTCACCCCCGGGATCTGGACCACCGACATCACCGGCCGCGGCGGCTACAACCCCGGCGGCGGCAACGGCGGAGACCTGGCCGGGAACTACACCGACTCCTTCGGCGGCACGTCCGGCTCGTGTCCCGGCGCGGCGGGCGTGGCCGCGCTGGTGCTGGCCGTGAACCCCGGCCTGCGCCGGACGGAGGTCGCCGAGGTGCTGAGCCGCTCGGCCGACCGGGTCGACCCGCAGAACGGCCGGTGGGACGCGACGGGCCACAGCCCCTGGTACGGGTACGGCCGCCTCGACGCCGGGGCGGCGGTGACGCTCGCGCAGGGCGGGGCGTGACCGCGCACCGTCGCTGTTCAGCGGCGAGCAGCCCGATCCGGGGCCGCGTCACGGCGCACCCCGCGCCTGCTCCCGCAGCACGAACTTCTGGATCTTCCCGGTCGAGGTCTTGGGCAGCTCGCCGAACACCACCCGCTTCGGGGCCTTGAACCGGGCCAGCCTGGCCCGGACGTGCTCGACGATCTCCGCCTCGGTGACCGACGCTCCGTCGTGCACCGTCACATAGGCCGCCGGCACCTCGCCCCAGCGCTCGTCGGGCATCGCGATCACCGCGACCTCGCGCACCGCCGGATGCTCCGCGATCGCCTGCTCGACCTCGACGCTCGCGATGTTCTCCCCGCCCGAGATGATCACGTCCTTGCTGCGGTCGCGCAGCTCGACGTACCCGTCGGGATGGCGGACGCCGAGGTCGCCGGTGCGGAACCACCCGTCCGGCGCCGCCGCGGCGGTGGCCTCGGGGTCCTTGAAGTAGCCGAGCATGACGTTGTTGCCCCGCAACGCGATCTCGCCGATCGAGGCGCCGTCGGCCGGCACGTCGGCGCCGTCGCCGTCGACCACCCGCACGACGCAGGAGATCATCGTCCCGACGCCCTGGCGGGCCTTCAGCCGGGCCTGTTCCTGCTCGTCGAGCGCGTCCCACTCCGGGCGCCAGTCGCAGATCACCGACGGGCCGAGCGTCTCGGTCAGGCCGTAGAGGTGGGTGACGTCGAAGCCCAGCCCGGCCATCCGGCGCAGGATCGCGGGGGACGGCGGCGCGCCACCGGTGGCGATCCGCACCGCAGGTCCGGGCAGCGGCGCCGCCGCACCGGCGTAGGCGATCATCGACAGCACCGTCGGCGCCCCCTCCAGGTGCGTGACGCCCTCGCTGCGGATCAGCCGCCACACCTCGTCCGCGTCGACCCGGCGCAGGCACACGTGCGTGCCCGCCGCCGCCGTGACCGCCCACGGGAAGCACCAGCCGTTGCAGTGGAACATCGGCAGCGTCCACAGATGCACCGTCGCCGGGGACAGCCCCATGTGCCCGACCATCGCCAGCGCCTGCAGGTAGGCGCCCCGGTGGGAGTACATGACCCCCTTGGGCCGGCCGGTGGTCCCCGACGTGTAGTTGATCGACAGCAGGGCCAGCTCGTCGGTCACCGGCACCGCGACGGGCCGTGCGGCGGCCAGCATCTCCTCGTACCGGGCGCCGGCCCGGACCCGCCGCGGCGGGTCGGCGAGACCCGCGAGCGCGGCGCCCACCAGCTCGTCGAGCTCGGGGTCGTGCACCAGCACGTCCGCACCCGAGTGCTCCAGGATGTAGGCCACCTCGCCCGCCGACAGCCGGGTGTTCACCGCGACGAGCGGGCGCCCCGACCACGGCACGCCGTAGGCGGCCTCCAGCGAAACGTGCGAGTTCGGCGCGAGCACGGCCACCGGGCGGACCGGCCCGCCGTCCGGCGGGAGCAGCGCCCCGGCCAGCCGCCGGGCCCGGTCGTGGAACTCGCGGTAGGTCCAGCGGTGTGGGCCGTCCACGACGGCGACCCGGTCCCCGTGCACCGCCGCCGCCCGGTCCAGGAATGCCGTCGGGGTGAGTGGCTCGAACGACAGACCGTCCATGGGCCGACCCTAGGCGCGGACGCGCCGCGGGGAACCCCGTCGCGCTCCTCAGCCGTCCAGGACGTCGTAGAACGCCACCGTCCGCTCCGCGAGCAGCGGGCGGATCCGGTCCCGCGCGATCCGCGCGTAGTGCTCCGACGCCACGTGCGCGTCGAGATCGGCCTGGCTGCGGTAGCTCTCGTACAGGGCGAACGCCTCGGGGTCCGCGCGGTCGCGGTGCGCGGTGAACCCCAGGCAGCCGGGTTCGGCGCGGACCAGGCCGGTGTACTCGCGCAGGGCGGCGGCGACCTCGTCGGCCGCGCCGGGGCGCACCCGGTAGTGGGCGACCACGACGACGGGCCCGTCCACGGAGCTCATGGCGTGAGCCTACGACCGCCGATCCGGAGGGGATCAGTCCCGCGCCGCGGAGCATGCCGCGCGCCGCGCACCTTTGGCGGCCTTGATTGCACTTTGTATACTGGATTCTGTGCGCGCCATGCTGGACACGGAGGGCGAAGTGCTGGAGTCGACGGATCCGAGGGGGCGCCTGGCGGCGATCGCCACGGGCGGCCGGCGGGCGACAGTCGCAGACCTGCTCGTCGACGGAGGCCCGTCGGGAGCGCCGGCACGCTTCGACGACGACGGCGGCCTTCCGCCCCGCATCGCCGCACAGCTCGCCAACGCGATCGTCGAGGGCGTGCTCGCGCCCGGCACCCGGCTGAACGAGCAGGAGATCGCCGAGGCCCTCGGCGCGTCGCGCACCCCGGTCCGCGATGCGCTGCGGCTGCTGGAGCGCGACATGCTCGTGACGTTGCGGCCCCGACGCGGCGCGGTCGTGGCCGAGATCGACGCCGAGACCGCCCACCAGGTCTACGCCTGCCGGATGGTCCTGCACGGACTCGCCGCCCGGCTCGCCACCGAGACGGCGTCCGGGCAGGAGCTCGCCGAGCTCGCCGAGCTGGTCGACCGGATGGCCTCGACCGCGGACGAGGACCCGCAGGCCTACTACCGGCTCGGGGTCGCCTTCCACCGGATGCTCGGCGAGGCCACCCACAACCAGGTCCTGCTGCGGCACCTCGAGCAGTTGTCCGGCGTGAGCCTGCGCCTGCACTTCCTTACCCTGCGCCTGCCGGGGCGGATCGAAGCCTCGGTCGCCGACCACCGCAGGCTCGTCGAGGCGATGCGTCGTCGGGACGCCGCCGGCGCGGAACAGGTCAGGCGGTCGATGATCCTGGCCTCGGGGGTCGCACTGCTGAAGGGTTACTTCGACGCACCGGACCACGCCGCGCGGCTGCAGGCACAGTTCGCAGGTGACCGGTGACAGCGAGATCGGCCGACGGTTCCGCTCCTCCTCCGGAGGGGCAGGCCTTGCGGGCCGCGATCGTGAACCGGAGCATCCCGCGGCTGCCCGCGGAGAAGGTCGGTCTGCTCGCGAGGCTCTCCTCCGCCGTGGTGTGCGACGTGCTGGGCGGCGACCGCGTACTCGACTCCTCGATCGGCCCGGTCGGAGACGGCCGCCGGGTCGCGGGCCAGGCCGTGACCGTGCACAACGGGCCCGGCAGCAACCTCGGCGTGCACGTGGCGCTCGAGGTCGCCGGACCCGGCGACGTCATCGTGCTATCCCCCTCATCACCGGGCGACGCGGCATACGGGCTGTGGGGCGGCATCGCCAACAGCTGCGGACTGGCGAGGGCGCTCGGTGGCGTGGTCGCCGACGGCTTCGTCCGGGACACCCGCGCGATCCGCCATGCAGGCCTGCCGGTGTGGGCACGGGGCTCCGACCCGCGTTCGGGGACCAAGGACCGCCTCGTCGGGGTGAACGTCGACGTGCTCTGCGGCGGGGTCCTGGTCCGGCCGGGCGACGTCGTGGTGGCCGACGACGACGGCATCGCGGTGGTCAGGATCGAGGACGTCGACGACGTACTCGACGACGGGCTGCGGCGACTGCGCTGGGAGGAGGAGATGACGCACCGGGTCGGGCGCGGCGAGGCCACGACGTTCACCGCGCTCGGTCTCGACTCGCTCGTCGCCGACGGTCGGCTGGAGTTCGTCGGCACCACGTCACCGGAGGGCCACCATGCCTGACCGTGACGGGAGGGTTCTGCACCGGTGCGCGCCCGCCGTGGTCCGGGACACCTCCGCGCCCGGTCGTCCCACGCGGCCGCAGCGGTTGTGCAACCTAGGGCGCCTCGTGGACCTCCTCGGCCGGCGCGGGTTGGACGGCGTCGTCTCCTACTACTCGCCGAACGCGTACTACCTGTCCGGCTACACCCCCGCGGGCATGCACTCGATCCACGAGGCGAACGGGAACGCCGCCGTCGTGGTCTCGCGGCGCGAGCCGGAGAAGGCGATCGTGCTGATCGCGGAGCAGTACATCACCTACTTCACCCACCAACCCACCTGGATCGCCGACATCCGGCCCTACACCAGCGGGATGTCGCAGCTCGACCTCCCTGTGGACCGCACGCTCGACCGGTTCGTCACGGCCGACCTGCGCGGGTCGGACTGGGCGCGGCGGATGCGCGAACGCTACGAGGACAGTCTGACCGTCGGCGTCAGCCGGGCACTGCGCGACCTCGGTCTCGACCGCGGTCGCGTGGGGTTCGACAACCTCCGCCTGGCGCACCGGCTCGCCCTCGAGGACCTCACAGTCGCCGACGGCTACGACCTGCTCAAGGCGGTCCGGGCGATCAAGACCGGACCCGAGGTCGAGCTCCTGCGCCAGGCCACGGCGCTCAACGAGGAGGCGATCCTGCGCGCCGTCCGCGACTGGGTACCGGGAACGACCTGGCACGAGGTCAACCACCGCTACGCCGTGCACGTCGCGGAACTCGGCGGGTTCAGCCGGGACCCCTCGCCCATGGCGCTGGCGAACCTGCAGGCGGGTGACCCGTCGGCCATTCCGATGCAGACGATGCTCGAGCCCGACTACGTGCTCGAGCCCGGCATGCAGATCGGCTTCGACGCCCACGGTGTCCATCAGGGCTACTGCTGGGACGGCGGCAAGACGTGGACCGTGGGCGGCGAGCCGACGCCGGCCGGTGCCCGATCGGCCCGGGCGGCGGCCGCGGCGATGGCGGAGATCTTGGCGGCGATGCGCACCGGGAGCAGCGTCGCGGGGCTGCAGGCCCACGGACGGGCGATCCTGCACAAGCACGGGGCACCCCGACCGGAGAGCGCGATGATCTTCTTCCACGGGCTCGGGCTGGAGCACGGCGACATGGAGATGCCGGCCGGCTCCGGGTACCTGAGCGGGCGACGTGCCGACTGGGTGATGGAGCGCGGCATGGTGGTGGCGGTCCATCTCTACTGCCCGGGTGACGCCTACGAGCGGCACTGGATCGAGGACGTCGGCGTCGTCGGAGACGACGGTGCCACCCCGCTGTTCAGCTGGGGATTCGACCCGATCCTCGGCGCATGACCGCCCCCGGGCTCGGCCCGATCTCGGGCGGCGACCGGCGCACGCTGCCCGACGGCGGCAGGCGCATCATCGAGTACCGGGACGGACGCATCGGGATCTTCGCCGTCGACGGCGAGGTCTACGCCGTGCGCGACAGGTGCCCGCACCAGGGAGCGCCGATCTGCGCCGGGCGGCTGTCGGGGACCACCGTGGAGTCGCCGCCGCAGGAGGTCCGGTTCGGCAGGCGCGGGCGGATCCTCTCCTGCCCGTGGCACCACTGGGAGTTCGACGTGACGACCGGCCGCTCCGTCTTCGAGCCGGACCGGTACCGCATCAGGACCTACCCCGTCACGGTCGTCGACGACGAGATCCTCGTCCACGTCCGCGCCGGGACCGCAGAACAGGGCGAGGTGGGCAGCCGATGACGGAGTGCACCCGCGCGGGCGGGGAGCGTCGTCCGGGCGGACGGTCCGTCGGGGGCGCCATCGACGCCGACGTCCACCCGTACTTCCGGCACGGGCTCCGGGACCTCGAGCCCTACCTCGACGATGCCTGGAGCTACGTCCTGCGCATCGGCGAGCAGTCCCTGCCGGACGGCTTCCCGAACTCGACGTTCACGCTTCCGACGACGCACTACATCAACCCCGGCGGCGGGCTGCGCGGTGACGCGGCGAGCCCGTCCGGTGGGCCACCCGCCTCCGACCCGGTGTTCGTCGCGAAGGAACTGTTCGACGGCTACGGGTTCGGGGCGGCCTAGCTCATCGGCGGGAACCTGCTGGCCCTCGGCGGGGTTGCCAATCCGAACCTCGCGGCGGCGCTGGCCGGCGCGCACAACCACTGGCTCGCCGACCGCTGGCTCGCCACCGACGACCGGTTCCTCGGATCGATCTACGTCGCACCGCAGGCTCCGGAGCACGCCGTGCGCGAGATCCGGAAATGGGCCGCGCACCCCCGCATGGCGCAGGTCTTCGTCCCCAACTCGAACACCCTGCTCGGCAAGCCGCACTTCCACCAGATCTACCGGGCCGCGGCGGGGGCCGGCCTGCCGATCGCCGCGCACCCGGGCGGGAGCCTCGCCGGGGTGAACGGGTACATGACGGCGGTCGAGGCGCCCACCACGTACATCGAGTACCACACGGCCATCCCGCAGATCTTCCAGGCGCACGCGATCAGCCTGGTGGTCGAAGGCGTCCTGGAAAGCTTCCCGGACCTGCGGTTCGGCCTGCTGGAGGGCGGTTTCGCCTGGCTGCCCCACGTCATGTGGCGGCTGGACAAGAACTGGCGGGGCCTGCGCGCGGAGGTGCCGTGGCTGCGCCGGCGGCCGAGCGAGTACCTGCGGGAGTCCCTCCGCCTCACCACGCAGCCGCTCTACGAGCCCGACGACCCGCGCGACGTGGAGCGCGTCATCGACCTCGCCGGGGCGCAGGACATGGTCATGTTCAGCACCGACTACCCGCACTGGGACTTCGACAGCCCCACCGAGAGCCTCCGGCGGCTGCCGGCCGACCTGACCGACAGGATGATGCGGCGGACCCCGCAGGCCTACTTCCGCCGGCCAACCGACCGGCCCGAGTCATGAGGAACCGCACCGGTTCCCTGGTCGTCGTCGGGGCGACGGTGGTCGACCCGGCCACCGGGACCTCGCGACGGCTGGACGTGGCGTTCGGGAACGGACGGACCAGCGCCCTTGCGCAGGACCTCCCCCTGGAGGGGTACGAGCGCGTGCTCGAGGTCGACGAGGACGTGCTGGTCGTGCCCGGCCTGATCGACATCCACGGGCACTTCTACCACCACGCCCATCCCGGGGGCGTGGATCCCGACCGGGCCTGCCTGCCGTTCGGCGTCACCGCCGCGGTGGACGCCGGATCCTGCGGTTGGGCCACCCTCGACGGCTTCCGGCAGTTCGTCGTCCCCGCAGCGCGCACCAAGCTGTACGCGCTGGTCAACCTCTCCTCCATCGGCACCCTCCCGATTGCGGCGAGCGGGGTCGGTGAGCTGAAGGACGAAGGCCTGATCCAGCTGGAGGAGACCGAGCACTGCCTGCTCGCCAACAAGGACCGGGTGCTGGGCCTCAAGATCCGCCTCGCGGAGGACTGCATTCGTGACGGTGCCGCGGAACGGGTGCTGGAGCAGGCCCTCGACCTGGCCGGGTCGGTCGGGCAGGTGCTGATGGTGCACGTGAGCCACTCACCGGTGCCGGTCCCGGAGATCCTGCGCCGGCTGCGTCCCGGCGACATCCTCACGCACGTCTACAACGGGACCCGCAACAACCTCGCCACCCTGCCCGCCACTGCCGTCGACGACTACCTCGCGGCGCAGGAGCGCGGCGTGCTGCTCGACGTCGCACACGCGGGCAAGCACTTCGACCGCGACGTCGCCCGCAGCGCGATCGCCGCGGGCCTGGTCCCGGACACGATCAGCACCGACATGCACTACCCGCGGCCCGGCTTCCGGGCACCGAGCCTCATCGACGTCGCGAACGAGCTGATCGAACTGGGCCTCGGTGTCGACGACGCCCTCGCCGCGATGACGGAGCGGCCGGGCCGGGTGCTGCGTCGGCTCCTGCCGGACGCCGGAACGCTGCGGCCGGGCTCCCCCGGCGACGCCGCGCTGCTGCGGATCTCCCCGGGTGCGGATGGTGCCGCTGCGATCCGGGTGCTGGGCACCGTGCTCGACGGCGAGCTCCTCACCGGGGTGCTCCCGTACGCGGCACCGCACCGGCTCCCCGACGGGGCGTCGTGAGCTGACCGGAGTCCCGCCCCACCCCGCCCGGACACCACCTTCAACGGAGAGGGAGAACCCGTGACCAGGACAACCCGAAGCAGAACACGCTCGCGGATCGCGGTCGGCCTCACGGCCGTGGCGGCGCTCCTCACGGCGGCGTGCGGGGGTGCCGAGCAGCGTGACGGCGCAGCCCCCGCGGCGGAGTACACCCTCAAGTACTCGAGTTCGACCGCCCCCGAGGTCGGGTTCCAGAAACAGATCGCCTGGTACATGAACGAGGTCGAGAAGCGGACCGGCAGCCGAGTGACCTTCGAGAAGTTCTACGGCGGCTCCCTGCTGAGCTCGGCCGACACCCTCCCCGGCCTGGTCGACGGGCGGACCGAAACGGCCTACATGGTGCCTGCCTACGCACCGGCCAGCCTGCCGCTGTGGAACATGATGTTCGTCCCGCTGCCGGGGACGAACTCGGAGGTCATCGCCCGCTCCCAGGTCGAGCTGGTCAAGGAGCGGACGGCCCTGGCCACCGAGCTCGAGGCGGCCGGCATCAAGATTCTGATCTTCAACATGCTGTCCGACATCGGCACCGTCATCACCCCGGAGCCGATCACGGACGTCGAGGGCATGCGCGGGCTGAAGGTGCGGGCGCTCGGGTACATGTCCCAGGCCCTCCAGCTCGTCGGCACCCAACCGCTCGCGATCGACCAGCCCGAGGTCTTCGAGTCGATCGAGCGCGGCGTGATCGACGGGACGTCGGCGACCACGATGGACACCGTCACCGGCGACGGCCTGGCCGAGGTCGCGCCGTGGGTGACCCAGCTCAACATCGGCCAGTGGGGCGGGGTCGGGTTCGCCATCGGGCTGGACACCTGGAACGGGCTCCCCCCGGACGTGCAGGCCGTCATGACCGAGGTCTCCGAGGAGTTCTACGTCGTCGGTCCGAGGCTGCTCACCGACCTGGAGGCCGAGTCCTGCGACGGCCTGCTCGCCGCGGGTGGCGGGGTGACCCGGTTGCCCGAGGACCAGACGCAGGCCTGGGTCGCCCAGATCGGCGACTCCCTGTGGGAGAAGTGGCGCGCGGACGCGCGGAAGACCGTCGCGCCCGACGTCGTCGCCTCGCTCGAGGAGCGCTACCGCGCGGTGACGGCGGAGCTGCTCCCCCGGTCGACCTACACCTCCGGCCTGGAGCTGTGCCGGGCCCGGACGAGCCTCGGCTAGCGAACGGGCGGCATGCGGCGGGTCGCCGCAGAACGGAGGTGGCGAGATCGTGACCGACGACCTCGCGAAGGACCGTGCTCCGGCTCCACCGGACCTCCCGCGCGCGGTACGCGGGATCGGCCGCGTCTTCGCCGTCGTCGCCGGCGCACTCACGATGCTGTTGATGCTGCTCACGGTCGTCGACATCGGCATGCGCCAGCTCGCGGGGACGGGTCTGCCCGTCACCCTCGAGGTCACCGAGGTGGCGCTGGTCGCGGTCGTGTTCCTCGGGATGACAGGGGCCCAGCTGAGCCACACCCACGTCAGCACGCCCGTGCTCGTCGACCGGCTGTCCCCACGGCGGCGCCACCTCGCCCGCGGCCTCGGGCTGCTGGTGGTGTCCCTGCTCGTGGCCTGGCTCGTCTGGTCCACGACCATGACCGGCCTGGCATCGTGGCGAAGCGGTGAATTCCGGTTCGGCCTCGTCCAGTTCCCGGTGTGGCCGGCGAAACTGATCATCCCGATCGGTGCCACCGGCTTCCTGCTCGTCCTCGTCAGCGAGTGCGTCGCCTCGTGGGCCGCGGTGGTCAGGGGCCGGGCCGACGGCGGACCGGAGGCCCGCCATGGGGACTGAGCTCGTCGTCGTCATCGTCGTCGTCGCCTTCCTCGGCCTGATCCTGCTGGATGTGCCCGTCGGGCTCGGCCTGTTGTTCGCGGGCCTCCTCGGGATCGCCCTGCTGGACGGGTTCGCGCGGGCCTCGACCGTGCTGGCCACGACCCCCTACAGCGCAGTGGCGAAGTACGGCCTGTTCGTCGTGCCGATGTACGTCCTGCTCGGCGCGCTCGTGTCCCACGCGGGGATCGGCGCGGGCCTGTACCGGGTGATCAACCGCCGCGTGCGGCACCTGCCGGGCGGCCTGGCCGCGTCTGCGGTCCTGGCAACCGCGGCGTTCAGCGGGATCTCCGGCTCGAGCGCCGCGGACGTCGCGAGCTTCGGGCGCGTCTCGGTGACCGAGATGTCCCGGCACGGCTATCCGCGGCCGGAGGCCGCTGCCGTCGTCGCGGCGGCGGGCGCGGTCGCGATGCTCATCCCGCCGAGCATCGTCGTCGTGATCTACGGGATCATGGCCCAGGAGTCGATCGGCGCCCTGATCCTGGCGTCGGTGGTCCCGGGTGTGCTGTCCGCACTGGCCCTGGCGGCGTTCGTCGTCGTGCATGCCGGGGTCCGCGGGCGCCGACGGGTCGCGGCATCCGCATCGGCGCCGAGGCTCGGCACGCGGGTCACCACGGGCCCGCCGGTAGCCGGCGAGGTGGCCGTCGACCTGCACGGGTCGGACGCCGCACGGGCTCCGGGCGACCTCGCCGCGATCCTCTCCGCGGGCGTGCTCTTCACCATCGTCGTCGGCGGGCTGTACTCGGGCATCTTCACCGCCACCGAGGCCGGTGCCGTCGCCGCGCTCACCGCGCTGGTCATCGCCCTGGCCTCCAGACGGAGTCGGGCCGGGCGGTCTTTCACCTCGGTGCTCAGGAGCGCATTGTGGGAGACCGCGAACGTCACGAGCATGATCTTCCTGCTGCTGGTCGCGGGTGCGGTCCTCGGTTACTTCGTGGCCTCGTCGGGCCTCGCCCACGACATCGCCAGGTGGGCCGTGGGGCTGCCCGTGGGGCCGCTCGCCGTCGTGGCGGCGCTCCTGCTGATCATGATCCCGTTGGGGATGTGCCTCGACGGGCTGTCGGTCCTCCTGCTGACGGTGCCGATCGTCACCCCCGTCGTGGACGCCCTCGGATACGACGGCGTGTGGTTCGGCATCCTCATGGTCAAGATGATCGAGATCGGGCTCCTGACCCCACCCGTCGGGATCAACGTGTTCATCATCTCGGGAATCGTCGCGATCCCGGCCGAGCAGGTCTTCCGACGGATCTTCCCGTTCGTGGCCCTCGACCTCGCGCTGACCGCCCTGTTCTTCGCCGTGCCCGATCTGGTGATGTGGCTGCCACGGCTCGCCGGACTCGGCTGAGGCGCCCGTCGCCGGATCCGACGGCCCCGATCCTTCCCGCACATCCGGGTACCCCGGCAAGCTGAACCGGGTACCCCAGCGGCGCACTCAACCTCAACGTGGAGGAGCACATGACCGGATCGACCCCCGAGGATGACCGGACCTTCGTCATCGTCGGTGCGAGCCTCACCGGCGCGAAGGCGGCGGAGACACTGCGGGCCGAGGGCTTCGACGGCCGCGTCGTCCTGGTCGGCGAGGAGGACGACCCGCCCTACGAACGGCCGCCGCTGTCGAAGGGCTACCTCCTGGGCAGCGAGGAACGGGCCAAGGCGTTCGTGCACGAGCCCGGCTGGTACGACGAGCAGCGCATCGAACTGCGCACCGGCACCCGCGCCGAACGGCTCGATCCCGCGGCCCACGAGATCACCCTGGCCGGCGGCGAGCGCCTCGGCTACGACAAGCTGCTGCTGGCCACCGGTTCGCAGGTGCGCCGCCTCGACGTGCCCGGCGCCGACCTGGACGGGGTGCACTACCTGCGCCGGATCGGGCACTCCGACACCCTGCGCGAGGTGCTCACCGAGGGCGCGCGGGTGGTGGTGATCGGCGGTGGCTGGATCGGGCTCGAGGTCGCCGCCGCGGCGCGCACGCACGGCGCGTCCGTGGCGCTGGTCGAGATGGCACCGCTGCCGCTGCAGCGGGTGCTCGGCGACGAGCTGGGCCAGGTCTTCGCCGACCTGCACGCCGAACACGGCGTCGACCTGCACCTGGGCACGGGGATCCGGGAGATCCGCGGCCGGGACGGGCGCGTGGCCGCGGTCGTCCTCAGCGGCGACGGAGGCGACGGCACCGAGCTGCCCGCGGACGCGGTGGTCGTCGGGGTCGGGATCCGCCCTGCGGTCGAGCTGGCGCAGGAGGCCGGGCTGGCGGTGGACGACGGCGTGCTCGTCGACGCGGCCCTGCGGACGAGCGACCCGGACGTCTTCGCCGCCGGTGACGTCGCGAACGCCGAGAACCCGCTGCTCAAGCGGCGGATCCGGGTCGAGCACTGGGCCAACGCCCTCAACGGCGGGCCCGCCGCCGCCCGCTCGATGCTCGGCCAGGACGTCGTCTACGACCGCGTGCCGTACTTCTTCTCCGACCAGTACGACCTCGGCATGGAGTACTCGGGCTACGCCGCACCGGGCGGCTACGACCGGGTCGTGTTCCGGGGCGACCCGAAGACCCGGGAGTTCGTCGCGTTCTGGCTCGCCGACGGCCGCGTGCTCGCGGGGATGAACGTCAACGTCTGGGACGTCACGGACGACATCCAGCGGCTGATCCGCTCGGGCACGCCCGTCGATCCCGACCGGCTGGCAGATCCGGACGTGCCGCTCGCGCAGCTGTGACCGACGCGCCGTCGCGGGGTGGGTAGCGCTCCTCGCTCGCCGATCGCCACCCGCCCGTGCACACCGTGACGTCACCGTGCCGACGTCGGGCCGTGTGCACCGCGACCTCCGCGTGTGCACGGGGCGTCGGGGTGTGCACGGGGCGTCGAGGTGTGCGCGGGGTGGGGCACGGCCCGCCGTCGCGCCTGCAACCTCACGCCCCACGACGGTGTTCGGTAACCCGGACCACCCGATGAACGAGGAGGTGCACCGATGGGTACCACGCATGCCGACCCCGGGCTCGACGCGGCCGGTCTCGACCTGGACGCGCTGGACTGGCCGGAGCTCACCCGCCGGCTCGACGAGGACGGGTGCGCGGTCACCCCGCCGATCCTCGATGCGCAGCGCTGCGCCGAGACGATCGCCATGTTCGACGACGACCACCGCTTCCGCAGCACCGTGCACATGGCCCGCCACGCGTTCGGCGAGGGCAGCTACCGGTACTTCGCCGACCCGCTGCCCCCGCTGGTGCAGGCCTTGCGCACGCGGCTGTACCAGCCGCTGGCGCGGGTCGCGAACGACTGGGCGCGCCGCCTCGGCGAGCAGACCTACCCCGAGACGCTCGACGGCCTGGTCGCCGCGTGCGCCGCACGGGGCCAGCTCAAGCCGACCCCGCTCGTGCTGCGCTACGGCCCGTCCGGCTACAACTGCCTGCACCAGGACGTCTACGGCGACCTCACGTTCCCGCTGCAGTTCCTGGTCATGCTGAGCCGCCCTGACGTCGACTTCACCGGCGGCGAGAGCGTCCTGGTCGAGCAGCGCCCGCGCCAGCAGTCGCGGCCGATCGTCCTGCGCCCGGCGCAGGGCCAGGCGGTGATCTTCCCCGTGCGCACGCGGCCGCGACGTGGGACGCGCGGCGACCACCGCGTCCAGATGCGCCACGGCGTCAGTGCCGTGCACAGCGGCAGCCGCCACGTGCTCGGCGTCATCTTCCACAACGCCCGCTGAGCAGGCCCGCAACCGTGCGGTCCGACCTGGTGTTCTGCCCGGCATGACCGACCCGATCCGCGACGGCCCCGGGCTCGCCGCCTGGCTGGTCCGCGACCTGGACGCCGGTTTCGCGGAGGTCGTCCGCGCCCACCGGGACCTGCTGTACTCCGTCGCCCGCAGCTTCGTCCGGGACCCGGCGGACGCCGAGGACCTCGCCGCGGAGACGCTGCTGCGGGCCTTCCGCGCGCTGTGCGGCTACCCGCCGGAGCGGCTCGCGGACCTCGCCGTGCGGCCCTGGCTGCTCACGATCCTGCGCAACACGGCGCGCAACCGCGCCCGGGACGCCGCACGGCGCCCCGGCCCGCCGCCCGCCTTCGAGCCGGCCGAGGACCCGAGCCCCGCGCCGGGGCCCGCCGAGCAGGCGGTGGCGGCCGAGGTGCAACGCCACCTCGTCGACGTCCTGGCCCGGCTCCCGGAGGTGCAGCGGACGGCCGTCGTGCTGCGCCACGTCCAGGGGCTGCCGACCACCGAGGTGGCCGAGGTCCTGGGCTGCAAGGTCGGTACGGCGAAGTCGCACATCTCGCGCGGCCTCGCCCGGCTGCGGGAGCTCCTCGGCGAGGCGGCAGGCCCCGCCGCGACCGGGCCGTCCCCGGCCGCCGTCCCGGCACGACCCACGCACGCCCTCGAAGGGAGGACCCGATGATCACGACGTACTCCGGCCGCAACGGCCGTCCTGTTCCCCGCACGAGCCGTGAACCCGGCGCCGACGGGCTCCTGGCCGCGCTGGCCGGGCTCGCGACCAGCGCGCCGGCGAGCCTCGACGACCGGGTCTTCGCCCGGTGGGCCACCACGTCGGGCCGGCTCGGGGAGATGTTCGTCGCCTTCACCGCCGACGGCGCCCAGTTCGCCCGCCCCGCGGCCGGGCTGGACGGCGGCGCGGACGGGTTCGCCGCCGCCTACCGCGCCCGGTTCGCCCGCCCGCTGCGCCCGGCCGGACGGCTGCCCGCCGGCATCGGGCCGTCGCTGCGCGGTCGGTCCGGGACCCGCCCGCCGCTGGACCTGACTGCGCTCTCGGCGTTCGAGCGCGACGTCCTGCTCGCGACGCGCCGCATCCCACCGGGGCAGGTCCGCCCCTACGGCTGGGTCGCCCGCGAGGCGGGCCGCCCCACGGCGGTGCGCGCGGTCGGCACCGTGCTGGCCCGCAACCCGCTGCCGCTGCTGGTGCCCTGCCACCGGGTCGTGCGCGCCGACGGCACGCTCGGCGCCTACATGTTCGGGCCGGGCCGCAAGGCCGAGCTGTTGCGCGCCGAGCACGCCGACCTCGACGAGCTCGCCGCACTCGCCGCGGCGGGCGTGCACTACCTGGCCAGCGACACCACCGGGATCGTCTGCTTCCCGAGCTGCCGCGACGCCCGGCGGATCACCCCCGCCCACCGGCACGGCTTCGCCACGCTCGCGCAGGCGCGCCGGGCCGGGTACCGGCCGTGCCGGACCTGCCGGCCCGCCGCTGCGTGAACCCGGCGGGCGGGGGAGATCAGCTGTCGCGGACCCGGGCCGCCGACGGGCGACCCGATCCACCGTTGCGGGTCAGGCCCGCGTCGATCCTCTCGACCCAGTGCGGGGCGGCGAGGACGGTGACGCAGGCGTCGACCAGCCGGGCGGCCCAGTCGCGAGCCGCGGTCGCGTCCGTGACGGGCGACGGATCGTCTTCGTGGTCGGCGATCGTGTGGACGAGCAGGCGCGTCACCATCCGCCATCGCTCGGCGTAGATGTCGTCGGGCAGGTCGGGAAGGTCCGGCGCAGGCCGTCCCGCACGGCGTGGAGGCTGGAGCAGGGTGGAGGCCGGAGCAGGAGGGAGATCTCCTGCTCGCCCGTCTCGTGGCGCAGGCCCGCACGCCCGAGAACCAGGTCCGCTTCGCCTGGCAGCGCGACTCGGTGGCGATCTGGGACAACCGGGCCACCCAGCACTACGCGATCAACGACTACTACCCGGCGAGGCGGGTCATGGAGCGGGTCGCCGGCGCGGGCCGGACGTAGCCCACCGGGCGCCGGACGCCGGCCAATGCCGCGAGTTCCGCATCCCGCCGCCGCGAGTTGCGCATCTCATCAGCCCGAGATGCGCGATCCGCCGGCGCCACGGTCTGATGGAATCCACAACACGGCCTGGTGGGATGCAGAACTCGCGGGTCACCCTCAGTGCCGTTTCACCAGGATGGCGCGGGTGTAGAGCAGGTCGAACCCGCAGCGTTGGGAGTTCTCCTGGGACCGTGAGCCGGGTTGCACGGTGATGACGGCGATCGTGCAGCCCGCGGCCGCGGCGTCGGCGAGCCGGGTGCTCAGCAGCGCGGTCTGGACGCCGTGGCGGCGATGTGCGGGAGCGGTGGCCGCCCCGGTGAACTGGGCGATGCCATCGCTGATGCGGAACGACGCGCCGCCTGCCAGGATGCCGCCACGGTAGGCGGAATAGCGCAGCAGGCCGGTGCCCGCGAGGGCGCGCTCGGTCCGCTCGTACACATCGCGCGGGAACTCCTCGTGCCAGGGCACACCCTGGGAGTCGGGCTGCGCCACCGCGTCCGCCTGCACCCGCAGCCACTCGTCGAACTCGTCGTCCCCGCTGCGCCGGATCTCCACGCCGGGCACTGCGACGGGCTCGAGCCCGCCCTGAAGGCGGCGACCGAGGACGTTCTCGAAGGACTCGAGCCGGTAGCCGCGATCGGTGAGCTGCCCCCCGATCTCGGGGTCGGCGAGGTGGGCGAGCTCGATCTGGGTGGCCGCGCCACGAGCGCTGAACGCGCGTTCGATCGCGTCCAACTCCTCGGCCGACGGTGGGCCGGCGAAACCGAGACCGGCGACCTTGTTGAAAGGTGAGCCCTCCTCGACGAAGCTCGCGATCCCTCCGGCGATGGGCGTCACGAACCCGGCGCCCTCCGTCCGTTGCCTCCAGGTGGCCTCGGCGGCCACCGCGACGAGTCGGGCCTCGGCACGTTCGATGCGCCCCGCGAGTGAGATGTCGCAGAAGAGGGGACTGCGCTGGCTGTGCATGGTGCTCGATCTCCTGTGATCGCTGTCGTGTACTGGGGCGACTCGGTCATCGGCCCCACGTGTTTGCGACGAGGACGACGCGGAAGCCGTCCGGGTCGACGACCGTGACGCCGACGTCGTCCCAGTACGGGTTGGCGCTGGCGACCGGGATGACGTCGAGCCGGTCGAGGATCCGGTCGACCGCCGCCCGGTCACCGACGTACAGCACCAGCAGGTCCTCCACGTGCGGGTCCGGTGGCGGCGTGTGCGTGGTGGCGGTGAACTCCAGGTGGGCCCCGGTGCCCGGCAGGTCGAGCATCACCCCGTCGTAGCCCGCGTGCCCGGCGAAGTGGTCGATCTCCGGCAGGCCCAGCCCGTCGCGGTAGAACGCCACCACCTCGTCGAGACGACCGCTCTGCCGGGCCACCCGCACCTGCATGCGCGCGTGACGGTGTCCCTCGCCGTGTCCCTCGCCGTGCCCCTCGCCGTGTCCAGCGGCGGGTTCGGCGTGGGCGGCGAGGTCACGCCGCATGAACACCCGTTCCTCGGTCCGCAGGCCGTGGCGCGCCTCCGCGTCCCGGATCGCCGGCATTCCCGGACTCCACTCCGCAGGATCCAGGTCGCGGAAGCCGAGCTTGCGGTAGAACGGCCCGTTCCACGCGACGTCGCGGAACGTGGAGAGGGTCACCGCCGGGTGGCCCTGCTGTTGCGCCCACGCACAGACGCGCTCGATCAGCGCGGAACCCAGCCCGCGCCTGCCGTGCTCGGGCAGCACGTCCATCTCCTCGACGTACACCGCACCGTCGCGCACCGACGCGATGACCATGCCCACCGGCCGGTCCCCCGGGTCGCAGGCGACCCACACCTGCCCCGCCCGGATGAGGCGGGACAGCTCGTCCCACGGGAAGGAGGCGTCGAGGCTCTCCTCGACCAGGCCGAGACCGGTGAACCGCTGCCCCGCCTCGTCCTCGATCTCCCGTACCCGGCCGATCTCCTCCGGCCGCGCCGCCCGGATCCGGTAGGGATCGATCCGTCGGACCATCCCGGCCACCTCCTCGTGTCGTCGGGACCCGTCGCCGGGACCGGCACGGCCAGCCTATGCAACAGACCGGTCTGTAGTAATTTCGATTCCGTGACCGCCACCCGTCGACCGAGCCCCCGCGATCGGCTGCTCGACGTGGCCGATCACCTCTTCTACGGGCGGGGAATCCGCGCGATCGGCGTGGACGCGATCGTCGCGGCGGCCGACACCGCGAAGACCACGCTCTACGGCCACTTCGGGTCCAAGGACGAGCTGGTGGTGGCCTACCTGCGCCGACGCTCCGACCTCTGGCGCGAACACCTCACCGCCGAGCTCGCGTCCCGCGGCGGCCCACCGACCGACCGCATCCTGCACGTGTTCGCCCTGCTGGACCGCTCGTTGGCCGATCCCGGCTTCCGCGGATGCCCGTTCATCAACGCCTGCGCGGAGTTCACCGACGATCACCCGGCCGTCACCGTCGCCCGCGAGCACCGTGGCTGGTTACGCCGCACGTTCGCCGAGCTCAGCGGCGAGGCGGGCGCACAGGCCCCCGACCGCCTCGCGGGACAGCTGCTGATGCTCCACGACGGAGCGATGATCGCCGCCCACATCGACGACGACGCCGAGGCCGCACGGTGGGCGAGGTCGGCCGCCGCGACACTGCTGCACACCGCGACCGGAGCGAGCGCGACGCGGGAACAGTAGGGGTCACGGCCGACGGCGGCGCACCCCGTCGAGTGGTCCCGGCCCGCGGCACGCCACCCCGACCGGCGCGGATCACCGCCGATCCCGGAACGAGGGATCCGAGCTAGCGCCACATACCCTTCCGGAACGTCGTGCAGACTTCGAGGGCGTCGGCGTAGGAGATGTCCGCGGTGACGTCCGGACCGACGTCGCTCGGTTGCGGGAGGCATGACACGACCACCTGACGGGGCGGTGCGGTCCAGCTGAACTCCTGCGCATTGCTGACGGCCGGGTACCGCAGGCAGACGAACTCGCCGGAGGCCTTCTCGTCGCTGTAGTTCTCGTGCCGACCGACGCCGTCACGGCAGCTTCCCGGACGGGTGGACGAGTACAGCGCCGCGTAGCCGCCCGCGCCGCCCCCGACGTGCAGCGCGGCCGTCGCGGTGGCCTCGGACTCGTAGTGCTTGACGACGACGAACGGTTTCACGCAGTGCAGGGCTTCATCAGCGGTGGGCACCTCGATCGTCTCGTCCTTCGAGATGTCCGTCGCCTTGTAGACAGGATTCGGGGAGCAGGACAGGCCCGGGCTCAGCAGCATCGCGGTGCGGCTCTGCGGGGGCGACGTGGCCGCAGGCGAGGTGGGAGCGACCGAGCTGGTGGCTCCCCCGGAAGACGGTGCCGATCCACCCGTCGCGGGTGGCTGCACAACCTCACCCAGCACGAACGCGACGGCGAGCAGGACCACTACGACGATGCCGCCGGACACGATCGGGAGCAGGCGCCTGCCGGAGCGGCCTGCACGCAGCGCACGCACGACCGACAGAGGTCGATCGAGCGTCGTCGCGGATCTCGCATCTGCCGGGGCGCGGCGACTGCCCGTCCCGGCCGCATGCTCGGCCTGCCGCCGCACCTCGGCCGCACGCTCGGCCTGCCGCCGCACCTCGGCCGCACGCTCGGCCTGCCGCCGCACCTCGGCCGCACGCTCGGCCTGCCGCCGCACCTCGGCCGCACGCTCCTCGTCCTCACGTTTCCGCCGCGCCGCTTCGGCGGCGTCCGCCCTCCTGCGCACCTCGGCGGCGACGACGTCCCGCGCGGCCGAGGCCATCTCGACCGCGCCGGGGAAGCGCTCCCCGGGATCCTTCGCCAGGGCCCGCGCGATCACGTTGTCCAGTCCTTGCGGGACCTCCGGGCGCATCTGCGAGGCTCGCGGGGGCGGGGCCGCGTCGTGGAGCCGCCAGTAGGCCAGGAGTTCGTGGGCCACGAACGCGGGCCGGCCCGTCAACGCCTCGTGGAGCACGCAGCCGAGCGCATAGACGTCACTGCGCTGATCGCCCCGACCCTCGAAACGCTCCGGAGCCATGTAGGCGGGCGTGCCGATCACCGTTCCGGGAATCGTGCGCCCGGTGGAGTCGGCCGCTCGGGCGATCCCGAAGTCGATGACGTAGGCGTGGTCGTGGCCCGCGTCGTCGACGACGAGGATGTTGGCCGGCTTGACGTCGCGATGCACCAGGCCGGCCCGGTGGGCGGCGTCCAGACCACGAGCCGCCTGGGCGACGAGGTCGACGGCCCGGGTCGGGGGGAGTGCCCCGTCGCGTTCGAGCAGGACACCGAGGTCGACCGCGTCGGCCAGCAGCTGCATGTCGATGAACAGCCGCCCGTCGATCTCTCCGTAGTCGTGGATCGGGACGATGTGCAGGTTGCTGAGCTTCGCCGCTCGTGAGGCCTCCTGCCGGAAACGGGCGGCGACACCCTCATCTCCGAGCATCCACGCAGGCAGAACCTTGAGCGCCACCTCGCGCTCCTTGCGAATGTCATAGGCGCGCCAGACCTCGCCCATCCCTCCACGGCCGAGGAGTGAGACCAGCCGGTACGGGCCGAACACATCGTCGGTCATCGGCTCCCCCGGGCCGCAGAGCGCGTCTGTTGCGGGGAGCCACTCTATGCCGAGTGCGCGGTGCGGCGAAGCAGCCGAATTCTTATCGAGTCGAGACGCCGTACCCCGTGGCGTTCGGATCCCGGCGGCTCGTGCCGCGCCACGGGGCCGCAACTCAGGTGGGTGGATCCTCGCTTCGCCATGGGAACGCGACCCGGGGCAGAACGAAGTCGACGCCCACGGCGAGCTCGTCGGAACGACACTCAAGGAGCAGGCCACCCAGGGGTTCCGCGCTCTCGCGACCATCCTGGAGAGCGAGGGCGAGCCGGGTGAACGTCGTGAACTGGAGGATCGCCGTCGTCGAAGGCAGCGCGATCGCCGAGGGGGTGGCCGCGTTCCACGAGGTCTGGAACCGGGACGACCCGGCGCCCGCGATCACGGTCCACTCCGTCGCGCCACCGGCAACGGGTGCCGGTCGAGATCGACGCCGTCGCCGTCGTGCGGGGGCGGCCGGTCGCCCCGACACGGGAGGACATGGGCCGGGCGGTGTTCGCCGGCTCGGCGTCGTCGCGACGCTGGTCGAGACCGTGCTCGGACCCCGAGGAGCCGCCCGAGCACCAGATGTCCGCCCACCTGAGCTGACGCCTGGCCCGAGCACCACCGAGATCGCGGTCATCTGGTGCACGATCGTGTCCGGTCGGGCTTCGGCCACCGCCTCGCCGGCGGAGACCGCATCCAGCCCGTCCGTCACGACCGCCTCGCACCCAGCTGCTCCAGCAGGCCCGATCCGGCCGGGCTCGTCGTCGCCGTCACCTGGTGGCCACGGGCCACGAGTTGCGGCACGAGCCGCCGCCCCACGACCCCGGTCCCGCCTGCCACGAACACCGGCACGGCCGCCATGCGCCACGCGGGAGGCGCTCAGGCCCGGCCGGGCTCCGGAACGAACGTGGTGTCGATCCCGGGGATCCCCCGGCCGCGGATGGAGCAGCCGCGCGTCTCCGGGACGCGCACCAGCGCGATCGCCCCCACGACGCACGCCGCCATCATGTAGTAGGCGGGCACGAGCGTGTCCCCGGTGGAGTTGATCAGGGCTTGGTTCACCGCCGGTGCAGTGCCGCCGAACAGCGAGGTCGAGATGTTGTAGGCGATGGCGAACCCGGCGTAGCGGACGTGGGTCGGGAACATCGCCGGGAACATCGCCGAGATCGTGGACAGCTGCGGGATGTAGAGCAGGCCCAGGATCGTGAAGGCGAGGATCGCCCAGCCGAAGCCCTGCGACATCAGCATGTACATCGGGATGGCCAGCACGAACAGGCCGATGAGCGAGGCCCACCACATCGGCTTGCGGCCGACGCGGTCGGAGAGCGCGCCGGAGAACGGGAGCAGCGCCATCATGATCAGCTGGCCGACGATGATCAGGACGAGCGCGGCGTTGGAACTCAACCCGATCTCGGTCTGCAGGTAGGAGGGCATGTAGGCGAGCAGGGTGTAGTTCGCGACGTTGAGCGCGACGACGAGGCCGCCGAGCTGCAGCAGCGGCCGCCAGTACTGCACGAGCAGGTCGCGGAACTCCGTCGACACCGCGTGTTCGGTCGCACCGACCTGCTCCAGCTCGCGGAAGCAGGGCGTGTCCTCGAGCTTGCTCCGCAGGTAGAGGCCTACGAGCCCGAGCGGCGCGGCGATGAGGAAGGGCAGCCGCCAGCCCCAGGCGGCCATCGCGTCCGGCCCGACGATCGTCTCGGTCACCAGCACCAGCAGCGCGCCGAAGGTGAAGCCGGCGAGCGTCCCGAACTCCAGGAAGCTGCCGAGGAATCCGCGCTTGCGGTCCGGGGCGTACTCGGCCATGAACGTGGCCGCGCCGCCGTACTCGCCGCCCGTGGAGAAGCCCTGGACCACGCGCAGGACGATGAGCAGGATCGGCGCCAGGATGCCGAGGGTCGCGTAGGCCGGCAGCAGGCCCACCAGGAACGTGGCCCCGGCCATGAGGAGGATCGTGGTCGCCAGCACGCGCTGGCGGCCGATCCGGTCACCGAGCGGTCCCCACACGAGGCCACCGATCGGCCGGATGATGAACGACACCGCGAAGACCAGGAGGCTGCCCAGGGTCGAGGCGGCCGGGTTGTCGCTCGGGAAGAAGGCCTGGCCGATGTAGACCGCGGCGTAGGCGTAGACCCCGTAGTCGAACCACTCCGTCGCGTTGCCGATCGCCGACGCCGCGACCGCCCGGCGCACCGTCGTCGGACCCGCTGTGATCTGCGGATCGTGCCCTGTTGAAGCCATGTCGATCGCCTCCGCTGCCGGTTCCCCGCCGGCGCAAACACGGAATACCCGAGAGAGTGAGACCGCCAACCCTTCGGCGGTTCGTCAGCTGGTCGCCACCTCGACCGCCGCGGCCCACAGGGCGACCGCCTCGTCGATCTGCGCCTCGTCCACGACGAGGGCGGGGATCATGCGCACGACGTTGTTGTGCGCTCCGCACATCAGGAGCAGGAGCCCGGCCGCGCCCGCCGCGGCCTGCGCGCGCGCCGCGGTCTCGGTGTCGGGCGTCCCGTCGGCGGCGGTGAACTCGCTGCCGAGCATCAGCCCGAGGCCCCGGACGTCGCCGATGACCTTGTGCGCATCGGCCACCGTCCGCAGCCCGCGCTCGAGCCGCGCGCCCATCTCGGCGGCCCGGGCGACCAGGCCCTCCTCCTCGATCACCCGCAGCGTCGCGAGGGCGGCCGCGCACGACACCGGGTTGCCGCCGTAGGTTCCGCCCTGCGAGCCCGGCCACGCGCGGGCCATGAGGTCCTGCGGCGCGGCGATGGCCGAGAGAGGGAAGCCGCTGGCCAGCCCCTTGGCGGTGAGCAGCACGTCCGGGGACACGCCGAAGTGCTCATGGCCCCAGAAGCGGCCGGTGCGCCCGAAGCCGGTCTGGATCTCGTCGATCACCAGCAGGATGCCGTGCCGGTCGGCGCGTTCGCGCAGACCCTGCAGGAAGCGCGTCGTCGCCGGCACGTACCCGCCCTCGCCGAGCACCGGCTCGACGAAGAACGCCGCGGTGTCGGACGCCGGGGACGTGGTGGCGAGGACGTAGTCGAGCTCCCGCAGGGCGAAGTCCGTGGCGGTCTCGGCGTCCCAGCCGTACCGGTACGCGAACGGGAAGGGTGACACCGCCACGCCGGAGGGGAGCGGTCCGATCCCGGCGCGGAACTTCGTGCCCGACGTGGTCAGTGCCGCGGCGCCGAAGGTGCGGCCGTGGAAGGAGCCGTGGAAGACGACGATGCCCGGGCGTCCGGTCGCCTGGCGGACCAGGCGCATGGCCGCCTCGACGGCCTCGCTGCCGCTGTTGACGACGAACAGCGAGTCCAGACCCGCCGGCAGCACGTCCCCGAGCCGTTCGGTCAGGTCGCGCAGGGGCCGGCTCAGCACCGTCGTGTACTGGCCGTGGATCAGGCGCGCGACCTGCTCCTGCGCCGCCGCGACGACGGTGGGGTGGCAGTGCCCGGTCGAGGTCACGCCGATCCCGGCGGTGAAGTCCAGGTAGCGCCGGCCGTCCTCGCCGAAGAGGTAGACGCCCTCGCCGCGGTCGGCCAGGACGGGCGTCGCCTGCTTCAACTGCGGTGACAGTACGGCCATGTGCTCGCCCCCCGGGCGTCTGGTTGTCAGATTGTTGACAATCTGTACCCTAGCCCGAAGGTGCTGAGAACACCAGGGTCGTCTCGCCGGGAGGCGGAGGACCGGAGAATCGACGCAGGTGAGGGGCTCGATGTCGGAGAACGTGATCTCGTCGGTGCCACGCGGGCTGTTCGTCGACGGCCGGTGGCGAGCGGCCACGGGCGGCGCCACCCTGGACGTGGTCGACCCGTCCACCGGCGCGGTCCTGTGCGCCGTCGCCGACGCGACGCCGGCCGACGGTGGCGCAGCCCTCGACGCGGCCGTGGCCGCCCAGGCCGAGTGGGGTCGCACGGCACCCCGCGAACGCTCCGAGATCCTGCGGCGGGCCTACGAGGCCCTGATGGACCGCCGGGAGGAGCTGGCGGTCGTCATGACGCTCGAGATGGGCAAGCCGCTGGCCGAGGCCCGCGGCGAGATCGCCTACGCGGCCGAGTTCCTCCGCTGGTTCGCCGAGGAGGCGGTGCGCATCGACGGTGGCTACGCGGTCTCGCCCGACGGGGCGGCCCGCTTCCTCGTCATGCGCCAGCCCGTGGGCCCCTGCCTGCTGATCACGCCGTGGAACTTCCCGATGGCGATGGGCACGCGCAAGATCGCGCCGGCGATCGCCGCCGGCTGCACGATGGTCGTCAAGCCGGCGGCGCAGACGCCGCTGTCGATGCTCGCCCTGACCGAGATCCTGCGGGCGGCCGGTCTGCCCGCAGGCGTCCTCAACACGCTCACCACGAGCGACTCGGGCGCGCTGATGGAGCCGCTCATCCGCGACGGCCGGGCGCGCAAGCTCTCCTTCACGGGGTCGACGGCGGTCGGCCGCACGCTGCTCGCACAGTGTGCGGACAAGGTCCTGCGCACGTCGATGGAGCTCGGGGGCAACGCGCCGTTCCTCGTGTTCGGGGACGCGGACCTCGACGCCGCCGTGGAGGGCGCGTTCGCCGCGAAGATGCGCAACGGCGGCGAGGCGTGCACGGCGGCCAACCGCTACTACGTCCACCGCTCGGTCGCCGAGGAGTTCACCCAGCGCCTGGCGGACCGGATGGCCGCGCAGGTCGTCGGGCGCGGCATCGACGAGGGGGTGACGCTCGGCCCGATGATCGACCGGGCGGCGATCGACAAGATCGACGAGCTGGTGTCGGACGCCGTCGACAAGGGCGCGAAGGTGGTCGTCGGCGGCCGACCCAGGGAGGGCGCCGGGTTCTTCTACGAGCCGACCGTGCTCGCCGGGGTGAGCGGGGACGCCGCGCTGCGGCACGCGGAGATCTTCGGCCCGGTGGCCCCGGTCTCCGTGTTCGACGACGAGGACGAGGCCGTCGCGGCGGCGAACGACACCGAGTTCGGGCTGGTCGCCTACGTCTACACGCGGGACCTGAACCGGGCGCTGCGCGTGTGCGAGCGGCTGGAGACCGGCATGGTCGGGCTCAACCAGGGTGTCGTGTCGAACCCGGCGGCGCCCTTCGGCGGGGTGAAGGCGTCCGGCCTGGGCCGCGAGGGCGGGCGGGTCGGGATCGAGGAGTTCCTGGAGGTCAAGTACGTGGGCCTGCCGCGGCCGTGACGGGCCGGGCGGTCAGCCCTCGCCGGCGGGCTCGGCGCCGGCCGGCGCGGGGGTGAGGCGGCGCACGGCGTCGCGCATGTGGTCGTCGAGGAGTGCGAGCGCCCGCGCCAGGTCCCCGCAGCGGATGGCCCGTGCGATCTCGGCGTGCTCCTCGATGAGGTACACCGGCGCGACGTAGGTCTCGGTGAGCGCCGCCATGCACATCCGTGTCTCCACCAGCAGCGTGCTGGCCATGCGCTGCAGCCGGACGCTGCCGGACTGGGCCACGAGGAGTTCGTGGAAAGCGAGGTCCCCCCGGCTGAGCGTCGCCGAATCACCACGACCGCCTGCCGCCGTCATGCGGGCGACCGCGGTGTCGAGCCGGCGCGCCACCTTCTCCGTGTCGCCCCGGCGCATGATCGCGCGGATCGCGGCGCTCTCGATCGCCTGCCGGGCGTCGTAGATGTCGCGCACGTCGTCGTCGGTCAGCGCGGCGACGAAGATGCCGCGGTGCGGGATGCTGCGCAGCAGGCCCTCCTGCACGAGGCGCTGCATGGCCTCGCGCACCGGCCCGCGGCTGACGCCGAACTGCGCCGCCAGGTTCACCTCGCCGACCTGCGCCCCCTGCGGGAGCGCGCCGGACATCACCGCCTCGCGCAGCTGATCGGCGATCCGGGACGCCGTGGGCACCCGGTCGAGCGGCCCGATCTTCATCGACCGCGCCATCAACGCTCCCCGGCGACGGCCCGCCCGGCGAAGAGCGATCCGAGCCCCGGATGCGCATCGCGGTGACCGGCGATCCGCAGGCCCTCCCAGGCCGAGACCTGGTTCGCGGTGAGCACGGGCTTGCCCAGGGCCCGTTCCAGCGCCTCGACGTGCGCGACGGTGTGCAGCGCCGTGTCCGGCAGGAGCAGCGCCCCGGCGTCGGGATGGTCGCCCGCGGTGGCGATGTCGAGCAGCGCGGTGCCGCCCATGGTGCCCACCTCGGCCGCGGTGACGATGCCGTGGCTGCGCAGGCTCGTGACGTGGATGTCCGCACGGCGCAGGAAGTCGGCGAACAGGCGGGCCACGTCGTCAGGATAGGTGGCGGCCACGGCCACCCGGTCGACGCCCAGCGCGCGCGCCGCCGCGACGAACGCCAGCGACGTGCTGCTCGCGGGCACACCGGCCGCGGCGGCCAGCCGGTCGGCCTGCTCGTGCGCACCGGACCAGCCGAAGGCGAAGCTCCCGCTGGTGCACGCCCACACGA
>JBFWRR010000074.1:13162-28336 GCA_050248815.1 Pseudonocardia sp. | reverse complement strand
CAGCGCGAGGAGTCCCAGGCCCGACAGGGCCAAATGAAGCACGCCGAGGCGCTGAACGGCCAGGATACACCCCAGACCAAACTGGCGGAACGGATCGCCGACCTCGCATTCGAGATCGTCAAGACCCAGGACGCCGGACGGGCCGATATCTTCCAACGCGTCTTCCCGGGCGCGCCATGGCTGTCGAACGCTTTCAACCACGGCGCCCCCGGCACCGCATCTCCGGGCCGCAACAACTCGGAGCCAGCGGCACCCGCATAGCCCGATGGATCGGACGGTTTCGGTCTACACTCCGCACTGGAAGCGCTTTTCGTCCGACAGATTGCGGAATGGTGGTGCTGGTTCATCGCGGCCGCACGAGCGGGCTACGCCGCCGGACGCCCGTGACTGTGTGCTGATTTGACGGCGACATCGGGCCGGACTGCGACCGGACGGCAAACGCCCCGACCCGGCGGCCCGGGATCAGGTGATGGGGGAGCCGCCGGTGACGCCGAGGACCTCCGCGGTCATGTAGCTGGACTCCTGCGAAGCCAGGAAAACGTAGAAGGGGGCGAGCTCGGCCGGCTGGGCGGCGCGGCCCATCGGAGCCTGGGCGCCGAACGAGTCGAGCTTGTCCTCGTCCATCGTCGCGGGAATCAGCGGTGTCCACACGGGGCCCGGCGCTACGGAGTTCACGCGGATCCCTCGGTCGAGGAGGTTGTGGCCCAGCCCCTTGGTGAACGCGACGATCGCCGCCTTCGAGGTTGCGTAGTCCAGCAGGTGCGGCGAAGGCGAGAAGGCCTGCACGGACGAGGTCGTGATGATCGACGAGCCCGCCTCCATGTGGGGCACGGCGGCGCGGGTGAGCCAGTACAGGGCGTAGACGTTCGTCTTCATGACCCGGTCGAACTGCTCGGTCGTGATCTCGGGGAGCCCCTCGTCCCGGGACATCTGGTAGGCGGCGTTGCTCACGAGCACGTCGATGCGTCCGAACTCCTCGATGGCCTGGTCCACCAGTGCCCGACACCCGGCCTCCTCGCGGAGGTCGGTCTCGACGGTGACCGCCGTCGTGCCGGCGTCGCGAACCCAGCGTGCGGTCTCCTCGGCGTCGGCGATCTCCTCGGGGAGGTGGCTGAGGAGGACGTCGGCGCCCTCGCGCGCGAACGCGATCGCGACCGCGCGCCCGATCCCCGAGTCGCCGCCGGTGACCATCGTCGCGCGCCCATGGAGCCGTCTCGACCCGCGGTAGCTGTGTTCGCCGTGGTCAGGCCGGACGTCGAGCTCGTCGGTGAGGCCGGGATACGGCACGGTCGCGTCGCCGCTCCCGGGCGCGGCGTGCCGCTTCGTCGGGTCCTGCGGGCTGAACTGGTCCTGGCTCACGTATCCCTCCGGCGGTCGTCCCGGGTTTCAGCTGTCGACGATCTTCTGCTTGGCATTCCGGGCTTTCTTGCCGGCGTCCTCGAACTTCCGGAACAGCGCGCGGATCTCCTTGTGGTCCTCCTCGAGGAGGACGATCGCATCGGTCGACATGAGTGGCCTCTCGTCGGTGCGGGCAGGTGCCGCGATAGCAGCCGTGGTCCTGTGCAGGGACTACCCGCGCCCGGCGGACCTACGCATGACCATTGCCCGTCCCGGAGGCGTTCCCAGCGATCACGTACCGGGTCGTGGCGGACCAGCCGCGCGTCCGCGAAGCCGTCGAGCAGCCCCTCATCGGCCACCAGCCCCACCGACTGTGAAACAGGGCCGCGTTACGCAGGATGTCGTCGAGGTGCTCGACCGGCGGGTCGGTGATTGGGTGGTGCTGGTGGTAGGCGGTGGCTCCGCCCACCCAGCGCAGGCCGATCCCTAGCACGCGGGCCTGCTGGCCGAGGTCGGTGTCCTCGCCACCGTAGCCGCGGTAGCCCTCGTGGAAGCCCGCCGAGCGCGTCCACAGCGGCATGGTCGCCGCGAACGACAGAGACCGAAACAGCGCGTGGTCCTCGCCGTCGACGCAGACCCCGTCCGGGGGTGCCGGACGAGCCGGATGTGGGTCGGCCATGTCGGCCAACGCCTCCGGCCGGTACCCGCCGGGGGGCCGCGGCGGGAGATAGGCGACCGGGCCGCACAGCAGTCGCCGCTCCGCGTCCCGGACCGAGGCCTGGTAGCGGCGGAACAGATCCGGCCCTGAGATGCAGTCCACGTCGAGGAACACCAGCAGGTTCGCCCTCGGGACGTCGCTGTCGCCGCCCCGACGTTGCGGGCACGCGCGACCGGCAGGGCGGGACCCGTCGAGGCGACGTGCGCGACGTGAGCCGCCGCTCCGGGGTCGTCGACGGCGACGACGACCTGGAACTCGGGTCGTTCCTCGACGTCGGCGAGGCCCTGTTGCCGACGGCGGAGATGATCGTGCCGTCCGTGCACGACCGTGATCAGCGCGGTGGGCACGCGACGTTCCTGATCCCGGCGGCAGCCTTCTCCGCCCCGTCTACCGGGCACCACTGCCGCCACCGGTCCCTGTCTGCAGCGGCGGCCTCCGCCAGCAGCGGAGACCACTGGGCCGGGTCCGGCCAGCGGTCGCGGACGACGGCGAGTCCGGCGTGGCCAAGTGCCGCTGCGGTGGCCGCCTGTTCGCCGTGGGGCCGCTGCTGCGGAAGGACGATCGCCGGGGTGCGGGCGGCAGCGACCTCGGCCACGGCGTTCTGTCCGGCGTGGGTGACGACGACGTCGGCGTCGCGGAGCAGCGGCCACGGATCGGCGCACCAGTCACGGCCCCCCAACACCGTCCGGTCCCAACCCGGAGTCGCGCAGGCTGCCACTGCGAGCTGGTCGTCGGAGATGTCACGGCCCGCCCGCGCCGAGCAGGACGACCTTGGCTACGGGTACGTGAGGCGGGCCGGAGATTCGGTCCGGTCCGTCTCACGGCAGAGGGGCCCGGGCATGGCGGTGATCGAGGACGTCCGGCCCGTCCGCGCACCGTGCACACCCCCATGTGGCCGTGCACACGGCCCGAGCTGTGCTCCGTGACGCCAGGGTGTGCACGGCGGCCCGCGCTGCGCGGATCAGCCAGGAAGGGCCGCGTTGACGGCCGTCGGGGCGTGCTCGGCGAGGGTGGCGAGCTCCCCGAACTCGACGACGTTCCCGATGTCGGCCCGGCCCATGGCGATGTCCGTGACCCGTTCCAGGATGATCTCGACGACCACCGGCACCCGGAACTCGGCGGCGAGCTTCCTGGCGTCCTCCAGGGCCTGGGGCAGCTCGTCGGGCGTGCGCACCCGCAGCGCCTTGCAGCCCATGCCCTCCGCGACCTTGACGTGGTCGACGCCGTAGCCCTCGGTCTCCGGGGAGTTCACGTTGTCGAAGCCGAGCTGGACGCAGTAGTCCATGTCGAACGCCCGCTGGGCCTGGCGGATCAGGCCCAGGTAGGAGTTGTTCACCAGGACGTGGACGTAGGGCAGGTGGAACTGCGCACCGACCGCCAGCTCCTCGATCATGAACTGGAAGTCGTAGTCGCCGCTGATCGCGACGACGGTGGCGTCCGGGTCGGCGACGCACACGCCCAGCGCGGCCGGTACCGTCCAGCCCAGCGGTCCGGCCTGGCCGCAGTTGATCCAGTGCCGGGGCCGGTAGACGTGCAGGAACTGCGCGGCGGCGATCTGCGAGAGCCCGATCGCCGAGACGTAGCGGGTCTCCGGTCCGAAGGCCCGGTTCATCTCCTCGTAGACCCGCTGCGGTTTGATCGGCACGTCGTCGAAATGGGTGCGCCGCTGCAGGGTCGCCCGCCGCTGCGCGCACTCGTCGGCCCACGCCGTGCGGTCCGGCAGGGTGCCCGCCGCGGCCCGCTCGCGGGCGAGCGCGACGAGGCGTTCCAGCGCGGCCCTCGCGTCGGAGACGATCCCGTAGTGCGGGGCGAACACCCGCCCGATCTGCGTGGGCTCGATGTCGACGTGGATGAACACCCGGTCGCCGCGGTAGACGTCGACGTCGCCGGTGTGCCGGTTGGCCCACCGGTTGCCGATCCCGATCACCGCGTCCGAGGCGAGCAGGGTGGCGTTGCCGCTGCGGTGCGAGGTCTGCAGGCCGGCCATGCCCGCCATCAGGTGGTGGTCGTCGGGAATGGCGCCCCAGCCCATCAGCGTCGGGACGACCGGGATCCCGGTCACCTCGGCGAACTCGACGAGCAGATCGGCGGCGTCGGCGTTGATGACGCCGCCGCCCGCCACGATCAGCGGCCGCGCCGCGGCGCCGAGCAGGTCCAGGGCCTTCTCCGCCTGGGCCCGGGTGGCGGCGGGCTTGGCCACCGGCAGCGGCTCGTAGCTGTCCGGGTCGAACTCGATCTCGGCCAGCTGCACGTCGACCGGCAGGTCGACCAGGACCGGGCCGGGGCGGCCGCTGCGCATCAGCCAGAACGCCTTCTGCAGCGTGCCGGGGACCTGCGCGGGCTCCATGACGGTGACGGCCCACTTGGTGACCGGCGAGGCGATGGCGGCGATGTCGACCGCCTGGAAGTCCTCCTTGTGCAGCTTCGCCACCGGGGCCTGGCCGGTGATGGCCAGGATCGGGATGGAGTCGGCCGACGCGGAGTACAGCCCGGTGATCATGTCGGTGCCGGCGGGGCCGGACGTGCCGACACAGACTCCGATGTTGCCGGGCGTGGTGCGGGTGTAGCCCTCGGCCATGTGCGAGGCGCCCTCGACGTGGCGCGCCAGGGTGTGCCGGAGCCTGCCGTCGCGCCGGACGGCGGCGTAGAAGGGGTTGATGGCGGCGCCGGGCAGACCGAACAGGTCGGTGATGCCCTCGCGCCGCAGAACGGCGACCGCCGCGTCGGCCGCAGTCATGCGGGCCATGTGACTCTCCTTGGTGGTGGGCCCCGTCCGGGCCGTGGTCGGTGGGTGGAGCCGGGGTCGAGACGTCAGCGGGCGCCCGGCTGCTCGGTCGACAGGTCGTGGGTCAGCGCGAACAGGGCCGAGTGGTCCAGGTGGCCGTCGCCGCGGGCGACCAGCGCGGCGATCAGCTGAGCCACGGCGGCACCGAGCGGGATCACCACCCCGGCCTCGCGGGCCGCGGTCGTCACGATCCCCATGTCCTTGTGGTGCAGGGCCAGCCGGAAGCCGGGGGTGAAGTCGCGGCCCACCATGTTCGCCGCCTTCCGGTCGAGCACGGTGCTGCCCGCCAGGCCGCCGCCGAGCACCCGGATCGCGGCGTCCAGGTCGACCCCGCAGGCCTCCAGGAACACGATCGCCTCACCGAGCAGCTGGATGTTGCCCGCGACGATCAGCTGGTTGGCCGCCTTCACCGTCTGCCCCGCGCCGTGCGGGCCGACGTGTACGACAGTGGTGCCGACCGCCTCCAGCACCGGCCTGGCGGCCTCGACGTCCGCGGCGTCGCCACCGACCATGATCGACAGGGTGCCCTCGACGGCGCCCGCCTCCCCGCCGCTGACCGGGGCGTCGAGCGCCCGGACGCCGACGTCCGCCGCGGCGGCGGCGACCTGCCGGGACACCTCCGGGCGGATCGTGCTCATGTCGATCAGCAGCTGGCCCGGGTGGGAGTGGGCCAGCACGCCGCCGGGGCCGGTGACGACCCCGAGGACGTCGGGCGAGTCGGGCAGCATCGTGATGACGAGGTCGGCGCCCTCGGCGGCCTCGGCGACGCAGGACGCCCCGTGCCCGCCCGCCGCGACCAGGTCCTTGACCTTGTCCCGGCTGCGGTTGAAGCCGACGACGTCGTACCCGGCCGCGACGAGGTTGGCCGCCATGGGGGAACCCATGATGCCCAGCCCGATGAACCCGACGGTGGTCATGAGTTCGTCCTTCCGAGAGCGTCGTGGTGGCCTCCCCGTTCGGCCCGTGGCAGCCAGGCGAAGGGGTCGGCCGCGGTCGGCACGTACTCCAGGCCGACGTGGCCCTGGTGGCCGCCGCGGTCGAGGTCGTCGATCCAGGCCGAGAGCGGGAGACCGCCCGTGCCCGGCTCGCCACGGCCGGGTGCGTCGGCGATCTGCACGTGCGCGATCCGGTCGCGATGACGGGTGATGGCGCGCCCGACGTCCTCGCCGTTGACGGCGAGGTGGTAGAGGTCGGCGAGCAGACCGACGTTGCCGGCGCCGGCCCGCGCCAGGTCGTCGAGCACCGTCACCACGTCGTCGGCGGTGCGCAGCGGATACCGGTCGGCCCCGCTGAGCGGCTCGACCACCACGGTCGCGCCGATCCTGGCGGCCGCCGCAGCCGCGGTCCGGAGGTTCTCCCGGGCGAGCTCGTCCTGGCGGGCGGGGTCGGTGTCGGGCAGGCGGTTGCCGTAGAGGGCGTTGAGGACGCGCACCCCGAGCCGTTCGCCGATCCCGACGGCGACGTCGACGGCGTCGCGGAACTCCGCCTCCCGCCCGGGCCAGGACACGATCCCGCGGTCCCCGGCCGGCATGTCGCCTGCGAAGAAGTTCAGCCCGACCAGTGCGACGCCCGCGTCGCGCACCGCAGCCTCGAACCGGTCGACCTCGGGGTCGGCCGGGACGGCCTGCGCGAAGGGCCACCAGAACTCGACGGCCTCGAACCCGGCGGCCCTGGCCGCGGCGGGGCGCTGCAGCACGGGCAGGTCGGTGCACAGGATCGAGCAGTTGACGAGGTAGCGGACGGTCACGACGAGCCCTCACTTCAGCGGGTCGACGCCGCGGATCGAGGCGTCGAGCAGTTGGACGGGGTGGACGACGGGGATCCCGGCATCGAGGAAGCGGCGGATCTGCAGCAGGCACCCCGCGTTGGCGGTGGCGACCACGTCGGGCCCGACGGCTTCGAGGTGGCCGGCCTTGCGGCGGCCGAGTTCCTCGGCCTTCTCCGGCTGCACCAGGTTGTAGATGCCCGCCGACCCGCAGCACAGCTCGGCCTCGGCGACGTCGGCGATGCGGAGGCCGGGAATGCCGCGCAGCACCTCGCGGGGCTGGCTGCGGACACCCTGGGCGTTGGCCAGGTGGCAGGCGTCGTGGTAGGCGACGGTGGCCGGGACGGGGTGCCGCCTGCTCCGTGGGGCGAGCGTGGCGAGCAGCTCGCTGACGTCGCGGACCCGGGCGGCGAACGCGGCGGCCCGCTCGGCGTACGCGGGGTCGTCGGCGAGCAGGTCGCCGTACTGCTTGAGGGTCGACCCGCAGCCCGCGACGTTGGCCACGACCACGTCGATCGGGTACCGCTCGAACATGTCGATCGTGGCCCGGGCCCGGCGCAGGCCGTCCTCCTCCCGGCCGGCGTGCACGGACAGCGCCCCGCAGCACACCGCGTCCCGGGGCACGTGGACGTCGCAGCCCTCGGCGGCGAGCACCCGCACGGTGGCCGCGTTGACGTCACCGAAGAACACCCGCTGGGCGCAACCGGGCATCATGCCGACCCGCAGCCGGGTCGGGCCTGCGGCCGGGGTGAACGCGGCGCCGCGGGCGAACAGGCGGCGCAGGGTGACCGGTGGCAGCAGTGCCTCCAGGGCCCGCAGCCGCGGTGGCAGCAGGGCGATGACGCCGAGCGCGTGCAACAGCCGGCGCAGCCCCAGCCGCTGGTAGAGCAGCCCCCCGATGGCGGCCAGCCGCAGCCGTCCCGGGTGGGGGAACAGCGCGAAGACCAGCTTCCGGAAGAGCCCGTCCGGAGCCGCGCGCGGGATCCCGCGCTCCACCTGCGGGCGGACGGCCTCGATGAGCGAGTCGTAGCGGACGCCGGACGGGCAGGCGCTCACGCAGGCCAGGCAGCCAAGGCAGGAGTCCATCCGGGCGCCGAACGCCTCGTCGAGCGCGATCTCGCCGCGCGAGGCGAGGTCCATCAGGTAGATCCGGCCGCGCGGGGACTCCGCCTCCTCGCCGGTGATCCGGTAGGTCGGGCAGGTCGGCAGGCAGAACCCGCAGTGCACGCAGTCGTCGAGCAGCTCGCGGCTCGGCGGGTGGTGGGCATCGAAGGAACCGGTGGCGCCTTCCGGCGGGAGGAGCTCGGTCATGCCGGCCCCCCGTCCCGCCGCGGGGTGAGCCACGGCTCCAGGCGGCCGGTACCGAACCGGTCGCCGGGGTCGAACTGTCGCTTCACCGCGCGCATCAGCGCCACCGCCGGCGGCGGGGGACCCCACAGCGGGGTGGCGGCGTCCACCCCGTCGCGGCGCAGGACGGTGCAGTGCGGACCGGCGGCCGCGTGCAGGTCGGCCAGCAGCAGGCCGTGCGCCCGGCGGCCGTTCCCGCGCAGCCGCACCGTGTGCACCCCGGCGCCGAGGGTTCCGGTGCGGCCGACCCGCACGGCGCGGTCGGCGGCGGAGGCCGCCACCCGCCGGGCGAGCGCGGCGGCGTCGGCGGGGCGCCCGCCGAACCGGATCACGGTGTCGCCGGGGCTGCCGGTGCAGATCGCGGCGACCTCCGTCCACAGGCCCTCCGCCTCCTCGGCGGGGACGATCCGGGTCGGGTGCGGGGTGAGCCCGCCGACCGCGGCGGACCGCTCGGCCACCCCGGCGGGCGTCCCCTCGAACCGGGCGAGCAACCGGGCGGTGCCCTCGGGGCCGCCCGGGTCGAGCAGCTCGACGGCCGTCGGTTCGACGCCCGCGTCCGCGATCGCACGGGCCGTGGCGTACGCCTCCCGGCGGGGTGCGCCGATCTCGACGGTCGCCGCCGCACGGGGTGCGGGGTGCAGCCGCAGCACGATCTCGGCGAGCACGCCGAGCGTGCCGAACGAGCCGGCGAACAGCTTGGCCAGGTCGTAGCCCGCCACGTTCTTGATCACATGGCCACCCGCCCTCGCGACGGTGCCGTCGGCCAGCACCACGGTGACACCGATGACCAGGTCGCGCAGGGTGCCGTAGGCCAGCCGGGACGGTCCGGCGTCGGCCGTGGCGAGCAGCCCGCCGACGGTCGCGCCGCCTGCGGCCCGGGCCGGGTCGGCGGCGACCCGCTGGCCGTGCTCGCCGATGTCTGCCTGCAACGCCGCGAGCGGGGTGCCGGCGCGGACCGCAACGGTCATGTCCCCCGGATGGTGGGCGAGGATCCCGCTCAGCGCGGTCGTGTCGACGGTGGCGTCGGCCCGCCCGGGCGGGTTCGCCCAGGCGTCGGCGGTGCCCGCGCCGCGGACGGTCACGCGGGGGTGGCTCGCCGCGGTGTCCAGCAGCGCCTCGCGCAACTCCGCGGTGGTGGTGGGTCGCAGGGCGCTCGGCTGCCGCGCGGAGAGGTCCGCTCCGGTGGGGGTGGGCATGCCGTCACGTCCTCTCGATGAGGCCCGCTGCCTCCAGCGGGTGGGGGCGGTACGGGCCGGGACGCTCGCCGCACAGCCGCGGCGTGGGGAAGATCTTTCCCGGGTTGCACAGCCCCGCCGGGTCGAACGCGGCGCGCAGCCGCTGCATGGTCGCGAGGTCGTCCGCGCCGAACTGGCGCGGCATCGAGCACGCCTTGTCCGCGCCGATCCCGTGCTCGCCCGACAGCGAGCCGCCGAGCTCGACGCACAGCTCGGCGATCGCCGTCGACAGTCGCTCGGCCCGGTCGTGCTCGCCCGCGGCCTCGCTGTAGAGCACCAGCGGATGCAGGTTGCCGTCACCGGCATGGAAGACGTTGGCCACCCGCAGCCCGGCGGCGTCGGCGAGCGCGCGGATGCGGCCGAGCGCCTCGGCCAGCCGGGTGCGGGGGACGACGCCGTCCTGCACGAAGTAGTCGGGGCTGATGCGGCCGACGGCCGCGAACGCCGCCTTGCGCCCCGTCCACACCGCGGCCCGCTCCTGCGGTGAGGCGGCGAGCCGCACCCGGGTCGTTCCGTGGGCCCGGCAGAGCCGCTGCACCTCGGCGAGCTGGGGCGCCACCTCGTCCGCCGGGCCGTCCAGCTCGACGATCAGCGCCGCGGCGACGCCGGGGGTGAACCCGGCGGCGACCGCCGCCTCGACCGCCTCGATCGCGAGGGTGTCCATCATCTCGACCGCGGCCGGGACGATCCCCCCGGCGATGATCGCGGTGACGGTCTGCCCCGCGGCCTCGACGGTGTCGAAGTCCGCGACGAGGGTCTGCACCGCTGCGGGGCGGCGCAGCAACCTGACGGTGATCGAGGTGACCACCCCGAGCGTGCCCTCGGAGCCGATGAACGCGCCCAGCAGGTCGTAACCGGCGAGGTGGTCGGAGTCGCCGCCGAGCGTGGTGACGGTCCCGTCGGCCAGCACCACCTCCAGCTCGTGGACGTGGTGCACCGTGAAGCCGTACTTCAGGCAGTGCGCGCCGCCGGAGTTCTCGGCGACGTTGCCGCCGATCGTGCAGACCTGCTGACTGGACGGGTCGGGCGCGAAGTACAGCCCGTATGCGGCAGCGGCCCGGCTGATGTCGAGGTTGGTGACCCCGGGCTGGACCACGGCCCGGCGGTTCAGCGGGTCGACCTCGACGATCGACCGCAGCCGCTGCAGCGAGACGACCACGCCGTCGGCCACCGGCAGCGCGCCGCCGGACAGACCCGTGCCCGCCCCGCGGGCGACGAACGGGACGCCGGCGCGGGCGCACACCCGCACCGCCGCGGCGGCCGCCTCCGCCGTCCGCGGCAACAGGACGAGTGACGGGACGACCCGGTAGCCGGTGAGGCCGTCGCACTCGTAGGCCCGCAGCTGCGTCGGGTCGTCGAGCACACCGTCGGCACCGACCGCCTCGACGAACTCGGTGTGCAGAAGCCTCGGTTGCATCGCCACCTCCGCGCCATGTTCAGATACAACTTAGATACAAGTTGTATCCTGGCGGAGGATAGGGACGGCTCGCCCGTAGGTCAAGCTCGCCCGTGGGACAAGCTCGCCGGTAGGGCAAGCTCACCCGTGGGACAGCTCGCCCGTGGAACAAGGGAGCGGCGGATAGGGTGACCGCCGGCGGCGAGGCCGCGGACGTGCGCGGAGGTGCGGAGGAAGCGGTGTGAACGAGAGGGCGACGTCCACCCGGGCGGGGGCCAAGGACCGCGCCCTCGGCTACGTCCGGGACCGGATCCTCACCGGCGAGTTCCGCGGCGGCGACCTCCTCAGCGAGGGCGAGGTCGCCAAGGCGCTGGACATGTCACGCACGCCCGTGCGGGAGGCTTTCCTCAGACTGGAGGCCGAGGGACTGCTCAAGCTCTTCCCGCAGCGCGGCGCCCTCGTGGTGCCGGTGTCGCCGGAAGAGGTCCGCTCGGTCATGGAGGCCCGGCTGGTCCTGGAGTCGTTCGCCATCGAGAAGATCGTCAACGGGAGCCGGGACCGCCTGCGCCGGGTCGTCGACCGGATGGAGGTCGAGCTGCAGCGGCAACGCCGCGTCGTCGCGTCGGCCGAGCTCCGTGCGTTCCTCGACGCCGACCGCGCCTTCCACACCACCATGATCGAGGCTGCGGAGAACTCGGTCTTCACCCCCGTGTACGCCTCGCTGCGCGACCGCCAGCTCCGCATGATCGGCGAGTCCGCGGTGGCCAGCCCTGGGCGCCTGGAGAGCATCGTCGCCGAGCACGAGGCCATTGCACGGGCGATCGCCGCGCACGATCTCGACGCTGCCCGCCACGCGCTGCGCCACCATCTCAGCGGCACGGTGCTGGCCCTCGGACTCGCCGCCGGACCGGTGTTCTGACCGTCGCGTGCGACACCCGCCGCCCGCCGTCGGCGCCGCGCCGACCGATGGGTCGACCAGGTCGGCCAACAGCGCGAGCTCTTCCGGAGAAGGTCGAGCCCGCGATGTCGAGAACCGCCGACCGGCTCCGTCCCCCAGGGACGACAGTGACGACAGTGACGACAGTGACGACAGCGACGACAGATCCCGGAGGCCGCCATGACGAACGACCGCATCGCCGAGATCCTCGACCGCCCCCTGAGCCGCGAGATGCTGGCCCGCGACGTCTGCCGCCTGGCCTACGTCGCCGCGGACGGGACCCCGCGCAGCATCCCGATCGCCTTCGCCTGGAACGGCACGGAGGTCGTGATGTGCACGGCGCGCAACGCCCCGAAACTCTCCGCGCTCCGCCGGAACCCGGCCGTCGCCATCACGATCGACACCGAGGTGCACCCGCCCACGATCCTGCTCGTCCGCGGCACCGTCGAGCTCGACGACGTCGACGGCATCCCCGAGGAGTACCTGGAGATGAACGGCTCCTACGAGATGACGGCCGAGCAACGGGTCGAGTGGGAGGCGGGGGTCCGCGCGCTCTACGACGGGATGGTCCGCATCGTGATGACGCCCACGTGGGCGAAGCTGATCGACTTCGAGACGACCTTGCCCAGCGCCGTCGAGGAGCTCATCGAGCAACGTGCGGAGCGTCAGCAGGGAGGCGCCCGCGTTCGGTCCGGCGAGGCCGCCACGTCGACGTCGTGACCGCGCGTCGTGCGAGTGACCTCCGGCCCTACCGGAACGACGGGAACGGTGGTCGGCTGGCGCTCCACGACACCGGGCACGGGAGGCAGGGACGATGGCGACGAGCGACGAGATCTGCCGGATGGACACCGTCGGCCTCGCGCGGCGCATCGCGACCAAGGAGATCTCGCCCGTGGAGGTGGTCGACGCCGTCCTCGAGCGGCTGGAGCGGCTCGACCCGGTCCTGCACATGTTCACGACCGTCGTGCCGGAGCAGGCCCGGGAGGACGCCAAGCGGGTCGAGGCAGCGCTCGCGGCGGGCGAGGATGTCGGCCCGCTCGGAGGCGTACCGACGGGCGTCAAGGACCTGATCTTCACGAAGGGGATCCGGACGGCGTCCGGCTCGAACGCCTACGCCGATTTCGTCCCCGATGAGGACGACGTCGTCGTCGAGCGGATCAAGGCGGCGGGCGCCGTCGTGATCGGCAAGACCCAGGTGCCGGAGTTCGGCTACTCCGGCACCGGGCAGACTCCGCTCGGGCCGCCCACCGCGAACCCGTGGAACCCGCAGCGCACGTCCGGCGGTTCCTCGGCCGGTTCGGGCGCGGCGGTCGCCACCGGGGTCGGGCCGTTCTCGCTTGGGAGCGACGGCGGCGGCTCGATCCGCATCCCGGCGAGCTTCTGCGGGCTCTACGGCATCAAGCCGACCATGGGTCGGGTCCCGCTCTACCCCGGGACGAAGGACGAGCGCTACCCGGGCGCGTCGGGCTGGGAGTCGATCGAGCACATCGGCCCGCTCAGCCGCACGGTGGCCGACGCCGCGCTGGTCCTCTCGGTCATCGCGGGCTACGACGACCGGGACCGGCTGAGCATCACCTCGGACGACGTCGACTGGCTCGGCGCCGTCGAGGGCAATCTTCGCGGGGTGCGGGTCGCGTACAGCCCGGACCTGGGCTACGCCGCCGTCGACCCGGCCGTGCGCGCGGTCGTCGACCGGGCCGCCGCGGTGTTCGAGCGCGATCTCGGCTGCTCGGTCGAGCGGGACGATCCCGGGTGGGACGACCCGTACGAGGCGCTGCTGCCGATGATCCTCTGCGAGACCGACCTCGCGGGCATGCGCCGGCTCGCCGACGAGCTCGGCGACCGGATGTCCCCGCATCTGGTCGACGTCCTGCGCGTGGACTGGACGGCGGAGCAGCTGACGAGCGCGATCATGCGCCGCAAGGCGGTCACCAACGCGTCCGCCCGCTTCTTCCGCTCCTACGACCTGCTGCTCACCCCGACGCTGGCGGTGCCGCCGTTCGAGCACGGGCTGCAGGGACCGCCGGTGATCGAGGGCCGCGAGGTCGACGCGTTCTACTGGCTGTCCTTCACGTTCCCGTTCAACTTCACCGGCCAGCCCGCCGCCACGGTGCCGGCCGGGTTCACCGACGACGGGCTGCCGGTCGGTATGCAGATCATCGGACGGCGCCGCGAGGACGCGCTCGTCCTGCGCGCCTCCGCCGCGTTCGAGGCGGCCGCACCTTGGCGCGACCGCTGGCCGCCGGTTCTCGCGGAGCAACTCTGAAAGCGGCGCTCCCGCCAGGTGCGTGACGTCAGGGGCGCGCCGTGGGTACCCCTCGGCCCGCGCGGCGGCCTCACCGACATCTCGCCACTCACGGCTCCCTTCCGGGCTCCGGTGGGGCATGCCGGCGGGTCCGGGCTTCGGGCGGGTACCCGTGACGCCACTCTCCGGGAGCCCCGGTGAACGTCCGGCCGCGGCGCGCCTCCCACCCCGGAGCCATGCGGGCCAACCGGACGGCGAGCCGGTCGACCACGCGGTCGACGGCCTCCCGTGGCGTCCGCGCATCGACGTGGACACACAGCGGCTGCCCGTCGAGATCGACGTCGAGCTGCGCCGTCACCGGACGCTCACGTCCCGGGTCGCCGTGGTGGACGACCCGCAGCCTGCTGTACGGCACCGGCCTGCGGGTGCGGGCGAGCACGTGGGCGATCTTGGGTCGGGCGTAGCCGGGGAGGTCGTCGGCGATGCTCCCGACCAGCTCGACGATCGTCGCGGGCGGGGTGGACGCGCTCCTGCTTCGGCGGCTCATCCTCGTGATCTCCTGCTCCCGGTTGTGACCCGGCCCCTTCGGCCGGTCGCCGTCACGGTGCCGCTCGTGGGCCGGCGCGGCACCCGCCGACCGGCCCGGTTCGCCGAGCCGACAGGCCCTCACCGGCGTGGGCCCGGTAGCACGTGGCGGGCCATGACCCGGTCGAGCATCCCGCGGCGGGAACGCCCGGCCCCACCATGCGCGGGAAGCCCCTCCCCCGCTCGGGAGGGGCCGCCCACCTGTGGCGCTCAATCCGTCGTGATGGCGATCCTCTTCGGCTCCCGCCCGGCCGGGGCCTGCGGATTCGGGATCCTGATCTCGAGGATCCCGTCCTTGCACGAGGCCGAGATGTCATCCTCGCCCACGCCCTCCGGCAGCGACAGCGTCCGCGAGTAGCTGCCGTAACGCAGCTCGTGCCGCAGGAAGCCCTTGTCCTCGGACTTCGACTCCATGCGGCGCTCGGCGTTGATCCGCAGCAACCCGTCGACGACCGTCACCTCGACGTCCTTGGCCGGGTCCACGCCGGGCAGCTCGGCCCGGATCACCCGGGTGTCGCCGTCGAGGTACTCGTCGACGCGGATCACCTCCGCTCCGGGCACGTCGACGTCGAGCACGAACGGGCGACGCCGGAACCACTCGTCGAACACCCGGTCCATCTGGTCGAACCACGTCGTCGGAAGCCGACCACCTCGTCGTGTCAGCTCGCTCATGGTCTCTCCCTCCACCTCTGCGGCATCTGCCGCGCCGTCCAGGCTCCGACGCCGCCACGGGCAGGCACATGGGCCGAGTACCCCTGCTGCGCGGGGCTGTCGTCACGGGCCCGGCACGCCCTCGGACCGCTCCGCCACGCGGCGCAGGACG
>JBFWRR010000074.1:0-13062 GCA_050248815.1 Pseudonocardia sp. | reverse complement strand
GGCGCAGGACGGGCGCGCACTCCCGGCGACCTCGATGACCTGCGCGATGCGCTCGCGCTGGACTCGCTCGACTTCCTCGCAGGCGTCCCGCACGTTCCACCTCTCCGGAGGCGCCTGGAACCCGGCCTCAGATCGCGGCGACGAGCACCGCGGTGAGGTCGCGCAGCGACACGATGCCGACGACGCGGCGCCCGTCGCCGACGGGCAGGTGCCGCACCTCCGCCTCCAGCATCCGTTCAGCGACCGACGCGACGGTGTCGTCCGGGCGGGCCCAGACGAGGTCCTCCGTCATCACGTCCCCGACCTGGAGCGAGGCGAGGTCCGCGCCCGTCCCCACGAGGGTGACGACGTCGCGCTCGCTGAGCAGGCCGGGTGCCCCGGCCCCGGTGACCAGGACCGCTCCGGTCTCGTCGGCCACCAGCTCGGTGGCGGCGTCGAGCACCGAGCTGCCGGAGTCCACCGTCGCGACCGGAGAAGACATGATCATCTTTACCGGGTCGTCCGGGCGCACCCGGTTCGCGCTCCGACCGGACGTGGCGTCGGTGGACATCATGAACGCTCCTCGTGCGTGGGTGCGGGCGTGTGCTCCGGTCAGGAGCGTGCTCGCTGCGGCGGTTCCCGAACGCGGTCCACCGGCCCGGACCGCGAGGCCGATGGTCCCCCGGTCGCCGGCCCCTCTCGGCTTCGTCGAACGGGTGCACCGGCCCGGCGCCGTCACGCTCATCCGGGGCCCGCGGCGGGGTCGCGTCCCGGTCAGCGGCGGGCCAGGTGGTCCAGGCGTAGTCACACCGTGCCGCGCCTGGACCACCTCGGCTCGACGGCCGCCCATTCACGCTCCCACGCGGCGCAGGCCAGCCGCAGCGTCCACGCCCGGACGGCCCACCAGAGCCCCCCCAGCACCGACCAGACCCCGACCAGCACGCTCATCGCGATGGCGAACCCCGCGGCGACGGCGTCCACGGTGGAGGGCGGCGCCGGTGCCGGACGTCCGGACCGGTCGACCCAGATCGGGTAGGCCGAGCCGGCCTGCAGCTGACCGGCGACCGTGATCTCGCCCGTGTGTGGACCGTCGGGGCCCACCCACGCCGCCCGGGCGGGCACGGCCGCAACCGCGGGCCCCGGCATCACAGCCAGAGGCACGTCCTGCAGCAGGGTGGCCGTCACCTCGACCCGGTCGGTGCGGGCCTGCTCGTGCGCCGCCGCCTCGTAGACGGCGCGGCCCACGAGGACCGCACCCAGCGCGGCGAGCAGTACCAGCGTCGCGAGCAGCCAGGCTGCGGCGTCCTCGATGCGGTCCGGCAGTCGGCGCGGAAGCCGCCTCGGAATCCGACCCCGGATCACCGTGGGCTCCGGACGACCGCGACCGGGCGCGGCGCCTGGCGCACGAGCGCGATGGAGCCCACCTCCGACCCGTCCACCCCGACGACGCCTGCGGTCTGCATCATGGCCCCCTCACACCGATCCCACGACGACCGTGCCCCCGGCGAAGCCATTCCGTCAGCGGCGGACGGCCCGGCAAACCGGGGCGGACGACCCGGAGCGCCCGCCGACGGACGGCGCCGGGCCGTTCGGCGGCGGATCCGCGTCTGAGGTCCCTGGACGGCGGGTGTCGGCCCCGCGACGCTGGTCCGGGTCGCGAGCGCCAGGAGCCGGGCGAGGAGGACGACGTGACCACGCAACCGACCGGGATGTCGACCGACCGCCCCGTGCCCGCCGTCGACGTGCAGCCGACCCGCGCGCCATAGGCGAGGGCGTGGCCGGCCGCTGGGCGCCGGGCCTGCAGCCCGCATTCGAGGCCGTCGTGCGCAGGGACGGCCGGATGCTCGTCCGCGACGGCCTCGCCGGGGTGACCGTCGCCGCCTACCTCGTCCCCCAGGTGCTGGCCTATGCCGAGGTGGCGGGGCTACCGCCGGTGTCGGGGCTCTGGGCGGCGGTGGCCGCCACCGTCGGGTACGTGCTGCTGGGCTCGTCACGGCTGGTGTCGATCGGACCGGACGCGACCACGGCGGTGATGACCGCGATCGCCGTGGCCCCACTCGAGGGCGGCGACCCGGGCCGCTACGCCGTGCTCTCGGCGGCGTTGGCACTGGTGGTCGCAGCCGTGTGCACGCTCGGGTGGATGACCCGCATCGGCTTCCTCGCGGACCTGCTGTCGCGGCCGGTGCTGGTGGGCTACCTGTCGGGCATCGCGCTGGTGATGGTCGCCGGGCAGCTGGAGAACCTCACCGGGGTACCGGTCGAGGGCACCGGGTTCGTCGCCGAGGTCGTCTCGTTCGCCGGCGGGATCACCGAGGTGCACCTGCCCACCGTGCTGCTCACGCTCGCCGTGCTCGCCGTCCTGGTGGGCCTGCCGCTGGTCGCCCCGCGCCTGCCCGCGCCGCTGATCGCGGTGCTGCTCGCGGCGGCCGCCACGGCGCTGCTGCCGTCGCTCGGGCTGGCCGTCGTCGGACCGGTGCCGCAGGGCCTGCCGGCGCCCGCGTGGCCTGCGGTGGGCCCCGCGGACCTGCTGGAGCTGCTCGGGCCTGCGGTCGGCGTCGCGGTCGTCGCGTTCTCCGACAACGTGCTCACCGGGCGGGCGTTCGCGGACCGGCACGGCGAGCGGGTGACACCGGATCGGGAGCTGCTCGCCCTCGGCGCCGCCAACGCCGCCTCGGGGTTGTTGCACGGCTTCCCTGTGACCAGCAGCGGCAGCCGGACGGCGATCGCCGACAGCGCCGGCGCGCGCAGCCAGCTGTACTCGGTGGCCGCGATGCTCACCGTGCTCGCCGTGCTGTGGGTGGGTGGGCCGTTGCTGGCGACGTTCCCGACCGCGGCGCTCGGGGCGCTCGTCGTCTACGCCGCCGCCTGGCTGGTGGACATCGGCGAGCTGGTCCGTTTCGCCCGTTTCCGCCTCTCGGAGCTGGCGCTGGCCCTGGTGACGGCCGCCGCCGTGCTGGTGCTCGGGGTGCTGTACGGGGTCCTGGTCGCGGTCGGACTGTCGATCCTCGACCTGTTCCGCCGTGTGTCACGCCCGCACGCCGCGGTGCTCGGACACGTCCCCGATCTGGCCGGCATGCACGACCTCGAGGACTACCCGCAGGCCCGCAGTGTCCCGGGGCTCGTCGTGTTCCGGTACGACGCACCGCTGTTCTTCGCCAACGCCGATGACTTCCGCGAGCGCGCCCTCGCCGAGGTGACGGCGGCCGACCCGCCGGCGCGATGGCTCCTGCTCGACGTGGAGGCGGTCGTCGACATCGACATCACCGCCGCGGACGCGCTCCGGGCGCTGTGCGACGAGCTCGACCGGCGCGGCGTGGTGATCGCGCTCGCCCGGGCCAAGCAGGAGCTGATCACCGCCCTGCGGCGGGCCCGGCTCGTGGACCGCATCGAGCGGATCTTCCCCACCCTCCCGACCGCGGTGGCGGCTTACCGCGACTGGTCGGCCGGGCCGAGCTGAAGCGGGCGCGGTTCCCGCCCCGACGCCGAACGGCGTGCGAGGCACGGACCTTCGTCCCTGTGCCCGGCGCGGGTGGCGGCACGACGATCGGTGCCCTCACCGCCTCCATGCCGCAGAGGAGCCGACCATGCTGGAGAGGATCCCGGACGTCCCCGACGGCATCGACGCGCTCAGGGCTGTCGGGACCGTCACCGCGCAGGACTACGTGCAGGCGGTCGAACCGATCTTCGACGAGGCCCGCAGGCAGGACCGGCGCATCCGGCTCCTCGTCGAGATCGGCCCCGAGTACACCGGCTTCACCCCAGGTGTGGTGCGGGAGAAGTTCGAGACCGGGTTCCGGTCGGTGCCGGTGCTGCGGGCGATCGACGGCTACGCCCTCGTGACCGACCTCGGATGGCTTCGCGAGTGGGCCCAGCTCGCGGCGTTCCTCCTGCCGTTCCCCCTGCGCACCTTCGGCGTCGACGAGCGAGCCGGTGCCCTCGCCTGGCTGTGCTCGCTGCCCGAAGGCCCCGGCGTGTCGCACCGCCTCCTCCCCGACTCGGGGCTGATCGTCGTCGAGGTCGCCCAGCCGTTGCGCGCGCAGGACTTCGACGCCATCGCCGCGACCGCGGACTCGTGGCTGCACGCGCACGAGGCGCTGCAGGGCATCGTCATCCACGCCCGCTCGTTCCCGGGCTGGCAGAACGTCGCGACCCTGCTGCGGCACGTCCGCTTCGTCCGCGACCACCACCGCAGGATCCACCGGGTTGCGCTCGCCGCCGACGGCACGGTGGCCGACCTCGCCCCACGGCTGGCCGAGCACTTCGTCCGCGCCGAGATCAGGGGCTTCGGACACGACCAGCTCGACGAGGCCATTGCCTGGGCGGCCGGACCCGGCGAAGCGGCCACCACGCCCGGCCCGGCCGCGCAGGGGGACGGGAACGGGTAGGTCCAGCGGCCGCGCGTACGGGCCGGACGGCACTGGACCCCACGTCCGCGGATCGCGCACTGTCGTGATGCACGCCGTCCCCACGACGGCCGACACATCGGGAGGTGGCCCCGCATGAACCAGCCGGACATCCCAGATCAACCACTGGTCGTCGGCGTCGACCGGTCCGACTCCGCCCGCGACGCCGCGTACTGGGCCCTCGACCTCGCAGGGGCCTGGGCCGCACCCCTGCACCTGATCCACGTCGTACCGGGCTCCCCCGACGACGCCCCGCCCGCCGCCCCCACCTGGCTGCACGAGCTGCGCGACGCCGCCGAACGGGAAGGCGTCCGCCCCTGCCGGATCGAGCTTCTCTGCGGGAACCCGGTGGAGACGTTGGTGGCCCGCGCCGCCGACGCCCGCATGCTCGTCCTCGGCGGCTACGGCGACAGCGCCTGGTCGGGGATGCTGGCCGGCCCGGTGGCCCTCGAGCTCATCGAACGGATCCGCTGCCCCGTCGCCGTGGTGCGCGGCACGGCCCCACAGATCCCACCGCCTCGCTCCGGGCCGGTGGTCGTCGGCGTCGACGGCCGCCCCGACGCCCACGCCGCCCTCCTGCTGGGCACCCAGCTGGCCCGCGCCCTCGGCACCCACGTGCGCGCCCTGCACGCACGACCCGACGACACCGCCGGGCCCGACCCGGACGCCCTGCTCGACGCCGAGAGCCACCTCGCCCGGCTGGGCCACCCCGACACCCGCATCGACCAGGAACACATCAGCGGCGACGTGCTCACCACTCTGCTGAACACCGCTCACGCTGCGCGCGCCATCGTCGTCGGCCACCAGGACGACGGACACCGCCCCGACTCGATCAGCCGGCGCCTGCTCGAGGCCGCGTCCTGCCCCGTCATCGTGGTCCACCACCGAGCCGCACACCCGTCGGCGCCATAGCCACCTCCCGCCCGACGACCCGGAGCCTGCGGGTCGTCCAGGAATCCCTGTTCGGCGCCTCACGCACCGACGCCGACGCCGACGCCGAGGCCGACGGTCTGCGGGAAAGCGGCTGCCCGCTGCGCGACGGCGAGCTGGACCGCGCCCACGAACGGGGTCAGGAGCCGCGATGTGAGAATCCATTGCCGTTGCTAACCAGGTTGTGGTCACCTGAACCGTGCCGTCCCGCTCCTCACCCTCCGCGCTGATCCTCGTGCTCGCCTCGTGCGGGCTCGCGGTCTCGTTCACCCAGACGATCGTGATCCCGCTCCTGCCGACGTTCCCTGCTCTGCTGGGAGCGTCCCGCTCGACGGTGTCCTGGCTGGTGACGGCCACCCTCGTGGCGGGCGCGGTCTGCGCGCCCGTGCTCGGACGGCTCGGCGACATGTACGGCAAGCGCCGGATGCTGCTCGTCGCCCTCGCGATGATCGCGGCCGGTTCGGGGATCGGCGCCCTGGCACCCGACGTCGGTGTCCTGCTCGCCGGGCGGGTGCTGCAGGGCGCAGCACTGGGCGTGGTGCCGCTGGGGATCAGCCTCATGCGCGACGCGCTGCCGGCCGGACGCGTCGGAACCGGGATCGCCGTCATGAGCAGCTCACTGGGCACCGGTGGGGCGATCGGCCTACCGCTCACCGGCGTCGTCGCCGACGAGGTGGGCTGGCGGTGGTTGTTCGCCGGGACCGCGATCCTCGCCACGGTGCAACTGCTCGTCGTGCTCGCGACGGTGCGTGAGTCCCCGCTGCGCACCGGCGGATCCTTCGACGTGGTCGGTGCACTCGGCTTCTCCGCGGCACTGGTGTGCCTGCTGCTCGCGGTGTCCAAAGGCGGCGAGTGGGGGTGGTCGGGACCGTACCTGCCCGGCCTGCTGGCCATCTCCGCCGTGTTGTTCCTCGCCTGGGGACGCTACGAGCTGCGCGCACCACGCCCGCTCGTCGATCTGCGCATCAACGCCCGGCCCGCCGTGCTGTGGACCAACGTCGCGTCCGCTCTGGTCGGCTTCTCGATGTTCGCCGCGTTCATGGCCACGACGCAGGTGCTGCAGGCGCCGGTCGCGACCGGATACGGCCACGCCCTGTCGGTGTCCACCGCGGGACTCGCGCTGCTGCCGATCGGTGCCGCGATGATGCTCTTCAGCCCCGTCTCCGCCCGACTCTCGAGCAGGTTCGGGGCCCGCTCGGCCCTCGTGATCGGCACTGTGGTGATGGCCGGCGGGAACCTGGGCATCGCCGCGCTGCCACGCGAGCTGGTCGCGATCGTGCTGGCCACCACCGTCACCGCGATCGGCGCGGCGATCGCCTACTCCGCCCTCCCGCTACTGGTGATGGCCGCGGTGCCGCCGACCCACACCGCCGCCGCGAACAGCCTGAACACCCTCATGCGGATGATCGGCACATCGTCCTGCAGCGCCGCGGTCGCCGCCCTCACCACCGGGCTGACCGTCGTCGTGGCCGGGCAGGCCCTCCCGGGCGCCGCCGCCTACCACGCCGTGTTCCTCGCGGCCTCGGCCGCCGGTGTGCTGGCCGCCCTGATCGCCGCGTTCACGCCCGGATCCCGGCTACCTGCCTCGGCCGGGGACGGCATCGCCACCTGCGATGAGTCGACCTCGTCCCCGGAGCGCACCCGCCCCGTGGCGGCGACATGACACTCGCTGGGTCGAGGTGCGGCCTACCGTGGATCGCATGCTCGACGGCGTGCCGACCCTGGCCGACCGGTGAACGGCCGCGTGGCGCCGCGTCCCCTGCTGACGGGCGCGGACGCGGCCACCTGGACCTGCGCGCCCCCACCGCCCGAGGCGGCGGCGTTGCACCGTGGCATCCCGGGCTACGCGCCCACCCCGCTTCGGGACGTGCCCGGCCTGGCCGCCGAGTGGGGCGTTCGCCGCGTCGTCGTGAAGGACGAGTCGGCCCGGTTCGGGCTGCCCGCCTTCAAGGCGCTGGGCGTGTTCCACGCGGTGTTCCGGGTGATCCGGGACCTCGCCGCGGGGACGCACGTGGCGCCCGAGCTCCCCGCGCTGCGCGCCGCGGCGGCCCGGCTGCCCGGCCTGGAGCTCGTGACCGCCACCGACGGCAACCACGGCCGCGCGCTCGCGCACGTCGGACGGCTGCTCGGGGTGCCGGTGCGGGTGTTCGTCCCGGACGTGGTCGATCCCGGGGCCGTCGCCGAGATCCGCGGCGAGGGCGCCACCACCGTCGTCACGGCGGCGGACTACGACGCCACCGTGGCGCGCGCCGCCGCCGACGCCGCCTCCCGGGCAGGCGCGGTCCTGGTGCAGGACACGGCGTGGGCCGGGTACGAGACGATCCCGCAGTACATCGTGGACGGCTACTCCACGATGTTCGCCGAGATCGACGACCAGCTCGGGGCCGACGTCGCCCACCTCGTGGTCACCCCGATCGGCGTCGGTTCGCTGGCGCAGGCCGTCGTCACCCACTACAAGAGCCGGGGCCGCCGGGTGGCCGTGCTCGGGGTCGAGCCCGACACCGCCGCCTGCGTGACGGCGAGCCTGCGTGCCGGCCGGCCGGTGAGCGTCCGCACCGGCGCCACCATCATGGCCGGACTGAACTGCGGCACCCCGTCCTCGCTGGCATGGCCGGTCCTGCGCGCCGGGCTCGACGGGGTCGCCGTCGCCACCGACGACGCGGCGGCGGCGGCCGCCGTGCAGCTCGCCGAGCTCGGGGTGCCCGCCGGCCCGTGCGGGGCGGCCTGCGTGCCCGCGGTCCGGGCCGTGCTGGCCGAGCCGGGCGGCCGGGCGGCGCTCGGCTTGACGTCCAGGTCGGTCGTGGTCCTGCTCAGCACCGAGGGGGCCCGCCCGGCGGAGGGGCAACGGCGATGACGGTGGAGACGCGGGAGGTCGTCGCGCTCCTGCGCGACCTGGTCGCCATCGACTCGGTGAACCCGGACCTCTCCCCCGGCGGCGCGGGCCAAGCGCAGATCGCCCGGCACGTCCACGGGTGGCCGTGCGCGCAGGGCCTGCGCGCCTAGCTCGCCGGTCCGGCCCGCGCCTATACCCGCATCGGGACGCGGGTTGCGGCCATGATCGGCGGCGAGGTCGGACTCGGGGGTTGGAGGTGTCGTGGTCGGGCGCGTGGGCGGCGCTCGGAGTCGATCCACGGGGGCGGGTGGAACTCGGGCCGCCCGTCGCGGAGGCGGACGTCCCAGCCGGCGTGGTGGATCAGGCGATGACAGCCCCGGCAGACGAGGGCCAGGTTGTCGATCGATGTCGGGCCGCCGTGTTCCCAGGGGATCAGATGGTGCATCTCGCACCACGACGGCGGCCTGCCGCAGCGGGCGCAGCCGCGGTCGCGCGCGGTGACGGCACGCCGCAACCCGTCCGGGATCACGCGGGTGGCCCGGCCGACGTCCAGCGGCTGCCCAACCCCGTTGAGCACGACCGGGACGACGCGGGCGTCACAGCACAGCATCCGCAGCCCCTCCGGCGAGAGCGGGCCGCCGAAGTCCAGACACGCGGCCCGGGCCCGGTTCTCCAGGTCCTCCAGCCGCACCACCACCGTCAGGTGCGGGCGTTCCCCACCGCGCGCGGGCAGCTCACCATGATCGAGCACATGCCCACACGCGTCGGCCAGTGCTTCGGCCTGCCGCTGCCCCAACGGGCGCTGCTCGGCATCGGCGGCATCGGTGGGGCGGGCGCCGGCGTCCACCACGCGGGCGATGGCGTCGAACATGGCCGGGTCGTCGAACCGGCCCTTCAGCTTCCCGCCCGAGCCGGAGGGGTGGCGGGTCAGGAACAGCTCGTTGATCCCGGGCGGGTCGGGCCGGTCGTCCGGTTCCGGGCCGTCGGCGTCCAACAGCTCGACCAGGGCGGTGCCCCACGCGTGCAGATCCGCCGGCGCGTACGCACCGGCAACCCCGGCGAGCTGCGCCTCGGCAGCCGCCCACACATCCGGTGCGAGCCGCCGCGCGGCGGGCGAGTCGAGCACCCGCGCCACCGTCTCCACCTGTCGGGTCGTACAACCCCCGGCTGCGAACACCCGAGCGGTCTCGGCCAGTCGGGCGGGCAACACGGTCCCGTCCAACCCCACCCGCGCACACGCCTGCTCGGCCACCACCAGCCGCCGCCGCGCGTCACCGCGCTCCCAGCCCAACAGGTCGGCCAGCGCGGTGACGGTGGATCGGTAGCCGCGCTCGGCGAACACCCCACGCCGCTCCAGATCCGACATTGCGCCGATCGACGCCCGCTCGACACCGCGGGTGATGCCCTCCCCCACCCGCAACAGGTCGAGCAGATCGTCGTCGCCCCACCCCACATCACCAGCCGCGGCGAGCTCGGCCAGCAGCGCCTCGGCGAGCTGCCGGAGGCGGGCGAGCAGAGCGGGTGCCATGTCCGCAGTGTAATCGAACTAACGTTCGAATGACGGCCGATCACCGCAGCTCATCGGCCGTTCGTCGATCGAGTCGCCGAGCAGCTGATTCGGTAGCAGGCCGCCCGATCATGCCCCGCCGGCCGGCCCGCACCTCGCCGTCGGGCTCGCCGCCACGGTTCCGCCGACTCGCGGACGGCGATCGTCGCGCGCACCGTGCTGGACTGTTCCGACGACCCGCGGCACCGCCTGGACGTCCTGGTCCGCCCGCAGGTCGACGGCCGACCGCTGACGCCCCGCCGCTACCGCGCCGTCAGGCCGCGCTCGGCCCGTCGGTCAACGCGTCGGTCAGCAGCGCCACCAGCGCCTCGAGCTGCACGTCCGCGGACGACGCCACCTCGTCCTCCGACCCGTCGAGCGCCCGGGCGGCGAGACCCGCCTTGCCGTCGATCAGCTCGGCGATCCGCGCGTCGATGGTCTGCGCGGCGATGATCCGCCACGCCGTGACGGGCTCCGTCTGACCGATCCGGTGGCTGCGGTCGATGGCCTGGGTCTGCTCCGCGTCGGTCCAGGACAGCTCGGCGAGCACGATGTTCGAGGCCACCTGCAGGTTGATCCCGACCCCGGCCGCGGTCAGCGAGCAGACCGCGATCGCGACCTCGGGGTCGTTCACGAACGCGTCGATCTGCTTCTGCCGGACCGTGCGCGTCTGGTCGCCGCGGATCGCGGAGAACCGGATCCCGGCCTTCGCGAAGCTCGCCTGCGCGGCATCCATCACGTCGACGTGGCGGGCGAAGAAGACGACCTTGCCCGCGCTGCGCGCCAGCTGGATCGCGTAGTCGGCGGCCAGACCCGCCTTCGCGCGGCCGAGGCGCCGCATCATGGCGAAGACGTTCTCGCCACCGTTCTCCGCGTTGGCCTCGGTGGCCTCCTTCCGCTCCCGGGTGGCGATCCTGCGCACGAGGTCGTGGTCGATCCTGTCGGCAGCGTGACCGACGGGATCGGTGGGGCCGGACGTGCGCCGCGCGAGCGCGGCCTCGTACCGCTCCACCATGCGGCGCGCGAGGCGTTGCTCGGCCTGCCGGATCGACCGGCCGACCGTCTCGTCCAGCTCGACGGGAAGGTCGGCGATCCGCCGGGCCGGGATGTCCGCGGCCACGTCGACCTTGCGGCGACGGACGATCCCGAGGTCGACCACGCACTGCCGGGCGGCCGGGTAGAACCCGGGGTCGGCCGGGGTCAGCCCCGTCTCCTCCAGCGCGTGCATCAGCTCGGGGAGTGGCTTCGTGTCGTCGGTCCAGCCGAGGAACTGCCAGATCGCCCGGAAGTCCTCGATGTCGTTGATCAGCGGCGTGCCGGTCAGGGCCATCAGGAGGGGCCGCGCGACCCGCGAGCGGATGCGCTCCGAGAGCTCCAGCACATACCGCGAGCGCTGCGAGGACTTGTTCTTGATGAAGTGCGCCTCGTCGATGACCATGCCGCGGAAGCCGAGGTCGCCGATCCAGCCCACATGGCGGTCGAGCACCTCGTAGTTGACCACGACGATGTCGGCGAAGCCGTCCATCGTGTCGCCGTTGCCGTGGATGACGGTCGCCGACCGGTCGGGCGTCCAGATCGCGGCCTCGCGGGCCCAGTTGGTCTTGACCACGTTCGGTACGACCACCAGCAGCGGATAGGCGTTCGCCGCCCGCGCGGCCAGCAGCGCCTGCGCCGTCTTGCCCAGGCCCGGTTCGTCGGCGAGCAGGAAGCTCCGGTGCCCGGCGGCGGCCGCGGCGACCAGCCGCCCCTGGTGGGGCATCAGCTCGCGGCCACCCGGCGCGCGCAGGGACGACGGCAACGAGGACAGCTCCGGCAGCGCCATGCACGTCGAGGCTCCCCCGCCCGCCCGTTCGAACGAGCTGAACAGCGGGCCGAGCAGCTCCCAGGTGGCCAGCCGGCGCGTCGGGGCGACCCGGCTGGGCCTGGCGGCCGAGAAGTCCGGGGCGAGGAAGGGGTTGGCCAGCTGACGCGAGACGATCGCCCGCGGCACCACCCGCCGCTCGGCGGCGGCGTCCACGCCGTCCGGCTCCGCCGGTGCGTCCGCGACGGGGGGCGCCGCTCTCCCGGCGTCGGTCAACATCGTGCGCATGAGCGCCCTGGCCGCGTCGGACAGCACTGCGTCCTCGGAGAGCAGCGTCAACAAGGACGTGTCGTGCGTGGCCGCCTGCGCGAGGATCAACGCGATCCCGTCCAGGCGCCGAAGCGTCCCCGAGCGGCGCGTGTCGCTGCCCGTCTCCGCCTGCACCCGGTTCCGCTCCTGGCGCGCCAGCATGCCGACGACCTGGAACTTCGTGCGGTCCGCCGACAGCACGACCCCGCGCCGCGCCGCCGCCTCGACCTCCGACGCGGCGCGGTTCAGCACCGCGACCAGGTCGTCGGTCCGGACGCCGGCACGGCGCTGCGTCCCACGAGCGGTGCGGTGCGCGCGCCGCAGGCGCTGGCCACCTCGAGCCACGTACTACTCCTACCCCCACACGATCGAGGCCGATCGCCGACGGCGATCCGGGGGCCCTCACGCGGTGATCGGTCGTTGCTGGCGCAGGATCCGAACCTGCGACCTCCGCGGGACGAGCCGGACGGAGGCTCCGACCGCACCATCATAGTCGGTGTCGCCGACGTTCCGGCACGCCGAAGGTACGTCCCCACGCACGGCGGATCCTGGCTCATCCCCGCGCCGGCCGTCACCTGGACGTCGACCAGCAGAGGCAGGACCGCAAGCATCGTCCGATCGTCGAGATCGCGTCGCCTCGCAGGGCGTGGAGCTGCTGCTGTAGATCCCGGATCATGCGCGCGGTGCAGCGCGGCGTCATCCCAGTCGGGACGGCGCGAAGTCGGTTGAGCGCGGCTGGCAGGCAGTTCCTTCGGGGCGTCCTTCGGGGCGTCCTTCGAGGCCTCAGCCGACCTTGACGAAGTCCTCGCAGCCGGTCGACTTGACCGCCTTCACCTTGCCGGTGACCTTGATCCGCACGGGTTCGTCGGCGTTCGCCGTCTGCCAGTCGATGATGTCGGAGTCGGAGGTGTCCCCGGCGAGGGTGGTCACCGAGCACAGCTCGAAGATGCCCGGCTGGGCGCCCGTCGACTTGTAGGTACCGGGCTGGATGTCCTCGCCGACGACCCAGGTGCCGTCGCCGAAGCTGGTCTGCGGGCCGGCGGTGACAGGCGGCGCGGGTGCTGCCGCCGCGGGGGTGGTGATGTCGGCCCGGGTGACGGTCGGCGCCGCGGGGATCGTCGCGGGTGTGGCGGTCGGGGCTGTTGCGGTCTGACGATTGCCGCTGACACCGATGAGGAGCAGCAGGAGGACGACGCCGCCGACGATCCACGGCCACTTCGGCTTCGGTTTCGCCGGGACGGGTTGGGCAGGCATCGGCCAC
>JBFWRR010000073.1:0-28539 GCA_050248815.1 Pseudonocardia sp. | reverse complement strand
ACCGGACACTCCTCGATGCACGCCTTGTCGAGCAGGTCGACGCAGGGCTCGGCGATAACGTACGTCACGGGTGGTCCTCCATCACGGCAAGGTCGAGACGAGGACAAGTATGTATCGCGGCCGGGACGAGACGAGAGCCGGGGCAGGTGACGTGCAACAGCTCACGGACTGGGTCGGGCGGCGCGTGACGCTGCGTCACCGGGTCGGCGAGCGCGAGGGGCGGGCCCTGTTCAGCGACGCCGTCGGGGAGCTCGCGGACGGCGGCCCGGACGCGGTCGTCGTGCACTCCCGCCGAGGTGCGGTCCGGGTGGCGCGCAGCGCCGTCGTGGCGGTGCGGCTGGTGCCGCCCGCGGTGCCGCGGCGGGCCTCGTGGGCAGCGGTGGCCCGGCTGGAAGGGTTGTGTGCCGACGCCTGGCCCGCCGCGGTCGACGTGGCGCTGGGCGCGTGGCGGTTGCGAGCCGCGGGCGGGTTCACCGGGCGGGCGAACTCGGCGATCGCGGTCGGCGACCCCGGGCTGCCGGTTCCCGCGGCGTTGACCGAGGTCCGCAGGTTCGCCGTGGAGCACGGGATCGCCCCGCGGCTGCAGGTGCCGATCGGCTCGCCCTGGGACCGGGCGGCCGCGGACGCGGGATGGGTGCTCGACTCCGGTCACGCCGCGGGCGCGGAGGTGGCGGTGCTCGTCGGGGATCTCGCCGGCCTCGACGACCCCGCCGGGCCCGGGGAACCCGTCCACCCAGCCCAGCCTGCCGACCACGCCCGGCCCACCGACCACGCCGAGCCCGCTGCCACCGGCACCGGCGTCACGCTGCTCGACCGCCCCGACGACCGCTGGTGGCAGCTCGCGCTGGGTCGCGATCCGTCCCCCGCCGAGCGGGCCGTCCTCGACCCCGCCGACCCCGCCGACCCCGCCGACGCGGGCGACGGGGCGCGGCGCTCCCGGCCACGGACGGTGTTCGCCCTCGTCCCGGGCCTCGCGGCGGCCCGCGGTGCGCTGGTGGACGACCACCTCCACCTGTCCCGGCTGGTCACCAGCCCCGACGCCCGCCGCCACGGCCACGGCAGGGCGGCCACGGCCGCCCTGGCGGCATGGGGCCGCCGCCACGGCGCGCGCTGGGCCGTCCTGCAGGTGGCGCTGCACAACACGGCGGCCCGCGCGTTCTACGACCGGCTCGGGTGCCGCGAGCACCACCGCTACCGCTACCGGGTGCCGCCCGCCTGAGGGTGTGCGGCGAGCCACTCCTGCGCCCGGCGGGCCGCGCGCTTGAGCCCCGACCACTCCCCGAGGTACTTCCCGAACGCCCCGATCACGGGGACCATCCCGAGCATGTCGTGGTAGAAGCGGCCGTGCGGGCGCTTGTCCAGCTCGTCCTCGACGGCGAACAGGGCCCGCCCCAGAGACCACATCGCGGCGGCGAGCCGCCGCAGGCTGGGCCGCTGCCCGCGCAGCGGGGCGATGATCTCGGCCGCGCCGGCCTCGGCCGCGGACTCCTCGTCCGCCGTGAGGTCGCGGGAGGTGTCGAGATCGCGGCCGAACATCACGGCGCCGAGCATCGCGACGAGGTCGCGTTCGGCGTGCACGCCGTACTCGCCCGCGACGGCGACGAGCAGCAACCCCTGGCCCGCGGTGCCGAGGGCCTTCGCCACCGGCAGCTTCGCGGCCAGCGCTCCGCCGAGCCCCGGGACCGCGGCGACCGCCGTCGTGAACCGGCCCACCCGGCGCACCCACCATCGCACGCGCGTCGCCCGGTCCATCTGCGCCCACGCGGCCGTGCCGGGCACCTCGACGGCGGCGAGGAAGTCGAGGACCTTGTCCGCGAACCCGCGGGCCGAGCCCGCGGGCAGGTCCTCGACGATCCGCTGCCGCAGGCCGAACGGGTCGGCCTCCCGCAACCCGTTCAGGACGGGCCGGGTGGCGCGCACGAACGTCCGCAGCACACCCGCCATGGCGGCGTCGCTGATCGGGCCGTGGGTGTTGCGCGTCGTGGTCACGATCGTGCTCTACCCGCTGCGACGCCCCGGTGCACGTAGCTCACCTGTGCTCACCGGTGCTCACCAGTCCGTGGCGCGGGCCCGGCGCAGGCCGACGAAGCCGGCCACGAGCCCGCCCGCGAGCAGCAGCAGGGACTGCCACGTCGCCGGCAGCACGACGTCCCCGCCGGGGCCGACGACGCCGAGCACCCCCACCGTCACCGCCCAGGCCAGGAACGGCGACGCGGCCACCCAGCGACGCGGATCGATCTCTGCGGCCCGGGCCACCAGCCACGGCAGGATCAGGACCGTGAGGAGCGTCCCCATCGGCAGCGGCACGGCGCCGTGGTAGATGGGGTTGAACAGCGCGCCGAAGATGCCCACGAGGACCCCGTCGAGGACGAGCACGCCGATCGCGACCCGGTCCAGCCAGACCTCGACGCGGCGCTCACCCTGCCCCACGGCATGCTCCGCCGGATGCTCGACGGGGCGCTCGGCGGGATCCTGGAGGGTCACTCGACCCCCGCGAACAGGTCGGTCTCGGGTGCGTCGCGCCCGAGCGGCGGGCCGGTGAGCCGGACGTACTCCTCGTGGTCGGGCATCGGCTGGGCGACGCCGTTGCTGACGGCGTAGCTCGGCGGCGGGCCCGGGTGCGCCCACGCCTGCGTGACGTGCGCGCGGACCGCGGCGAGCTGCCGGTCGTGGAAGGCGGAGACGTCGATCCGGGTCGTGATCAGCGCATCCTCGACGCTCGGGAGCTCGTCCGGCGCGGGCAGGCGGAACGGCAGGTCCGCGACGGCGGCGAGCCCGGCGAGGCCCGCCTCGAGCTGCGCCCGGCCGCGCACGCAGGCGTAGCGCTTGCGGACGTGCGGGCACACGGCGACGGCGGCCGCGGTGATGTCGTGGGCCCGGACGTGGTCGGGGTGGCCGTAACCTCCCGACGCGTCGTAGCTGACGACGACCTGCGGGCGCACCTCGTCGAGGATCTCCCGCAGCGCCGTGACCTGGGCATCGAAGGCCCCTGCCGCGGCGAACGCGCGGGGGTGCAGCGTCGCGGGGAGCGCGGCGCGCACCCCGTGCCCGGCCAGGGCCATCCCGGAGTCCCGCCAGCGCCCCGCGCCACCGAGGAAGCGCTGGTCGACCGGTCCCAGCGCGACGCAGGCAGCGGCCAGCTCGGCGATGCGGTAGCCGCCGAGCTGGTCGGCCTGCCCGGCCGCGAGGTGTGAGAGCTCGGGTGGGATCACCTCGCCCTCCTCGCCGAGCGTGCAGGTGACGAGCGTGACGGAGGTGGTGGGATCGGCCGCGTAGCGGGCGATGGTGCCGCCGGTGGCGAGGGACTCGTCGTCCGGGTGCGCATGGACGAACAGCAGGCGCCGCGCCGCCGACGCACCCGACGTCGCTGATGTCGGGGACGGCCCGGTCGGCACGGTCGGCACACCGGACAGCCTATGCGGACGGCCCGGGGCGCCTCAGCGCACGGGTTCGGCCCATCGCTCTGCGCCGGTGAGCGGGCCGGTGGTGAGCGGACCGGGGCCGATCCCCGTGGCCGCATCCGCCGCGGGGGTGCTCACCACCAGCGTGACGGGCTGGAACAGCGGCAACGCCGGCATCCGCACCCACAGCTCGCGCTCGACGAGGTCGCGGATCGTGTCGCCGCCGACACCGGCCAGCAGCGCCGTGTACAGCGGGCGCAGCTGCACGACGCAGGAGCCACCGGGCGGCTGCGGCGGCTCCGGGACGAGCACGCTCGCGGGCGGGCAGAGGTACGAGGCGACCAGCTCCGGGCCCGGGGCGTCGTCGAGGGCCCGCGACAGGACGGTGATGTCGACCTGCACCCCGGCACCGGGGCTGGCCGTCGGCACCGGCGTCGGGGCCGTCGAGGTCGGAGCCGGCGCCGGGGCCGTCGGCAGCGCCGTCGGAGGTGTGGCGGGCACCGTCTGCTGCGCGTAGAGCGTCGTACCCGGCGGTGCGACGACGGTGGCCGCGATCCCCGCGGCTCGCAGCTGCGCCGCGACGAGCTGCGCGATCTGCACGTCGGAGGGCCGTTCCTCGGCCGCGCCGATGACGAGCCCGACCGGTTCGCCGTCGACGGTCCAGCCGTCCTCGCCGCGCACCCAGCCCGCGGTGGTGAGCAGCCGCGCGATCTCCGCACCGTCCGGGGGTGGCGGCGCGGTGGCCACGTACCCGGGCTGTGACGGCGCGCGGCCGAACGCGTCCGCGGGTAGCGCGTCGGGCGCGACGGCGGCCCGCAGCGCCTCGCGGTCGATCAGCGCGGCGACGGCGCGGCGGACCCCGGCGTCGGCGAGCGGACCGTCGTCGGTGCGCAGCGCGAGCTGGACGACCGACGGCTGCGGGGCGCGTTGCACCCGCGGGGCGGGATCGAGCCCTGCCAGTGACTGCCGCAGCTGCGCACCGCCGCGGGTCAGCGCCACGTCGGCGTCCCCCGACGCCAGCGCCGCCGGCAGGCCGGAGGGGTCGAGACGGCGGAACACCAGCTGGTCCAGCGTCGTCGGGGTGGCCCAGTAGAGGTCGTTGCGGCCCAGCACGATCTCCCCGCGGCCGCGGTCGACCGTCACGACCCGGAACGGCCCCCCGGATGCCGGCAACCCGGCGGTGAGTGCGCCCGTCCACGAGCCGGGGGCATCCTTGAGGATGTGGGCGGGCAGGAGCCCCGAGAAGAGCAGCCGCCAGTCCGGGTACGGCTCGCTGAACACGACGTCCACGGCCTTGCCGCCCGCCCGCGACCGGACGTCGGTGATCATCCGGTAGCCGGCGGCGTCCGCGACCCCCGGCTCGCTGCGCATGCGTTCCCAGAGGTAGACGAAGTCCTCGGCGGCGATCGGGGCGTTGGTCGACCAGGAGGCGCGCAGGTCGATCTCGTAGCTGACCGTGAAGGGGTCCTGGCTGGTGACCTCGGCGCTGGTCACGACGGTGGTGTCCAGCTCGAGCGCCCCGGTGGCGTCGGGGCGGAACACCGACGGCAGCACCAGCGACGCGACGGCGGTGGTGGTCGGTGAGCGGTGGGCGATCAGGTGCGGGTTGAACCCGGCTCCGAGGCCGTCGACGGCGACGACGAGCTTGCTCGGCTCGACGGGTTGGCCCGGCTCGCCTGCGGGCGGCTGCGGTGGGGACGGCTCGGGTGGGGTGGGCCCTGTGGTGCAGGCCGCGAGCAGCACGGAGACGACGAGCAGCAGCGCGGCGAACCAGGTCCGCCGCCGGGCGGCAACCGCGACGGGCCAGGTCCGCCGCCGGGCGGGGGCCGCGGGGAACCGGGTCCGCCGCCCGGCAACCGCGACGGGCCCGGTCCCCCGCCGGGCGTGGGCCGCGGCGGCCCGGGGCGGATCCGCCGCCCCGCCGCGCGGGGCCGCCCACAGCGGCCGTCGGGGCACGGGCGCCGCCTCAGCCCGCCTGCCGGGCGCGGGCGCGCTGGCGGCTGCGGGCATGGGAGTCCAGCTCGACCTTGCGCACCCGCACCGCGTCCGGCGTGACCTCCACGCACTCGTCGGGCGCACAGAACTCGAGCGCCTGCTCGAGGTTGAGGATCGTCGGCGGGGTGAGCTTCACCAGCTCGTCCCCCGTGGAGGAGCGCATGTTGGTGAGCTTCTTCTCCCGGGTGATGTTGACCTCGAGGTCCTCGCCGCGGGTGTACTCGCCGATCACCATGCCCCCGTAGACCTGGGTGCCGGGCCCGACGAACAGGACGCCGCGGTCCGCGAGCTGGTCCACCGCGTACCCGGTGACGGGGCCCGGCCGGTCCGCGACCAACGACCCGCGCAGCCGGGTGCGCAGCTCGCCCACCCACGGGCCGTACCCGTCGAAGACGTGGCTCGCGATGCCCGAGCCGCGGGTGATCGTGAGGAACTCGGTGCGGAACCCGATGAGTCCGCGGCTGGGCACGCGGTAGTCCAGGCGGACCCGGCTCTCGCCGTGCACCATGTGCCGCATCTCGCCCTTGCGCCCCGCCAGCAGCTGGGTGACCCCGCCGAGATACTCGGTGGGGACGTCCACGGACAGCTGCTCGAACGGCTCGTGGAGCCGCCCGTCGATCGTGCGGGTGACGACCTCCGGCTTGCCGACGGTGAGCTCGAAGCCCTCGCGACGCATCGTCTCGACGAGCACGGCGAGGGCCAGCTCGCCGCGGCCCTGCACCTCCCACGCGTCCGGGCGGGCGGTGGGCAGCACGCGCAGGGAGACGTTGCCGACCAGCTCGGCGTCCAGCCTGCCCTTGACCAACCGCGCGGTGAGCTTCGTGCCGGGGTGCTCGTCGCGCCCGGCCAGCGGCGAGGTGTTCGTGCCGATGGTGACGGCGATGGCCGGCTCGTCGACGTGGATGCGCGGCAGGGCGACGGGGTTCTCGGGGTCGGCGAGGGTGTCGCCGATCGTCACCTCGGGGATGCCCGCCACGGCCACGAGGTCGCCTGCCGACGCCTCGTCGGCCGGGACGCGGGTGAGGGCCTCGGTGCGCAGCAGCTCGGTGATCCTGACCCGGGAGACGGTGCCGTCCGCACGGCACCACGCCACCTGCTGGCCGCGACGGATCGTGCCAGCCCGGACCCGGCAGAGCGCGATGCGGCCGAGGAAGCTCGTGGCGTCCAGGTTCGTGACGTGCGCCTGCAGTGGGGCGGCCGGGTCGTCCGCCGGCGCGGGTACGTGCTCGCGGATCGTGTCGAACAGCGCCTCCAGCGACCCCTCCGGCACCGTGCCGTCCGCGGGCCTGGCGTGGCCGGCCCGCCCCGCGCGGCCGCTGGCGTAGACGACCGGGAGGTCGAGCAGCCGGGCCGTGAGCGCCTCGTCGAGCTCCAGCTCGTCCGCGAGCTCCAGCAGCAGCTCCAGGCTCTCGTCGACGACCTCCGCGATGCGGGCGTCCGGCCGGTCCGTCTTGTTCACCACGAGGACGACGGGCAGCCCCGCAGCGAGCGTCTTGCGCAGCACGAACCGCGTCTGCGGCAACGGCCCCTCGGAGGCGTCCACGAGCAGCAGCACGCCGTCGACCATCGACAGCCCGCGCTCCACCTCGCCGCCGAAGTCCGCGTGGCCCGGGGTGTCGACGACGTTCACCGTCATCCCGTGCCAGGTGATCGCGGTGTGCTTGGCGAGGATCGTGATCCCCTTCTCGCGCTCGAGGTCGCCGGAGTCGAGCACCCGGTCGACGAGCGCGGCGCGCGCGCCGAACGCTCCCGACGCGCGCAGCATCGCGTCGACCAGCGTCGTCTTGCCGTGGTCGACGTGCGCCACGATGGCGACGTTGCGCAGCTCAGGGTGCGTCTGCGCAGGGTGGCGCGGGTCGGTCACGTCTCGTGCCACCTCGATCAGGGAACCGGCAGTGCTCACACTTCACGGTAGCCGGTGGCGCAGCTCACGCCCGGTCCGGTGGGTTCGTTCACGATCGCGACCGATCTTCGACCCTGTGGAACCCGGGCGGTCCGGGATCCGTCGGTGGTGTTCATGCCGACAGCTCCGCCGCTCGCCGTCCCGTATCCCCTCCCGGCGGCCCTCCCGCAGGCCACCGTGTCCGGCCCGGTACAGCGCCCCGCCACGCATGCCGCCGTCCTGGACGCGCTGCTGGCCCGGCAGGCCGGGGTGATCACGCGCGCCCAGGCCCTCGCCGCCGGGCTCTCGCCCGACGCCGTCGACCGCCGGTTGCGCTCGCGCCGCTGGCGGCCGCTGCACCCGCGCGTCTACCTCGCCGCGGGGCACCCCCACGGCGACGAGGCCCGGGTGCGCGCGGCGCTGCACTGGGCCGGGGACGGTGCGCTGCTGGCGGGGAGCGCGGCCGCGTGGTGGCACGGGATCGCGGTGGCCGCACCCGCCGCCGTGGACGTCACGGTGCCCCGGGCCCGCAGGCCCCGGGCCCGCCCGGGGGTGCGGGTCCGGCGGCGCGACGTCGCCCCCGCGGACCGGGCCGCCGTGCGCGGGATACCGGTCGCGGCGGCGCCGCTGGCCGTGCTGGAGGCGGCCGTCGAGTGCGGAGCGCCGTTCCTCGACCGGGCGCTGCAGGAGCACGTGGCGTTCCCCGCCGTGCTCGCGGCGCACCGGCGTCTGCTGGGTGCCCACGGCAGCGCGGCGGCCGGGCGGCTCCTCGAAGCCGCGGCGGACCGGGCCGGCGCGTCGGCCCGGGCCCTGCTGGCCGGCCTGCTGCACCGAAGTGGCCTGCCGGGATGGCACGCCGGGCCACCAGGGGACGGGGCCACGGCCGTCCTGCCACTCGCGCGGGTGGTCGTCGCGGTGCAGGGCTGGGCATGGCGGCCCGGCCCGCCGCCGGAGGGCGGCGCGGACCGGGCGGGCTGGACGGTCCTGCGCTGCGAGTGGCGCCGGCTCGCGCAGCACCCGGACGCCGTGCTCGCCGCGCTCCGCGCGGCCGTCGAACGGGTGCGGTGACCCGGCGCGTGCCGTCCCCCACGCCCGTCCTCGGATGCCGCGCACACGCTCCGGCACCGTGCACACGCCCGAGTGCCCGTGCACACCGCCCAACCTGTGCACCGCCACCCGACGATGTGCACCGCCCGCCCCCGGCGGCGGGCGGACGACCCCGCGATCAGCATCTGCGGCTCAGGGGCCGCAGGCGAGGTCGCGGCGAGCTCAGCGCCGCAGCAGCGCGGCGAGGTCGGGCAGCAGGGCCCGGTCGGCGGGCAGCCACGGCAACGCGTCGATCCCGCCGGGCCCCACCCAGCGCAGCTCGGCGTGCTCGAGCGCCCGCGGCGGCGGCGCGCCGGGCTCGAGCGTCGCCGTGTAGACCCGCAGGAGGCCCACGGAGATCGGCAGGTCCGTGCCCAGCCGCAGCCCGGGGACGACGTCCGTCCCGAGCTCCTCACGGCACTCCCGGGCCACCGCGTCCGGCTCGCTCTCCCCCGGCTCGACGCTGCCACCGGGCAGCTCCCACCACCCCGCGTGCGATGCCGGCTCGGCCCGCTGTGCCGCGAGCACCCGCCCGTCGCGGACGAGGGCGGTGCCGACGACCACGCGGTTCGGTGGGCGGCACACCGTCTCGATCCGCGCGCGGAGCACGGCGGCGCGGGCCTGCTGGGCCTGCGCGCCGAAGCGGCGCACCACCGGATCGGCGGCGCCGAGGAGCCCGCGCCAGCTCAGCTCGTCCACCATCGTCGTGCCGTCCCCGCTCGGGCGCAGGGTGATCCGGTGCTCCAGCGCCCGCAGCGGGCCCACCGGCATCCGGACCAGTTCCGACACCATCCCGTCCGCCGACACCGCGGTGACCCGCGTCCGCAGCGGGAGACGGATGCCCGCCCACAGCCGCGCGCGGAACGCCACCTCGTCGCCCGCGACGAGCATCCGCGACGGGGCCCGCGCGGTGTGGCCGAGCCTGGCGAGCCCCTCGGCGACGGCGTCCATGTCGCGCAGGATGCCCGCCACCAACCGCGGCGGGGCGTCGATGTCGGTCACGGCGCGCAGCACGGGCACGCGGACACCCTAGGTAGCCCACCCGGCGCGGCCGGCGCCGCACGGGCTGCCGCCACCGCCCCGGGCGCGGCAGGATGGGCGACATGGCCGCACCCCTGGACGACACCGCGATCACCGAGGCCCTCGGACGGCTGCCGCACTGGCACCGCGACGGCGACGCCATCGTCCGGACCGCGAAGCTGCCGAGCTTCCCGGCGGCGATCGCGGTGGTCGACCGGGTCGCGGTGGTCGCCGAGGAGCGCGATCACCACCCCGACATCGACATCCGCTGGCGCACGCTGCACTTCCGCTGCTCGACGCACTCGGCCGGCGGCGTCACGGACCTGGACGTGGCACTCGCCGCGGCGATCGACGAGGCCGTCGACGCGCACGCCGCCACGTCCGCCTGACGGAGCCGCCCCCGTACGCTGCCGGGCGTGGAGTTCCGTCAGTCGAGCAAGCTCACCGGGGTCTGCTACGAGATCCGCGGGCCGGTCGTGGACCGGGCCAACGAACTGGAGGCGGCGGGGCACCGCGTGCTGCGCCTCAACATCGGCAACCCGGCGGCGTTCGGGTTCGCCGCGCCCGACGCGATCCTCGACGAGATGGTCCGCAGGCTGCCGACGGCCCACGGCTACAGCGACTCGCGCGGCATCCGCTCGGCCCGCGAGGCCCTCGTCGCCCGCTACGCCGGTGCGGGGCTCGCCGATCTCGACGTGGACGACGTCTACCTCGGCAACGGCGTCTCCGAGCTCGCGGGAATGGCGGTCCAGGCATTGGTGGACACCGGCGACCAGGTGCTCGTCCCCAGCCCGGACTATCCCCTCTGGACCGCCGTCACCCGGCTCGCGGGCGGCACGGCCGTGCACTACCGCTGCGACGAGTCGAACGGCTGGCAGCCCGACCTGGACGACATCGCCGCCCGGATCACCGACCGCACGCGCGCGATCGTCGTCATCAACCCGAACAACCCGACGGGCGCCGTGTACTCGCGCGCGTTGCTGGAGGGCATCGCCGACCTGGCGCGCCGCCACCACCTCATGATCCTCGCGGACGAGGTGTACGACCGGATCGTCTACGAGGGCGAGCACCACCACATCGCCGCACTCGCCCCGGACGTGCTGTGCCTGACGATGAGCGGGCTGTCCAAGAGCCACCGGGTGGCCGGGTTCCGGGCGGGCTGGCTGGCCGTCTCGGGCCCGCGCCAGCACGCCCGGGACTACCTCGAAGGCCTCACCATGCTCGCCGGGATGCGGCTGTGCCCGAACAGCCCGGCGCAGTTCGTCATCGAGGCCGCGCTGGCGGACGACAGCCTGGACGCGCTGGTCGCGCCGGGCGGGCGGCTGCGCGCACAGCGGGACGCGGCGTGGCGCGCGCTGAACGCGATCCCGGGCGTCTCGTGCGTGAAGCCCGCTGCGGCGCTCTACGCGTTCCCTCGGCTGGACCCCGAGGCGTACCCGATCCGTGACGACGAACGCTTCGTGCTGGATCTGCTGCTCGCCGAGAAGATCCACGTCGTGCAGGGCACGGGCTTCAACTGGCCCGACCCCGACCACTTCCGGATCGTGACGCTGCCCGAGGCGGGCGAGCTGACTGTCGCGATCACCACGATCGGGCGCTTCCTCGCGGGGTATCGCCAGTAGCACCATCAGCGACCAGCGACTACGATTTCATCGCCCGTTGAACAGGGGGTCGCCATGGTCGACGCGGTGGCGGTACTCGATCTCGTGGTCGTGCTCGGTGGACGGCGGATCCTGCACGGCGTCACGTTCCACGCCCCCGTCGGGCGGGTCACCGGCCTGCTCGGCCCCAGCGGCTGCGGCAAGACGACGCTCATGCGCTGCGTCGTCGGCGTGCAGCAGATCGACGGCGGCACGGTCACGGTGCTCGACGAGCCCGCCGGGACGCCGGCGCTGCGGGCGCGCGTCGGCTACGTCACGCAGGCCGCGTCGGTCTACGGCGATCTCAGCGTGCGGGAGAACGTCCGCTACTTCGCGGCCGTCTACGGCGTGCCCGCGTCCGCCGCGGACCGTGCGCTCGCCGACGTCGACCTCGCCGACCGGGGCGACCAGCGCGTCTCGACGCTGTCCGGCGGGCAACGCACGCGGGTGTCCCTGGCGTGCGCGCTGCTCGCCGCGCCCGAGCTGCTGGTGCTCGACGAGCCGACGGTCGGCCTGGACCCCGTGCTGCGCCGCGAGCTGTGGGAGCGCTTCCACGCCCTGGCCGCCGCCGGGACGACGCTGCTCGTCTCCAGCCACGTCATGGACGAGGCGGGGCAGTGCGACCGGCTCGTCCTGCTGCGCGAGGGCCGGCTCGTCGCCGACGACAGCCCGGACGCGCTACGGGCACGCACCGGCACCGAGGACCTCGAGGAGGCGTTCCTGCGGATGATCGGCGCCGCCGGGGCCGATCAGGGTGCGGCGGCGGTGACGTCGTGACCGCGCCCGCCGCCCCCCGTCCGGACGCGCCCGCGGCCGCACAGCGGCCCGAGCCCCGCCCCGCCGTTGCGCCCACACGGCCGGCGGCGCCCGAACCGGCCCGCATCCTCACCCCGCGCATCGTCGCCGCGACGGCCCGGCGCGTGCTCCTGCAGCTGCGCGGGGACCGGCGCACGATCGCGATGCTGCTCGTCGTGCCCAGCGCGCTGCTCGCGCTCACGAGCGCGATGTTCGACTCGCAGACCCGGTTCAACGGGATCGCGCTGACCCTGATCGGCATCTTCCCGTTCACCACGATGTTCCTGATCACGAGCATCGCGATGCTGCGCGAGCGCACCGGCGGCACGCTGGAGCGGCTGCTCACCACGCCGATGGCCAAGCTCGACCTGCTGCTGGGCTACGGCATCGCCTTCGCACTGGCCGCGGCGGCGCAGGCGGTCGTCACATGCCTCACCGCCTACCTGCTGCTGGACCTGTCCACCCCCGGCAACCCGCTGCTCGTCGGCGTGGTCGCGGTCGCCGGTGCGGTGCTCGGCATGGCGATCGGGCTGCTCGCGAGCGCGTTCGCGACCACCGAGTTCCAGGCTGTGCAGTTCATGCCGGTGGTGGTGATCCCGCAGATCCTGCTCGGCGGGCTGTTCGTGCCGCGCGAGCAGATGGCGAGCTGGCTGCAGGCGGTCAGCGACGTCATGCCGCTCACGTACTCCATCGACGCGCTCGACGAGGTCGGCAGCACCTCGCTGATCACGACCGAGTTCCTGTGGGACGTCACGGTCGTCGCCGGTGGCGCGCTGCTCGCGCTCGTGCTCGCAGCGATGACGTTGCGCCGCCGCACCGGCGACCCCACCCCGGCACAGCGGCGCAGGCACCTCGCCGTGCCGCTCGTGATCGTCCTCGTCGCATCAGGGTTCGCGGCCGCGCACCTCGTCGACACGAACCGCTACGTCACCACCGACGACGCGACGGTCGACGGCGAGCAGCGGCCCATCGTCGCCACCGCGGCGGGCACGCTCGTCGACTGGCGCGCCACCGACGGCGCGACGGTGCGCGAGGACGAGGCCGTCGGTCGCATCCAGATGGCCGGTGCGATGCGCCCGAAGGTCGTGCTGCGCGCCCCCGGGGCGGGCACCGTCGTGATGAACCAGGCCGTCGAGGGCGCCCACGTCGAGGCGGGCACCCGGCTCGCCGTCGTCTACGACCTCTCCGCGGTCTACGTGACCGCACGCATCGACGAGGACGACATCGGCGACGTCCGGGCGGGCGCGACGGTGGAGATCGTCGCCGACGCCGCCCCCCACCGACCGCTCACCGGCGTCGTCACGGAGGTCGGGGTCGGCACCGCAGCCACGATCGACGGCACCCCTCCGGACAACACGTCGGCCGTGTTCGACCGCATCGACCAGGTGGTCCCGGTGCGGATCGCGATCACCGACCGGGGCGGGACGACGCTCGTTCCCGGGATGAACGTGACCGTGCGGATCCCGCGGGACTGAGCGAGCCCCGCCGGCCGCGCCTGCTTCCGGGTGTCGTGCAGACGCCCGCGTCACCGTGCACACGTCCCGACATGTGCACGGCCGCGCGGCGGTGTGCACCGCGCGGTCGGGTGTGCACGGCGCGACCTGGATGGTCGGCGAGGCGAGGACAGGAGGGCGCGGCGGTACAGCGCGCAGCCGGACGGTGTGCGCTGCCACCCGGCGGCGTGTACCGCCATCCGAACCCCGAGCTACCGCCGTCGCCCCCACCCGCACCCCGTCGCCCCGCCCGTCCCAGGCGACTTTCCCTCCCGTCGCCTGCGACCATCCCGCCGGACCGATGAGTCCGGGACGCCCGCCGGGTCAGACCCGGCATGCCCACCGCGAGTACCGCCCGCCGCATGTTCGAGCTCATCGAGCCGATCTGCCTGCTCACCTACTTGGCCGACGAGTGCAACGAGGAGATGGCCGCGCTCGGCCACCGCACCTACTGGGACGGCTACTTCGCCAGCCGCGCCGCACCGCTGGGACGGGTGCCGGCCGAGGTGGTGCACGCGGCCTTCTACAGCTTCGCCGACGGAGAGGCCGCGCGGCACATCCCGAGCGCGTGGGCGACGATTCCGCCCGAGGCGTCCGTCGCCGCCCGGGAGCGGGGAAGCGCGGCCTCCCTGCGGCGCATCCTCGGCCACGAGCTGGCCGGCTCCCCCGGCCTGACGCGCGCCGCCGACCTGACCACGAAGGCCGCGACGAGCGCGTCGACCAGTGGCCGGGTGATGTACGCCGGGATGCGCACCCTGCCGGTGCCCGCCGACCCGGTCGCCCGGCTGTGGCACTCCGCGACGATGCTGCGCGAGCACCGCGGCGACGGGCACGTCGCGGCGCTACTCGGCGCGGGGATCGGCGGCGCGGAGGCCCACGTGCTGTCCGCGCTGGAGCACGGCATCCACCCGCCGGAGTCGTTCGGGCGCCTGCACCACCTGCCGAAGGAGCGGCTGGCCGAGATCATGGCCGGGCTGCGCGAGCGCGGGCTCGTCGACGCCGACGGCTGGTTCACCGAGGCCGGCCGCGCGACCAAGCAACGCATCGAGGACCTCACCGACGAGCTCGCCGCACCGCCCTACGCCGCGCTCTCCCCCGCCGAGCTCGACGAGCTGGTGGTCGAGCTGGAGCCCATCACGGCGACACTGGTGGCCGCGGGCTCGCAGTGACGACCGGGAGGGTGGACCCGGTCAGCCGCACGCCGACGGCGTCGCCCTCCTCGTGGATCTACGGGGATCCACGCGGGCTCAGACGTTGAACCGGAACTCGACCACGTCCCCGTCCACCATGACGTAGTCCTTGCCCTCCATCCGCACCTTCCCCGCCGCCTTCGCCGCAGCCATCGACCCCGCCGCGACGAGGTCGTCGAAGGAGACGATCTCGGCCTTGATGAAGCCTCGCTCGAAGTCGGTGTGGATCACCCCGGCCGCCTGGGGTGCGGTGTCGCCCTTGTGGATCGTCCAGGCCCGGGCCTCCTTCGGCCCGGCGGTGAGGTAGGTCTGCAGGCCCAGCGTCGCGAACCCGGCGCGGGCCAGCGCGTGCAGGCCCGGCTCCTCCTGGCCGATCGACTCCAGCAGCTCGCGGGCCGACTCCTCGTCCAGCTCCAGCAGCTCCGCCTCGACCTTCGCGTCGAGGAACACCGCCTCCGCGGGCGCGACGAGCTCGGCCAACTCCTTGCGCCGCGCCTCGTCGGTGAGCACCGCCTCGTCGGCGTTGAAGACGTAGAGGAACGGCTTCGTGGTGAGTAGGCTCAGCTCCCGCAGCGGGGCGCGGTCGACCCCGGCCTGGAACAGTGTGCGGCCGGAGTTGAGGATCTCGACGGCGGCCTCGGCAGCCTCCAGGACCGGGCGGCGGTCCTTCTGCATCCGCGCCTCCTTCTGCAGGCGCGGCACGGCCTTCTCCAGCGTCTGCAGGTCGGCGAGGATCAGCTCGGTGGCGATCGTCTCGATGTCGCCGGCCGGGTCCACGCGGCCGTCGACGTGCACCACGTCGGGGTCGTCGAACACCCGCACGACCTGGCAGATCGCCTGTGCCTCGCGGATGTTGGCGAGGAACTTGTTGCCCAGCCCCGCGCCCTCGGAGGCACCCTTCACGATGCCCGCGATGTCGACGAACGAGACGGTGGCGGGCAGGATCCGCGCCGATCCGAAGATCTCGGCGAGCTTCGCAAGCCGCGGGTCGGGCAGCGGCACGACGCCGACGTTGGGCTCGATCGTGGCGAACGGGTAGTTCGCGGCCAGCACGTCGTTGCGGGTCAGCGCGTTGAACAGCGTCGACTTGCCGACGTTGGGCAGCCCGACGATGCCGAGGGTGAGGGACACGGACGTCCAGGGTAGTCGCGGGCCCGGACGGGTCGGGCGGCGGCGCCGGACGATCCCCGGCCGCACCACCCGTCACCCGATCGTGGGAAGCGCGTTAACGCAAGAGAGGCTGGCCCGATAGGCCGAACAGTCGATGTACGATGCCCCGGAGGTGCCCGTGACCGCGCAGTTCCCGCCCCGGCTGCTGCTCGCCGGCGCGGTCGTGACCGCCCTCACCGCGAGCGGCGGCACCGTGCTCACCTTCCCCGATGCCGCCGACCCGGCGACCGCCCCGGGGTCCACCGCTGCAGCACGAGCCGTGGCGACAGCACCCGAGGTGAATGCCCCGCTGCCACCGGCCGCCACGGGGGCCGACATCGCAGCACTCGCCGCGGGCAGCGCGGGGGCCGTCGCCGGCGTGCCCGTCGAGCCGGCCCCGGCCGGCGCGGCCGCGCGATCCGGGAGGTCCGCCGCACCGTCGCCGACCGACGATCCGGACCGCGCCGGGCTCTCGGAGTCGGACTGGGCCCGACTGCCGGTCGGCCTGCGCCAGCGCGTGCGGCTCGCCTGTGACCAGGGGTACCTGTCCGGACCGCACTGCGCGCACGCCTGACCCGCGGCGGGCTCCGGCGGTCACGCTGTCATCCCTCTCGGCGGCGCACGCCTGACCCGCACCCGCGGCGGGCCGTCCCTCCCCGCGCGCACTCACCCACCCGGCGACAGCCGGACCGGGTGCGACCCGGGTGTCCGGGCCCGCCGAGCCCGGACCACCGTTCGCTCGCGCCGGCACACACCCCGTGGCGCTCGCACACACGGCCGGCGGTGTGTGCGAGCACTGCCGGATGTGCGCGAACACGTCCGTGTCCGATTTCCGCGAGTCCCTCGACCCGCCGCGTGCCAGCATCGGTGGCGTGCACCTGGACGAGGACCTCTGCTACCGCGCCGTCGCCGCCCGCGACGCGCGGTTCGACGGTCGCTTCGTCACCGCTGTCCGCACGACCGGGATCTACTGCCGCCCGTCCTGCCCGGCCGTGACGCCGCGTCGGCGCAACGTCGAGTTCCTGCCGACGGCCGGCGCCGCCCAGCAACGCGGGTACCGCGCGTGCCGTCGCTGCCTGCCCGACGCCGTCCCCGGTTCGCCGGACTGGAACTGCCGCGCGGACCTCGCCGCCCGGGCCATGCGACTGATCGCCGACGGCGTCGTCGAGCGCAGCGGCGTCGCGGGGCTCGCGGCGCGGCTGGGCTACTCGCCACGCCACCTCAACCGGGTCCTCACCGCCGAGCTCGGCGCCGGTCCCCTCGCGCTCGCCCGCGCCCATCGGGCGCACACCGCACGCCTGTTGGTCGAGACGACCGATCTCGGCATGGCCGACGTCGCGTTCGCGGCGGGGTTCGCGAGCGTGCGCCAGTTCAACGACACCGTCCTCGCGGTCTACGGAATCCCGCCGTCCGTGCTGCGGCGAGAGGGCGCGCGCCGGCGGCGCGACGCGGGGTCCGGCGCGGGGGCGATCGTGCTGCGGCTGCCGCTGCGGCCACCGTTCGACGGGCCCGGGCTGCTCGCGTTCCTCGGCGCGCGGGCCGTCACCGGTGTGGAGGCGGTCGGGCCGGGGGACACCACGACCGACAGCACGACGGACGGCGGCTACCGCCGGACCGTCCGCCTGCCGCACGGCCCCGCGGTGGTGGCGCTGGCGCTGCCGGCGGGCGACTCCCTGCCGCCGCCGGCGCAACGAACGGCCCCCTCATGCGCACCGGGCGCACCAGGGGCCCACTCGTCCCGCGCACGAGCGGACGGCCGCCCCCCGGCGCGGGCCGGCGCCCGCCGTGACGACACGTCACACGTCGTCGCGACGCTGCGCCTCACCGACCCGCGCGATCTCGGCCCCGCCGTGCAGCGGCTGCGCCGCCTGCTCGACCTCGACGCCGACCCCGTCGCGGTCGACGCCGCACTCGCCGCCGACCCGGCGCTCTCCGCATCCGTCGCGACGACACCCGGCATCCGGCTGCCGGGCACGGTCGACCCGGCCGAGACCGCGATCCGGGCGGTGCTCGGCCAGCAGGTGTCGGTCGCCGCCGCACGGACGGCCGCCGCACGGCTCGCCGCGATCCTCGGCGAGCCCGTGCCCGCGTCCCTCGTCGCGGCGCCCCCGGGCGGGTCCGCAGGTCCCGGGGACCCCCACGGGAACGCCGGACCGGGCCTCCTGTTCCCCACACCCGAGGAGATCGCCGCCCGCGGCGCGGACGTGCTGACCGGGCCTGTCCGCCGGATCGCGGCCGTCGTCGGGCTCGCCGAGGCGATCGCCTCCGGCGATCTGGTGCTCGACGCGGGCCGCGACCCGGCGCAGCTGCGCGCGGATCTCGTCGCCCTGCCCGGCATCGGGCCCTGGACGGCGGGCTACGTCGCGATGCGTGTGCTCGGCGACCCGGACGAACCACTCACCGGCGACCTGGCGGCCCGGCACGGGGCCGCAGTGCTCGCCCTGCCCGCAGACGCCGCCGGGCTGCTGCGTCACGCTGCCCGCTGGCAACCCTGGCGCTCCTACGCCGTCCAGCACCTGTGGCGGGCTGCCGCGGCGAGCCCGCGGCGGAGATCGGCGTGAGCGCAGACCCTCGCCGTCCACCCGCTCGGTCCCCGACACCGACACCGACCCGGCCCGGCCCGGCTCCCGAGGAGACCTCCATGACCGCCCTGTGGGACACCGTCGACACCCCGTTCGGCCCGTTCACCGCCGTCCTCGCCGACGACGGCGCCGTCCTCGCCTCCGGCTGGACCGCGGACCTCGAGGACCTGCTGGCCCTCGTCCATCCCGAGCTGCGTCCCGCACCCCGTCGCGGCGATCTCGGCCAGGTTGCCGAGGCGGTCACCCGCTACCACGCCGGTGAGCTGTCGGTGATCGACGACATCCCCGTCCGCCAGCGGTCCGGCGCCTTCCTGGAGCAGGCCTGGGAGGTGCTGCGCGCGGTCCCGGCGGGCAGCCCGGTGACCTACACGGAGTACGCCGCGAAGTCGGGGCGTCCGGCGGCGGTCCGCGCGGCCGCCTCGGCGTGCGCGCGCAACGCGGCGGCGCTGTTCGTGCCGTGCCACCGCGTGCTGCGCTCGGACAGCACGCTGGGCGGCTTCCGGTGGGGTACCGCCCTCAAGCAGCGCCTGCTCGACCACGAGGCCGCCGCCTGACCGCACCGCAGACGCCTGCCCCACATCCGACCGATTCGACCACCTGTTCGACCGCTCGGCGATCAACCCCGCCCGCTGACCGGACGGCGGCCCCGGCCCCGGCGCGTCGGCACCGATTCCGTCGGACCGGTGTTGCACGCTGCGGGCGTGGATGTCGTCACCGCAGTGAACGTGCTGCTCATCGGCCTGATCCTCGGTCTGGTGGCCGGCGCGGGCGCGGCCTGGCTGCACCAGTCGGCACGCCACCGCGTCACCACGGCCGAAGCCGCACGGGCCGCGGCGGAGTCGGGGGCGATGTTGCGTTCGGATGCCGCCGCACTACGGGCCGAACGTGCGTCGCTCCTTGAGCGGGTCGACGAGCTCGCCGAGGAGTGCGAGCAGTCCCGCGAGCGCGCGCGCCGGGCCGAGAGCGAGGCCGCGGCGGCGACGGCGGCTCTCGCCGGTGAGCGGGAGGCGGCGGCCCGCCGCGAGGAGCTGCTCACCCGCCGCGAGGCGCAGCTCAAGGAGGCGTTCGGGGCGCTCTCGGCCGAGGCACTGGCCCGCAACGGCGAGGCGTTCGCCGCGCTGGCCGAGAGCCGGATCAAGGAGGCCACTGCGGCGCTGGCGGCGGGTGTGCGCGGTGAGGCACAGGAGCGGGCCCATGCGATCGGGAAGCTGCTCGACCCGATGGCCGCTGCGCTGCAGCGGGTCGAAGGTCAGCTGCGCACGGTCGAGCGGGAGCGCGAATCGGCCTACGCGGGCCTGCGGGAGCAGGTCTCGGCGATGAGTGCGAGCTCGGAGCAGCTGCGCGTCGAGACGAAGCAGCTGGTCAACGCGCTGCGGGCACCGCAGGTGCGGGGCCGGTGGGGGGAGCTGCAGCTGGAACGGATCGCGCAGCTCGCCGGCATGGTGGAGCACTGCGACTTCGACACGCAGGTCGTCGCCGACGGTCCGGACGGCGGGGTGCGCCCGGACATGGTCGTGCGTCTCGCCGGTGGCAAACAGATCGTCGTGGACGCGAAGGTGCCCTTCGCGGCGTACCTGGAGGCCGTCGAGAGCACGGACGCGGACGTGCACGCCGAGCGGCTCACGGCACACGCGCGGCAGCTCCGACAGCACGTCGACGCCCTGTCGGCGAAGGGTTACTGGGCCGCGTTCGACCCGTCGCCCGAGTTCGTGGTGCTGTTCGTGCCCGGCGACCCCTTCCTGGAGGCGGCCTGCCGCTCCGATCCGTCGCTGCTGGAACACGCGTTCTCCCGCAACGTGGTGGTCGCGACGCCCACGACGCTCATCGCGCTGCTGCGCACCGTCGCCTACACCTGGCGGCAGGAGGCGCTTGCCCGCAACGCCGCCCGGGTGCACCTGCTCGGCAAGGACCTCCACAGCCGCCTCGCCACGATGGGTGGCCACGTGGCGAAGCTGGGCCGCAGCCTGGACACGGCGGTCGACACCTACAACAAGGCGGTGTCCTCGCTGGAGACCCGGGTGCTGGTGACGGCCCGCAAGCTCACCGAGCTGAACGTGGCGGACGGCGAGCTGGCCGCACCGCAGCAGGTGGAGCGCTCGCCGAGGGTGGTGTCGGCGCCGGAGCTCGTCGCGTCCGCCGAGGAGTCGCTCGTGGCGCTGCACGGCGGGCGCCCGTTCGACGCGGCGGAACGCACGCTCCTCCATCCGGAGGACCGTGACGGCGGGCCGCACCACGTCGGTCGGGCTACCGTGGCGCGATGAGCTCCACCGACGGTCCCCGCGCCACCGACGCTCCGGACGCCGACGCGCCACGCGAGCCGCGGCCGGTCCCGCCGGGGTTCCCGATGGCCGAGCGGTCGGTCCTGCCGACGGTGCTCGGGCTGCCCCCGGTGGCCGCGCTCGGCGTCGCCGCAGGCGGCACCGGCCTCGGGGTGCTGATCGACCTGCTGCGCGTCGGAACGGTCGGCTGGGTCTTCTCGGCGTTCTACTTCACCGGGTGCGTGCTCGGGGTCGTGTGGGTACGGCGGGCGAGCCTGTTCGGGCCGATGGTGGCGCCGCCGTTGCTCGTCGCGGTCGCGGTTCCGACGGTCGTGTTCCTCGCGGCGCCGCCGCGGCCCGGAAGCGGCATCACCGAGAAGATGATCGCCGTCGGCGCACCGCTCGTGAACGCGTTCCCGGCGATGGCGACGACGACGGTGGCGGTGCTCGCGCTCGGCACCGCCCGCATCGTCCTGCAGCCGCTGCGGCCCCGGCGCGTCCGGGGCGGGTCGCCCGGCGGGAACGGTGCCGGTCGCGAGAAGACCGTGGCCCGGGAGGGCCGCGGGCGCCCCGTGGACCAGGGCGCCGCGGACCAGGAGCGCCGCCCGGCTCGCTCCTAGCGGGCGGTGCGCGCCGGGCGCAGCTCGCGGGGCAGCGCGAACGTGAGCGTCTCCTGCGCCGTCTCGATCTCCTCGACCTCACCCCAGCCGCGCTCGGCGAGATGGTCGAGCACGCCGCGTACCAGCACCTCCGGCACGGACGCCCCGCTGGTGACGCCGATCGTGGTGACGCCGCGCAGCCACTCGTCGTCGATCTCGCGGGCATAGTCGATGAGCTTGGCCGCCCCGGCTCCCGACTGCACCGCCACCTCCACGAGGCGCACGGAGTTGGACGAGTTGCGCGAGCCCACCACGAGCACGAGATCGCAGCGCGGCGCCATCGCCTTGACGGCCACCTGGCGGTTCTGGGTGGCGTAGCAGATGTCGTCGCTGGGCGGGTTCTGCAGCGACGGGAAGCGCTCGCGCAGGGCGCGGACCGTCTCCAGGGTCTCGTCCACCGACAGCGTGGTCTGCGAGAGCCAGATGACCTTCTCCGGGTCGCGGACCGTCACCCCGGCGACGTCCTCGGGCGTCTCGACGAGCTGGATGTGCTCGGGCGCCTCCCCGGAGGTGCCCTCGACCTCCTCGTGCCCGTGGTGGCCGACGAGCAGGATGTCGTAGTCCTCGCGCGCGAACCGCTTCGCCTCGTGGTGCACCTTGGTCACGAGCGGGCACGTGGCGTCGATGGTGCGCAGGCCGCGTGCCTTCGCCTGCTCGTGCACCACGGGCGACACGCCGTGGGCGGAGAAGACCACGAAAGCGCCCTCGGGCACCTCGTCGGTCTCGTCGACGAAGATCGCGCCGCGCTGTTCGAGCGTGTCGACGACGTGGACGTTGTGCACGATCTGCTTGCGCACGTAGACCGGCGCCCCGTGCTTCTCCAGCGCCCGTTCCACCGCCTCGACCGCCCGGTCGACGCCCGCGCAGTAGCCGCGCGGCTTGGCCAGCAGGACACGCTTCGTGCCGGTCTCGGGCGAGGTCATGACCTCCAGGGTACGGGCGGGACCCGGTGCCGGGCCGTGCGCCGGCCCACACGACGCGGTGCCGCACCCGGGGTGCCGGGGGCCGCGGCGCAGGGGAGAATGCGGGCATGACCCCGCTGCCGTTGCCGGTCCGCGTCGCCGCAGGGCTCGTCGCCACCGCCGTGGAGCAGGCCCGGGAGCTGCCGCGCCTGGTGGTCGAGCTGCCCGTGACGGCGGTGAGCCAGGCGTTGCAGACCTCGATGCGGGTGCAGCAGACCATCACCGACCTCGCGATCAAGGGCGACCGCGTGCTCGGGATGCTGCGTCCCCTCGAGGAGAAGCCGAGCTGGGCGACCTTCGACGAGGATCTCGAGGAGGACACGGGGCGCCCGACGAACGGCGTCACGCGGCTGCGCCGGCCCGAGCCCGAGCGGATCCCCGTGGCCCGCCCGCCGGCGCCGAGGGCACCGGCCGAGCCCGAGGAGCCGGACGGCCCGAGCGCGCTGCCGAGCTACCCGGAGCTCACGATCCCGCAGCTGCGGGCGCGGCTGCGCGCGCTCACGGTGGACGACCTGCGGTTGCTCCTGGCCTGGGAGAACGCCCACGAGGCGCGGCCGGCGTACGTCACGATGCTCACCAACCGGATCGCCACGGTCACGGCGAGTTGACCCGCCCCGAGCCCACCTCGCCCGAGGCGCCCTGGCCGGTGCGGACGGTGGCGCGCAAGATCATGGAGTGGGTGGACCGCCTGGGTGCGGTGTGGGTGGAGGGCCAGCTCGCCCAGGTGACCGCCCGGCCCGGCACGAACACGGCGTTCCTCGTGCTCCGCGACCCGGCCGCGGACGTGTCGCTGCAGCTCACCGCCCCGATCCGGCTGGTGCGCGACGGCGGGGCCGCGGTCGTCGAGGGCAGCCGGGTCGTCGTCCACGGCAAGCCGTCGTTCTTCCCGGCCCGCGGCACGCTCTCGCTGCGGGTCGACGAGATCCGCGCCGTCGGCATCGGGGAGCTGCTAGCCCGCATCGAACGGCTGCGCCGCCTGCTCGCGGCGGAGGGGTTGTTCGACCCCGCTCGCAAGCGCCGCCCGCCGTTCCTGCCCGGGTGCATCGGCCTCGTCACCGGTCGGGCGTCGGCGGCCGAGCACGACGTCGTCACGAACGCGACGGCGCGCTGGCCCGCGGCCCGGTTCCGGATCTGCCACGTCGCCGTGCAGGGCGGGCTCGCGGTCGCGCAGATCGTGGACGCCCTCGACGCCCTGGACCGCGACCCCGACGTGGACGTGATCGTGCTGGCCCGCGGCGGCGGCAGCGTCGAGGACCTCCTGCCGTTCTCCGACGAGACGCTGTGCCGCGCGGTGGCCGCGTGCCGTACGCCCGTGGTGTCGGCGATCGGCCACGAACCGGACACCCCGCTCGTGGATCATGTCGCCGATCTGCGCTGCTCCACCCCCACCGAGGCCGGGCGGCGGCTCGTCCCCGACCTCGCGGAGGAGACCGCCCGGGTCGCCGCGCTGCGCGACCGCGCGCGCCGGGCGCTGGCCGGCTGGGTCGACCGCGAGGAGCGGCTGCTCGCGCAGTTGCGCGCGCGGCCGGTGCTGGCCGATCCGCTGTCGGCTCTCGACGCGCGTGCCGCCGACGTCGGGCGCCTGCGCGACGCGGGCCACCGGGGCGTCGTGCGCGGGCTGGAGCGCCGCGAGCACGACCTCGCCCACGTCCGCGCGCGGCTCACCGCCCTCGGCCCGGCGGCGACGCTGGCCCGCGGCTACGCGGTGGTGCAGCGCGTCGCCGACGGCGACGGGATCCCGCCCGTGCTCCGCTCGGTGGGCGAGGTGACGGCCGGCGACCGGCTGCGGATCCGGGTCGCGGACGGCGCCGTGTCGGCGACGGTCGACGGCACGGATCGCACCGACGGCACGGCGGTGGCCGGCACGCCCACGCCGACGGGGAGGAGAAGGCAATGAGCGAGCCCGCGGTGGAAAGCCTCGACTACGAGCAGGCCCGCGACGAGCTCACGGACGTCGTGCGCCGCCTCGAGCAAGGAGGGTTGTCGCTCGACGAGTCCGTCGGGCTGTGGGAGCGGGGCGAGGCGCTGGCCCGCCGGTGCGAGGAACGGCTCGCAGGCGCGCGCGAGCGGGTGCGGGCGGTGCTGGACCGGGCGGAGGAAGCCGAGGACGCGACCGGGGACGGGGGCTGAGCCCGGCCCCGTGCGCACTCCGGCCGCCACGCCGAGTGTGCACCCACTCACCCGGCGTCCTGACTCACCGCACACTCGGCGATCGCGACCCGCTCGCAGACACACCACCCGCCGGCGGAATCCGCAACTCGCACCGGCGGGATGCGCAACTCGCGGCGGCGTTGCCCCCGCGACCAGCACCGGCGAAACCCGCAACTCGCGGCGGCGGAACGCGGAACTCGCGGCGGCGCAGGCCCCGCAACCCGCACCGGCGAAACCCGCAACTCGCACCGGCGAGATGCGGAACTCGCGGTCAGCGCGGCGGAGCCGTCCCCACGGGGAGGGCCTCCCCCGCCAGCGTGGCCCCGGCGAGCGTGCGGTACTCGTCCTCACCGGCGCTGCCCGTGACGAGCAGCCGGACACCGGCGACGTCGGCCACCCACAGCGGTTCGTCGCCGCCGTAGACGACCCACCGCGCGCCACCCGCGTCCACGACGCCGGTCGGCGGGGGCACCGTCCCCGCCGTGTCCCGGACGAGCGCCTCCTCCGCGGCGTCGGACTGCACGAGCTGCAGGTAGCGACCCGCGCCCGTGACATAGCCCGTCCGGACAGCCGTCCCCGGCCCGGCTGCGACGGCGGCCCGGTCCACGGCGTTGCTGCGCCATCCCGGCGGCACGGCCGGGATCCGCACGGCGAACGGCGTCTGCTTCGCCGCGTCGCGCAGCAACGCGGGCGCATCGACGGAGGGGCCGGCGGACGGGTCGATCTCGGGCCCGCCCGGGGCGAAGGAGCAGCGCGACAGGCCGCCGAGGAGCAGGACCACCGGCAGTAGCACGAGGATCGCCCCGACGAGCTGGCGCGCTCCCCGCGCACTGCGCGGGGGCGGTCCGGGCGGCTCGTGCGGCGAGGTGGGGTCGAACGTCACAGCCCTGATCGTTCCAGCCACGGCATATGCAGGCCCGATGACCATCGCGCATCTGCGAGGATCGGCATCTGGAGCAGCGAGCACAGGGAGGCCGGGAATGACCTCGCAGTCGGGTGGGTCGCAGTTGAGTGGCGCGCGCAGACGGGAAGCTCCGGACCGGAACCTCGCGATGGAGCTCGTCCGGGTCACGGAGGCCGCCGCGATGGCGGCCGGGCGCTGGGTCGGGCGCGGGGACAAGAACGGCGGTGACGGAGCCGCGGTCGACGCGATGCGCCAGCTCATCGGCAGCGTCTCGATGCGCGGCATCGTCGTGATCGGCGAGGGTGAGAAGGACGAGGCGCCCATGCTCTACAACGGCGAGCGGGTCGGCAACGGCGAAGGTCCCGAGGTGGACGTCGCCGTGGACCCGATCGACGGCACCACGCTGATGAGCAAGGGCATGCCGAACTCGGTCGCGGTGCTCGCCGTCGCCGAGCGCGGCGCGATGTTCGACCCCTCTGCCGTCTTCTACATGGAGAAGCTCGCCGTCGGCCCGGAGGCCGCCGACGTGATCGACCTCACCTCACCGATCGCGGAGAACATCCGCCGGATCGCCCGGGCGAAGGGCACCGACGTCGCGGACGTGAGCGTCTGCATCCTGGACCGCCCGCGGCATGCCGAGATCGTCAAGGAGATCCGGCGGACGGGCGCGCGGATCCACTTCATCAGCGACGGTGACGTCGCGGGGGCGATCTCGGCGGCGCGGCCGAACACGGGTATCGACCTGCTCGTCGGCATCGGCGGCACCCCGGAGGGGATCATCGCCGCCGCGGCACTCAAGTGCATGGGCGGCGCGATCCAGGGCAGGCTCTGGCCACGCGACGACGACGAGCGGACGAAGGCGATCGACGCGGGCCACGATCTGGACCGGGTGCTCACCACGGACGACCTGGTGCGCGGCGACAACGTCTTCTTCTGCGCCACCGGGATCACCGACGGCGACCTGCTGCGCGGCGTGCACTACCGGGCGGGCGGGTGTACGACGCAGTCGATCGTGATGCGGTCGAAGTCCGGCACCGTCCGGATGATCGACGGCTACCACCGGCTGACGAAGCTGCGCGAGTACTCCTCGGTCGACTTCGACATCGCCGACGAGCTGCTGGCCGAGCAGGAGCACAACCCGCCCCTGCCGTGAGCCTCCTGCCGTGATCGAATCGTGAGCACGAGGTCACTCGATCGGGTCTCATCCGCGCGGCTCCCGGCCGGAGATCATCTCTCTGGGTCGGGATCGTGCGCCGTACGGCGGGACGGGGGGGTCGGGGTGCGAGTGTCTCAGGTGCTGGGCATGGTGCTGGTCTCGCTGGGCACGGTGGTGGCGGTCGGAGCCGCGGCCGCGCCGGCGACGGAGCCGATCGCCGCGCCCGCTGTCGCAGAGCCTGCCCCCGCGCCCGCTGTCGCAGAGCCTGCCCCCGCGCCCGCCGCCGCAGAGCCTGCCCCCGTGCCCGCCGCCGTCCCGGCGCCCGTCCCCGCGCTCGTCGCGGGCACGCCGTGCTCCGCGGCGGCTCGCGCGTGCGCGGACCTGTCCACCAACCAGGCATGGCTGATCCGGGACGGGCGGATCGAGTACGGGCCGACGAAGATCGTCCACGGGATGAAGGGCTACCGCACCCCGACGGGGACGTTCCGGGTGTTCTTCAAGAGCCGCAACCACGTGAGCTCCATCTACGACGTCGCGATGCCCAACGCGGTGTTCTTCAACGGCAACATCGCGTTCCACCAGGGCGTCCTGCGCGGCGGGTCGCACGGGTGCGTGCGGCTGTCGAAGTCGGCGTCGCAGATGTTCTTCGCCTCGCTGCAGCGCGGTGACGTCGTCCAGATCGTCCGGTAGCGCGTTCGGCCCGCGCCCGTGTATGCCGGGCACATGACGAGCGACGACGCCCGCGAGGCCACCGCGTATCGCATCGAGCACGACACCATGGGTGAGGTCCGGGTCCCCACGGAGGCACTGTGGCGGGCCCAGACGCAACGGGCCGTGGAGAACTTCCCCATCTCCGAACGAGGGCTGGAGCGCGCCCAGATCCGGGCGATGGGCCTGGTCAAGGCCGCGGCGGCACGGGTGAACGGCCGGCTGGGCGTGCTGGCCGCAGACGTGTCCAAGGCGGTCGCGGCGGCGGCGGACGAGGTGGCGGCAGGGCGCCACGACGACCACTTCCCCGTCGACGTCTTCCAGACCGGCTCGGGCACCAGCTCGAACATGAACGCCAACGAGGTCATCGCCGAGCTCGCCGCACGCAGCGGTGTCGACGTGCATCCGAACGACCACGTCAACGCCTCCCAGTCGTCCAACGACGTCTTTCCGACGACCATCCACCTGGCCGCCACCGAGGCGGTCGCCACCGACGTGATCCCGGCGCTGGAGCACCTGGCGGCCACCCTGCGCCGCCGCGCCGCGGACTGGGCCGACGTCGTCAAGGCCGGTCGCACGCACCTCATGGACGCGGTGCCGATCACGCTGGGCCAGGAGGCGGGCGGCTGGGCGACCCAGGTCGAGAACGGTGCGGCGCGGCTGCGCGACTCGCTTCCCCGGCTCGGCCAGCTGCCGATCGGCGGCACCGCGGTCGGCACGGGCCTCAACGCCCCGGACGGCTTCGGGGCCGCGGTGGTGGCGGAGCTGCGCGCCGCCACGGGCCTGGACGTGCTCTCCGAGGCGCCGGACCACGTCGAGGCGCAGGGTGCCCGGGACGGCCTCGTCGAGGCATCGGGAGCGCTGCGGACCGTGGCGGTGTCGCTGTTCAAGGTCGCGAACGACCTGCGCTGGCTCAGCTCGGGGCCGCGGACCGGGCTCGCCGAGCTGCACCTGCCGGACCTCCAGCCCGGCAGCTCGATCATGCCCGGCAAGGTCAACCCGGTGATCTGCGAGGCGACCATGATGGTCGCGGCGCAGGTGCTCGGCAACGACGCCACGGTGGCCTTCGCCGGTGCCCAGGGCAACCTCGAGCTGAACGTGATGATGCCCGTGATGGCGCGCAACGTCCTGGAGTCGGCGCGGCTGATCGCCGCCGTCTCGCGGTTGCTGGCCGACAAGGTGGTCGCGGGTGCCGAGGCGGACGTCGAGCGGGCCCGGGAGTACGCGGAATCCTCGCCGTCGATCGTCACCCCGCTCAACCGCTACCTCGGCTACGAGGAGGCGGCGTCGATCGCGAAGCAGTCGCTGGCGCAGCGGAAGACGATCCGCGACGTGGTGCTGGAGCGCGGGCACGTCGACGCGGGGAAGCTGACCCTGGAGCAGCTCGACGCCGCACTGGACGTCCTGGCGATGGCCCGCGGAAGCCGCTGACCCGCGAGATGCGCATCTCGCAGCCGCAAGTGCGCATCTCGTGCCGGCAAGTGCGCATCTGGTGCGCGCAAGTGCGC
>JBFWRR010000072.1:0-28545 GCA_050248815.1 Pseudonocardia sp. | reverse complement strand
CTTGGGCGCCCTGCTCCCGGCGATCCGGGAGACACCCGCGGACTTCCCCGCGGTCGTGCTCTACGACTTCCGCCTGGCCTCGATGGGCATCCAGATCGTGTTCTGGACCGTCCTGGCCCTCACCCTGGCCACCCTGGTCCAACGGGCCTCGCGGTCGACACCCTCCACCACCGCACTCGTCTCCTGAACACCACACCACACGCGGCCGCCGTCACCCTGACGGCGGCCGCGTTGCTGCTCCTCGGCGCCGGTCCGGCCGCCGCGCACGGCGGGGACATGGGCGCGCCGGGGCCGGACGAGCCGCGGATCCTCAGCGTCGAGCCGGCTGCCGAGGGGCTGGGGCTCACCGTGATCGAGGGCGGGTTGCGGCTGCGCATCGACAACGCCACCGCCGCCCCGGTACAGGTCGCGCACGGGCCGGTCCTCGCCCCCGGCACGTCGCTGGCCTGGGCCGACCCACGCCTGGAGGCCCCCGTCTGGGAAGTGGGTCTGCAGGTCGGCGACCTACCCGTGACGGTCACGGGCGACCGGATCGCCCCGCCACCACCCGATCCGGTGCCGTGGTGGTCCTTCACGCTCGCCGCCGCGCTGCTGACCTTCGCCGCTGGCGTGACGGCAGCCCGCCGGGGCGCTCCCGCATCCCGGGTCCTGGCGGGGCTCACGCTGCTCACGGTGGCCGCCTACGCCGTCCACGTCCTGGGCGCCTCGCTCGTGCTCGCCACGCCACCGGGGTTCACCACGCTGCTCGCGGCGGCCGGGCCCGGGGTGGCCTGCTGGCTGATCGGGATCGCGGGCGCCGTGCTGGTCCTCCGGGAGCACCCGCTCGGAGTCCCGGCCTGCGCCACGGCGGGTGCGCTCGCGGCGCTGCTCACGGTGTTCGACACGACGTCGTTCCACCGGGCCGTGCTCGCGTTCGGCTGGTCCTACGACCTGGACCGGCTCACCGTCGTCCTCACCCTCGGCTGCGGGATCGGCCTCGCGGCGGCCGGGCTCGCGGTGCTCAGCCGGGAGGAGGCCCCCGCCTAGCCGCAGCGCGGGTCGTGGCCCGCGTGGTCGTGCCGCTCGAGCTGCAGCGTGCTGTGCTCCAGACCGAAGCGCTCGCGCAGCGTCTGCGCGGCCCGGTCCAGCACGGAGTCCTCGCCGCAGCCGGTGTGCTCGTGCTGTTCGACGACCAGGTGCGCCGACACGGACGGCCTGCGGTCGTTGATCACCCACACGTGCAGGTCGTGCACCTCGACGACGCCCGGCAGCTCGCGCAGCGCGCGGTCCACCTCGGCGACGTCGATGTGGCGCGGCGCGCCCTCCAGCAGCACGTGCCCCACCTCGCGCAGCAGGCCCACGGCCCGCGGCAGGATCAACGCGACGATGAACAGCGACGCGACCGTGTCGGCGTAGGGCCAGCCGGTGAGCAGCAGGACACCGGCCGCGACGAGCACACCGACCGAGCCGAGCGCGTCGCCGAGCACGTGCAGGACGGCACCGCGGATGTTCATGTTCGTACGGTCGCCGCCCGCGAGGACGGCAAGGGCGACGAGGTTTCCGACCAGGCCGAGGGTGCCGACGACGAGCAGCGGCAGACCGGGGATCTCGACGGGCTCGAACAGGCGCTCCATCGCCTCGATGGCCACCCACCCGACGACCACGATCAGCATGAGCGCGTTGAGGCCCGCCACGAGCACCTCCACCCGGCCGAGCCCGTAGGTGCGGCGCAGGCTCGCGGGCCGGGTGGCGAGGTAGGAGGCGACCAGGGCGGCGGCGAGCGCCCCGGCGTCGGTGAGCAGGTGGGAGAGGTCCGCGAGCAGGGCGAGCGAGCCGGTGAGCAGCGCGCCACCGGCACCGAGCACCGCCACGCCGAGGGTGACGGCGAGCGCGATCGCGAGGCGGCGGCGATCGCCGTCCGCCGCGTGCCCGTGCCCGTGCCCATGGCCGTGCCCGTGCCCCATGTGCGACCTCCCTCGGCGCCGGTGAATACATGGAAACATGCGCATCTGACTACGTCCACGCCGGGGTGAGGTCCGCCTCACCTCGATCTTCAGGTCGCTCGCCCTGTCTCCAGCAACGACGTGGGAGCCGAGAGGTTCTCCGGCCGTTCCCCACGCGCACCGCTCGGGCAGCGGCCGGTCCGGGCGATACCGCGAACCAGCGCGACCCGGCGCGGATCAGCCGGCCGTCGCGGCGGGGTCCTCGGCCCCGAGCCCCCGACACACCCGGCCGAGGAGCTCCTCGAGCAGCTCGATGTCGGAGCCCAGACTGGCGCGGAACCGCTCCTGCACCTCGGCAGCGGCCTCGTCCCACTCCGCGAGCGCCAGGCGGCCGCGCGCCGTCGCCGCGATCAGGACCTTGCGGCGGTCGTGCTCGTCCGGGCGGCGCAGCACCAGGTTCGCCGACACCATGCGGTCCACGAGCTTGCTGAGCTTGGGGGCGAGCAGCATCGCGTGCTCGGCGACGGTGTTCATCGCGCAGCCGCCCCGCTCGACGAGCAGCGAGAGGATGCGCCACTGGTCGATCCCGGATCCCCGAGCCCGCAGCGCCTCCTCCAGCCGGAGCACGATGGCGCGCTCCGCCATCGTGAGCATGCGTATGGTCCCGTCATGGCTCGACGTAGTCCGAACGGGCTGTGATCCGACCATCGACGACTACTGTCCCTCCGATCGGAGCAGCACCATCGCAGGAGTGCATCGTTAGCGTAACGCGTATGGCAGTGGGCTTGGCGCCGAAGCATCTCACGGTGCGGCATGCCCGGCGACCCGACGTCCTCGACATGGCCCTCGTCGTCCCGCTGCAGGGCCCTGCCGGGATCTTCGGGCCGTCCTGCGAGAGCTGCGCCCAGCTCGCGATGGAGGAGATCAACGCCGAGGGCGGGGTCCTCGGCCGCGAGCTCGACCTCGTCATCGTGGACGGCGGGCAGGCACCGACGGCCGTAGCGAGGGACGTGGACGCGCTCATCTGCGCCGGCTCCGTCCAGGCCGTCACGGGATGGCACATCTCGGCTGTCCGGGAGGCCGTCGCACCGGTGATCGGCGGGCGCGTCCCGTACGCCTACACCGCGCTGTACGAGGGCGGCGAGCACCGTCCCGGCGTCTTCCTCACCGGCGAGACGCCGGACCTGCAGCTCGCGCCGACGTTGGACTGGTTCGCCGACGCCGCAGGTGTGCGCCGCTGGACGATCGTCGGGGACGACTACATCTGGCCGCGCCGCTCTGCGGCCACGGCGCGGCGGCACCTGCGCCGGATCGGCGGGACGGTCTGCGACGAGATGTACGTCCCGCTGGGCACGTCGGACTTCAGCAACGTGCTGCACCGCGTGGAGGCCAGCGGCTGCGAGGCCGTGCTGATGCTGCTCATCGGCGACGACGCCGTGGAGTTCAACCGCGCGTTCAGCGAGATCGGGCTGGACCGCGACGTGCTGCGGTTCAGCTCGCTGATCGACGAGAACGTCCTGCTCGCCTCGGGCGCGGACAACACGCGCGGGCTGATGACCTCGGCGGGCTACTTCGAGGACCTCGCCACCGCGTCCGGGCTGGACTTCGCCGCCGCCTACTTCCGCCGCTTCGGCGCGGACGCGCCGGTGCTCAACAGCCTCGGGGAGTCCTGCTACGAGGGCGTCCGCCTGCTGACGGCACTGATGCGGCGCGCCGGTTCGGCGGAGGTGTCACCGATGACGTCGGTGTCCGAGGGGCTGGCCTACGAGAGCCCGCGCGGCACCGTCGAGCTGCGCGACCGGCACCTGCGCCAGCGGGTCTTCCTGGCGGTCGCGGACGGTCTGAGCTGGGATGTCATCCAGCAGCTCCCGGGTGTTGACAGCGCCACACTCGATCGCTAATTTCCTAGGAAATTATTTCCCAGGCTGCCGAGAGGAGGTGCCTCGGATGGCGACGTACACCTATCGCTGCACCGTCGACGGGCCCGTCGACGTCCGCGCCCCGATCGGCACGGCGCCCGTCACGATCGCCTGCCCCGCCTGCGGGGTCCCGTCCCCGCGGGTGATCACGGCACCGATGCTCGGCCTCGCAGACCGGGGCCGCATGGCGGTGATCGACCGCACGGAGCACTCTCGCGCCGAGCCCGATGTCGTGTCCGCCCTGCCGCGTCGGTCGGGCCGCCCGGCCGCGTCGCTGGACCCGCGGACCCGCACGCTGCCCCGTCCCTGATCCGCGGGGCCGGCCAGGCCGGCCACCACCAGCCACCACCAGCCACCACCGCCCAGTCACGCCCCCGCCGTCCGGCGCGGGCGCATCCGGTTCTGTCCACACTCGATGAGGAGTGCTGATTCGCCATGCCCGAGGTCGTCTTCCCCCTGGATTCGACGAAGAGCTTCACCGACCAGCAGATCGTCGGCCACAACCGCTGGCACCCGGACATTCCGGCCCGGGTACAGGTCAAGCCCGGTGACAGCTTCCGGGTGCACTGCCGGGAGTGGTTCGACGGCGCCATCCGCAACGACGACTCCGCCGACGACGTCCTGAACGCCCCGCTGGCGGGCGTGCACGTCCTGTCCGGTCCGATCGCGGTCGAGGGCGCGCAGCCGGGCGACCTGCTGATCGTCGACATCCTCGACGTCGGCGCCATCCCGCAGGAGGACTCCGGCCCGCTCGCCGGCCAGGGTTGGGGCTACACCGGTGTGTTCGCCACCCGCAACGGCGGCGGCTTCCTCACCGAGCAGTTCCCCGACGCCTACAAGGTGATCTGGGACTTCTCGGGCCAGACCGCCACCTCGCGCCACGTGCCCGGCGTCTCGTTCACCGGCATCATCCACCCCGGCCTCATGGGCACCGCGCCCTCGCACGCGCTGCTGGCCAAGTGGAACGCCCGCGAGCAGGCGCTCATCGACACCGACCCGAACCGTGTTCCGCCGCTGGCGCTGCCGCCCAACCCGGACTCGGTGATCCTCGGCCACCTGCCCGAGTCCGAGATCGACCGCGTGGCCGGCGAGGCCGCCCGCACCGCCCCGCCGCGCGAGAACGGCGGCAACCAGGACATCAAGAACCTCACCAAGGGCTCGCGGATCTTCTACCCGGTGTTCGTCGACGGCGCGAACCTGTCCATGGGCGACCTGCACTTCTCCCAGGGCGACGGCGAGATCACGTTCTGCGGCGCGATCGAGATGGGCGGGTTCATGGACCTGCACGTCGACGTGATCAAGGGCGGCATGGCCACCTACGGCGTCAGCGAGAACGCGATCTTCATGCCCGGCAACGTGGACCCGCGCTACGACCAGTGGCTCGCATTCTCCGGCACGTCGGTGACGCTCGACGGCGAGCAGCGCTACCTGGACTCGCACCTGTCCTACCAGCGCGCCTGCCTGCACGCGATCGACTACCTGCAGAAGTTCGGCTACAGCGACATCCAGGCCTACATGATCCTGGGCGCCGCACCGATCGAGGGCCGCCTCTCCGGCGTCGTCGACATCCCGAACTCCTGCTCGACGGTCTACATCCCGACGGCGATCTTCGACATCGACGTCCGGCCCAGCGCGAACGGCCCGCAGCAGATCGACCCGGGCCAGGGCGTGCCCGTGGCGCGTGCCTAGGAGGGTGGCCGTGGTGGCGGAGGCCGGTGCCCGGCCCAGCGCCCGGAGCTGGGTCGACGGCACCGCGCCCGCGCTGCAGGAACGGGTGCTGCACGCGCCTCCGGTGGCGTTCGTGGAGTACTGCCTGCGTGGCGTCGGGCAGGTCATGTTCATGAACAACCCGTTCACCGGGTTGTTCGTCCTGGTCGCGGCGTGGCTGTTCGATCCGTGGCTCGGGTTCGGCGGCACGCTCGGTGTCGTCGTGTCGACGCTCGTGGCACTGCTGTTGCGCTTCGACCGGGGCGCGATCCACGCCGGGATCTTCGGCTTCAACGGGGTGCTCTGCGGGTTGGCCCTGGCGACGTTCCTCGCACCGAAGTGGGACGGGCTGGCCACGACGTGGATCGTCATCGTGAGCGCGGGGTCGTCGATCGCGATGGCCGCGCTCGGGGCGTTGTTCGCCAAGGCGTGGGGGGTCCCGCCCTTCACGCTGGCGTTCAACTTCTCGGTGCTGATCTTCATGATCACCGGGTTGCACATGCTGCGGGGTCGGCTCGGTGACGGCATCTCGCCGCTCACACCCGCGGTGGACGGACCCCAGGTGTCCACCGTCCTGCGGGAGCACGCGACGGCCGCCGTGACATCGAGCCTGGACGGCTGGCTCAACGCCGTGTTCCGTGGCATCGGCCAGCTGTTCTTCGTCAACTCGATCCTCGGCGGGGTCTTGATACTGATCGGCATCGCGATCTGCTCGCGGATCGCGGCGGGCTTCGCGCTGATCGGTGTCATCGTCGGCACCGCCGTCGGCGTCGGGCTCGGCGCCAGCGGCGTGGCCATCTACAACGGGCTGTGGGGGTTCAACTCCTACGACGCCTGCCTCGCGATCGCCGGGGTGTTCTACGTCCTGACCTGGCGTTCGGCGCTACTCGGAGTGGCGTGCGCGGCCTACACCGCGCTGCTGTTCGGGGCGATCGGGTCGTTCCTCGGCCCGTGGGGCATGCCGGCGATGACGCTGCCGTTCTGCTTCGGCGTGCTGACGTTCGTGATGCTGCGGGGTACGACACCGCTGTTCACCTACGTCGACGACATCTCCACGCCGGAGGAGCACCTGGCCCGGGCCCGCGCCCAGGCCCAGAAGGAGGCGGCAGCCGGGAGCTGAGCACGGCCGGGGTCCCGCCACGCGGCGGGACCCCGGATCACCGCCTCAGGCGTCCCACTCCCGGACCTGGCGCCGGCCCACCACGCCGTGCGCCAGGAACGGGTCCCCTGCCATGAACTCCTCCGCCGCCTCCCGCGTGGCGAAGACGGCCATCGCCCCCATCGGCTCGTCGGTGAACGTCCCGACCTGCAGCAGCAGGCCGCGGTCGAGGAACTCGTCGAGCCGGGTGCGATGGGCGGGGAAGTGCTTCATCGCCAACTCTCGGGCGTTCTCGGCGAGATCGTAGAAAACGACATACTTCACGAGCGTGCCTCCGTGCCTCGTCGAGGAACCACCGCCGAGGCCATGATGGCGCCATGCAGCTCGCAGCGGCGATCGCCGCGGCCGTGGCGTTCGTCTGGCTCGGGATGGTGCTCGCCATCTCGTTCCTGGAGGCGCCGCTCAAGTTCCGCGCACCGGACGTCACCGTGCGGATCGGGCTCGGCATCGGGCGGATCGTGTTCCGCGCGCTGAACCGGGTCGAGATCGTGTTCGCACTCGTGCTGGTCGGCGCCGCGGTCGCGGTGCCCGCCCTGCGCGTCGCCGTCGGTGCGCTCGCGGTGCTGCTGGCGGCGCAGCTGGGCGTGCTGCGCCCGCGGTTGAACCGGCGCTCGGACCGGGTCCTCGCCGGGGAGAACGTCCCGCGGTCCCGGGAGCATCTGATCTACGTCGCGGCCGAGGCCGGGAAGGTCGTGCTGCTCGTGGCGGCCGGGGTGCTCGCGCTGGGTGCCTGACCCGCGCCCGGCTCACTCCTCCTCGGGGACGAGCAGCGACACCGCCGCGTCGAGCTCGGGAAGGGACGGCCGCCGCGCCGGATCCGGTTCCAGGCAGGCGTCGATCACCTCGGCGACCGGGCGCGGGAGCCGCCGCCGGGCCCGCACCCTGGGCGCCCGTCGCGACAGCTGCAGCGGGGGCAGGCGGTCGTCCGCCTCGGAGTCGGACGGCTCGGCAGCGTCGGCAGCGTCGGCAGCGTCGTCGGGCAGGAACGGGTGGTGCCCGGTGGCCGCCTCGTAGAGCAGCAGGCCGACCCCCCACACGTCCGCGGGCGGGCCCACCTCCCCGCCGACGGCCTGCTCCGGAGCCATGTAGAGCCGCGTCCCCAGTCCGGCCGGGCACGGCCCGGGGCGGCGGGCCAGCCCCAGGTCGATCAGCTTGGCCCGACCCTCGTCGGCGATCACGTTGCTGGGCTTGACGTCCAGGTGCACGTAGCCGGACGCGTGCAGGTAGTGCAGCGCCGAGCACAGGTGCCGGCCGACGTGGCCGACGTCGGCCGTCGGGAGCCTGCCGAACTCCTCCATCAGGTAGGCCAGCGTGGCACCGGAAAGCACCTCGAGGACCAGCGCGTCCGGACGGGTGGTGTCGCCCCGGACGAGCTCGTAGGCACGCACCAGGTGCGGGTGCGCGAGCGAGAGGAGCAGGCGCCCCTCGCGGCGCAGCAGCGCCACCGAGTGGCGCTCACCGAGCAGGTCGGGACGGATGGCCTTCACCACGCACCGGCTGTGCCGCAGCACGCTCCAGGCGTCGTAGCTGTCGACCTCGCGGCCGCGGCGCAGGTGCTCGACGACGGTGTAGCCCGGCACGATCTCCGCACCCGGCGCCAGCACCGGCGGCTCGTCGGCCGCGATCTGCGGGGCGGGAGCGGGCGGGGCGACGAGCGGGCTCGGCGGCGGGGCGGGTGGAGCGAGCGTCATGCGTGATCCCTCAACAGTGACCGGGGAGCGGATTCCGAGCGGCTACGGGCGCCGGCCCGGACCACGGGGATGGCCTGCGTGATCGTGTGGGCGATCACGTCGTCGTCCGGGGCGTGCCGGCGCCGGCGCGGGACCGGCCCGGTCGGCGGCCGGTGCCGGCCCGGCGTGGGCCGGCTGACCGGGAGCAGCTGCGTGTTCTGGGCATCGTCGTGGCCGCCGTCGTCGGGCGCACTGTGGCGGCCCCCGCCCGACGTGCGGCGCGGCGGCCCGGCCTCCGCGGGGACGGGCCGGGAGTGGCGGGCCCGCGGCACCGCCGGGATCGCCGGGAGCGCCTCCGTCACGAGGTTCTCGGCGGTCCCGCGACGCCCGTTGGCCGCCGGGTGCCCGTTGGTGACCGGGTGCCCGTTCGTCGCCGGGTGCCCGTTCGTCGCGGGGTGCCCGTTGGCCGCCGGGTGCCCGTCGGTCACCGGGTGCCCGTTGGTCACCGGACGGCCGTTGGTCACCGGGTGCCCGTTCGGCGCCGGCTCGCCGGGTCCGACCCGGAAGGCGGTGCCGGGCAGGTGGGCGTCGACGATCTGGCCGCCGTTCACCATGCGGGCCTCCGGCACCGGGCCCGTGCCCGCGCCCTGCCCGCTCGGCGGTCGCCCGGCCGCCGCGTGGCCGTTCACCGGCACGGGGCGGCTCGGTGCGGGACGACGCCTGCGGTCGGCGGGGTCCGCGGCGGGATGGGCCGCCGCGGCGGGCGCCGGCCGCGTGCCCGCCCGGCGCGGGTGCGGCACCGGCACCGGCACGGCGGCGGTACGGCGCGGGAGCGGGCGCGGCGCGGGCCGCAGGGGCACGACGGCGGTGGCCGCGACCTCGGACCGGTCGCGGTGCTCGCCGTCCCCGGCGGGAACCGCCTCGGCGACGCCGTCCGCGTCGGCCTCCTGGTGCAGGCGGTAGAGCTCCGCGTAGCCGGCGTGGCCGACCAGGAGCTCCTCGTGCGTGCCGAGGCCCGTGACCCGCCCGTCGTCGAGATAGACGATCTTGTCCGCGTCGGTGACCGTGAGCAGGTTGTGCGAGATGATCACCGTCGTCCGGCCCGCCATGAGCCGGCGCAGCGGCTCCAGGACCCGCTGGGTGGATGCCGCGTCCAGGCCGGTGGTGGGTTCGTCGAGCAGCAGGACCGGCGCGTCGCGGATCATCGCCCGGGCGATCGCCAGTCGCTGGCGCTGGCCGCCGGAGAGCATGCGGCCGCGCTGGCCGACCCGGGTGTCGTAGCCCTCGGGCAGCGAGCAGATGTACTCGTGCGCATCGGCCGCCTTCGCGGCGGCGACCACGTCCTCCTCGGTCGCGTCCGGCCGGCCCCACAGGATGTTCTCGCGCACCGTGCCGTCGAAGACGAGCGTCTCCTGCAGTACGGCGGTGACGTTGCGGCGCAGGTCGGAGAGCCCGAGATGGCGCAGGTCGATCCCGTCCAGCCGGATCGCGCCGACGTCGGGGTCGTAGGTCCGCAGCAGGAGCTTCGCGAGGCTCGACTTCCCCGCACCGCTGGCGCCGACGACGGCGATCCGCTGGCCCGGCGCGACGGCGAAGCTCACGTCCGTCAGCGCCTGCTTCTGGGTGCCGGGATAGCCGAAGTCGACCTGCTCCACGGTGAGGGCGCCGCGCGCGCGGTCCAGGGGGACCGGCTGCTCCGGGTCGTCGACCAGCGGGCGCTCGTCGAGCAGCTCGATGATGCGCTCGGCGCTCGCGCTCGCGGCGTAGATCGAGTTGTACAGCTCGCCGAGCCCGCGGACCGGGGCGTAGAGCTGGGTCAGGTAGGCGACGAAGACCAGCAGGCCGCCGAGGGTGAGCCGGCCCGCGGCCAGCTCCGCGACGGCGAAGCCCATGACCAGCAGCACGCCGCCGACCTCGAAGATGTCGATGATCGGGCCGAACAGGGACTGCAGCCGGGTGGCGACCATCTGCGCCCGGAAGCTGCCGAGGTTCTCCTTGTGGAAGCGTTCCACCTCGTCGTCGGCGCGGTCGTAGGCCTGCACGAGGGCGACGTTGCCGAGACTCTCCTCCGCGACCGCGGAGATGGCGCCGGCCCGGCGGCGCTTCTCCCGCGAGGCCTTCTTGATGCGGCGGCTGAAGTAGCGCGAGGTGAGGGCGAACAGCGGCGCCGCGACGAGGGACAGGAGCGCGAGCTTCCAGTTCAGCCAGAACAGCATCCCGCCGAAGAAGATGATCTTCAGGCCGTGCGAGATCAGCTCGCCGACGCCGGAGAGGACGAGGCCCTCGATCGCGGCGATGTCACCGGTCAGGCGGGAGAGCACGTCGCCGAGCTGGCGGCGCTCGAAGAATCCCAGAGACAGCCGGTGGAGATGGGCGAAGAGCTTGGTACGCAGCCGGAGAAGGAACTTCTCGCCGATCCACGTCGTGAGATAGCCGTCGATGAAGGAGATGACACCTTCGACGACCGTGATCGCGAGGTAAATCGCGGCGATCCACGGGAAGAGGGAGAAATCCTGAGGTGTGAAGACGTCGTCGACCAGCACCTTGAACAGGTAGATCGACGCCGTGTCGAGGGCCGGCCCGAGAGCGACGAGAACGAGGCTCAGAGCGAGCCGGAAGCGCAGCCCCTTCGTCTCGGGCCAGAACCTGCGGAAAATGTCCTTGACGCCGAGGGAGGGAGCCGCCTCGACGAGGTTGCTCGAGTCCTCGTCGTCGGGAGCGGTTCGGACCTGATCCGACGTGCTGCTATCGGACATCAGCGACACCTGAGGGGGAGCGTGATCCCGCCCGGAGGGAGCCGGGCGGGATCAGCGCCAGGACGCCGATCAGCGGCAGTGCTTCGGCTTCGGCCGGCAGCTGTTGCTCGGCTTGTGGTGGTGACGACGACGACGGCGCGCCGCGCAGCTCGCGCTCGAGGAGTCGTCGCGGTGGCCGCGACGGCGGCCGCACTTGGCCGGAACGGCGTGCTTGAAAGACTTCTTACAGCTCATCGGGGTGGCTCCTTCACTGTTTCCGTCACGGCGCCGACTTCGGCGTCCGCACGTCGGGAACATCGAGCGTTCACGAAGCCACGTTTCACCGTCCTGCGCGGTTCACCCGTCCAGTCGGAGCCGGTCCGATCGCAGGTCCGGATGGGCTAGTCGGGGGTTTTCCGGAGAACCCGCGCCCGACATCCACGCCGATCTGGCATTCGGAGTAATGATCGCGACATCGTCCGCCGTGCCCCACGGTGATCCACATGCCGACAACCGGGAAGCTACCTGCGAGGTCCGCGCGGCGGGAGTGCCCACAGCGGACGAGCCGTCGAGCCGCAGCGGGACGAGCCCGGTGCGCCGAGCGGCCGGGCGGGGCGGCGGACGCGCGACGATGCCTGTTGGCCGGAACACCCGAGGTTGGCCGCCGACCGGGGGACATGCCCTGCGCGGGCGGGTGATCCGGGCACCGCGATCCGGGCGGCGCACGCGCCGCAGCCTGCTCAACGAGCGACAACCGGCCCGGATACGGGTTGCCTCGAGGTCTGTGTCACACCCGATCGGTGTAGCAGGCGCTCGGAACGGGAAGCGGTCGCACCGTCCCGACTCAGCGGTAGGTCGCCGTCTCCACCGTGTAGCGGATGAACTCGCCGTCGGCCCACCGGTCGGTGCCGGGATGCCAGCCCGCGACGACCCGGCGCGGGATCTCGAACCCGCCGGCGCGCAGGACACCGTCCAGGACGGCCCCGAAGCGATGGACGCCGAAGCCGTCGCCGGGATCGCCGTAGCGGTCCATCTCGATCCCGATGAGGGCACCGGACGGGGCGACCCGGACCGTCACCTCGTGGACCCACCCGCCCGCGGGGACGAGCGCCGTCGCGTGGTCCCCGGCCGCCGGTCGCCAGACGACGTCGGGTCGCAGGGCGGTCGCCGGGGCCACGACGAGCAACTCGGCCGCCAGCCGCCCGGCGGCGCTGCGGGTGACGTCCGCGTTCGCCGCCGACAACAGGGGCACGAGTCGCAGCATGCGCCAGCGCATCTCGCCGCGGCCACGCGTGTAACGGTCGAACCCGGCCACCGGCAGCCCGGCGACCCGCAGGCGGGCCGTCCAGACGAACCCCTCGGCATTCATCCGCTGCACGGCCGTGAACGGCCGCCACGCGCCGAGCCTGATCTCGCCCTGCATCCGCAGCTCGACCGCGGACCGCAGCGCCGTCCCGGGCCCGACGGCCCGGCCAAGCCAGCGCCGCACCGGTTCGGGCAGGTCGGCGGCGAGCTCCGGGTCGAACGGCGCCGGGACGGGGGTCGGGACGGCGAGCGACTCCCAGTCCGCGCGCACCTGCGCCGGAAGGGCGCGCAGGAAGGTCCCGTCGTCGCCGGTCCGCCCCGTCGGGGTCATCGTCTGCGCGCCCACGGCTCGATGATCGGCGCGGCCCGGCCGGGGCCCCAGGGGCGAAGGGCCCGCTCCGGCCCCGCGGCGAATATCACGCCCGCCGGGTCGTACGGGGTGAGTCGGTGGGCCCCGCGGCGAGCGGATGGCGGATGGCCGGGGACGGGCGGCGGCGGCATGATCGGCTCCGGAGAGGAGAAGCTCATGCCCGACGACTCCCCCGTGCGCCCGGTGCTCGGCGAGGACGAGGCGCTCGAGCTGCTCGCCTACCTCGTCACCTCGGCGCGCACCCAGGTCGACGAGGCGGCCGAGTACGGGCCGCTGCGGCTGCTGACCGCGGCCCGTAGGCTCGGCGCGATGATCGGGCCCCGGGCGTCGACGCCCACCGCGGCCTTCGTGGCGGGACCGCTCGACGCCGTACCGGAGCTGGCGGTGCCCCGGGACGGCCGTGCGGAGTACGTCGCGCGCCTGGACGAGCTGTGCCGCGCCCTCGCCACGCACCTCGCCACGCATTTCGAGCAACGCGCGTCGCAGGACCCGCGATGACGGACGGGGAGGCGGTACTCGCCGCCATCCGCAGCCGCCGGGTGGTCCGCGCGATGACCACCGAACCGCTCCACCGCGAGCAACTGGAGACGATCCTGGACGCGGGCCGCTGGGCCCCGACGGCGGGCAACCGCCACCTCCAGCGCTTCGTCGCGACCGACGACCCCACCACGCTGCGGCTGCTGCGGATGGTCTCGCCGGGGATGCTGCAGCGCCCGGTCGCCGCGATCGCGATCTGCACGGACCGCCCGCGGGCCGCCGAGTTCGGGTTCTCGCCGGACGCCCCGGGCCTGCACGTCGACGTCGGCACCGCGGCGGCCACCCTGCTGCTCGCCGCCCACGCGATCGGCGTCGGCGCCGGGCCCGTCACGTCGTTCAGCCGCGCCGCGGTGGCGGTGGTCCTGCGACTGCCCACCGGCTGGGTGCCCGAGCTGGTCGTCTGCCTGGGCCACCCGGCGCCCGGCGCCCCGGCCCCCATGGCCGCTCGCAGGCGCCTGACCTGGCGCGACCTCACGACCTGGGTGCCGTGACCCCTGCCGTGACCCCCGCCCTGCCCCCCGCCCTGCCCTCTGCCCGGGCCTCGAACTCGGCGAGCAGGGCGAGGAAGGCCCGCGCGCTGGGCGCGGCCGGGGCCGGGCTGCGGTGGACGAGGACGATCGGGTGCCGAGCGTCTGGATCGGCGAGGTCGAGGGTGCCGACGTCGCCGGGGCGCGCGTCGACGGCCGAACGCGGCACCACCGCCGGGCCGAAGCCGTGCGCGACGAACCGGACCACCGCTTCGGAGGTGGCGAGCTCGAACGCGATCCGGCGGGTGAGGCCCGCGCGCGCGAACACGGCGTCCACCTGGTGGCGCAGCCCGGACTCCGCACGCATCTCGACGAACGCGCTGCGGGCCGCCAGGTCGGCGAGCCCCGTGCCGGGATACCCGGGGGGCACGGCGAGGACGAGGGGTTCGTCGGCGAGCACGCGGTGGGCCAGGTCGGCCGGGAGCTGCCCGGGATGCAGCCCGACGAAAGCGACGTCCATCTCGCCGTCGCGCACCAGCCCGGCCATGTGCCTGCTGCCCGTGTCCCGGATGGCGATCTCCACGCCCGGACGGCGGTGGTGGAAGGCGGCGAGCGCGCGCTCCACCACGGGCGCGGCCAGCCCGGTGCTGCCGATCATGCCGATCCGCAGCCGCCCGGTGACCACCCCGGCCAGCTCGGCGAGCTCGGCGCGGGCGGCCTCGATCTCGGCGAGGACGGCGCGGGCGCGTGGGAGCAGCAGCTCACCTGCCGGGGCGAGGCGCACCGAGCGGCTCGTGCGCTCGAAGAGCGTGACGCCGTGCTCGCGTTCCAGCCGCGCGACCTGGTAGCTCAGCGCGCTCTGCGCCACGTGACAGCGGGCCGCGGCCCTCGTGAAGTTGAGCTCCTCGGCCACGGCGACGACGTACTCGAGCTGGCGGACATCCATCGCGATCCTCGATTGTTGGGCTCGAAACTCTGTGTTGGTGAGATTGAAGGTAGCGCCCGACACTCGACGCCATGACCGCGCCGCACCCCGTCACCGGACGCCGCCTCGCCGTGCTCACACTGCTGCTCGGCGGGTTCACGGCGTTCGGCCCGCTGTCGATGGACCTGTACCTGCCCGCCTTCCCCCATCTCGCCGACGACCTCGGCGCGAGTCAGGCGGCCGTCCAGCTCACGCTGACCGCGGACGTCATCGGGCTCGTGGTGGGCCAGCTGGTGCTCGGCCCGCTGTCCGACGCCCGGGGACGGCGGAGCCTGCTCATCGGTTCGACGCTCGTGTGCGCGCTCGCCTCGGTGCTCTGCGCGCTCGCTCCGTCGGCGGGCTGGCTCGCGGTGTGGCGCTTCCTGCAGGGCGCGGCGGGTGGGGGTGGGATCGTGCTGGCCCGGGCCGTCGCCGCGGACATCGCGAGCGGGGTCGAGGCGGCCCGGCTGTTCTCGCTGTTCATGACCGTGTCGAGCGTGGCACCCATCGCCGCGCCCGTGCTGGGCGGCGCCCTGCTGGCCGTGACGGACAGCTGGCGGCCGATGTTCTGGCTGCTCGCCGCGACCAGCCTGGTGCTCGCCGCGGCCACCTGGCGGGCGATCCCGGAGACCCTGCCCCCGGACCGCAGGCGGCGGGGCGGGCTGCGCCGTACCGGACGGGCGTTCGTCGACCTGCTCCGCGACCGGGTGTTCGCCGGCTACGCGCTGACCGTCGCCTTCGCCTACGCCTCGCTCTTCGGCTACATCTCCGGCTCGTCGTTCGCCCTGCAGAACATCTACGGCCTCTCGGCCACCCGGTTCAGCCTCGTCTTCGCCGCCAACGCCGCCGGGATGATCGCGCTGGGCCTGCTCAACGCACGACTCGTGCGCCGCTACCCGGTACGCCGCCTGCTCGTGGCCGGGCTCGGCGCCTCGACGGTGGCGGCGCTCGCGCTGGTCGGGGCGGTCCTCGCCGGGCTGGGCCTGGTCGCCGTGCTCGTGCCGCTGTTCCTCGTCGTCGCGAGCCGCGGCCTGGTGTCGTCCAACGCCACCGTGCTCGGCGTGGAGCGCGCCCCGGCCGCGGGCTCGGCGTCGGCGGTGCTGGGGGCGCTGATGTTCGCGGGCGGCGTCCTCGTCACCCCGCTGCTCGCGCTCGGCGGTGATGCGACGGCGCTGCCGATGGTGCTGGTCGTCGCGGGCGGGGCGGTGGCCGCGCTGCTGGCCACGGCGCTGCTGGCGCGGGAGCGGGTTCAGGCCCGGGCCTCGTAGGCCTCCAGCACCTCGCCGGAGGTGTCGAAGAGCCGGTCCGCCCCCAGCCGGTCGACGAACCCGTACCGTTCCAGCTGGTCGCGCACGGCGGGGACCACGCTGGACAGGACGAGCCGGATCTCGCGGCGCTCCAGGCGTTCCCGGACGCGGTCCAGCACCTCACCCGCGCTGTAGTCGACGTCACCGATCGCGGCGGCGTCCAGGCAGAACCAGCGCACCGGCGGGCCGCCGTTGATGAGCAGGGCGACGTCCGCGGCGAAGCGGGAGGCGTTGGCGAAGTACAGCCCGCTGCCGAACCGGTAGACGATCAGCCCGTCGACCGTCCGGAGCCCGGGCGCCACCGGTTCGGAGTGCCAGTGCCCGGCCGGGGACTTGCGCAGCACGCTGCTGTGCGGGTGGTAGCTGTGGCGCAGGTGGTCCGCGATGGACAGGGCGACGGCCATGGCCATGCCGGTCTGGACCCCGAACAGGATCACCGCCAGTGCCGTGACCAGCGCGAGCACCCACTCCGAGCGGCGCACGGCCCAGAGCCTGCGCAGCCCGGCGGCGTCGACCAGCTCGACGCCGATGAGGAGCACGACCGCGGCGAGCGCGGCCAGCGGGAGCAGCGCGAGCCACATCGTCGCCGCCAGCACCACGACCAGGGCGACGACCGCCGCACTGAGCTGCGCGAGTTGGCTGCGCCCGCCCGCGGAGTCCACGATCTGGGTCTTCGTGGGACTGCCGTTGACGACGAACGTGCCGGTGAGGGCGCTGGCGAGGTTCGCGCCCGCGAGGCCGACGACGTCCTGGTCGGTGTCGGCGCGCTCGTCGTGGCGGGCGGCGTAGGCGCGGGCGGTGGCCGCGCTCTGCGCGAGGATCACGACCAGCATCGACAGGGCCAGCGGCAGCACCGTGCGCAGGTCCTCGAGGCCCGCCCCCGGCAGCGTGGGCCGCGGCAGCCCCGACGGGACCGGCCCCACGAGAGCGGTGTCGAGGTCGAACGCCGCGGACACCGCGATGGCGGCAACGACGGCGATCAGGGCCCCCGGGATGCGGCGGTCGATCAGCCGCAGCCCCACGACCACGACGACCACCCCCGCGGCGATCGCGACGGCGGTGCCGTCGGCGTCCGGGAGCCCGCGGACGATCTCCACCAGCCGGGCGGGCACGTCGTGCGTGGTGACCAGCACGCCCGTGACGTCGGCGAGCTGGCTCACCGCGACCTGGACGCCCACCCCCGTCAGGAAGCCGACGAGCACGCTGCGGGACAGGAAGTCCGCGAGCACCCCCAGCCGCAGCGCGCGTGCAACCAGCAGAAGGACCGCCACGACCAGCGCCGTCGTCGCCGCCAGCGCGACGTAACGGTCGGTGCCGGCCACGGCGACCGTGGCGAGGCCCGCGGCGAGCATGGCCGCGGTCGCCGAGTCCGCACCGACGACGAGGTAGCGCGAGGCGCCGAGCACCGCGAACACGACGGCAGGCGCGAGCAGGGTGTAGAGCCCGGTCTCGACCGGCATGCCCGCGATCCGCGCGTACCCCAGCACCTCGGGCACCGCGAGCGCCGCGAGCGTCGCGCCGGCCAGGGCGTCGGGCAGGAGCCGGTCGCGGCGCAGGAGCAGGCCGCGACCGATCCAGCGCACCTCTCCACCTCCCAGCGGGAGGCTAGCCGCCGGAAGCGCTCAGGGCGTGAAGCCGATCGCGACGAGTTGCTCGCGCCCGTCCGCGCTGATGTCGCGGGGGTGCCAGGGCGGCGAGAACTGCCAGTCGACCGTGTAGGCACCCACGAGGCCCGACCCGACGAGCGCCGCCCGGATCTGGTCCTCCATGATCTTGGTCAGCGGGCAGGCGGGGGACGTGAGCGTCATCGTGAGCCGGGCCGTGTCCCCGTCGATCCGGACGTCGCGGACGAACCCCATGTCCACGACGTTGATCCCGAGATCCGGGTCCAGGACCTCGGTCAGGGCCTCGCGAACCCGGTCCGCCGTCGCTGTGGTCGCTGTGGTCGCTGTGGTCGCTGTGGTCGCTGTGGTCGCTGTGGTCGCTGTGGTCACGGCGCTGTGCTCCTTCCGGTGCTCCCCCCGGTGATGGGCCGCAACTCCACGGTCAGTGCCGTGGTGCGGGTCGTGATCCAGTCGGCCTTGCCGTGTGCCTGGCGGCGCACCCGCACGACCGGTTCGCCCTCGCCGACCTCGAACGCCGCGACCACGAGCGCCTCGGGCCCGAGCCCGTGCACGCGCTCGGCTTCGGCGGTGGCCTGCTGCACCACCCGCGCGACGGGCGCGCACACGGTGCCCGCGGCGAAGCGCAACGCGTGCAGAGCGGCGTCGGCGGGCATGCCCCGCACCCGCTCCAGTACGCGCCGCGCCTCGGGCTGCGCGACGCGGGCCTGGCTGCTGCGGCCGCGCACGACGGCGTCCCCGGACGCGGCGGAGGCGGGGGAGGCCCGGGACGCCATCACGGCACCGCGACCCAGATCCGGCCGTTCTCGACCTTCACCGGATAGGCGGTCAGGGCGCAGTCGTCGGGGTTGATCCCCCGGCCCGACCGCGCGTCGAACTCCCACAGGTGGTTCGAGCACGTGAGCACCCCGTCGGTGAAGTCGCCGTCCTCGAGCGGCCAGGCCTGGTGGGGGCAGCGGTTGTGGTAGGCCCGGAGATCCCCTCCGGAGTTCAGCAGCAGGACGGGCGTGTCGCGCACGGTCACGCCCGCCATGTCGTCCTCCCAGAGCTCGTCGGCGTCGTAGACGTCGGTCCACCTGTGGGTGGTGGGGGACGCGTCGTTCGCGGTGGCCACGGTGGGTGCCGTCTCCTCTCGATCGGGCCTGCTCAGGCGGCCACGGTGTCCAGGCCCGCCGCCGCGAGCAGGTCGCGGCGGGCCGCGGCCGCCTCGTCGGCCACCTGCGACGCGGGAGGGCCGTGCTCGGGGAGGGTCTCCATCAGCTCGGCCAGCCCGCGGGCCGCCGCGTCGGCGCGCGGCGACCACCGGTCGAGCCACTTCCGCAGGACGTCCGCGTTCCCCGGCCGCGCGGCCAGGGCGTAGCGGGCCAGCGCGGCGCTCCACCGGGCCCGTCGCGCCGCGTCCGCCGCGAGCGACGACATCAGCAGCCAGGTGAGCTCGTCGTCGTGGGCGCGGGCGAGCTCGCCGAGCTGGCGCAGGAGCACGTCGTCCAGCGTCGGCAGCAGCACGAGGTTCACCGCGGTGAACGCCTCGGCCCAGTCGTAGGTGACGAGCGCCAGCTCGACGGCCCGGCGGGCGGGCTGCCACTGCGGGCCGTCCTCCCAGACGGCCCGCTCCCCCGTCGCGAACCCCGCGTCCTGATCGGCGAGCTGCAGCTCGCGGGTGCGGTAGGCGACCAGGGTCACGCGGCGCAGCAGGTCCGCGGTCGCGAGCGTCGCCGCTCCGGTGATGTAGGACGACGGGGCCATGTAGGCGATGTAGGCCTGGATCTGCTGGGCACCGTGCACCGGGTAGCGGGTGGGTGTGAACAGCCGGGCCAGGGTGGCCCGCCAGCGCGGGCCGAGCGCCCGGTCCGCCCCGGCCGCGGAGTACTGCTCCAGCAGGCCCGCGACGCGGTTCTCCTGCTCGTCCTGGTGGACGACGTAGGTGCGGTAGGTGTGGGCGTCGGGATCGCGGAAGCCGTCCCAGTCGTCGGCCTGCAGCGGCGAGCGGTCGCGGTAGGTGAGCATCCACAGGTTGCCCGGCGCGGACGGGTTGCCCTCCAGCGGCGCCTTGCGCCCGGAGCGCAGCGTCCAGTTCGTCGCGTGCGAGACGATCTCGTACTCGCTGGGCCGCTTGCGGACGTCGCCGAACGCGCTCCAGGTGCGCAGGCGGCGGGTGGGTGTGTCGGTCATGACCTGCCTCCCGCGGGGCCGAGCGACCATTCGACGGCGTCGCTGGAGGTGTAGATCCGGCCCGAGAACGACGGCATGATCGCCTCCAGCGAGCGGATCTCGAAGGACTCGCCGAGATGGCGTTTCAGCGACTCCGCCGTGACCCGCAGCCGGTCGGAGGCATGGATGCGGACGTACGCGCCGCGGTCGGTGATCTCGATCTCGCGGTCGGGGTTGTCGTCCTCGATCGCGGCGGCTACGAGCTCCACCTCGTCGCACATGCGCAGGATGGGGCCCACGGGGTTGTCCATGACCGTCAGTCCTCGTAGTCGACGCGGACGTGGTCCAGCGGGCCGATGCCCGCCTCGCTCACGGTGAGGTGGAGCGGCAGGATGCGGTCGTCGAAGTAGACGACCTTGGCGGCGTCGCGGCGGCGCACCCGCTTGCCCTCGCTGTGGTAGGCCACCTTCTCGGCCAGTTCGGCGATCGTGTCGGTGCTGAGCACCGGCGCGAGCACCTCGACGAAGTCGTCCGCGAAGATCGCGTTCAGGGGGACGAGCTGGGGTTCGGCGTCGGCCACGTCAGCTCACCCCCGCCGTCTCGCTCGCGGTGGCGAACGACTTCGCCCACGAGTAGCCGTGCGCGTCGTCGCCCATGACGTCGGGCGTGAGGCCCATCCAGCCGAGGATCCCCGGCACGTCCATGGGCTGGATCTCGCCCGCGAGGAAGCGCTCGACCACGGTCATGTGGTTGATCGCGTCCCGGTCCTCCCACCAGATCTGGCGGCAGCCCTTGGAGCAGAAGTGGTAGGTGACGCCGTTGTGCTTGAGCGAGTGGTTGCGCACCCGCCACTTGCCGTCCCGGCCGTAGGTCGCGTTGCACGCCGGCAGGTGGCACATGCTGCACAGCCACGGCAGCGTCTCCGGCAGGGTGGCCTCCAGGTTGCCGGAGTTGATGTTCTCGGCGATCACGGCCCACTTGTCGCCGTAGACGGTGTCCCAGTCGGGGTACTTCTCGCGCAGCCACTCCCGCGACGCGGCGTCCACCCCGCCGGCGGGCTTCCACCACACCGTGGGCCGCCAGAACCACAGGCCGAGGTGCAGCGAGTGGTGCCAGATGTCGAGGCCCTGCATGAACTCGTCCCAGTACCAGGGCTTGCGCAGGCCGTAGTCCTCGATCGTCCGGACGAACTGGTCGATGATCCACTCCTCCATGAACTCCCGGTAGGACTGCTTGCGGTGCTCGACGGGGGTGTAGTAGTCCATCGCCGGCCCGGTGAGCGCGGAGAACGCCCGGGCGGAGAGCCAGAAGAACTTGTCGATCGTCCACTGGGCGCGCACCGGGTCGTGCTCGACCAGGAGCTCCAGCGTCGGCCCGCCCTGCTGGGCGTGGCGCGCCTCGTCGGTCTGGATCGACGAGATCATGTTCGCGAAGTTGACGTCCCCGGCCTCCAGCGCGTCCGAGGACAGCGCCACGAACTGCAGGTTCGTGAACCCGGTCTCGAAGGTGAACGGCAGCTGGATCGCGAGGTCGGTCACCGACGGGCCGACGATCATCGCGTCGAACAGGCTGCGCAGCGCGATCGCCACCCAGTCGTTGGTGTGGAACGCCTTCTGCGACCAGTCGTACTGCGGGTCCTTCGCGACGAACTCGTGGCCGAAGAACAGGGTGATCTGGGCGTGCCGCAGCTCGTCCAGCGCCCCGAACACGGCCATGTTGCGCCATGCCGGGCTGAGCCCGAACCGGGCCATCTTGAGCTCGCCGAGCAGGCCGATGAACTCCACCAGCGACACGCCGCCGAAATGCATCTTCGTCGAGGACTTCCAGCCCTCGTCGAGATGCTCGAAGGTCTTCGAGCGCTGCAGCGCCGCCTTCACCGCGTACGCCGAACCCTCCTTCTCCCGCTGCGTGGCCACGTACCCGGGGTAGGTGACCTTGTAGCTCTCCTCCCACTGCGACCAGGCCTCGCGCGGGATCTTGCCGCTGCCCGACTGCCAGTCCGGGTACACCGCCTCGTCGTCGACGTAGCGGAAGGTCCAGTCGACGTCGCGAACGATGCCCTGCCACTCCTCGCGCTTCAGAAGCGTCATCGGATTCCTCTCTCAGTCGACCTCGAGGTGCCCGAGCTGGCGGGCGATTCCGGCGCCGTCCCAGTAACCGGTGATCGAGTCGACCAGGCCGTCGGCGTCGACGTGCATGACGAACAGGTGGGGCTCGGCGAAGGCGCGGCCGCGGCCCGCGATCGTGCCCCAGGGGCCCGCCTGCGTCCCGGAGATCACGACCTCGGCCGCGACGTCGCCCTCCTCGTCCGCCACGATCGAGCCGACCGTGTTGGTCAGGTCCGGGAAGGCGCGGATGAGGCCGGTCCACAGCGGCTTGCCGATCGTGGCCACCGTGCCGGCGCCCCGCAGCACGCGCTGGCGGCCCCACATCTCGAAGGGCACGTAGTCGAACCGCGCGGTCGGCGTGCAGAGATCGACCATCGCCTCGACGTCCTGGCGGCGGTAGGCGTCGAAGAACTCCGTCACGGTCGCGGTGGACCGCTGCGCGGTGCTCGTCTGCTCGTTCGTCACGGACATGGCGGTCCTCCTAGACGATCGCGATCTGGTCGAGGCGCTTGACCGCGAGCCGCCGGTAGAGCTGGTTCTGGCACCAGTAGCCGGTGATCGCGGTGATGCGACCGTCCGTGGCTCGCAGCAGCCAGACCTGGTCCACGTCGAGGTGTTTCTCCTGGTTGACCACCCCGAAGTAGTCGCCGGCCTGGGTGCCCTCCAGCTTGAGCTCGGTGACCGTCGTACCGTCGATGCCGGTGAACGAGCGCGCGACCGTGAGCAGCAGGTCGGGGAAGGCGGCGAGCGTCGCGTCGAAGAAGCGGCGGGCGTCGGCGGCGCGGCCGAGGACACCGGCGGGCGGGATCCGCACCTCCGCGTCCTCGGCGACGAGCGTGAACGCCGCGGCGACGTCGTGATCGGCCAGCGCGGTCCAGAACTCGGCCGCGACCGCGGCGGCGGGATGGGTGTTCGTCACGGGCGGGACTCCTAGAGGACCTGGAGGGACTTGAGGACGGCGTCGGCCGCGGCCTGCGCCGAGCCCGGGTTCTGCGCGGTGATGACGTTGCGGTCGACGACGACGTGCGAGGTCCACGCGGCGCGGGCGTCGTCGAACACGGCGCCCGCGTTGCGCAGTGCGCTCTCCAGGAACCAGGACATGCCCTGCTTGCCGGGCGGGGTCTGCAGCTCCTCCTCGTCGGTGAACGAGGTGACCCGGTAACCGTCGAAGATCCACTGGCCGTCGAGGTTCGCGGGCGCGGAGAGCAGCAACGCGGGGCCGTGGCACAGCGACGCGATCGGTGCCCGTTTCGCGTGCAATGCCGCGATGAGCCGCCCGACGTCGGGGTTGTCGGCGAGATCGACCATCGGGCCGTGCCCGCCGGGGGCGAAGACGGCGTCGTAGGCGGCCATCTCCTCGTCCGTCATCGCCGACAGGTTCAGCGGCTCCCGGAACCCGGGCAGGTCGGCGAGCACGCGCGCGACCCGGGCCGACTCCGCACGTGCGTCGCGGATCACCGACTCCACCGCCTCGGTGAGCGCGGCCCGGTCCAGCGGCGCCCCGAGCCCCTCGGCGTCCAGGACGTCGACGAGGTCGCGGTCGGTGCGCCAGGCGATCTTCGCCGCGGTGGCGACGGCCGCGCGGGCGTCCTCCGCGGAGCGGCCCGCGGCCCGCAGGGCCAGGAACACCCGTCGGGCGCCGATCAGGCCCAGCTCGGTGAGGTGGTGCAGCGTGAGCCGGATGTCGTCGACGTCGTGGGCGAACGTGCGGGTGATCGAGGCGAGGAAGTCCTCGTCGTCGTCCGGGTAGTGGAAGATCGGCTCCAGGCCGTACGGGTCGGCGAACGGCGGGCGGCCGTCGGGGGTGGCGACGTCCACGTCGACGCCCGCGGCGACGAACCGCTCGTAGGGGGTGAGCGCCTCCTCCGCGAAGTACCCGGTGACGTGCGGGGATCCGTCGGCGAGCGGGAGCTCGCGGGCACTCGACACCAGGAACAACAGTCGTGGCATGCCGCCTCCACCGGTGCGCGCTACGGGTGTGTCCAGCGACACTAGGAGCGTCCGACGGCCGGGACTACTCCGATCCACGCGGAAAGTTGCCCATTTCGTACCCACCGGATCCGACCGGTGAAGCCGCTGGTCAGCGGCATGCGACCGGTCCGAACGCGATCACCCGGAGATCAGCGGGGGGCGTCGCCCGTGCTCGTGGCCCGGTCGAGATGCAGCGCGACCGCACCACGTTGTGCTTCCGCGTACGCACGGGGTGTGACCCCGAAGTAGCGGCGGAACTCCGTGATGAAGTGCGAGAGGCTCACGTACCCGACCTCGCGCGCGACCTCGCTGACGTTGAGGTCCTCCTGCACGAGCAGCACGCACGCGTGGTCCAGCCGCATCCGCTTGACGAACTGGTACGGGCCCATCCCGGTGGCCTCGGTGAAGACGTTCGTGAGCGCGGACGGGCTCATGCAGACCACGTGCGCCAGGTCCGCGACCGTGAGCGGCTCGGCCATGTGCTCGCGGACGTAGCGGATCACCGCCGAGACCGGGTTGGTCTCCGTCTCGGCCAGCGCGGCGTGCAGCAGCCGGTCGCACTGCTCGGACTGCAGCAGCCGGTAGGTGATCTCCTGCAGGTACATCGGCGTGAGAACGCGCCGGTCCGCCCCGGACGCCAGCGACTGCATGAACCGCAGCACCGCACCGCGCATGTTCTGCTCGATGGGCGAGACGTAGGCCTTCCGCTCGGGGGCCCGGCCGCGGCGGTGGAACGTCGTCGTCCGCCGCTCCGCCATGTCCGCCGAGACCGTGCGCACGACGGCGGGGTCGATCTGCAGCACGAGCGACAGGAACGGCTTCTCGATGCTCGCCTCGAGGATCTCGGCCTCGAACCGCATCCCGCGGCGCAGCACGAGGTAGTGGAACGGGTCGTAGAAGTGGTCGATCCCGTCCACCGTCACGCGCTTGCGCCCCTGCAGGACACAGCACAGCGACAGCGAGTGCACCTCGGACCACTGAGGCGGCTGGGGGCGGGTGAACCGGTAGACGGTGAGCCCGTGCCATTCACACTCGTTGGGGCCGACGTCGGTCGTCTTCGCGAGCACCTCGGCGATCAGGTCGCCGGAACGCAGGCGCTCCTCCGGGGGTAGCACCGGTGAGGACACGACGCCTCCTTCGTGCCTGCACGGCGGCCGTCGACCTCGTCCGGCCCCGGGTCGGAGTGTCGCCGACCGTCTCGAAACGTGTCAAACATCGACCGGGTCGCGGATGATTGGGCACGTCATGCAGTGCCCACCGCCGCGGCCACGACCCAGCTCGGCCCCGACGATCTCGATCACCTCGATGCCCTGCGCGCGCAGCAGCGCGTTCGTGGTGGTGTTGCGGTCGTAGGCGAAGACGACGCCGGGCTCGACGGCGACGAGGTTGTTGCCGCTGTCCCACTGCTGGCGGTCGCTCGCGTACTGGTCCCCGCCGGTGGGCACCACGCGCAGCGTCGGCAGGCCCAGCGCGTCCGCGACCGTCGCGACGAACGAGATCTTCTCCTCCACGACGTCCACAGGGGTGCGGTCGCCGGGGCGCAGGGAGAAGGTGTGGATGCCGTCGACGATGTCCGGGTAGGCGGTGACGACGTCGCGGTCGGCGAAGGTGAACACCGTGTCGAGGTGCATCGCGGCCCGCCGTCGCGGCATCCCGGCCACGATCACCCGGTCCGCGGCGCCGTGGGCGAACAGCGCCGCCGCGAACTGCGTGATCGCCTGCCGCGAGGTGCGCTCGCTCATCCCGACGGCGACGGTCCGGTTGCCGATCGGCATGACGTCCCCGCCCTCGATCGTCGCGAGGCCCCACACCCGCTCGGGGTCGCCCCACCACACCGGCGAGCCGACGTAGTCCGGGTGGAACTCGTAGATCGCCTTCATGAGCAGCGTCTCGCCGTGGCGCGCCGGGTAGTACAGCGGGTTCAGGGTGAGCCCGCCGTAGACCCAGCACGTGGTGTCGCGGGTGTAGAGCGTGTTCGGCAGCGGCGGCATCAGGTACTCCTGCACGCCCCGGTGCTCCCGGGCCAGCGCCACGTAGGCGGGGCGGAAGTCGTCGGGCAGGTCGGTGGACGCGAGCCCGCCGATGAGGTACTCCGCGAGCGTGCGTTCCGGCAGGCCGTCGAGGTAGGCCCGGGTCTCGGCCACGAGCCCGAGCCCCACCTGGTTCACGGTGATCTTGCGGTCCAGCAGCCACCGCTTCGCCCCCGGTACGGCGAGGGTTTCGGTGAGCAGGTCGTGCAGCTCGACGACCTCGACGCCGCGCCGCGCGAGCGCGGTCATGAAGTCGCGGTGGTCGCGGCGGGCGCGCTCCACCCAGATGACGTCGTCGAAGAGCAGCTCGTCGCAGTTGGACGGGGTGAGCCGGGCATGCGCCATCCCGGGGGCGCAGACCAGCACCTTGCGCAGCCGTCCCACCTCGGAGTGGACGCCGTACGTCGCCGACGCAGCCATGCCGCACCTCCGTCCGGATCGTACGACCCGGGGCAGGCTGCGGGCGGTGGATGTGCCGGCACCGCGGCTTCGCACCGGGTATCGCCCCGGACGGGGTCTGGATCTCGCGCCGATCAAGCTCGGCGTCTGGCTGGGCGATGGTGCTGGGGCCCGCGTGATGAAAAGCTGGGGCCCGGGGTGCCCGTTCGCTCGATGTGATGGCACGCTGGGCACCCGCTCGAGGAGGAACGGCCGCCAACGATGACGTGGCACGAGGAGCACACGGACGCGGCCGACCGTCCCGACTTCGTCGGCCGCGAACGTGAGCTCGCCGCGCTGCGGGCGACCCGGGACGCCACCCGTTCCGGGCAGGCCCGCACGGTGCTCCTGGAAGGCCCGACGGGCATCGGCAAGACCGCGCTGCTCGAGCACTTCCTCGCCACGGACGAGGAGGCGCGCATCCTGCGGGCCAGCGGGGAGCGCTGGGAGGCGCTGGTCCCCTTCGGGGTGATCGACCAGCTCCTGCGCAGCGCGGGCGTCAGCGGTACGCAGCTGCTCGCGACGCGGGAGCGGGTGCTGCCGCCCGAGGAGCCGGCCAGCGTCGGCGCCTACCTGCTCGACGTCCTGGGCGACCTCGAGCAGAAGGCGCCGGTGATCGTCGTCGTCGAGGACGTGCACTGGGCCGACACGGACTCGCTGCGGGCGCTGCTGTTCGCGGCGCGCAGGCTGATGTCCGAGCGGGTGCTGACCGTGCTCTCGGTCCGGGACGAGGCGAGCGGGCGGCTCCCGGAGGGACTGTTGCGCCTCGCGCAGCCCCCGACCGGACGGACCGTGAGCCTGACCGCGCTGACGGTGCCCGAGATCCGCAGGCTCGCCACCATGGTCGGCGCGCCGGAGTTCTCGGCCCGCGCCGCACGCCGCCTGCAGGCCCACACGCAGGGCAACCCGCTGTTCGTCCGGGCGCTCCTGGCCGAGATGCCCGCGGACCGCTGGCGCACCTGGGAGCCGCAGCTGCCCGCTCCGCGCGCGTTCGCGATGCAGGTCGAGCGCAGGCTGAACGCCACCACGCCGGGGACGCGGCGGTTGGTGGAAGCGGCCTCAGCCCTCGGCGCCCGGGTCCCACTGAGCATCGCGGCGACCCTCGGCGACGTCGACGACCCGCTGGCCGCCCTCGACGACGCCGTCCTCGCCGGCCTGCTCGAAGTCCGCGACGAACCCGCCATCCGCGACATCGCCTTCCCCCACCCCCTCGTCCAAGCCGCCGTCTACGAACAACTCGGCCCCGCCACCCGCGCCCGCCTGCACCACCACGCCGCCCACCTCGTCACCGGCGAGGGCGCCCGCCTCCGCCACCGCGTCGCCGCCGCCCACCCACCCGACGACACCCTCGCAGCCGAACTGTCCGACTTCGCCGAACGCCAAGCCCGCACCGGCGCCTGGGCAGGCGCCGCCACCACCCTCATCGAAGCCTCCCACCTCACCACCACCCCCCACGACCGCGAGCAATACCTCCTGCGCGCACTCGACGCCATGATCGGCGCAGGCGACCTCGTCCAAGCCGCCGCCTTCGCCAACGAGATCGCGGGCTTCGCCCCGGGCCCGTACCGGGACGCCGCGCTGGGCTACCTCGCCATCGTGCGCGGCAGGCCCGACGAGGCCGAGCTCCTGCTGAACAGCGCCTGGCGGCAGGACGACGACGGAGACGACCAGCGGATCACCGCCGTCATCGCCCAGCGCTGGGCGCTGCACTCCGTCGGACGGCTGCGCGGCGACGACATCGTGACGTGGGCCCGGCGGGCGATCGACCTGATGCCGCCCGGCGACCCCACCCGGGTGGAGGCGGAGGCGGTCTTCGGGCTGGGTCTCGGCTGGTCGGGCCGGATCGACGACGGCATCGCTTCCTACGAGACGTTCATCGACCGGAACCCCGGCCGCGCCGAGGAGAACGCCGCCGTGAGCCGGATCCAGATGCCGCTGGGCTGGCTGGAGCTCGTCGCCGACGACCTGCCCCGCGCACGGACCCTGCTGGCCGCCAGCGCGGCGAACCAGCTCCGCCACGGGTCGATGCGCATCGCCGTGTGGTCGTATGTGTGGTTGTCGCGGGCGGAGTTCCTGGCCGGGTCCTGGGACGAGGCCGCCATGGCCGCCGCCCGCGCCGTGGCCCTGCTCGAAGAAACCCGCCACGAATGGCTACGCCCCGCA
>JBFWRR010000071.1:1650-29200 GCA_050248815.1 Pseudonocardia sp. | reverse complement strand
GGCCCGGGCCGCCGCTCGCACATGTGTTCCACCGCCCGACCGCACCTCGGGGCCACCACCCGCGCGCACCCGGCGGGCCGCGGCCCGGTGGCCCGGCCTCCACCGGTGGCCCGGCCTCCACCGGTCGGCCCGGCCTCCACCGGTCGGCCCGGCCTCCACCGGCGCCCGGCCTCCGCGCCAGGCCGGATCAGCCCGCGACCAGCTCGTACCCGCCGGCACCACGGCGGGCCGTGAGCACGACGGCCCCGGCCGAGATCCCCAGGTCTGCAGAGAACCGGGCGAGCGGCTCGTCCTGGTAGCGGCCGGCGATCTCCAGATGCAGCTCCGGGACGGCGAGCGGGTCCGGCACGACGACGATCTCGTACTGCGCGACGGGTGTGCGCCGCAGCTCGTCGCCGATCAGCGTCTTCTGGCCGCTCGCGACCCCGGCGCCGCCCGCGGTATAGCGCCAGCGCAGCAGGAGGTAGTCCGTCTCCAGCGGCGTCGGTCGCAGGTCGAACACGAGCAGGGTCCGGCGCAGGACCTGGTTGGGCTCGAACAGGTAGCTCGCCCCGGTCGCCGTGACGGGCACGTCGACGTGCTGCACGAAGCCCGGCAGGCCGGTGCCTGGCGCGAAGTCGACGGTGATCGCCACCTGGACGGTCGACGGAAACGCGCCACCCTCGTCGGACACCTGCCCGCCGACCACCCCGCCGTCGGGGCCGAGGACGGCGCTGCCGCACTCGCGGTCGCCGTTGGGCGTGCGGTAGGTGCAGGCCACGGTGTAGCGGCTGACCAGCCAGTCCGGGGCGCTGCCCGCCGTGACCTGCACGTCGCGGTAGTGCAGCGCCAGCACGGCCTCGACGACGGCCATCCCGCCCGCGCCGCCGGCGAGCGGCGCGTAGATCCGGCTGCCGTCCGGCGACACCGCGAGCTCCCCGCTGAGCTCGGGCAGGTCGACGGTGGGGGCGAGCGTGTTCGTCGCCGGGTCGATCTGGGACAGCACGCCCTCGCCGACCACGTAGATGCGCCGCCCGTCCGCGGTGGCCGCGAGCCCGTCCGGGTACCAGTCCGGGACGGGCCCGCCGATGCGGGCCACCTCGACATGGGTCTGCCGGTCCAGCACCCGGACCGCGAACCCGACCTGCAAGTAGGCGTGCGTGGCCGTGGCCGCGACCGCGCCGAACGTGTTCGGGTGGATGTTGATCGACGTTCCCACCGCCCCGGCCGCCCGGGGGACGATGACGACATCCGACGCGATCAGCCCGGCCGAGAAGCTCGCGCTCGTGTAGTTGCTGTAGAAGTGGGTCGAGGTCACCCCGACGAGTCCGCCGCCGGTGGCGGGCGCCGGACGTAGCTCGTCCGTGGCCGCGTCGAGGAGCCGCAGACCGAGGCCGGTCAGGACGTAGACGCCCCCGTCGGCGGCACCGAGGACACCGCCGTACTCCCCCTCGACCGCGATCCGCCGGTACACCGTGTCGGTGGCGCGATCGACCACGACGACCGCCGGGGGCGCGAACCGCTCGCTCCAGTTCCGCCCGGACGCGAACACGTACGCCCGCTCCCCCGACACGACGATCGACGAGGCTCCCCAGCCGAGGTCGACGGTGGCGACGACCCCGTGCGTCCCCCGGTCCAGGACCAGCAGCGTCGACCGCGCCTGGACCGGCTCGGAGTGCACGGCGTACACCCGCCTGCCCTCGACGGCCACCGCCGTCACCCAGCCCGCCGCCGTCGTGACGGTGGTGACGAGCCGGTGCGGCACGGGCGCCGGGACGGCCGCGGGCGACGGGGCCGCGTCGAGGGCGGGCAGGGCGGTCATCACGAGCCCCCGTACAGCGCCGCCTGCGCCGCGAGGCGCGCGCGGTAGGCCGGCCCGAGCCCGGCGCCCGCCACGGCGGCCGGGACGGCGAGCGTGTCGAGCCCGACGGTCACGAGGCCGTCCCAGTCGACGGCGAGGGCGTTCTCGCCGAGGGCGATCGAGCCGGTCAGGACGCGGTTGCGCCACTCCCCGGTGAGCCCCTGCAGGGCGAACCGGACGCGGGGCGTGCCCTCGCCGATGTAGTCGTCGGGGTGGTACGGGAACTCGATGTCGTGGGTCGGGAGGTTGCCGACGAGCCCGGCCGGGTCGGGGGCGAGCAGGAAGTAACCCGAGACCGGGGGCCGCGCGGGTCCGTCGCCCGGTGGCGGCGTCCACTCCCACTTGAACAGCGCCTTCGACGTGGCGTCGGTGACGAGCGCCGCCATCACGAAGAACAGCCGGGTGCGCTGCACGAACTGGTCGGGGTGGAACTCGAACACCGCACCCGTGTCCGACACCGGCTGCGTGCGGTGGAAGACGTAGCCGACGTGCGGCGCGTCGAAGTCGACGGTGAGCGCGACCTGCGCGGACGTCGGGCGGTTCGGCCAGGTGTACTGGATGATCCCCTCCCGCAGGCCCCCGTCGCGGCCGTCGACCGCGCCGCACTGCACCATCCGCGGGCCGGTGGTCGTCGTGTAGCTCGCCGCCGCCGCGACCCGCTTCACCAGCGTGCTGTTGCTGATCGACACCTGGAACGGCAGCTTGATGTCGTCCTCCTCGACGAACAGGTGCTTCGCCGCGGAGAAGGAGCCGAGCTGCTGCTCGAAGTTGAACGAGACCTGGTGGATGCCCTCGCTGATCCCGGAGTAGTCGATCCGCCGGTCGAACCGGGCCGAGTCGGAGAGGGCCACGTCCTTCATCGCGACGGAGACGCCGCCGAAGAAGCCACCGGGGGCCGACGCCTGCGCCGGGCGCGGATCGGGCGCGATCCACTGACCCACCTCCGTCCGGACGAAGGTGTCGAAGATCGAGTCGAGCATCCGCCCGAGGTCGACGCCCGCGGGCGGCGTCCCGACGACGTGCACGTCGAGCGCGTCCTGCTGGCGCAGGTCCGCCCGCACCGAGCTGTAGTCGACCGTGCCGTCGACGAGGCCGAAGTAGCTGGCCCGGGCCTTGGCGTTCCAGGAGAAGTAGTCGTAGGCCTTCTTCTTGAAGCCGGTGGCCTGGATCGCGCACTGCGGGACCAGGTACTGGTAGCGGAACGTGAACATGATCGCGACCTGCGGCGGGAACGGCGCGGGTGAGGCGCCGAGCATGGCGGCGAAGTGGTCGGCACCGTCCGGGGTCAGCTCGATGGCGAGCCCGATCGACGAGGATGCGCCGACGTCGATCCCGCGCAGCTGCTGGCCGGGCTTGGCGTAGGTGTCGAGCCCGGAGATGTCCATCTTCCCGGGCGAGAGCCGCAGCGGCTGGAAGCTGAACGCGCCCGATCCCGGCGAGATGTTGTAGAGGGTGCGGATCAGCTGCGTCCAGCGCTCGCGCTCCGCGTCGGTCGGCAGCTCCACGACGAGCTCGACCATGAAGCTGAGGATGCCGCCGACGGTGGTCTTCGAGCCGTCGGGGTTGTTGCGGACCTTCTTCGTCACCAGGAACGCCGGTTCCCCGTCCGGGTTGCGGGCGATGCGCCCCCACCGGGGCGAGTAGAACCAGGTGTCGCGGTTGGTGCCCTTGTAGAGCACGAACGGCATCTGCGCGTCCGTGGCGATCGAGACCGTGCCGTCGACCAGGTTGAAGTTCGTCGCGGGAGCCGCGGCGAGGTCGAGCAGCACGGCGGGGTGGAGCGGATCGGAGATCATCGCGGGCAGCGGCGGTGCCGCGGCGTGCTCCGGGCACGGCGGCACGGACGGGACGGGCACGAGTGCCGTGGGGCCGGCGAGCCGGTCCGGGGACAGGGTCCCCGGACCGGCGGCGGGCCCACGGTGGACGTGCGCGGTGTTCTGCGCGGTGTTCTGCGCGGAGTCGAGCGTCACGGCGGGCTCCAGGGGCCTCTCGCGTGGTCCCCGGTCAGGCCGGGACCGCGTCCTCGACCCGGGCGCGGGTCGCGACCGGGCTGTATCCGACGGGCGGGTAGAGCGAGGCGGCGAAGTCGTAGTCCCAGGAGTCGATGTCGAGCCCGCCCCGGATGGGCTGGCCGTCGTAGGTGATGCTGCCGGGCAGCTGGTAGCACATGATCGAGTCCTGGTCGACCGGCGTGCCGTACAGCGACGCCTCGTCCAGCGGGGTGAGCACCTGGGCGTCCACCATCGCCTGGTCCCAGCCCTGGGTCTGCCAGAAGTACGGGTAGGCGAGTTCCGGGTCGATGCGGGCGACGAGATCGGCGCGCATGTGCTCGTGCGGGAAGCCGAGGGTGTGCCCGGCCTCGTGGCGGACGACCCGGCGGTACTCCGATTCGGGCGTGCCCATCGTGAACCCCTCGAGGTTCATCGTCTGCTCGCCGAGGTCGACGAGGCCGATGTCGGTGCCCAGGTAGGAGTAGTAGCCACCGGGGCCGCGGGAGATGCGCACCTCCCCGACGCCGCCGGTCTCGACGAACGACATGCCACAGCGGGCCGACCAGGCGTTGAGGTGCGAGACGATGCGGGCGCGCAGGTCGGCCGGGGTGCTCTCCAGGAAGCTGACGGTGAACTGCCGCGGCGTCGGCCCCCACCAGCGCTGCGTGTCGACCGCGATGGCCAGCGGGACGGGCCCGGCGTTGGCGCCGGCCAGGACCGCCGCGGACGGCGCGTTGAGCGGAAAGGTCTCGATCGCGTGCCGCGCTGCGCGCGCCGCGAGCCGGGCGGGCAGGCGCTTGACGACGCAGCCGAAGTCGGCCACCGCCGTTCCGTTGCGTGCCGGGACGCTCTGTGCGGCCGGCGCGGCGCAGGCCGCCCGGGCGATCTCGGCGATCTGCGCCAGCGCGTCGTGATAGCGGTCATCGGTGCGGGACATCGGGTTCCCCCTGGTGATGCTGTGGTGATGCTGTGTCACCTGTCGGAGGGGCCCGGGACCCGTCTGATACACCGATTTCCGCTAGGGGCTGAACCACTCCGTCACGAGGGCCGCGCCGCCCGCCCGCACGTGCACCCGCAGCTCCCCCGCCGGGACGCGACCGGCCACGAACCAGCCGATGTCGTCCGCCGCCACCGGCGCGCCGGGCTCGCCGCCGCGCCGCTGCACGCGGACGCTGCCCGGGCCGGGCGGGTCGAGCTGCCCACGCAACCCGTCCGGACCGACCTCGAGCTCGATGCCCGCGGCACCCGCGCGGAAGGACAGGTGACGGGTGGGGCCGCGCATCCCGGCGGGCTCGGCCACCAGCCGGGCGAGCTCCACGTCGACCGTCCGCCAGGCGAACGCCGCCCGGCCCGCGGCGAGGAAGCGGGCCGGCACGTCCGCACCGGCGCGCACCGCCTCACCCAGCTCGGCGAGCAGCGCGTCGTCGTCCGGCCCCGGCCCGGACCGGCCGCCGCTCACGGCGCGCCCACGGGGGCGAGGCGGGCCAGCGCGGGGCTGCGCCGCAGCCGGTCCAGGCACCGCTTCCGGTTGGGGCCGATGGCGCCGACGGGTATGCCCAGCTGCGCGCTGATGTCCTGGTACGGCGGCGGCGGATCGGCGAACAGCAGCGTGAGCAGCTGCCGGCAGCGTTCCTGGAGCTCGGCGAACGCCGTGCGCAGCGCGTGCCGTCGCTCCTCCGCGAGCAGCGCCTCGTCGACGGACGGGGCCGGCGGGCCGAGGGCGTCGAGCACATCCGGCGCGTCGACCGGGACGGTCCGGGCCCGGGCGCCCTGCAGCCGCAGGCACTCCCGCCGGGTGGTCGTCGCGATCCAGCCGGGCAGGGCCGCGGGCTCGCGCAGCCGCGGCAGGTACTCGACGAGCAGCAGCCACACCCCGCCGCCCACGTCCTCGGCGTCGGCCCGGCTCAACCCGTACCGGCGGCAGATCCCCCAGACGAGCGCGGCGTAGCGCTGCACGATCGCGTCCCAGGCGTGGGCGTCGCCGTCGCGGGCGCGCACCACGAGCTCCACCACGGCCGGGTCGTCGCGCACCGCAGCATCATCGCGCCGCGGTGAACCGGCGCGCCACCGTCCCCTCGTCGAGGACGGCCGCGAGCGCCTCGTGGGCGCTGACCTGCCCGGGCACGGTCCGGGCGGCGACGGCCCCGCTCACCACCGCCGCCGCGAACGACGTGCCGCTCCAGCGGGCGAAACCCGTGAACGCCTGGACGCCGTCGGTGAGCTGCACGTCGCCGTCGAGGTAGGTGGAGGCGACGCCCACCCCGGGCGCCGCGCAGGTGATCCACGGCAGGTCCGGGCTCCACTCGGGACGCGTACCGTCGTCGCGGACCGCGCCGACGGCGACGACCGGCGGCAGCGCCCCCGGCCAGATCGCCGATCGCGGGGTACGGGCCGCGGCGAGGTTCGCGAACAGGCCGTGGTTGCCCGCGGCGGCCACCACGAGCACGTCACGCGGCACCCGCTCGATCGCGCGGCGGACGACCAACGGCGGGCCGTCCGGGGGCGCGTAGCAGCCGAGGGAGAGGTTGAGGACGTCGATCCCGCTGCGGCCGAGCTCGACGATCGCGCGGGCGACGGTCCACGAGTCGCCGCGGCCGTCCGGGCCGTCGAGCGCGCCTCGGTGCTCCACGGTGGCGCCGGGCGCCTGCTGCCGGATCAGGCCGTCGACGAACAGCGCGTGGCCGAGGCGGTGATCGAGGGGATCGGCGGCCGGTGCGGGCCGCAGCGGGGTGTCGACGACCCCGACCCGCACCCCGGCGCCCGCGGACCCCGGTCCGGGGATCTGCGGCGGGAGCTCCCCGTCCGCCAGCGGCTGCGGCTCCTCGAAGTCGAACGGCTTGGTGTTCCGCTTGCCGAAGCCGATCACGCCGTCGACGAAGCGGTTCTTGCCGACGGTGGGGACGAAGCCGCCGCGCTCGGCGGCGAAGGCGTGGCGTAGCGCGACGAGCACGTCGTCGAGGTCGAGGGGGTCGCCGTCCTCGTCGACGAGGACGGTGATCCGGGCGAGATCGAGCAGCTCCTCCTGCTCGACGGCGGCCTCGGTGATCACTGTGATCGCTGAGCTCCCGGATGCGTCCCTGCCCGTCCGGACGCCGAGCCGCTCCAGCGTCGCGAGGACGGCGGGTAGGTGGCCGAGATCGACGACCAGCTGGTCCGGCGTGTGCAGGGTTCCGGCGGTGTCCGGCATGTCGATATCCTCCTGGCCCGGTGTCATCGGTCACAACCACGCATCAACACGTCATCAACAACCACAGTCATCAACAACCACGGTCATCGACACGGAGGGGCGCGGCCGCGGCCTGATGCACCGGAACCGGGGGAACCGTGGCCGAGCAGGTGATCGCGCTCGCCGAAGCCGCGATGCGCGCCGTCGACACCGATCCCGAACGCGGCCTGCCGCTCGCGCGCGCGGCGCTCGCCGTGGCCCGCCGGGCCCGGGACCCCGCCGCGGCATCGGTCGCGGAGCGGGCATGGGGCCACGCGCTCCTGCATTGCGGCACGGTGGCCGACGCCACCCGCCACCTGCGCCGCGCCGTCGCCCACGGCGGGCGCGCCTGCTCGCCGAGGCTGGTGGCGGAAGCCCGGCTCAAGCTGGCCTACGCGGTGCTGCAGGCCGGGCGGCCGCGGGCGGCGCTGCGGGAGATCGACACCGCGCTCGCCGCGCTCGGCGGGGCCTCGGCCGACCGTTTCCACGGCACCCGCGGGATCGTGCTCTACGACATCGGCCGCTTCGAGGAGGCCCGGGCGGCGCTCGGCATCGCGCTGGGCATGATGCGCGCGGCGGGCGACCTGCTCGCGGTGCAGCGCGCGCTCATCAACCGGGCGCTCGTGCACAGCGCCCTGCACGACTTCCCCGCCGCCGAGCGCGACCTGCGGGAGGCCGAGGAGCTGGCCCGCCGCCTCGGCCGTGCCCTGACCGTCGGGCTCGTCGCGAGCAACCTGGGCCTGATGGAGACCGCGCGCGGGGACGTGCCCGCCGCACTCGCCCACTTCGACCGCGCCGAGCAGATCATCGGCGCGCACGGCGCCCAGCTGGGTACCGGCCACCAGTGCCGCGCGGAGCTGCTGCTCTCGGTGGGGCTCGTGGTGGAGGCGCGCGACGCCGCCGCCCGCGCCGTCGCCGCCTACCGTCGGGAGGGCCGGGCGTTGAAGGTCCCCGAGGTGCGGCTCGTGCTGTCACAGGCCGCGCTCCTCGACGGCGACCCCGCCACCGCGCTGACGCAGGCCCGCGACGCCCGCCGCGAGCTGCGGGGACAGCGGCGCCCCGAGCGGGCGGCGCTCGCCCGGCTGGCGGAGCTGCGCGCGTGGCAGGAGCTGCCCGGCCGCCCGAGGGCGTCGGGGCGCGACCTGGAGGCGCTCGTCGCGACGCTGGACGGCGCGGGCTGGCCCGGTGCCGCCGTCGAGGCCCGGATCGTCGCGAGCAGGCTCGCGCCCCGGAAGGCCGACCGGCTCCTGGCGCAGGCCGCGGCGGCCCGCCGCCGCGGGCCGGTCACCCTGCGCGCCCGCGGCTGGTACGCCACCGCCCTGCGGCACCGCGCGTCGGGTGCGCGCGGCGCGGCCACCCGCGCCGCCCGCACCGGGCTGCGGCTGCTCGACGAGTACGGCGCCGCCCTCGGCGCCACCGACCTGCGCGTCCACGCCGCCACCCATCGCCGCGACCTCGTCGAGCTGGGGCTGCGCACCGCGCTGGACGGCGGACGGGCGGCGACGGTGTTCGAGTGGGCGGAGCGGGGCCGGGCGAGCCGGCTGCGCACCGTCGTCCCGCCTGCGGACGCCGAGCTCGCCGGGATGCTCGCCGAGCTGCGGGCCCTGGCCCGCGCGGACTCGGCGTCCGGACCGCAGGCGGCACTCGAACGCCGGATCCGCGACCACACTCGCCGGGTCGGTGGCGGCGGTGGTGCGGTGGTCGAACCGGTCCGGCCGCGCGACCTCGCGCTGGGTGACGCGGCGCTGGTCGAGTTCCTGCACCTCGACGGCGAGCTGCTGGCACTCACGGTCGTCGAGGGCCGCGTCACGCTGCGGCGTCTCGGGCCGCGGGCGACGGTCGACGACCTCGCCGCGCGGATCCCGTTCGCGCTGCACCGGATTGCCCGCACCGCCCGCCAGGACGGCGTGTGGGCGCTGCTGCGGACCGCGGCCGCCCGCCTCGACGAGCTGCTGCTCGGGCCGTTGCCGGAGATCGCGGGGCGCCCGCTCGTCGTCGTGCCGACGGGGGCGCTGCACAGCATGGCGTGGTCGGTGCTGCCGTCGTGCCGGGGGCGGGCGGTGAGCGTGTCCCCGTCCGCGACGCTGTGGCAGGAGGCCGCGCTCCGGCAGGCCGAGGCAGTGCCCGGCACCGCGACCGGCACCGTGACCGGCACCGCGACCGGCACCGCGACCGGCACCGCGACCGGCGCAGTGGCCGTCGCCGGGCCGGGCCTCGCCGGTGCCCGTGACGAGGCGGCGGCCGTCGCGGCCCTGCACGCGGGTGCCCTGCTCGCGGGGGATGCGGCCACCGCGACGGCGGTGCTCGCCGCACTCGCGGACGCCGGTCTCGCGCACCTGGCCGCGCACGGTCGCCTGGCCGTCGGCAACGCGCTGTTCTCCGACCTGCTCCTCGCCGACGGGCCGCTGATGGTCCACGACATCGAGCGGCTCCCGCGCGTCCCGCACACCGTGGTGCTCGCCGCCTGCGAGGGCGGCCGCTCGCAGGTGTGCGCGGGCGACGAGCTGCTCGGCCTCGCCGCCGCCTTCCTCGCCCGGGGCTCGGCGCGCCTCGTCGCCCCGGTCGTCGCGGTGCCGGACGCGCGGACCGCGCCCGCGATGATCGCCCTGCACCGCCGCCTCACCGCGGGCGAGGGCCCCGCCGCGGCACTCGCCGCCGTCCAGGCCGACCCGGGCGGGGACGATCCCCGCGACGCCGCCGCGGCCGCCGGGTTCGTCTGCCTCGGTTCCGGGGCCGGGTGAGCCGGGTGAGCCGGCGCTCACGCGTAGCGGGTCAGCACCACCCACGTCGTCGTCCGCACCGTCTCGGGCAGGCCCGCGATCCGGTCGAGCACCTGGTCCAGCTCACCCGCCGCGGGCGCCGACACGCCGACGATGAAGTCGTACTCCCCCGCCACGGTCTCGATCTCCTGCACGCCGGGCAGGCCGCGCAGCCGCCGCACGTACCCGGCGACGTCCGCGGTACGCACGACGATTCCGACCCGGGCCCGGTGCGCGGCGGCGTCGCCGGGCAGGGCGACGTCGGCCCGGTAGCCGCGGATGATCCCCGCGCGTTCCAGGCGCTGCAGCCGGGCGAGGACCGCGGTGCGTGAGAGCCCCACCGCGCGCCCCAGCTCGGTGTGCGACGCCCGCCCGTCCACGGCGAGGCGGGCGAGCAGGGCGCGGTCGAGCTCGTCGAGCTGACGATCCGCAGGTCCCACGCGCCACATCCTGACAGTTCGTCACCGGTGCCGACGCGCGCGCCGCTGCGCACCGACACCGCGCCCGCCCACACTCGGATGATGATCGATCCTGCCCGCGTGCCCGACGTCCTGCGCCGCCACCTGCTCGTGGACGGCTTCGACCTGGTGCTCGACCTCGCCTCGAGCCGCGGCTCGTGGCTGGTCGACGCCCGCGACGGCACCCGCTACCTCGACATGTTCAGCTTCTTCGCCTCGGCGCCGCTCGGGCTCAACCATCCGGACCTGACCGCCGACGCGGGGTTCGTCGCGCGCCTCACGCGCAGCGCGCTGAACAAGCCGTCCAACTCCGACATCCCGACGGTGGCGCTCGCCGAGTTCGTCGACACGTTCGCCCGGGTGCTCGGTGATCCCGCGCTCCCGCACCTGTTCCTCGTCGAGGGCGGCGCGGTGGCGGTGGAGAACGCGCTCAAGACGGCGTTCGACTGGAAGCGCAGGCACAACGCCGCGCACGACAGGCCCGCGCACCTCGGCACGAAGGTGCTGCACCTGCGCCACGCCTTCCACGGCCGCACCGGGTACACGCTCTCGCTGACCAACACCGACCCGGTCAAGACGGCACTGTTCCCGACCTTCGACTGGCCGCGCATCGACGCTCCCGCGATCCGGTTCCCGCTCGCCGACCATCTCGACGAGGTGCGCGCCGCCGAGGAGGCGGCGCTGGCGCAGGCGCGGGCCGCGTTCGCCGCGCACCCGCACGACATCGCCTGCTTCATCGCCGAGCCGATCCAGGGCGAGGGCGGCGACCGGCACCTGCGCGCGGAGTTCCTGCTGCAGATGCAGGAGCTCTGCCACGCCCACGACGCGCTGTTCGTCCTCGACGAGGTGCAGACCGGCTGCGGAGCCACCGGCACCCCGTGGGCCCACCAGCAGTTGGGCCTGTCCCCCGACGTCGTCGCGTTCGGCAAGAAGCTGCAGGTCTGCGGGATCATGGCGGGCCGGCGCGTCGACGAGGTCCCCGACAACGTCTTCCGCGTCGCGTCGCGCATCAACTCGACCTGGGGTGGCAACCTGACCGACATCGTCCGGGCCACCCGCTATCTGGAGGTGATCGAGCGTGACGGACTGTGCGAGCGCGCCGCGGCGGTCGGCAAGCGCCTGCTCGACGGGCTGGGCACGATCGGGCAGGTCGACAACGTCCGTGGGCGTGGGCTGATGGTCGCCGTGGACCTCCCGGACACCGCCCGCCGCGACGCCGCTCTGGCCCGGATGCACCGCGAGGAGCGCGTGCTGGTGCTCGGCTGCGGGGAGCGCTCGATCCGCTTCCGTCCGGCGCTGACCGTCGCCGAGGACGAGTGCGACCTCGCCGTCGCCGCGCTGCAGCGGGCGGTGGCGCGATGAGCCCGGTGACCGCGATCGGCTCGTTCGTCGGCGGGAAGTGGCTGGACGACGCCCCCGGCGGGCGCCTCGACTCGATGAACCCCGCGACCGGCGAACCGGTTGCGACGGCCCTGCTCGGCGACGCGGGCACGCTCGTCGAGGCCTGCCGGAGCGCCCGCGACGCCCAGCGCGGCTGGGCGGCCACCCCCGCGCCGCTGCGGGGACAGGTGGTGGCCCGGATCGGACGGCTGGTGGAAGCCAACAAGGAGGCACTCGCGGCGCTCGTCACCCGGGAGATCGGCAAGCCGATCGCCGAGTCCCGCGGCGAGGTGCAGGAGGTGATCGACACCTGCACGTTCTTCGCGGGCGAGGGCCGCCGCCTCTACGGCCAGACCGTGCCCAGCGAGATGCGCGACAAGCAGCTGTTCACCTTCCGCACCCCCGTCGGGGTGGCCGTGATCGTCACGGCGGGGAACTTCCCGGTGGCCGTGCCGTCCTGGTACCTGGTGCCGGCGCTGCTGTGCGGCAACGCGGTGGTGTGGAAGCCCGCCGAGTACACCCCGGCGATCGCGCACGCGTTCACCGAGCTGTTCCGCCACGCGGGCGTGCCGGACGGGGTGCTCGCCACCGTGCTCGCCGGCGGCTCGGCGACGTTCGACGGGCTGTACACCGCCCTGTCCGCCGGACTCGTCGACAAGATCGGCTTCACCGGGTCGACGGCGGTCGGCGCGCGCATCGGCGAGCTGGCCGGGCGGCACCTGCAGACCCCGTGCCTGGAGCTGGGCGGCAAGAACCCGCTGGTCGTGATGCCCGACGCGGACCTCGACCTGGCCGTCGAGGGCGCGCTGTTCTCCGGGTTCGGCACCGCCGGCCAGCGCTGCACCTCGCTGGGGACGGCGATCGTGCACGAGTCGGTCCACGACGAGTTCCTGCGCCGGTTCGACGCCGCCGTGCGCGCCGCGGTGATCGGCGACCCGACGCGGGAGGACGTGCTGTTCGGGCCGATGATCTCGCAGCGGTTCCTGGCGGCGTTCGAGCGCCACCTCGACCTCGTCGAGCCGCACCACCGCCTGCACGGCTCCACCGGCACCGGGCGGATCACCGCGACCAACCCGCGGGAGGGCTTCGTCGGAGAGCTCGCGGGCTGCTACGCCCACCCGACGGTCGTCTCCGGCGTGCGCGCCGGGGACGCGCTCGCGAACACCGAGACGTTCGGCCCGATCGTCGGCGTGGCGTCCTTCGCGAGCTTCGACGAGGCCGTGGCGCTCGCCAACGGCCACGGCTACGGGCTCTCGGCCGCGATCTACACCCGCGACCCGGTGCATGCGTTCCGGTTCCGCGAGCGGGTGAGCGCCGGGATGGTGAGCGTCAACAACTCGACCTCCGGTGCCGAGGCGCACCTGCCCTTCGGCGGCAACGGGCGCTCCGGCAACGGCTCGCGCCAGTCCGGGATCTGGGTGCTCGACCAGTTCACCCGCTGGCAGGCGCTCAACTGGGACTACGCGGGCACGCTGCAGAAGGCGCAGATGGACGTCGCGGACCTGCCGGCCGATCTCGGCTTCCGGTTGGAATAGCGCCTACGCTCGCGGCATGTCGGTCGTCGACAATGCGATCTACGTGGAAGGGCACCGCTTCCGCGAGCCGGAGTCGCTGGACCGCACGGTCGAGACGCTGCGCGAGTGCGGCGCCGACGGCTTCTGCTGGATCGGGCTGCTGCGCCCGGAGGAGCCGGACATCCGGGAGATCGCCGAGGAGTTCGGGCTGCACGACCTCTCCGTCGAGGACACGCTGCACGGCCACCAGCGGCCCAAGCTGGAGCGCTACGGCGACACCGTGTTCGCGGTGCTGCGCCCCGTCCGCTACGTCGACGAGCACGAGTCGATCGAGGTCGGCGAGGTGCACCTGTTCCTCGGCCCGGAGTTCGTGGTCACGGTCCGCCATGCCGAGGAGCCGGACCTGGCGATCGTGCGACGGCGCCTGGAGAAGGACCCCAGCCTGCTCTCCCACGGGCCGTTCGCGGTGTTCTACGCGGTGCTGGACCGGGTCGTCGACGACTACGGCCCCGTCCTGGACGGCCTGCAGGACGACATCGACCAGATCGAGACCCAGGTGTGGGGCGGGGATCCCGCGGTGTCGCGGCGCATCTACCAGCTCTTCCGCGAAGTGATCGAGTTCCAGCGGGCCGTCGAGCCGCTGGACGAGATCTTCGAGGAGCTTCGGGAGCGGTTCGGCAAGCAGAGCAGCACCCCCGACGTCGAGCTGCGCAGGCTCATGCGCGACGTCCGCGACCACGCCACCCGGGTGCGCGAGCGGGCGCAGGGGCTGCGGGCCCTGCTGGAGAACATCCTCACGGTGAACTCGACGCTCGTCGCGCAGCGCCAGAACGAGGAGATGGCCCGCCTGACCGAGGCGGGCATCCAGCAGAACGAGCAGGTCAAGCGGATCTCGTCGTGGGCGGCCATCGCCTTCGCGCCGACGCTCGTCGCCGGGATCTACGGCATGAACTTCGACCACATGCCCGAGCTGCACTGGGCGCTCGGCTACCCCTTCGCGATCGCGCTGATGGCACTGTCCGGACTGGGGCTCTACCTGCTGTTCAAGCGCAACAGCTGGCTCTGACCGCGGACCGGGACCGCACGCACGGACGCTGTACCCTTTCTTCTGCGATTGTGTTGCAATAGCCTTCGACTGCGAACAGCGGAAGGCGGATGCGCGTGCGGACGAGGGTTGCGTGGATGGCTGCCGTCCTGGCGGCGATCGTGATGATGGCCGGGTGCGGCTCGGCGACAGGGCCTGCGCCCGAGGCCCGCAGCACGATCAGGATCGCGACGGTGGAGCCGGTCGGGATCCTGAACCCGTGGGACTTCCTGGGGCAGTTCCACGCGACGGACCTCGTGTACGAGCCGCTCGTCGCCTACGGCGAGGGCGGGAGGATCGAGCCGGCGCTCGCCGAGTCCTGGACCGTGTCCGACGACGGGCTCACCGTCACCTTCCAGCTCAGGAAGGGTGTGCGGTTCCACGACGGCACCGACTTCGACGCCGCGGCCGCGAAGTTCAACATGCAGCAGTGGGTGGGCAAGGAGAAGTTCTCGTTCCTCGGCAGCTCGACGGCCATCTCCGCGATCGAGACACCGGAGCCCCACACCCTCGTCCTGCGGCTCTCGGCTCCCTACCCGCCGTTGCTGCAGGAGCTCACGATCGTCCGGCCGGTCCGCTTCCTGAGCCCCGCGTCGGCTCCCGGGGGCGTCTACTCCACTCCCGTCGGCACCGGCCCGTGGCGCTACGAGTCCTCGACCGACACCACGGGCGCGTTCGTCCGCAACGACGACTACTGGGGCCCGAAGCCCGCCCTGCAGCGCGTCGAGATCACGGTCATCCCCGACTCCCAGACCCGGGTCTCGGCGTTGCGGGCGGGCGAGGTCGACCTCATCGGCGGCGGCTACCTCTCGCCGATCAACGCGGTCGAAGCCCGTGACATCGCGGACGACTCCACCCTGAAGCTCCTCACGGGCGACGCGGACACGACGATGTCGCTGACCTTCAACCGGCGCGGCCCGCTGGCCGACCGGGCGGTCCGCGAGGCCGTCTCGCTGGCCACGGACGTGAACGCGATCAACAACGTCCTCTACGGCGGCACGGCGAACGTGGCCCACGGCTACTTCCCGCCGTCGGTGCCGCACGCGGGCAGGCCCGTCGAACGCCCCTACGACGTGGCCCGGGCCGCGCAGGTGCTCGACGCGGCCGGCTGGCGGCTCGACGGCCCGACGCGGGTCAAGGACGGCAAGCCGCTCTCGCTCGAACTGCTCATGGTCTCCGACCCGGTCCACGGGATGATGGACTCCCGCACGACCGGGCAGGCACTGCAGGACGCGCTGTCCGGGATCGGCATCGAGCTGACGCTGCGGATCGTCGACGGGGCGGCGTACTTCGACGAGCGGGACGCCGGCCGGTTCGATCTCATCTTCTCGACGACCTACGGGGCGCCCTACGACCCGACCAACACGGCGCTGTCGTTCCTGTCCAGCACCGCGGACTCACCCGTCTGGTCCTCCCCCGAGCTCGACGCCCTGCTCGCCGAGGCGGTCGCCGCGAGCGAGCCTGCCGACCTGGACGCGGCCTACCAGGCGATCTACGACCACCTGGAGGCGGAGGTCGCGTTCGTCCCGATCACGAACCCGCCGCGGTACTACGCGGTGCGCTCCGAGGTCGACGGCTTCCGGATCCCACCGCACGAGTACCACCTCGACCTGACCGGGGTGACGATCGGCTGACCGGCGTGACGACGACCGTGACAAGGACCGTGACGAGGACGCCGGGGTGGTGGCGCGCGCCTGCCCGGCACGCCGCCTCGGCGGTCGCGGTGCTGCTGGTGGTCACGTTCGCGACGTTCGCGCTGATCCGGGTCACCCCCGGCAACACCGCCACGTCGATCGCCATCAGGCAGGCGGGTCCCGGCGCGACCCAGGCCCAGATCGACCGGATCCGCCAGGAGCTGAAGCTGGACGAGTCGCTCGTCGCCCAGTACGGCGTGTGGCTCGCCCGCGCCGCGGGCGGCGACCTCGGCCGCTCGGAACGCAGCGGCCGCCCGGTCCTCGCCGAGATCCGCGACAAGTTGCCGCGGACACTGTTCCTCGGCCTGGGCGGCGCCGTGATCGCGCTCGTCGTGGGCTTCGGCGCGGGCATCGCGTCGGCGGTGGTCCGGCGCGGACCGGTCCCGGGCGGGTTGCGGATCCTGGCGCTCGTGGGGGTCTCGGTCCCCACGTTCTGGATGAGCTACCTGCTCATCGGGGTGTTCGCCGAGCACCTGCGGCTGCTGCCGACCTCGGGGCAGTCGGGGCCCGCGTCGTGGATCATGCCGTGGTCGGTGCTCGCCATACCCGCGGCCGCGACGATCAGCCGCGTCGTCGCGGTCGCGTTGACCGAGGCGCTGGGCCGCCAGTACGTGACGGCGGCACGGGCGCGAGGCGTGCCCGCGTGGTCGCCCGTGTTGCGCGACGCGCTCCCGAACGCCGTCGGGGCGACGCTCAACGTCACCGCGCTGCAGGTCGGGCTGCTCCTCACCGGCAGCGTCATCGTCGAGACCGTGTTCGCCTGGCCGGGCCTGGGTGCCTGGTTCGTGGACTCGGTCAAGTTCCGGGACAACTGGGCGATCCTCGCCGGGGTGCTGGTCTTCGCGGTCGGCTTCATCCTCATCACCCGCACGATCGACGTGATCCAGGCCGCCGCCGATCCGCGGCTGCGCCGGGCCGGGATCCGGTGAGGGGCCACGCGCGGCTCGCCGCGCTCAGCCTGCCGCTGGTGCTCATCGCGCTCGCGGGGCTGCTCGCACCCTGGCTCGCCCCCTACGGCCCGAACAGCACCGACCTCGCGGCGAGCCTGCGCCCGCCGGACCCCGCGCATTGGCTCGGGACCGACCAGCTCGGGCGCGACCAGCTCAGCCGGATCATGTGGGCCGCACGCACCTCGATGACCGTCACGGCGGCCGTCATGGCGATCTCGTTCGTCGTCGGCGTGGCCGTCGGCGCGCTGGGCGCCTATGCGGGCGGCATCGTGGACCGCGTCGTCACCTGGTCGATCGAGCTCGCCCTCAGCGTGCCGTCGATGCTGCTCGCGCTCGCGATCCTCGGGATCCGCGGCAACAGCGTGGCGAACCTCGTCCTCGCGCTGTCGCTGTTCGCCTGGGCCGCCTACGCGCGCATCGCGCGGGGAGCGGTGCTGGGCTACCGCGGTTCGGCCGCGTCGGACGCCCTCGTGGGCCTCGGAGCCCATCCGGTGCGGATCGTGACGCTGCACGTCATCCCGATCGCGGCGCGACCGGCGCTGGTGTTCGCGAGCACCGACATCGGCGCCGTCGTGCTGGCGACCGCGGGCCTGAGCTTCCTCGGGCTCGGCATCGCACCGCCCACCCCGGAGTGGGGTCAGATGCTGGTGGAGTCGCGGCCCTACCTGGCGAGCGCCTGGTGGCTGTCGATCCCACCCGGGATCGCGCTCACCGCGGTCGCGTTCTCCAGCAACCTGATCAGCGAGCACCTCGGCCTCGCCCCCGAGCTGCGCCGGTGGCGGCTGCGCCGGACCCCGCCCGCCCGCACGCCCGAACCGGCGTCCCGCGGACCGCTGCGGGCGGCGGGGGCGCAGCCACTGCTGCGGGCACGCGGTCTGCAGGTGGAGTTCGACACCCCCCACGGCGGCGTGACCGCCGTGCACGGGCTGGACTACGAGGTGCGCCCCGGCGAGGTCCTGGCCCTGGTCGGCGAGAGCGGCTCGGGGAAGACCGCCTCGGTGCTGGGTCCGCTGGGGCTGCTCGGCGAGACCGCCCGCGTCGGGGGCAGCGTGACGTTCGACGGCGTCGAACTGGTCGGCGCGCCACCGGACGTGCTGCGCGGCGTGCGCGGCTCGGGCGTGGCCGTCGTGTTCCAGGACCCGTACGCCGCGCTCAACCCGCTGCGCACGATCGGCTCCGTCGTCGGGGAGGCGTTGCGGCCCGCCGGTGCGGGAGCGCAGGCCCGGGCCCGGGTCGTGGACCTGCTCGCCGCCGTGGGGCTGCCCCGGCCCGACGTCCTCGTGGACCGCTACCCCCACGAACTCTCCGGCGGGATGCGCCAGCGGGTCCTGATCGCCGCGGCCCTGGCGGGCGACCCGGCCGTCGTGGTCGCGGACGAGCCCACCACCGCGCTGGACGTGACACTGCAGGCGGAGATCCTGGCGCTCCTGCGCGAGCTCGGCCGGGAGCGCGGCCTCGCGATGGTCCTCATCAGCCACGACCTCGCCGTCGTCGCCGACGTCGCCGACCGGGTCCTGGTGCTGTACGACGGGCGCGCGATGGAGTCGGCCCCGGCCGGCCGGCTGATCGCCGCGCCGCTGCACCCCTACACACAGGGCCTGCTGAACGCGGTACCCGTCCTCGGCCGCCCAACCGGGACACGGTTCGCGACGCTGCCCGATCCCGGTGCGGCATCCGGGGGCTGCACGTTCGCGACCCGCTGCCGACAGCGCGTGCCGTCCTGCCTCACCGGGCCGGTGCCCGTGCTGCAGGCGGGACCCGGCCACGCGGTGGCCTGCCCGCCCGCGCTCGACCGGCATCCCGGCGCCGCGGAGCGCGCATGCTGACCGTCGAGAACCTGACCGTCAGCTACCCCGCAGGCCACGGGCGGTTCACCGCGGTCGACGACGTCAGCCTGTCGGTCGGGGACGGCGAGATCGTCGGGCTCGTGGGCGAGTCCGGATGCGGGAAGTCCACGCTCGCCCGCGCCGTCGTCGGGCTCCAGGGTGCCGACCGCGGGAGCGTCGTGCTCGCGGGCACGGACCTGGAGCGGCTGCGCCGCGGGCGCCTGCGCACGCACCGGCGCCTGGCCCAGATGGTGTTCCAGAACCCGTACAGCTCGCTCGACCCGCACCGGACGGTCGCGACCTCGCTCGGCGAGGCGCTCGTCGTGAACGGCACCGTCCCGCGGGCGCAGCGGCGGCGCCGCGTCGACGAGCTGCTGGCGATGGTCGGGCTGGACCCGACGGTGCGGGCACGGCGGCCCGGCCAGCTCAGCGGCGGCCAGTGCCAGCGGGTGGCCATCGCCCGGGCCCTGGCCGTCGAGCCACGGCTGCTCGTGTGCGACGAGCCGGTCACCGCGCTCGACGTCTCCGTGCAGGCGCGCGTTCTGAACCTGCTGATGGACCTTCGCGACGAGCTCGGCACGTCGTGCCTGTTCATCACCCACGACCTGGCCGTACTCGCCCAGCTGGCCGACCGCGTGGCCGTCATGCACGGCGGGCGGATCGTCGAGGTCGGCACCACCCGCGACCTGCTCGCCGACCCGCGGCACAGCCAGACCCGCCGCCTGCTCGACGCCGTACCCCGCTTCTCGATACCGACCACCGTCACACCGTCCCGGGAGGACATCACGTGAGCTCCGAGACCGATCGCGTCGCACTGGCCCGCCGGCTGGTGTCGGCGTGGGAACGCCAGCAGGAGGTCTACATCCCCCTGCGCGAGGTGCGGTTCGAGCTGATCCTCGACCTCGTCGCCCGCCTCGCGCCGGCCGGCCCCCGCGTCCTCGACCTCGCGTGCGGGCCGGGATCGGTGAGCGCCCGGGTGCTCGACAGGTTCCCCGACGCCGAAGTGGTGGCCGTCGACCTCGACCCCCTCCTGCTCGCCCTCGGCCGGCTCGACCGGTCCGGCAGGGCGCGGGGGCCGGTCTGGGTGCACGCCGACCTCAGGGATCCCGGATGGACCGACCGGCTGCCCGTCACGTGCTTCGACGCCATCGTCTCGACGACCGCCCTGCACTGGCTGACCGGAGGCCAGCTCAGCGAGCTCTACCAGCGCCTCCACTCGCTGCTCCGCCCCGGCGGGGTGTTCCTCAACGGCGACTACCTGCCGCCCAGCAGGCCGTGGGGCACGATCGCGGCGACCATGCGCGAGATCGGCGAGGCCCGCCAGGAGGTGGCGGTCGCCGCCGGCGCCGACGACTGGGAGACGTGGTGGTCACGGGTGCGGGCGACACCCGAGCTCGCCGAGGAGGTCCGCGCCCACGACGAGACGTTCGCCGACAAGCTCGCCCACGAAGCGCCCAGCCGCGAGTTCCATCTCGAGGCACTGCGCGACTGCGGCTTCGCCGACGTGGAGCTGGTCTGGCACGACCTCACGGAGGGGCTGATCTGCGCGGTCCGTGGATCGGCCGGGGACGGGGCTGACAGCGCGGGCAGAAGAACGACGAGCGGTTCATGAAGGCCTCGCGGCGCACGGGGGTGCCGCAGCGCGGGCACGGTCGCTCGGCCCGCCCGTAGACGGCCAGCGAACGGTCGAAGTAGCCGGAGGCGCCGTTCACGTTGACGTAGAGCGCATCGAAGCTCGTGCCGCCCGCGGCGAGCGCGGCGTCCATGACCTCGGTCGCGGCGGTGAGGACCGCACGCCCCGTGGCGCGGGTGAGGCGCTCGGTGGGCCTGGCACCGTGCAGCTTCGCCCGCCAGAGCGCCTCGTCGGCGTAGATGTTGCCGATGCCGGAGACCACCGTCTGGTCCAGCAGGGCGCGCTTGATCTCGGTGCGGCGGCGGCGGATGCCCGCGACGGCGGTGTCCAGGTCGAACGCGGGATCCATCGGATCGCGGGCGATGTGCGCGACCGGCTCGGGGAGCAGCTCACCTTCGGCGTCGGGGGCGAGCGGGTGCACCGACAGCCCGCCGAAGGTGCGCTGATCGACGAACCGCAGCTCGGGGCCCCCGTCGTCGAACCGCAGGCGCACCCGCAGGTGCTTCTCCCCGGGCCGTCCCGGGTCCGCGACCAGCATCTGCCCGCTCATCCCGAGATGGGCGAGGACCGCGTCCGCGCCGGGTACGGGATCGTCCAGCTGGAGCCAGAGGTACTTGCCGCGCCGGCGCGCCGCGGTGAGCGTGCGGCCCGCAAGCCGGGCCGTGAAGTCGGTGGGCCCGGCGGGATGGCGTCGGACGGCACGGGGATGCGCGACCGTCACCGACGCGATCGTGCGCCCGACGACGTGCTCGGCGAGGCCGCGGCGGACGACCTCGACCTCGGGAAGCTCGGGCACCGCGTTCTCGGGGGACTCAGGCGGACGCGGCGGCGGGGCCGCCCTCGTCGGGGGGATCGCCCGACGGCGGAGGCGCCGGGGAGGCGGCGGACGAGCCGCCGTTCGAGGGGCCGGAGGCGTCGGCCGTGCCGCCCGTGGTCTCGGCACCGTCGGCCGCTTCGCCCACCTGCGGATCGACCCGTCGATCGACACGGCCGTTCGTCGCGGCGTCCGCGGCGCCGGTGGGCGACCCCGCGGCGGAACCGGCGGCCGGACCGTTCCCGGAGCCGCTCCCCGAGCCGTTGGCCTCGGCGGTGAGGGTGCGCCAGGCGATCTCGGCGGCCTTCTGCTCGGCCTCCTTCTTGGTGCGCCCGGCGCCCGACCCCAGCTCCCGCCCACCGACGAGGGCGGTGGCGGTGAACGTCTTGAGGTGGTCCGGCCCCTCCTCGGCGATGCGGTACTCGGGCACGCCCAGCTCCTGGGCCGCGGTGAGCTCCTGGAGGCTGGTCTTCCAGTCCAGGCCCGCACCGAGCAGGGGTGCGTTGCGCAGGAGCGTGGCGAAGTGCCGGTGGATCACGTCGCGGGCCGTCTCCAGCCCGTGCTCGAGATAGATCGCGCCGATCAGCGCCTCGGTGGCGTCCGCGAGGATGCTCGTCTTGGTGCGGCCGCCGGTGAGCTCCTCACCGCGCCCCAGGTAGATGTAGGCACCCAACCCGGAGGGCGACAGCGTCGCCGCCACGCCGGCGAGGGCGTGCATGTTGACGACGCTGGCACGCAGCTTCGCGAGCTGGCCCTCCGGCAGCTCCGGATGGTCGCGGTAGAGCCGCTCGGTGACCACGATGGACAGCACCGCGTCGCCGAGGAACTCGAGGCGCTCGTTCGTGGGCAGGCCGCCGTGCTCGTATGCGTAGGACCGGTGGGTGAGGGCGAGGACCAGCAGCTCGTCGTCGAGCTCGACCCCGAGCGCGACACGCAGAGGGGCGCGGTCCGTGACCGTGCCCCTGCGGCTGCGACCTGCCTGGCCGTCCCGCGCCACGCCTGCGATCAGGCCGGGGTGACGACCGGCCGGCCGTCGTAGAGGCCGCATTCGGGGCACGCGTGGTGCGGCGGCTTCATGGCCCTGCAGGCGCGGTTCGAGCAGGCGACGAGCGTCGGCACGGCGGCCTTCCACTGCGCCCGGCGCGAGCGCGTGTTGGAGCGCGACATACGGCGCTTGGGAACGGCCACGACTCTTCTCCTTGCGGTGTACTACAGGTGGTCCTGACGGGTGTCAGTCGGCAGATGGTGCCGCCTCACCGACGGTGCGACCCCGCAGGGCGGCCCATCGAGGATCCAGTGTCTCATGCCCGTGGTCGGGCCCGAGGTCGGCCCGGCGCTCGCCGCACTCGGGGCAGAGCCCGGCGCAGTCCGGGGCGCACAGCGGTGAGAGCGGCAGCGCGAGCACGATGGCGTCGCGCACGACCTGTTCGACGTCGACCTGCTCGTCGACCACCCGGGGCAGCTCGTCCGCGTCCGTGGTCTCGTCGGTGATGCTGTCCGGGTAGGCGAACAGCTCGCCCAGGTCGGCGTCCACGGAGTCCGTGACCGGGTCGAGGCAGCGGGCGCACTCGCCGGCCAGCGGTGCCGCCACGGTGCCGGAGACGTACACGCCCTCCGACACCGACTCCAGCCGCACCTCCAGCTCGACGGGCGCCCCGGCGGGCACGCCGATCACGCCGATGCCGAGCGGCGGATCGGCCGGGGCGGCGACGGTGCGGTGGTAGCTGCGCATGGCACCGGCCCGCCGGCCCAGCTCGCGCGTGCTGAACACCCATCCTGAACTCACCGGACCAGGGTAGGCCGCTCAGGCGGGGGCGTGCCCGAGGGCCGGTGCGTGGACCGGCGGGACGGCCCCACCGGGTGGGGCACCCGTGCCGAACCGGTCCGCCACCAGCGCGGCGAGCTCCAGGAACGCGTCGTGCGTGCCGCGGCGCAGCCGGGCGAGCTCGACCCGGCCACCGGTGGCGAGGTGCGGGTCCTGGGGCACCTCGACGACGGCGCGGCAGCGGGCGGCGAAGTACTCGCAGATCCGCTCGCGGTCGACCTCGGCGCTGCCGCGGTCGCAGGACAGGACCACGATCGCGTCCGAGGCGAGGGCGGAGTGGCCGTGCGCGGTGAGCCAGTCCAGCGTCTTGCTCGCCCGGCTCGCCCCGTCCACGGTCGGTGCGCCGACGACGATGACGGAGTCGGCCAGCGCGAGGGTGCCCTCCATCGCCGAGTGCACCAGCCCGGTCCCGGAGTCCGTGACCACGAGGTCGAAGTAGCGCGCGAGGACACCGATGACCCGCTCGTACTCGTCGCGGTGGAAGGCCGCGCCCGAGGCCGGGTCCTGCTCGGAGGCCAGCACCTGCAGGCGCCCGGCCAGGCTCGTGTAGCGCGAGACGTCCGCCCAGGAACGGATGCGGTCGAGATCGTGCAGGAGCTCCCGGACGGTGACCGCGCACTCACCGGTGAGCCGGTCCGCGAGCGTGCCGGCGTCCGGGTTGGCGTCCACGACGATCGCCCGGTCGCCGCGGTTCTCGGCCAGCACGAGGCCGAGACAGGTGGCGACGGTGGTCTTGCCGACACCGCCCTTCATCGAGGTGACCGCGATGCGGTGCGAGCCGGCGAGCGGGCGGCGGACCCGGTGCAACACCTCGCGGCGGGCCAGCTCGCCCTCGCCCGGACCCGGGTTGACCAGCCCGCCGGTGGCGTTGAGCAGGGCCCGGCGCCAGCCGCCCGTGGGCAGCTCGTCGCGCGGGCGGACGATCGCCTCCTCGTTCAGCTCGGGCAGCGGTGCAGCGCCGTCGGGCGCCATGAGGAAGGGCGCGGACGGTGGCCGGGGTGCTGCCGTCGGGGCCGGAGTCGGGGCCGGGCCCGGGGCCGGATCCGCGGGCGCCATGGGCGGATCGGCGGGGGAGGCGTGGCGCAGTTCGAGCCGGTGCCCGTAGCGGTCCCACCAGCCGTCGGTCTCCGGATCGCGCGCCATTGACGCAGCGTAGCGCGTTGCTCACCGTCCGACGGGTGGCGCGGTGTCAGTCGATCAGGGTCAGTCGATCAGGTCCATCCCGGTGCCCGTACGGCCGGTCCCGGTGGGCACCCGGCCGTTCGCCGTGCCCGGGGTGCGGCGCAGCGTCGTCCGGCCGCGGCCGACCGTGCGCAGCGCCTGCGTGAGCGCGTCCTCGAACTGGGCGAGCCGCGAGTCCACGTACGCGTCGCACTCGCCGCGCAGCCGCGCGGACTCGGCCTGCGCGTCGTCCACGATCCGCGTCGCCTCCGCGCGGGCGGCGCGCACGACCTCGGTCTGGGACAGCAGCCGCGCCTGCTCGCTGCGACCGTCGGCCACGAAGCGCTCGTGCGCGGCCTCGCCCGCCGCGGCGAGCCGGTCCGCCTCGTCGCGGGCGGCATCGGCGAGGTCCTCCGCCGCCCGGCGGGCCTCGGCGACGATCCGTTCGGCCTCGTGGCGCGCGTGTGCGAGGGTCTCCTCCGCCGCGGCCCGGGCCCGCCCCGTCAGCTCGTCGGCCTCGGTGCGGGCGTCCGTGCGCAGGCGGTCGGCCTCCTGCTCGGCCTCGCCGAGGATCTGGTCGCGGCGGTCCAGGACGTCCTGGGCGTCGTCGACCTCGGCGGGCAGCGCCTCACGGACGTCGTCGAGCAGTTCGAGGACATCGCCACGCGGCACCGCACACAGCGCCGTCATGGGCAGGCCGCGAGCCTCCTCGACGACCGTGACCAGCGCGTCCAGCGACTCGAAGACCCGGTACACGCGGCGCATCCTCCCATCGGACGCCGCCCGGACGGGCCATTGACAGCCCACCCGGCGTGTCCCGGGGAATCCTCAGGCGCGCTCGGCGATGCGGGCGAGCAGCTGCACGTGCACCAGCTCGGGCAGCAGGTGGGCGACGTCGCCCCCGTAGGTGGCGACCTCCTTGACCAGCGAGCTGGAGACGAAGCTGTACTCGGGGCTGGTGGACATGAACAGCGTGTCCACCCCGGAGAGGCGCTGGTTCATCTGCGCCATCTGCAGCTCGTAGTCGAAGTCGGTGACCGCTCGCAGGCCCTTGACGATGGCGCGGATGTCGTGCTCCCGGCAGTAGTCGACGAGCAGGCCGTGGAACGACCCGATCGTGACGTTCGGGTGCCCCGCGGTGACCTCGGCGAGCATCGCGATCCGCTCCTCGACGGTGAACAGGCTCCGCTTGTTCTTGTTCACCAGCACCGCGACGACGACCTCGTCGAACAGGCCCGCCGCGCGCCCGATGATGTCGAGATGCCCGTTGGTCACCGGGTCGAACGATCCGGGGCAGACGGCGCGCCGCATGCGCCGGACCGTAACAGCTCCGGGCGCCCGGCCCCCGGTGAACCGACGAGCATCACGTTCCGCCTCATGATCCGCACCTGCGGTACGGGGCGGTCACCGGTGGCCGCCTGGTACCGCAACCGCGGATCAACGACGGGCCACGTGCAGCACGGTGTCGCCGTAGCGGCGTTCCCGGACGGACACGTACCCCTGCGGCCAGGGGAAGCGGCCGGACCGGGCCCCGCGCTCGACGACCACCGTGGCGTGCGGGGCGAGCCAGCCGTGCGCGGCGGCGTCGGCGAGCCAGCCGGCGATCTCGGCGTCCGGCACGTCGTAGGGCGGGTCGACCAGCACGATGTCGTGGGCGGCGGGCGCCGGGCGGGCGAGGACGGTGGCGGCGGGCGCGACGTGCACCTGTACGGCGGGCAGGCCGACGCCGGTGGTGAGGTCGCCGCGGGGGCCAGTGCCCGGATCGGCGCCCCGATCGGCACCCGGGCCGGTGCCCCGATCAGTGCCCCGATCAGTGCCGCGGTCGGGCGCGAGGCCGGTGCTCCGTTCGGCGCACAGGTCGGCGCTCAGGTCGGCGCTCAGGTCAGCGCTCAGGTCAGCGCTCAGGTCAGCGCTCAGGTCAGCGAGGTTGCGATGCAGAACAGCCGCGGCCCGGCGGTCCGACTCGACGAAGCTCGCCCGCACCGCCCCCCGCGAGAGCGCCTCCAGGCCGAGGGCGCCGGAGCCCGCGCAGAGATCGAGGACGGCGGCACCGTCGAGCCCCGGATCCGCGTCGAGCGCGCTGAACAGCGCCTCCCGGACCCGGTCCGACGTGGGCCGGGTGCCGCGCGGGGGCACGGCGATCCGGCGCCCGCCCGCGGTCCCGGCGATGATCCGCGGCACGCGACGAGTGTTGACCGCCAACGCTCCGAGCTGATACTCAGGTATATGCCTAAGTGTCTGGCGGTCGCGGAGCCGGGTGATCTCAGCGGAGTGTTCCACGCCCTCGCCGACCCCACCCGCCGCGGCGTCGTCGAGCACCTGGGTCGTGGCCCGGCGTCCACCAGCGAGCTGGCGCGCCCGTTCGACATGGCGCTGGCGTCGTTCACGCAGCACATGGGCGTACTCGAACGCGCGGGCCTGGTCACCTCCGAGAAGCGCGGACGCGTACGGACCTACCGGCTCGCACCGCAGCCGCTGGAGGCGGCGGGCGCCTGGCTCGAACGCCGGCGGTCGGAGTGGACCCGGCGCCTCGATCAGCTCGACGCCCTCCTGCTCGACCTGGGCCGTACCGACGCCGGCACCGATCACGGCACCGATCACGGCACCGCCACGGCACAGATCACCGACACCGGCACCGGCCCGGCAGAGATCACCGACACCGACACCGACACCGACACCGACACCGAGGAGCACCGATGACCACGATGGCCACCGCCATCCCCGACCCCGAGCTCGACCTCGTCCTGGAGCGCACCGTCGACGTCGCCCCCGAGCTGGTCTGGCGGGCCTGGACCGAACCGGAGCTGCTGGTGCAGTGGTTCACCCCGGCGCCCTGGTCCACGGTGTCCGTCGAGCTGGACCTGCGCCCCGGCGGCGCGTTCACCAGCGTCATGCGCTCCCCCGAGGGCGAGGAGTTCCCCAACCCCGGCTGCGTCCTGCACGTCGAGCAGGGCCGCAGGCTGGTCTTCACCTCCGGCCTCGGGCCGGGCTTCCGCCCCGCGCCCGCTGCGCCCGCCGAGGAGGGCGGCTTCCCGTTCACCGCGATCGTCGACATCGCCCCTGACGGGGACGGCACCCGCTACACCGCCACAGCCCTGCACGCCGATCCCGGGGCCCGCAAGACGCACGAGGGGATGGGCTTCCACGAGGGCTGGGGCGCCGCGCTGGACCAGCTCGTGGCGCTGGCGAAGACGCTCTGATCCGGACGCGACATCGCAGCCCGTGGAGTCACGTCGCAGCCCTCCGGACGGCTGCGACGTGACCCGCGGGGCTGCGGGGTGACGCGCGGGGCTGCGACGTGACCCGCGGGGCTGCGACGTGACCCGCGAGGTTGCGGGGTGACCCGGGGCGCGAGGTCGCCCGGACTAGCTCAGCTCGATCAGCAGGTCGCCGCCCTCCACCTGCTGCACCCGCCC
>JBFWRR010000071.1:0-1550 GCA_050248815.1 Pseudonocardia sp. | reverse complement strand
GGCTGCGACGTGACCCGCGGGGCTGCGACGTGACCCGCGAGGTTGCGGGGTGACCCGGGGCGCGAGGTCGCCCGGACTAGCTCAGCTCGATCAGCAGGTCGCCGCCCTCCACCTGCTGCACCCGCCCGATCGCGAGGCGCGCCACCGTCCCGGCCCGCTGCGCGGTGATGGACGCCTCCATCTTCATCGCCTCGATCGTCGCGACGGTCTGACCGGCGCCGACCTTCTCGCCCTCCTCCACGGCGAGCGTCACCACGCCCGCGAACGGGGCGGCGACGTGCGCCGGGTTCGCGCGGTCGGCCTTCTCCGCGGCCTTGACCTCGCTGTCCACCGACTCGTCGCGCACCGCGATCGGGCGGATGTGCCCGTTCAGCGTCGTCAGGACGGTGCGGTAGCCGCGCTCGTCCGCCTCGGAGATCGCCTCCAGCCCGATGAGCAGCGTGACGCCGGGGCCGAGCTCGACGGTGTGCTCGGTGTCGGGTTCCAGGCCGTAGAGGAAGTCGTTCGTGGCGAGCACCGAGACGTCGCCGTACTCCTCGCGGTGGGCGACGAACTCCCTGGTGGGGCCCGGGAAGAGCAGCCGGTTCAGGGTGGCGCGCCGGTCCTGCGCCAGCCCCTGGCGATCCTGCGCGCCCAGCTCGCTCACCCCCTTGCCCGAGCCGCGGCCCTCCAGCGCGCGCGTGCGGAACGGCTCGGGCCAGCCCCCGGGCGGGTCGCCCAGCTCGCCGCGCAGGAAGCCGATGACGGAGTCGGGGACGTCGAAGTCACCCGGGTCGGCCTCGAAGTCCGCGGGCTTCACCCCGGCACCGACGAGGTGCAGGGCGAGGTCGCCGACCACCTTCGACGACGGGGTCACCTTCACCAGCCGCCCGAGCATGCGGTCCGCGGCCGCGTAGCAGTCCTCGATCAGCTCGAAGCGGTTTCCCAGCCCGAGCGCGATCGCCTGCTGGCGCAGGTTCGACAGCTGCCCGCCGGGGATCTCGTGGTGGTACACGCGCCCGGTCGGCGACGCGAGCCCGGACTCGAAGGGCGCGTACACCCGGCGTACCGCCTCCCAGTACGGCTCCAGGTCGCAGCAGGCCTGCAGGTCCAGCCCGGTGGCGCGGTCGGTGTGGTCGGTGGCCGCCACCAGCGACGAGAGCGCGGGCTGGCTGGTCGTGCCCGCCATCGAGGCCACGGCGGCGTCCACCGCGTCCACCCCGGCGTCGATCGCGGCGAGCAGCGTGGCGAGCTGGCCGCCCGCGGTGTCGTGGGTGTGCAGGTGGACGGGCAGGTCGAACCGCTCCCGCAGCGCGGTGACCAGCCTGCGCGCGGCCGGCGGGCGCAGCAGGCCCGCCATGTCCTTGATCGCGAGGACGTGCGCGCCCGCCTCGACGATCCGTTCGGCCAGCCGCAGGTAGTAGTCGAGGGTGTAGAGATCCTCCGCCGGGTTCGACAGGTCGCCCGTGTAGCAGAGCGCCACCTCGGCCACGGACGTCCCCGTCGCGCGCACCGCGTCGATCGCGGGGCGCATCTGGTCGATGTCGTTGAGCGCGTCGAAGATCCGGAAG
>JBFWRR010000070.1:4824-29385 GCA_050248815.1 Pseudonocardia sp. | reverse complement strand
CACGGACGACGGCACGGACGACGGCACCGCGGACGGCACCCGGGCCGTGCTCGGGCACGTCCTGGACGCCCTGCTGCGGCTGTGGCACCCCGTGATGCCGTTCGTCACCGAGGCGCTGTGGACCGCGCTCACGGGCGGGGAGTCCGTCGTCGTCGCCCCGTGGCCTGCCGACGCCGGACTGCGCCCGGACGCGGGGGCGCGCGCCCGGATCGCGGACCTGCAGAAGCTCGTCACGGAGATCCGCCGCTTCCGCACCGAGCAGGGCTTGCCGGACCGCCGCCGGGTCGCCGCCCGGATCACGGGGTTGGACAGCGCCGGGCTGGACGCGGGCCCCACCGGTACCCGTGCGGCGCTGCGCACCCTCGTGCGGCTTGACGAGCCGGGGCCGGACTTCGCGGCCACCGCCACGGTCGAGGTGGCGCTGCCGGGTGGTGCCGACGCCGCGTCCGCGGACGGGAGTGGCCCGGTGCGCACCGTGCACGTCGAGGTGGACACCTCCGGCGCGATCGACGTCGCAGCCGAGCGGGCCCGGCTGGGTCGCGATCTCGCGGCGGCGGAGAAGGAGCTCGCCCAGGCCGACCGCAAGCTCGGCAACCCGAAGTTCGTCGAGAAGGCGCCCACCGAGGTGGTGGAGGGCATCCGGGCGCGGCGGGCGGCCGCTGTCGCGGACATCGAGCGGGTCACCGCGCGGCTGGCGACGCTGCCGGCGTCGTGAGCCCCGTCAACGGGGAGGTGCCCGAGGGCGAGGGTGCGATCCCGGACCCGGAGGACGCCGTCGTCGCGCACGTGCTGGACGCGATCCGTGGCGGTGAGGATCCCGGTGTCGTGCCTGCGGGCTCGTCGGTGGTGTCGTTCGCGGAGTTCCTCGCCGTCGAGGCGGAGCTGGACCGGCGCTGGCCCGAGACGGTCATGCAGCCCTCGCTCGAACGCATCGGCGCGCTGGTGGAGCTCCTCGGTGATCCGCAGCGCGGGTACCCCGTCGTGCACCTCACGGGCACCAACGGCAAGACGTCCACCGCGCGGATGGTGGATGCGCTGCTCACCGAGATCGGGCTGCGCACCGGCCGCTACACCAGCCCGCACCTGCAGCGCGCCACCGAGCGGATCAACGTGGACAACCGCCCGCTCACCCCGCAGCGCTACGTCGAGGTCTACCGCGACGTCATCCCGTTCGTGGACCTCGTCGACAGACGCTCCCGGGAGCAGCGCGGCCCGGCGCTGAGCAAGTTCGAGGTGCTCACCGCGATGGCGTTCGCGGCCTTCGCCGACGCCCCCGTCGAGGCGGGGATCGTCGAGGTCGGGCTCGGCGGGCGCTGGGACGCCACGAACGTCGCGGACGGCGCCGTCGCGGTGGTCGGCCCGGTGGGCCTGGACCACGCCGAGTACCTGGGCACGGACGTGCGCGGCATCGCCGCCGAGAAGGCCGGGATCATCAAGGCGGGTGCGGTGGCCGTGCTCGCCGCCCAGGAGCCCGCGGTGGCGCAGATCCTGCTGGAGCGCTGTGTCGAGGTCGACGCCCAGGTCGCCCGCGCCGGCAGCGAGTTCGCCGTGCAGCATCGGGAGATCGCGGTCGGCGGCCAGCGGCTGGCGCTGCGCGGCCTGTCCGGCACCTACGACGAGGTGTTCCTGCCCCTGCACGGCGAGCACCAGGCCGACAACGCCGCGCTCGCCCTCGCCGCCGCCGAGGCGCTCGTCGGTGCCGGGCCCCGCCAGCCGCTGGACCCGGACGCGGTGCGTGCCGCGTTCGCCGGGGTCGTGTCGCCGGGCCGGCTCGAACGCGTCGCAGGGGGCGGGGGCGCGCCGGTGGTGCTCGTCGACGCCGCCCACAACCCGCACGGCGCCCGGGCGCTCGCCGCCTCGCTGCTCGGGGAGTTCCGGTTCACCCGGCTGATCGGTGTGCTCGCGGTCCTGCGGGACAAGGACGTCCGCGGCATCCTCGCCGAGCTGGAGCCCGTGCTGCACGAGGTCGTCGTCACCGCCAACGCCTCGCCGCGGGCGATGGACCCGGACGAGCTCGCGGCGCTCGCCGTCGAGGTCTTCGGTGCCGAGCGTGTGGTGGTCGAGCCGTCGCTCGCCGATGCGGTCGAGCAGGCCCGCGAGCTGGCCGAGGAGGGCGGTGAGTCCGGGGTCGGGGTCGTCGTCACCGGATCGGTCGTCACGGCGGGCGAGGTCCGCACGTTGTTCGGCAAGGAGCCCACGTGACCTCCCGGTACCGTCGAGACCGACGTCGCGACACCGCAGCGGCCTCATCGACCGGCAGCACGTCGTTCGCGGCGGGAGGAGCGCGATGAGCACGCCGCCGCCCGATCCCATGAAGGGCATCCGCGGGGTCTTCGCCGCGACGCTCGTCCTCGAGGCCATCGTCGTGCTGCTGTCGCTGCTCGTGCTCAGCAAGTTCGGCGAGGGCGCCACCGCCGGCGGTGTCACCGCCATCGTCGGCCTCGCCCTCGCGATGATCGTCGCCTCCGGGCTGCAGCGGCGGTCGTGGGGGCTCACGCTCGCCCTGGCCCTGCAGGTGGCGATGATCGCCTGCGGGGTCCTCGTCCCGGTGCTCGGCGTACTGGGTGTGCTGTTCGGGCTCGTGTGGATCGGCCTCCTGCTCTTCCGCCGCGAGGTCGCCCGCCGGATGCAGCGCGGCGAGCTGCCCAGCCAGCAGCGGTGAGCCCCGCGCGGAGGCGGTGGCCCGTGGCGCTGTTCGGCGCCGCCGCGACGCCCGTGGTCGTGGCACTGGGCGTCGCGCTGTGGGCGCCGGCCGCGGGCCTGGACACCCGCGCCCCGCTCGCGCAGCTCGGCGCGTTCCGGCCGCAGATCGCGTTCGCGGCCTTCGTGACAGGCGTGTGCGCGGTGCTCGTCCCGTGGCGACCAGCCCGGATCGCCGGACTCGCGTGCGCGCTCGTCGCGGCCAGCACGGTGCCGCAGATCGCGCCGCGGGTCGTCGCGGACCTTGCCGCCGGGCCCGCCGACCTCACCGTGCTGTCCGTCAACGTCTTCCTCAGCCAGGCCGATCCCGCCGCGGTGGCGCGGCTCGCGGTCGATCGGGATGCGGACGTCGTGGCACTGCCCGAGGGCAGTGCCGAGTACGCCGCCGAGGTGGTCCGGCTCGCCGCCGGGGACGGCGCCACCTACCTGTCCCGGACGGCGGGCCCGGAGGTGCCTGCGGGCGATGGAGGCCCGTTCCCGACCTCGCTGCTCGTGCGCGCCGACCGCGCACCCCGCTTCGTGCCGGGCCCGCCGCTGCGCTACGGCACCGTGAGCGCCCTGATCGGCCCGCTCACGGTGACCGCCGTGCACCCGACCGCGCCGGTCCCCGGGGCCGAGCAGGACTGGCGCGACGACCACGCACCGCTGGCGGCCCTGTGCGCCCGCGGTGGGCCGCTGCTGCTGGTCGGCGACTTCAACTCCACGCTCGACCAGTCCCCGATGCGCGCGGTCCTCGCCGCCGGGTGCCGCGACGCGGGCGAGATCGCCGGGCGCGGCCTGGCCGGCACGTGGCCGGCGGGTTCGGCCCGGCCGATCCGGGTGCCGATCGACCATGTGCTGCTCACGCCGGATGCCGGGGAGGTCACCGGCTACGCGCTCGTCGACGTCCCTCACACGGACCATCGCGGGCTGTTGGTCACGATCCGCATGCGTTAGGGATTCGTCACCGGAGGGCGGTGTTCTCAAGCTCGGGTAAAGGTCACCATGGACACATGAGAGAGCAGCCGACCGTCCGCCTCCACACCCGGCGTCCGCTGCTGAAGCGGCGCTCCACGTGGGTGGTGCTCGGTACGGTGGTCGTGGTCCTGCTCGCGGTGGCGTTGCCGATCTTCCAGCCCTGGAAGCTCTTCGTGAACCAGACGGTGGAGGAGGGCCTGCCCGAGACGTCCGCCGGGACGTCGGCGGCCGAGCCGGTGGTGCTCGCATCCGGACGGTTCATCACGCACGAGCACGACACGACCGGCACCGTCCAGGTGCTGCGCCTGCCCGACGGCTCCCGGGTCGTGCGCCTGGAGGACCTGCGCACCAGCAACGGCCCGGCGCTCAAGGTGTGGATCACCGATGCGCCCGTCATCGAGGGGCTCGACGGGTGGAACGTCTTCGACGACGGCCGCTACGTCGACCTCGGTGACCTCAAGGGGAACATCGGCAGCTCCAACTACCCGCTGCCCGACGACGTGGACATCTCCCAGCTGAACAGCGTGAGCATCTGGTGCGACCGCTTCAACGTCTCCTTCGGCGCCGCGGAGCTCACCCCGGCCTCGTGAGCCCCGCTCACCGATTCGGCCTCACGGCGGCGTCCGGCGCCGCCACCGCCTCCCGCCGCGCGACCGGGAGCATGTTCCGCCGCGGCCTGCGGTAGGCGATGCGTAGCCCCGGGCCGCGCCGGGGCTGGCAGGGCCGGTGGTGCACCGTCCGACAGGGGAGGTGCGGGCTCTGTGAGATGGCCGACGGCCCCGGGAGACGACCGACGGTGAGCCCGACGGCGTGGAGGCGACGCGCCTCGTCGACCGGTACCCGGGGTGCACAACCCGATCATGGCCGCCACCACCGACGACCTCGGTGCCCTCGGTGGGATTCGAACCCACACTGGACGCTGTTTGAGAGCGCTGCCTACTGCCGATTGGGCTACGAGGGCTCGGAGCCATCCCACGTCACGCGGGGCCGCACAGCGTGGGATCACACCGGAGCCTCCAGCCTAGCCCGGTAGCCTGAACACCTCCGCCCGACCCGGACGAACGAGGAGACACCCCGTGACCCAGCAGGTTTCGGACGAGCCCGCCGCCGCAGACACCGCGGCCGGGGGCCTGCGCGTGCTGGTGGTGGAGGACGAGGCGCTGATCCGCCTGGACCTCACCGAGATGCTGCGCGAAGAGGGCTACGCCGTCGCGGGGGAGGCGGGCGACGGTGAGCAGGCCGTCGCGCTGGCCCGCGAGCTCAGGCCGGACCTCGTGATCATGGACGTCAAGATGCCCAAGGTGGACGGGATCGACGCGGCCGCGTCCATCGTCGAGGAGCGGATCGCGCCCGTCGTGATGCTCACCGCGTTCAGCCAGCGCGATCTCATCGAGCGGGCGCGCGACGCGGGCGCGATGGCCTACCTGGTGAAGCCCTTCGCGCGCCACGAGCTGGTGCCCGCGATCGAGCTCGCGGTGTCGCGCTTCGCCGAGCGCCGCGCGTTGGAGGACGAGGTCGCGAACCTCACCGAGCGGCTGGAGACCCGCAAGCTCGTGGACCGGGCGAAGGGCCTGCTCATGTCGCGGCAGAACATGTCCGAGCCGGACGCGTTCCGCTGGATCCAGCGCACGGCGATGGACCGCCGCACGACGATGAAGGCCGTCGCCCAGGCCATCGTCGAGGGGCTTGCCCCCCCTGCCTGACCGGCACCGCAACCCTTTCGAGCTCGCACCGTGATCTTGTCGTTGTCACGCCGTGTGCTCAGCGTGCCCGCAGCTTCACGCATCGCTCGTTCGGGTTGCGGTCTGGTAAAGCTGGCGGCCTGCCCGCTGCGCACCGACGTGGCGGTGCCATAGCGTCGCCACGCTCTCAGCAGGAGGGCTGGCCGACGCCGTGTCGCCCACGAACATCGGGGACCCGGGCGTCGGCCGGGCGACAGCAGGGAAGGAACCTTGAGGATGACGCGCAGGCGGACGGTCGCCGCGACCGCCGCGGTTCTGGCGGGCGCACTGGTGCTCGCGGGCTGCGGCACGAACCGTACGGAATCCGGTGGTGCCGCAGGAGGATCGTGCGACACCAGCAAGGGCACGCTGGTCATCGGCATGATCGCCCCGCTGTCCGGCGGCCTCTCGGCGCTGGGCCTCGGCATGCGCAACTCCGCCGACCTGGCGGTCAAGCAGGCCAACGAGCAGTGCACCGTGCCCGGCTACCGCCTCGCGTTCCAGCCCGAGGACGACCAGGCGACGCCGCAGGTCGCGAACCAGGCGGCCACGAAGCTCGCCTCGGACCCGAACGTCGTGGGCGTCGTCGGCACGCTGAACTCGTCGACCGCGCAGACGGTGCAGCCGATCCTCGCGGGCAAGAACATCGTCATGGTCTCGCCGGCGAACACGAACCCGACGCTGACGCTCGGCCCGGACCCGGCCAACCCGACGCGGCCGTTCCCCAACTACTTCCGCGTCGCCACCACCGACCTCATCCAGGGCCCGTTCGCGGCGCAGTACCTGGTCAAGACGGCGGGCAAGAAGAACATCGCCGTGATCGACGACGGCAAGACCTACGGGGCCCAGCTGGCCGCCGAGTTCGCCAAGCAGGCGCAGAAGGACGGCGCCACGATCGTCGCGCAGGAGAAGGTCGGCGAGAAGGACACGGACTTCTCCGGTGTGATCGCCACGATCAAGCCGCTGAACCCGGACGCCGTCTACTACGGCGGTGAGTTCCCGCAGGCCGGCCCGCTGTCCGCACAGCTCGCCGCCAACGGCCTCCCGGTCCCGCTGATGGGCGGGGACGGCATCTACGACGCCAAGTTCATCGAGCTGGGTGGCCGTCCGGGCGACCTCGCCACGAGCGTCGGCGCGCCTGCCGAGTCCCTGGCCAGCGCGAAGGCCTTCATCGACGCCTACAACGCCGCGGGCTACACCGAGCCGTTCAGCGCCTACGGCGTGTTCACCTACGACTCCGCGAACGTCATCATCGACGCGCTCGCGAAGACCGTGGCCTCCGGCGAGTGGAGCGACGCCAGCCGCGCCACGCTGATCGAGAACGTCGGCAAGACCGACCTCGCCGGTGCGAGCGGCCCGCTGAAGTTCGACGAGTTCGGCGACACCACCAACAAGGTGCTCACCGTCTACACGGTCAAGGACGGCGAATGGAGCCCGGTGGAAGGCTCCACCGGCAGCTTCCAGGGCTAGTATCCGCATCCCCCGCCGCTTTCCGGCGGCGGACGGCAACACGACGGGGGCGGGTGGAAACCCGCCCCCGTCGGTGTGGGAAAGGCGTCGAAGTGCTGGCCACGTTCCTGCAGCAGATCGTGAACGGCGTGGTGCTCGGCTCGCTGATCGGGCTGATCGCGCTCGGTTACACGATGGTCTACGGCATCATCCAGCTGATCAACTTCGCCCACGGCGAGATCTTCATGGTCGGTGCCTACGGGGGGCTCGCGACCTTCACCTACCTCCTGCCGACCGCGCTCGCGCTGGAGTGGTACTACGTCCTTCCGCTGCTGCTGATCGGCGGGGCGCTGGTCGCGGCGACGGTGGCCGTGGTGGTCGAGCGGTTCGCATACCGGCCGCTGCGCGGCGCCCCCCGGCTCGCGCCGCTGATCACCGCGCTCGGGGTCTCCGTGGCGTTGCAGGAGGCGGTGCGGGTGTTCTACCCGAACGCGACGTCCGCACTGCCGTTCCCGCCGATCTTCATCCCGGGCGGCGCGTCCGTCCCGATCGGCGATGGGGTCGTGTTCCTGCGCTGGTCGGGTCTGCTGCTCGTGGTGGTGTCGCTCGGCCTCGCGTACGCGCTGAACACCTTCGTCGAGCGCTCCCGGATGGGCCGGGCGATGCGGGCCACCTCCCAGGACCGCGTCATCGCCCGGTTGATGGGCATCGACCCGGACCGGGTCATCGTCCTCACGTTCCTGCTCGGTGGTGCGCTCGCCGGCGTGGGTGGGGTCCTCTACGGTGGCTACCTCAACAACATCAACATCGACATGGGCTTCCAGAACGGCATCTTCGCGTTCACCGCCGCGGTGCTCGGCGGCATCGGGAGCATCCGCGGCGCCGTCGTCGGCGGCCTGGCGATCGGCCTGGTCAAGGCTCTCGGCGGCCAGTACATGCCGGGCGGTACCGCCTACGACTACGTCTGGATCTTCGTGGTCCTGATCGTGGTGCTGGTCTTCCGGCCCCAGGGCTTCTTCGGCGAGACGGAAAGGGTGCGCGCATGACCGCCCGCACGACGACCCCGGCGGAGCCGACGGCCGACCCGGCCGGATCGCGCCGCCGAGCCGTACCCGCCTGGCTGATCCCGGCGGCCGGCGTCCTGACCATCGTCGGCTCGTACCTGCCGTGGGCCACGTTCGTGCTCAACGAGGGCCCGTACCCCGAGCAGGCGACGCTGAACTTCTTCGTCGAGCCGTTCGGGGTGACCGGTTTCCGGCTGCAGCTGGTGCTGCTCGCCGTCGCCGCGATCGCCGTCTCCCTGTTCACGCTGCCGGGACGCGGGCGCATCGTGCGGGCACTGGGCTGGGGTGTCGTGGCGGTCGCCGTCGTCAACGGCCTCTACATCGCCGTCGAGGGCGGTGGGCTCGGTGCGATCACGGTCAGCGACGGCGCGGCGGCCTTCGGGTCGATCGTGGCGCTGCTCGGTGGGATCCTGCTGATCTACGGCGGGACGGCCGCGGGTCTCGAGCCCGCACCGGCTCCGACCTGGCGCCTGCGGCTGTGGCTGGAGTACCTCATCCTGCTCGTCACGTTCGCGATCGTGCTGCTGCTCGTGGCGGCCGTGCTGACGAGCGGCGGCCAGGGCGGCGTCGTCAACCCGTACTCGGGCGCGGTGTTCCTGTCGCTGCTCGCCGCGCTCGGGGGTACGTTCGCGGCACTGTCCGCGTCCGGGTTGCTCGCCTGGATCTCGGAACTCTCGGAGCGCCACCGCCTCTTCACCGTCCTGGTGCTGCTGGCCGCGGCGCTGCTGCTGCCACTGACCAGCGCCGGTACCGAGTACTGGATGACGGTGGCGACGAACATCGGCATCTACGCGGCCACCGCGATCGGGCTGAACATCGTCGTCGGTCTCGCCGGCCTGCTGGACCTCGGCTACGTCGCGTTCCTCGGCATCGGCGCGTTCGTGGCGGCCAACCTGTCCGGGGCGGCGGCCTCGCAGGTCGGTATCCACCTGCCGTTCCCGATCGTCATCGTGATCTGCGCGGTCGTCGCCGGTATCTTCGGCGGCATCGTCGGCTCGCCGACGCTGCGGGTGCGCGGGGACTACCTGGCCATCGTCACGCTCGCCTTCGGCGAGATCTTCGTGCGCAGCGCGCAGAACAACATCGGCGGGCTCACCGGCGGGGCCAACGCGATCCCGGGCATCCCGCAGCTCGCGGTCGCCGGGGTCCCGTTCAACGCGCCGATCACCATCGGGCCGGTCGAGCTGCCGGCGGGCGTCGCCTACTACGTGCTGATCGTGCTGCTCGTGGCGGCCGTGATGCTGGTGTTCGCGAACCTCAAGTACTCGCGGCTGGGCCGCTCCTGGATCGCGATCCGGGAGGACGAGGACGCCGCGCGCGCAATGGGGATCCGCACGGGTCAGGTCAAGATCCTCGCGTTCGTGATCGGTGCGATGCTGGCCGGGATCGCCGGAGCCTTCTTCGCCCACAAGGTCGCCACCGTCTCCTACGAGAGCTTCCGCTTCCTCGAGTCGGTCACGCTGCTCGCGGCCGTCATCCTGGGCGGTATGGGTACGATTCCGGGCGCGGTGCTGGGTGCGTCGCTGCTGTTCGTCCTGCCCGAGAAGCTGCGTGAGTTCTCCGAGTACCGGCTCCTGCTGTTCGGACTCGCGCTCGTGCTGATCATGCGGTTCCGCCCCCAGGGCCTGGTCGCGGACCGCCACCGGCGGGCCGAGCTCGCACCGGACAACCCGGTGGTCGTGCCCACCGCGTCGACGGAACCGGCGGGGGAGAAGGCATGAGCGCGTTGCTGGACGTCGACCGCGTCACGATGGTGTTCGGCGGACTGCGCGCACTCGGAGGGGTGTCCCTGAGCTTGAACGAGGGCGAGATCATCGGTCTGATCGGGCCGAACGGTGCGGGCAAGACCACGCTGTTCAACTGCCTGACCGGGCTCTACAGCCCCACCGAGGGGACGGTGTCGCTGCGCGGTGAGCGGCTTCCGGACGACCCGGCGCACGTCACCGACCGCGGGGTGGCCCGCACCTTCCAGAACATCAGGCTGTTCCCGAGCATGACCGCCCAGGAGAACGTCCTCGTGGGCCGCGGGCTGCGGATGAAGCAGGGGCCGCTGTCGTCGCTCCTGCACGGTCCGCGGTTCCGGCGCAGCGAGGCCGAGGCGGCGAAACGGGCCGAGGAGCTGCTCGCCTTCGTCGGGTTGCTGAAGTTCACCGACGAGCTGGCGCGCAACCTGCCCTACGGCGACCAGCGGCGCCTGGAGATCGCCCGGGCGCTGGCCACCGACCCGACGGTGCTGCTGCTGGACGAGCCCACTGCCGGCATGAACCCGCAGGAGACGGAGGCGACGCGGCAGCTGATCTTCGACATCCGCGACACCGGCGTCTCGGTCATCGTCATCGAGCACGACACGAAGTTCATCTTCACCCTCTGCGACCGGGTGCTCGTCCTCGTGCAGGGGGAGCTGCTCGTCGAGGGCAGCCCGGACGAGGTGCGCGGCGATCCGCGGGTCGTCGAGGCCTACCTCGGTGCCCCGCCGGACGAGGTGGAGGCGCAGCTGCAGGACGAGGGGCGGCAGGTCGCGGCGGCGGGGCCGGCCGAGGAGCGCACGGACGGAGACCCGGCATGAGCCCTCTGTTGGAGGTGCGCGACCTCGCCGTCGCCTACGGGGCGATCAAGGCGGTGTCGGCGGTGTCGTTCACCGTCGAGGCGGGCCAGATCGTGAGCCTCATCGGCAGCAACGGCGCCGGGAAGACGACGACGCTGCGCACGATATCCGGGCTGCTGCGGCCCGTCGCGGGCGAGATCCACTTCGACGGGCAGCGGATCGACCGCCTGCCCGCGCACGAGATCCTCGCCCGGGGCGTCGCGCACTCCCCGGAGGGCAGGCGGCTGTTCGGACGCATGACCGTGGAGGAGAACCTGCGGCTGGGTGCCTACACACGCTCGGACGAGGCGGGCATCCGCCAGGACATGGACCGCATCTACACCCTGTTCCCGGTCCTCGGCGAGCGGCGCGGCAACAAGGCGGGCCTGTTCTCCGGCGGTGAGCAGCAGATGCTCGCGATCGGACGGGCGTTGATGTCGCGGCCACGGCTGCTGATGCTGGACGAGCCGTCGCTGGGGCTGTCGCCGATCATGACGCAGCTGATCTTCACCACGATCGCCGAGCTGCGCGCGGAGGGCACCACCGTGCTGCTGGTGGAGCAGAACGCGCTGGCGGCCCTCGCGCAGTCCGACCACGGCTACGTCGTGGACCTGGGTCGCACGACGCTGTCGGGCACGGGTCACGAGCTGCTCGCGGACCGCCGCGTGCAGGAGGCCTACCTCGGCGAGTCGGTCAGCGGCTGACGCGCGGCGCCCGGTTCACGGGGTGTCGCGCGACGGGCGTGCGACGGGGCCCGGCGGCTGCTGACCGTCCCGGGTGGTCGTCCAGGCCGGCGGGAGAGGGACCGGTGCCACGACGTCCGGCGGTGCGGCGCCGGGGGTGAACCACGTCGGCTCCTCCGTCACCGCGTCCTGCTGGCCGACCGGGGAGACCGGCCGCAACGGCAGGGTGCGCAGTGCGGGACGGGCGGCGGGACGGGCGGCGGGACGGGCGGCGGGACGGGCGGAGTCGGACGGGACCGGGTCGGGCGTCCACGGCGCCCCGGCGGTCGGGTCCGGCTGCTGCGGGGTACCGGCGTGCGCGGCAGCAGGCTCGGTCGTCGCGGACGTGTCGCCCCCCGCGAGGGGGTCGGCGGGTGCGCGCGCGGCCGGGACCGTCGGCGTGCCGGGTGCTGCGCTGCGCGCCGGCCGTGCCGACACGGGTCGGGGGACGAGTGCCCGCGCCTCGATGCGCCGCATCCGCCGCCGCGTTCGGGCCACCGTGCGCGCCGGGCCCGCGACGATCACGGCCAGGACGAGCATCCCGCCGTACGGGTCGTCGACCGTGCGCATCAGGTGGTGGAGCTCTCCGTCGTGGCTCAGCACGAGCTCGGTGGGTGGGCCCGGCGGGTGCAGCGACCCGAGCGCCTCGACGGCACCCCGGACGAGGTCGGCATGGGAGGCCCCGAGCAGTTCCAGGTCCAGCGCGCCGCCACCGCGACCCTGGAAGGACGCCAGTGCCATGCCGCTGTCGGCGTCGACCAGTACCGCTCCGAGGACGGACCAGTCGTCGAGAAGACGGGCGAGTCGGGACGGCGGGGTGCCGTCCCACCCACCCGTGGCCCGACGGATCCAGCGGGCCACCTGCGGGTTGCTCACGACTGCGGGAGCTTCCGGGTCAGCGCGGGTCGGCCGGGCCCGGGGCCGCGACGTCGAACTCCGCGCTTCCACCGCGTGATCCGAGTGACCTGCCGCTCTCGAAGTCGACGATCGGCACGGCGAACGCCCCCTTGATGTCGGCCGCCATGTCCAGAGAGCGGTCGATATTGCTCACCCGGGTCCTCCGAATCGCTGTGTCGATCACCGCGGTTTTCGCCGACGGAATATCCGGACAGCGAGGTGGAGGACCGTAGCGCAGCCGGGTTGCGCGCATTCTCGGGTGATTCGGCTACCGCCGGAAAGCGGGTGGCGGTCAGCCCAGACGCCGTAGGCCCTCGAGCAGCACGCGCAGCGTTCGAGGGTCCTGGGCCCAGTGCTCGTGGAGCACACCGGGTGCCGCGCCGGATCCCCACCCGCCCGGCCCCGGCCGGGCGGCGGGCTCGGGGGCGGCGGGGAGGTCGCTGCTGCGCACCCGCCGGGGGAGGGGCGGTGGGACGGCGCCGAGGGCGGTGACCGTCGCGGACACCGGTGTTCGTGGAGGCGGCCCCTCGGCCGGGAGCGCAGGGAGATCGACGGGGTCCGGGCGCCGGTCGGCGTTGCCGTCGCTCACGATCGCGCCGGGTGTCGCGGCAGGTCGCGGTGGTGATGGGGGGACGAGACGGCTGTGCCGGAGCGGGATCGGCAGGGGTGTCGCGCCGGTCCGCGGGTCTCCCGAGGTCGCGCCGGGTCGGCACGCCTGGGCGACGGCGTCACGGAACGCGGGCAGGGCGAGCTCGCGGCGGCAGGCGGCGGGGTCGGCGTGCCCGCGACGCAACCGGACGTAGACGAGGACGGGTCCGAGCCCGGGGACGTCGACCTGACGGAGGACGTGGAAGAGCCGCTCGGTCGTGATCATCACGTCTTCGAGAGTGCCGTCCGGGGCGGCGGCGGGGTCGTCGGCAGGGCCGTCGGAGGGGCTGTCGGGGCTGTCGGGGCTGTCGGGGCTGTCGGAGGGGCCGTCGAGAGCCCCGCTCAGCCGGGCCAGCGCGGCGATCGAGGGGCCCATCACGTTCGGCAGGGCGCCATTGCCCGCCGCGGCGAGCAGGCGTCCGGAGTCGCGCTCGGCGACACCGGTGCAGAGCGCGCCGTCCATTCGGAGCAGCCGCCGCAGAACGTCCTCGAGTCCGGGCACGGGGGAGTATTGCCTATGGGGTTCGGCGCACGATTCCGCAACCCGTTCGGTCGATTCACCGCGCCGGCACGGCCGTTTCGGCGAAGGGCTTTCGGGTCATCGCCGTGGCTGCCGGAGGGTTCATCCCGCGTTCGGCCGGGAATCGCGGTGCAGGCAGGTGAGCCGGGCCGTACAGGTGCGCCTGCCGCGCTCGTCGACGATCACGATCTCGCTCGTTGAGGTGCTGCGCCCGGCGTGGAGCAGCCGTGCCGTGCCGATGACGTGGCCGGCCGTCGCGGCCCCGTGATGGGTGCACGCGAGCTCCAGGCCGACCGGGAACCGCTCGGGCAGCGCGTGGAGCGCGGACAGCACCGACCCGAGGGTCTCGGCGAGCACGGCGTTCGCGCCGCCGTGCAGCAGGCCGAAGGGCTGGCGGTTCCCGGCGACGGGCATCCGGCCGACCACCTCGTCGTGGGTGACGGTGAGCAACTCGATCCCCATCCGGTCCGTGAGCTGTTCGCCGCGGAGGTGCTCGGGGAGCGCGGGCAGGGTGTCCAGGTCTGCGGGATCGATCGGCACCCGGGCACCTTATGCGGGCCGGTGTGCCACGAATATCGCCGTGCCCGGGAAGAGGGCCCCGCGCAGTGGCGACCACTGGCCCCAGACCGTCTCGCGGCCCTCGGGCCACTCCGGTTCGACGAGGTCGTCGACCACGAGGCCGGCGGCGACGAGGTCGCGCACGCGGTCGCCGAGGGTCCGGTGGTGCTCGACGTAGGTCGCCTCGCCGTGGGCGTCGACCTCCAGGTAGGGGGTGCGGTCGAAGTAGGACTGCGTGACGGTGAGCCCGTCCGGGCCGGGGTCGTCGGAGAACATCCAGCGCATCGGATGGTTGACGGCGAACACCCAGCGCCCGCCGGGGCGCAGCACGCGGGCGACCTCGGCCATGACCCGCCGCGGCCGCGCCACGAACGGCACCGCGCCGAACGCCGAGCAGGCGAGGTCGAACGAGGCATCGGCGAACGGGAGGTGCTCGGCCCCCGCCTGCACGAGCGGGACGGCGATCCCGGTGCGGGCGTTGAGCGCGGCGGCGTGGCGCAGCATCCCCCCGGACAGGTCCAGCGCGACCGGGCCGGCGCCCTGCGCGGCCAGCCAGCGCGAGCACGGCGCCGAGCCGCACCCCACCTCGAGCACCCGCCTGCCGGCCACCTCGCCGAGCAGCCGGGCGTCCGCCTCGCGCAGCCCTTCGGGGCACCAGACGAAGTCGGCATCGCCGATGTCGTCGCCGTGCTCGGCGAGGTAGGCGTCCGCGTCGGCGTCCCACCAGGCCCTGCTGGCGCGCTCCGACTCGGCGGCGCCGACGGCCCGTCGCGCGATCCCGGCGGTGCCGAGGAGGGACTCGGCGCTCGCGCCGGGAACACCGGGGCCGTCGTCGACGTTCACGAAGGGGATCGTTCCAGGTCGACGACGGGGACCCGATTGCCCGGCTGATCTCGACCCGCGTAGCATCGACTCAGCACCGTGGTCAACGTCGCCGGTTCGTCGCGCGTTCCGTCATTCCACGGCTCGCACGGCCCATGAAGTCAACCAGAAGGACCGCAACGCACGGGTGACGTCACCGCGTCACGCAGTACACCACACACCGACATGACCACATCCATTACCGGAGCACCCCACTACATGTCCACCGACACCACCGGCATCGCCACCGCCCCGAACACCCCTCAGGTCGCCGTCAACGACATCGGGTCGGAAGCCGACTTCCTCGCCGCCATCGATCAGACGATCAAGTACTTCAACGATGGCGACATCGTCGAGGGCACCATCGTGAAGGTGGACCGGGATGAGGTCCTGCTCGACATCGGCTACAAGACCGAGGGGGTCATCCCCTCCCGGGAGCTCTCGATCAAGCACGACGTGGACCCGGCCGAGGTCGTGTCGGTCGGCGAGTACGTCGAGGCGCTCGTCCTCCAGAAGGAGGACAAGGAAGGCCGCCTGATCCTGTCCAAGAAGCGCGCCCAGTACGAGCGCGCCTGGGGCACGATCGAGGCCCTCAAGGAGGCCGACGAGCCCGTCGAGGGCACCGTCATCGAGGTCGTCAAGGGCGGTCTGATCCTCGACATCGGCCTTCGCGGGTTCCTTCCCGCCTCGCTCGTCGAGATGCGCCGCGTCCGCGACCTGCAGCCCTACGTCGGGCGCAAGATCGAGGCCAAGATCATCGAGCTGGACAAGAACCGCAACAACGTGGTCCTGTCCCGGCGCGCCTGGCTGGAGCAGACGCAGTCCGAGGTGCGCAGCGAGTTCCTCAACCAGCTCGCCCGCGGCCAGGTCCGCAAGGGTGTCGTCTCGTCCGTGGTCAACTTCGGTGCCTTCGTCGACCTCGGCGGCGTGGACGGCCTCGTGCACGTCTCCGAGCTGTCCTGGAAGCACATCGACCACCCGAGCGAGGTCGTCGAGGTCGGCCAGGAGGTCACCGTCGAGGTCCTCGACGTCGATCTGGACCGCGAGCGCGTCTCCCTGTCGCTCAAGGCCACCCAGGAAGACCCGTGGCGGCTCTACGCCCGCACCCACGCGATCGGCCAGATCGTCCCGGGCAAGGTCACCAAGCTGGTGCCGTTCGGCGCGTTCGTCCGCGTCGAGGAGGGCATCGAGGGCCTGGTGCACATCTCCGAGCTGGCCGAGCGCCACGTCGAGATCCCGGAGCAGGTCGTCCAGGTCGGCGACGACTGCATGGTCAAGGTCATCGACATCGACCTGGACCGTCGGCGCATCTCGCTGTCGCTCAAGCAGGCCAACGAGGGTATGACGGTCGACTCCGAGTTCGACCCCACCCGCTACGGCATGGCCGCCGAGTACGACGACCAGGGCAACTACATCTACCCCGAGGGCTTCGACGTCGAGACCGGCGACTGGCAGGAGGGCTTCGAGGCCCAGCGCGAGGCCTGGGAGAAGGAGTACGCCGAGGCTCACGCCCGCTTCGAGCAGCACATCGCGCAGATCCGCAAGGCTGCCGAGGCCGACGCGGAGGCCGGTGCCGAGGGCGTCCCGGCCAACTACTCCTCTCAGGGCTCCTCGTCGGAGTCGGGCGGCTCGCTCGCCAGCGACGAGCAGCTCGCAGCGCTGCGGGAGAAGCTCTCCGGCGGTGCCTGACGGCACGGATTGACAGCGCGGCCTGACGGCGCGGCGCGATCTCGGCGGACGGCCCCGGTGACTCGTCACCGGGGCCGTCCCCCATATCGGCGCCAGCCGATCAGGTCACTCCACCGAACGATCGACCGAAGGTCACGATCCCGGCACATCGGGCGAGGGTGCCACCGTCGCAGCCCTAACGTGGATCCCGTGCGGGGGGTCGGGGTGCGGGGATCCGTCCGATGGTCTGCGCGGGTGATTCCCGTGCCGGTCGCGGCGCTGGTGATCGGGGCGGTCGTCGCCGGGTGCGGCGGGCCGTCCCCGCCCGAGGTGCCCGTCCCCACCTTCCCGGCGGCCGCGGTCGCCGACGGCGTCCCCGCCCCCGGCCCGGACGACCCCGGCATCCCGGACGACTGCGGGCGGATCATGGCGCCCGAGGACCTCGTCGCCGTCCTCGGCCTGCCGCTCGGTTCGGTCGCCGTCCGTACCGTCGTCGGTGTCCCCGAGCCGTCCGTCGGCCGGGTCGAGCGGGTCGCGTGCCGCTACACCGGCATCGCGGGGCGGGTCGAGGGCGTCACGCTGCTGGAGGTGAACGCGGGGCGCTACGTCGACGGCGATGCCGCGGCGCGGCAGTGGACGGTCAACGTCGCGGCCGTGGACGGCCCCATGCAGGAGCTGCGGATCGGCACCGCTCCGGCCGTCGTGCGCGTCGGCCCGGAGTCGTCGCTGCTCAGCGTGGTGTACTCGGACGTCGCGGTCACCCTGGCCCTGCCGCCCGGTGCGCCCGACGCGCCCGGCCACACCACGGCCGACACCCTCTCCGACCTGGCCGTCCGGGTGCTCGCCAACCTCGTGCCCGCTCCGCCCGCCGAGCTGCGGGTGTCGGCTCGCTGATCGCGGCACGGCTACCGTGACGGCCGTGCTACGGATCGGGCTGACCGGCGGGATCGGATCGGGCAAGTCGACGGTCGCGCGGCGGCTCTCGGCGCGCGGTGCTGTGCTGATCGACTCGGACGTGCTGGCCCGCGAGGTCGTCGCCGCCGGGACGGACGGGCTCGCCGCGATCGTCGAGGCGTTCGGTCCGCGGGTGCTCGGTACGGACGGCGAGCTGGACCGGGCGGCCCTCGCCGCCGTCGTCTTCGGCGCCGGTGCAGACGGGGACTCAGACGGGGGCTCAGGCAGGCGCGCAGACGGGGGAGCGGCGCGGGCGCGGCTCAACGCGATCGTGCATCCCCGGGTGCGCGAGCGGTCCGCCGCGCTGGCGGCCGCCGCCCCCGCGGACGCCGTCGTGGTGCAGGACGTGCCGCTGCTCGTCGAGGGCGGGATGGCGGCCGGGTTCGCGCTGGTGGTCGTCGTGCACGCCGACGCGGAGGAACGCGTCCGGCGCCTCGTGCGGGACCGCGGGATGGCTGAGCCGGACGCCCGCGCCCGGATCGCCGCCCAGGCGACCGACGCGCAGCGTCGGGCCGCGGCCGACGTCTGGCTCGACAACTCCGGGGGCCCCGATGCGCTCCGCGCGGCCGTGGACGCGCTCTGGGACGGGCGGCTGGTGCCGTTCGAGTCGAACCTGCGCCACGGGCGCGCCGCGCCCGCCCCGCGCGGATGGACGGCCGCGGACCCCGAATGGGCCGCGCAGGGCGCCCGCGCGGCGGCCCGGATCGCCGCGGCGGGCGGTGAGCGGATCCGTGCGGTCGCGCACGTCGGCGCGACGGCCGTGCCGGGGCTGGCCGCCCGAGACGTCCTGGAGCTGGTCGCGGTCGTGACGGAGGACACAGCGGGCGCCGCGCTCGGGGGTCCGCTCGCCGCGGCCGGCCTGGTGGCGTCCGGGCCGCCGGGCCACTACGCCGGAGCCGATCCCGGCCGCCCGCTCACCCTGTACACCTGCCCCTTCGATTCACCCGAATGGCAGGAGGCATTGGCCCTGCGGGACTGGCTTCGGGCGGAGCCGTCCGCGCGAACGGAGTACGGTGACATCGCCGGGCGCGGCGGCACCCCGGTCGATGTCGCCGGTTGGATGCGCCATGTCCGTCGGCGGGTCGGCGCATGGACCGCATCGACCGGGTGGGAGCCGTCGTTGACCTGAACAGATCCATCCCGAGGATGTTCGCGGTAACGGAGACGACGTGACGCGCGATGAGGTGCCAGGGCCAGCCGTGCCCGTGCCCGATGCGGCGCTGCCCGGCGGGGCCGAGAGCGAGGACGCCGACGGGGAAGGTGGGGCGGTGAGGATCGCGGTGCGGGGCATGAAGGGGTCCGACCCCTCGACGTCGAGCGATCCCGATCGGCCCGGGTCCGGTGCCGACCCGGCCGACCCCGGACGCGGTGACCCCGGCGACGCCGGCACGGAGACCAGCCTCATCGACGTGACGGGCCTCCCGGCCGCAGGCGGCACCGGCGTCTCCCCGGATGCGGACCCTGATGCCGGCTCTGATGTGGAGGAGCCCACCGGCCTCGTGCGTACCGTGGAGGATCCCGCGATCGGCGCGCCTGCCGGTGCGGCGGACGAGCAGTCCGAGACCTCGGACGATGCTGCGGGCGAGCCCACCGTCGACGTCCGGCGTGACGGGCCGGGAGGCGACGCGACCGGTGCCGAGGAGGGTGCGTCCGGCGACGCGGGCCCCGGTGACGCGAGTGACACAGCGGACGCGGACACCACGCGCGCGATCACGGCGGACGCCGTCGGGCCGGTCGCGCGGACGGCCGTCGGCCGGTCGGACTTCGACGAGGCCACCGGCTCGTACGTCGTGCAGGACGGGCCGGCGGAGATGACCCAGTCGGAGCTGCGCGTCGACTTCGGTGCCCATCTCGAGGCGAACTACCAGCGCCTGGTGGCCCAGCTCTACGCGATCACGTTGAGCTCCGACCAGGCGCACACCGTCGTACAGGACGCCTACTCGCGGGCGTGGCGGAACTGGTCGATCATCGGTCGCTCCGCGGATCCGACGGCGTGGGTGCGTCGTGTCGCGGTCCGCACGACGATGCGCAGCTGGCGCCACCTCCTCGCCCGCCTCGGCCTGGCCCGGCCCACACCGCCGGTGGCCGGGGGCCTGGACGAGCGCACGACGGAGCTGCTCACGGCCCTGCGGAACCTGTCGGCGCCGGAGCGGCGGGCCGTCGTGCTGTTCCACATGGCGGGCCTGTCCATCACGGAGATCGCCTCGGTCGAGCAGGTGTCGCCGACGACGGTCAGCAGCCGGCTGGACCGGGGGCGGCGCAGCGTCCTCGGCAACGGCGACGGCGCCGGCCTGCTCTCCGGGGAGATCGACCTCGTGGGCGTGCCCCTGCAGGACGACCGCGGCTACGTGGACGAGATGACGCTGCTCCCGCCGGACGGGCCGGCGGGTGGCGCGGGTGCTCACCTCGACGACCGCTGGGAGCGGGCCGACGCCTGGAACGGCGGACCGGACGGGTCCTGGCCGGTGTCCGAAGCGCCCCCGTGGGAGATGTCGGGCTCCGATCCGTGGCCGGGCCGCGGTGCGCCTGAGACCACCGAACGGATCTCCGAGGGCGGTGACGCCCCGCTCACCTCCGACGGGCCGAGTAACACGGCTCCCGGCGGCGACGATGATCGGGCGTGGACCGGCACTCCGTCGCAGGACGGCGGGGTGCTGCTCGACGAGTACGACACGGTGGCGCCCGACGGCACCCTCGTGGCGGCAGCGGCGAACCCGCCCGAGGCGGAGCGCGACGCTCCGTCCGGCATCGGGGTGCGTCCCGGCGGCGGTGTGGGCAGCACGGGCAGGGAACAGGGGACCGAACGCGACAGCGAGGACAGGCGATGAACGCGGGATTCGACCGCATGACCGACGACTTCCGGTGGCTGGACGATTCGCTGTCGGAGAGCGTGACCCTGCCCTCGGTGGACGCCGTCATCCGGCGGGCCGGGACGCTCAACCGGGCGAGCACCGCGGCCGCAGCGGCCGTGCTCACCGTGGGCGCGCTCGGCACCGTCACCGCGTTCGCGCAGGCCGCGTCGCTCGGCGACGAGGCGAACGCGACGGAGCTGATCGCGGAGGGCCCGCAGGCCGGCCCGCCGCCCGCGGCGCAGCCGCAGTTCCCGCTCTTCGCGCTCCCCCTTCCGGCGCCCGTCGCCGCGCCTCCGCCCGCGCCGGCAGCGCCGAGGACCGCGGTGCGTGCCGCGCCCAAGGTCGAGCCGAAGTCCACGTCCGCCAAGCCCAAGGTCGTGCCGGAGGCCGATGAGGAGGACAGCTCGCAGGGCTCCGGTGACTCCGACGGCGCTGCCGGTCGTGGCGACGGCCGTGGTCCGGGCGACGGTGGCGGTCGTGGCGACGGTGGCGGTCGTGGTCCGGGCGCCGGTGGCGGCGACGGTCGTGACAACGGTGACAGCGGTGATAACGGTGACAACGGCGGCGGCCCGACGACCCCGAGCGAGCCGACCAGCCCGACCAAGCCCAAGCCCAAGCCGAAGCCGTCCGGGCCGACGATCCCGGGTCTTCCGCCGGGAATCACCGTGCCGAACCTGCCGAAGCTGCCGACCAGCGAGGATGTCGACCTGCCCTCGTCGCCGAGCGCGACGTCGCCACGGTCGTCGGGGCCGCGCACGAGTGGTCCGCGGACGCCCCGGAACTCACGCACGACGGCACCCGGTACGTCGACCGCAGATGTCGAGGAGCTGCTGAAGCAGCACGGGATCGACCCGGAGGACTTCCCGGCGAGCCTGACTCGCGACATGACCCCGCAGCAGATCGCGGAGTTCGTCGCCAACCTGCGCGCTCGCGGCCAGGGCTGACGGCCGGCCGGGCGCGCCCTCGGGTCACTCCCGCGGTCGCCAGGCCAGGCTGATCCCCAGCTCGGCGAGCCACGCGTCGAGGTCGTGGCCGTGGGCCGCGAGCCCGGCGACGGCCGCGTGCGTGGTGTGCAGGGCCGCCTCGGCGGCCGAGGGTTCGATCAGCCCGGTGGCGACGGCCGACACGAACTCGTCGACGTCGATCACGGTGGAGTCCCGGCCGCTGCGGACCACGATGTCGAGGTAGTGGTCGGTGAGCGTCCACCGCCCGCCGTCCCGCTCGATCGTGCACACGTCGAGATAGAAGTCCTGGTCGCGCTCGTGGCCGGGGTTCCACCACCAGTCGCTCACGCACAGACCGAGGTCCGGCAGCAGCCAGGACTCGATCCAGTGCGCGGTCGGGCGGCGCACGATCGCGCGGCTCATGTAGAGGCCGAACGGGGTGACCCGGTACTCGTCGACGTCCCGGACGATTCCTTTGTTGTCGATGTTCACGCGGCCGGGGACGTCGAAGGTGGAGATCTTCGGCGGGTGCACACCGGGCATCGTCCCAGCCACACGTCCGATTCTGTCGGTGCCCGCTCGTACAGTGGTTTGCGTGGCGTTCGCGACCGAGGTTCCCGGCAGTGCGGCGGTGGGTGACGTGCCCGTCGCCCACTCGGAGTTCCGGCCGGTGGGGGAGATCCCGCGCACCGGCAGGCCGTTCGAGGTGGTCAGCGAGTTCGAGCCGGCGGGTGACCAACCGGCCGCGATCGACGAGCTGGAGCGCAGGCTGACGGGCGGCGAGGAGGACGTGGTGCTGCTCGGTGCCACGGGCACCGGGAAGTCGGCCACCACCGCATGGCTGATCGAGCGGATGCAGCGCCCCACGCTCGTGATGGCGCCCAACAAGACGCTCGCGGCCCAGCTGGCCAACGAGCTGCGCGAGATGCTGCCGAACAACGCCGTCGAGTACTTCGTGTCGTACTACGACTACTACCAACCCGAGGCGTACATCGCGCAGACCGACACCTACATCGAGAAGGACTCCTCGATCAACCAGGACGTCGAGCGGCTGCGCCACTCCGCCACGTCCAACCTGCTGTCGCGCCGGGATGTCGTCGTGGTGGCGTCGGTGTCGTGCATCTACGGCCTGGGCACGCCGCAGAGCTACCTGGACCGGTCGGTGCAGCTGCAGGTCGGCCAGGAGGTCGAGCGGGACGCGCTGCTGCGGGCCCTGGTGGACGTGCAGTACCTGCGCAACGACATGGCGTTCAACCGCGGCACGTTCCGGGTCCGGGGCGACACTGTGGAGATCATCCCCGCCTACGAGGAACTCGCGATCCGCATCGAGTTCTTCGGCGACGAGATCGAGGCGCTCTACTACCTGCACCCGATCACGGGCGAGGTGCTCCGCCAGGTGCAGGAGGTGCGGATCTTCCCGGCCACCCACTACGTCGCGGGCCCGGAGCGCATGGAGCGTGCGGTGCGCGACATCGAGGTCGAGTTGGCCGAGCGGCTCGCCGAGCTGGAGCGCCAGGGCAAGCTGCTGGAGGCGCAGCGGCTGCGGATGCGCACGCAGTACGACATCGAGATGATCCGTCAGGTCGGGTTCTGCTCGGGCATCGAGAACTACTCGCGCCACATCGACGGCCGCGGCCCGGGCTCCGCACCCGCCACGCTGCTGGACTACTTCCCCGAGGACTTCCTGCTCGTCATCGACGAGTCGCACGTCACGGTGCCGCAGATCGGCGGCATGTACGAGGGCGACATGTCCCGCAAGCGCAACCTCGTGGAGTACGGCTTCCGGCTGCCGTCGGCGGTCGACAACCGGCCGCTCACCTGGGAGGAGTTCACCGACCGGATCGGGCAGACGGTCTACCTGTCGGCCACGCCCGGCGACTACGAGCTGTCCCGCACGGGCGGCGAGTTCGTCGAGCAGGTCATCCGCCCGACGGGCCTGCTGGATCCGCAGGTGGTCGTCAAGCCGACGAAGGGCCAGATCGACGACCTGGTGCACGAGATCCGGGTGCGCACCGAGCGCGACGAGCGGGTGCTCGTCACCACGCTCACCAAGAAGATGGCCGAGGATCTCACCGACTACCTCCTGGAGCTGGGCATCCGGGTGCGCTACCTGCACTCGGAGGTCGACACCCTGCGGCGGGTGGAGCTGCTGCGCCAGCTGCGGCTGGGGGAGTTCGACGTCCTCGTCGGGATCAACCTGCTGCGTGAGGGGCTCGACCTGCCGGAGGTGTCGCTCGTCGCGATCCTGGACGCGGACAAGGAGGGCTTCCTGCGCTCGGACAAGTCGCTGATCCAGACGATCGGCCGCGCGGCGCGCAACGTGTCCGGCGAGGTGCACATGTACGCGGACTCGGTCACCGACTCGATGCGCCACGCCATCGACGAGACGGAGCGCCGCCGCGCCAAGCAGATGGCCTACAACACCGAGCACGGGCTCGACCCCACGCCGCTGCGCAAGAAGATCGCGGACATCCTCGACCAGGTCTATCGGGAGGCGGACGACAACGAGGTGCCGGTCGGCGGGTCCGGGCGCAACCAGTCCCGGGGCAAGCGGGCCGCCGGGGAGCCGGGGCGGGCGTCGGCGAGCTCGGGCATCGTGGCCGGGCGGGACACCTCGGCGATGCCCCGCGCGGAGCTCGCGGACCTGGTCCAGCAGCTCTCGGACCAGATGCTGGCGGCGGCGCGGGATCTCCAGTTCGAGTTGGCGGCCCGGCTGCGCGACGAGATCGCCGATCTCAAGAAGGAGCTGCGCGGGATGGACGCCGCCGGCATCCGCTGACGCCCGGTGGCCCCGGTGACGATCTGCCCGCTGCGCTGAAAGCTCGTTCGGCAGATCTCGGACGTATCTCAGCGGCCGTTTATTCGTTACACCGATCGGCAGACCGTCGTCGACCGATCGGAGAATCCGTGACCGGGAGGTACGTACGTCGGCTCTTGGCCGTGGCGACGCTGAGTGTCGCCGCCGCAGGACTGTGGAGCGTCCCTGCGCTCGCGGCGTCCGAGGAGGGCGGGCCCGACAAGGCCGCCTGCGCCGAGCCCGCCCCGCGCTCCTCGCCGCTCGCCGCGCTGGGCCTCGGGAGCTCGCCGGACGAGGCGTCGTCGAAGCAGGCGTGCAACAGCCAGAAGCGTCACGTGGACCGCTCCGGCCAGACGCCGGCGGGGGACGCCGAGTCCGGTGCCGCGGCGGATGCCGGGGACACGGCGGGCACGGACGCGGGCACGCACGCGGGCACAGACGCAGCGGGCACCGACGAACCCGGGGTCGCGCGGGCTGACGGCAACAGCACCTCCACCATGGGTCGCGGGGCGGCCCCGGACGCCGAGCCCACCGGGAGCAGCCGGTCCGCCGGAACCAACTCGGACCCTGCGTCTTCGGAGAGCGAGGACGCGCCGACCTCGGGCACCGCGAGCGGCTAGGCCCGCGTCGGGGCGTCGGGGCGTCGGGGCGTCGGGGCGTCGGGG
>JBFWRR010000070.1:0-4724 GCA_050248815.1 Pseudonocardia sp. | reverse complement strand
GCGTCGGGGCGTCGGGGCGTCGGGGCGTCGGGGCGTCGGGGGACCGCGGTGCGCCCCGGCCGGATCCCGGCCGCGCACCGGGGCTCGGACACCCGCCGCTGCCCGCTGCCCGCTGCCCGCTGCCCGCTGCCCGCTGCCCGCTGCCCGCGGCCTGCCGCGGCCCGCTGCCTGCCGCGGCCCGCTGCCGGCCGCGGCCCTCCGTGGCCCTCCGTGGCCCTCGCCCCGTCGGTCCGGAACGGCCGACCCCCGGGCCCCGCACCCGCATCCCCGAAAAGCCACCGCCCCCGGCTCGTGGAGCCGCCCGGTGCACCTCGGCCGGCATCGGATCCCTTGCCGGGCTCCGACGGGGGGGCGTCTCGCAGGTTCGGACTCGGCCGGGCAGGGTGTGCGATGTCGCGCCCGAGAGTGACATCAGCGGGGTCAGGATGCCCGTCGAGCCCGCTGGTGTTCATCTCGGCCGTCGGGAGGAGCGGTCGAACGCACGCCGCCGCGGGCGGCCATGGTGCATCGTCGGCCGCGCGAGCCTGTCGCCGCCCCGGCACGCGATCCCGTGACCGGCGACCGCGGCCCGTCCCGGCCCGTCGATCCGCCGGGCCCGGTGCCACCCCGCACGCGGGCTGGTGGGATGCGCAACTCGCGGGGGAGCCGCGCACACGGCCTGGTGGGATGCGCAACTCGCGACACACGGGCCGCGCCCGCGGCCCGTCCGGGCTGGTCCGGGCCGTGTGCCGCGCCCGCCCGGATGGATTCAGTGGGGGGCGGTTACCGTGGGGTCCGGCACGGCCCACGACGGAGGGGAGGCAGGGTGACGGACGTCGCGGCACGCCCCGAGTCGCGAATCGCCGGGGCGGGCCTGCTCCGGATCGCCCGGAACCCACGCCTCGCGCTTCCGATCGGCGCGGCGATGCTCGCCGTCGCGATCGCGGTTCTCGTGGTCAAGTTCGGTGGCCGGCACATCGACCTGGAGGTCTACCGGTTCGGGGTGTGGGCGCTGCTGGACGGCGGTGATCCGTACGTGACGCTGCCGCCCACGGCCGTCGGAGCCGTGCTGCCGTTCATCTACCCGCCCTTCGCGGCGTTCGTGCTGATGCCGTTCGCGTTCGTGCCCTGGGAGGTGGCCTGGCCCGCGTTGATGGCGGCGTCGACGGTGGCGCTCGCGCTCGCCCTCTACGTCACGGCGCGGGCGTTGTGGCCCTCGGGCGGGCGCCGGGGCGCGCTGGGCGCGGCGGCGCTGGCCCTGCCGCTGTCGTTCGCGCTCGAGCCGGTCCACTCGACGATCGACTTCGGGCAGGTCAACCTCCTGCTGATGGCGCTGGTGGCGGCGGACTGCCTGGTGGCTCGGCCGCGCTGGCCGCGCGGCGTGCTGGTCGGGATCGCCGCGGCCGTCAAGCTCACCCCGGCCGCGTTCGTGCTGTTCTTCCTGCTCCGCGGGGACCGCAAGGCCGCCGTCACCGCAGCCGTGAGCGGTGGGATCGCCACACTGGTCGCGTTCGCGCTCGCGCCCACGGCGTCGCTGCGGTTCTGGCTGGACAACCCGGCGGGCGGCGTGAGCGCCGCGCCGTTCTACACGAACCAGACGTTCCAGGCCGTGCTGGTACGCGCCGGGGTGGACGGTGTGGCGCGGACGGCGGGGTGGCTGGTGCTGTCGCTCGCCGTGCTGCTGCTCGCCGCGCCCGCGATCCGTCGGGCGCCCGCCCCCCTCGCGATGGTCGCGACGGCCGCGGTGGCGCTGCTGGTGTCGCCGACGTCGTGGTCGCACCACTGGGTATGGGTGGCGCCCGCGATGATGGTGCTCGCCGTGACCGCCTGGCGGGCGTGGTCGTGGCGCTGGGCGCTGGTGACGCTGCTGTCGGCGGCCGTGTTCGTCGGCGCTCCCCACGTGTGGGGTCTGCCGCGGGCGGACGGGCGTGAGCTCGCCTGGACACCGCTGCAGCAGGTGTGGGGATCGACGTTCACCTGGTTCACGGTGCTGCTGCTCGTCGCGCTGTATGTGGCGTGGCGGCGCAGGCCTGCCCACGAGGCCGTCCCGGCCGCGCCCGTCCGCCCGGACGGCCCGGCCGAGGGCGTGGTCGGCTGATCCGAGGTCGAGCCCGCCTCACACGGATGTGGTGCCCGGCGGCACCCGTGCCTACGCTGGCCGTGGTGAGCGGAGGAGCAAGGGTGGACGAAGCCGTCTGCGCGATCCGACCGGGGACGGACGTCGCCCGGTACGCGCACCTGCTCGCCCGGGTGCACGACGCCCTTCTCTCGGGTTCCCGCCCACCCGCGCGTCCGCGGCGCCTGGTGGCGCGCTCGTGGCAGCGGGTCCGCGCCCAGGGGGTCGACCCCGACCTGGGCGATCCGCCCGACCCGCTCGGCCCGGCCGAGGTGGAGTGGCGCCGGACCCGCTCGCCGCTGGGGCGGGTGCTGCCGGAGCTGCGGGCGGCATTGACCTCGGTGGCCGAGGACGCCCGCCACATCATGGTCGTCACGGACGCGGACGGTGTGCTTCTGTGGCGGGAGGGCGCGGCCTCGGTACGCCTGCGGGCCGACCACCTGCGCTTCGCCGAGGGCGCGAACTGGTCGGAGGGGGTCGTCGGCAGCAACGCCATCGGCACGGCGCTCGCCGAGGGAGCGCCGGTGCAGATGTTCGCGGCCGAGCACTTCGTCCGCAGCCACCACGTGTGGACGTGCACGGCGTGCCCGGTGCACGACCCCCGCACCGGCGAGCTGCTCGGGGTGGTGGACGTCAGCGGCCCGGCGGAGACGGTGCACCCGACGACGGTGGCGCTGGTCGGTACGGCCGTGAAGCTCGCGGAGGCGAGCCTGTGGCGCCAGCACGAGTCGCGGCTGGACGCGCTGCGCACGGTCGCTGCGCCGCTGCTGGCCGGAGTCCGCGGTGCGGGGCTCGTGGTGGACGACCACGGCTGGGTCGCGGCGGTGACGGGGATGCCGAGCGTGGAACGGGTCGCCGCGCCCCGCCCGGACCGGCCCGTCGCTGTACACGGGCTCGGGGTGTGCGAGCCCGAGCCCGTGCCGGGCGGCTGGTTGCTGCGCGCCGGTGCACGGTCCCACCGGATCCGCCTGACCCTCGACCTGGGTGTCCGCCCACCGCGAGCGGTGGTGGAGGGGACGGCACGGTGGGTGCACCCGCTCTCGATGCGGCACGCGGAGGTGCTGGTGCTGCTCGCCCACGCCGGTGCCCCGGGGATGGACGCCGCCGCGCTGTCCGAGGCGCTGTACGGCGACCGGGCGCACGTCATCACCGTGCGGGCCGAGATGTCGCGGCTGCGACGCACGCTCGGGGGGCTGCTCATGGCGCGGCCCTACCGCATCGACCCCGACACCGACGTGAACCTGCGCGGGCTCGCGGGCTCGGCCCTGCTGGAGAACTCCTCGGCTCCCGGGTTGCGCGGTCTCCTGCGCGTCGTGCCGGAGCGTCAAGGCCCCGCCTAGCACGTTCCCGGCCCCTCCTGGCCGCGGGCCCGCGCCGCCACCTCGCACGCCCGCGCAACCTCGCTGCAACGGTTGCCTGGATCCCCTGCCGGGGGTGAAGTGGGTCACACGCACGGACTCCCGATCCGGTGCGTGATCGACGACGGAGGGCGGCCGTGGTTCCAGAGGCGGCTAACGGGCAGGTCGTGTCGGCAGGCACGCTCCCGGTCGTGCCCGGTGCGACGGTCGGCATCGTCGCGAACCCGATGTCCGGGCGGGACATCCGCCGGCTCGTCGCCCAGGCGTCGGTCTTCCCGAACACGGAGAAGACGAACATGGTGCTGCGGTTGGTGGCCGCGTGCGGCGCCACCGGGGTGGACCGGGTCCTCATGTCGACCGACGCGATGGGCGTCGCGGGCGGGGTGCTGCGCGCCCACGGCAGGCGGCGGGCGGGCGAGGGGCGTAGCCCGCACGTCGAGTTCGTCGAGCTGAGCCCGATCCTCGGAACGGCCGAGGACACCCGCGCGCTCGTGCGCTCCATGAGCGAGCGTGGCGCGACGGTGATCGTGCTGCTCGGCGGGGACGGGACGGTGCGCGCCGCGTCGGAGGCGTCCGGTGACGTCGCGTTGCTGCCGCTGTCGACCGGCACCAACAACGCCTTCCCCGAGATGTGGGAGGCCACCGTCGCCGGCACCGCGGCGGGCCTGCTCGCCACCGGCCGGGTCGCCGCCGACGAGGCGACCTACCGGGCGAAGGCGCTGCGTGTGGAGGCCGGCGCGGCCCGCGAGATCGCGCTGGTCGACGTGTGCGTCTCGACGGTGGCACACGTCGGCTCCCGGGCGCTGTGGCAGCCGGCCACGTTCCGCGAGCTGTACTGCGCCTTCGCCGAGCCGCACGCCATCGGCCTGTCCAGCATCGCCGGGCTGATGCACCCGGTGGCGCGTACGGACCCCGGCGGCGTGGCCGTCCGCATGGCCGGACCGGACGCGGCCGCATCGACGGTGCTGGCGCCGATCGCGCCCGGGGTGGTCACGCCGGTGCGCATCCACGAGATCCGCAGCCTGCCCACCGGGCGGCCGCAGCGGGTCGCGGTCGACCGCGGCACCGTCGCGGTCGACGGCGAGCGCGAGATCGAGTTCGGCCCGGACACCCCCGTCACCGTCACCCTCACCCGCGACGGGCCCCGTGTCCTCGACGTGCGTGCCGTGCTGGCCGCCGCTGCGGCCCGGCGGCTGCTGGTCGCCGACCCGACGTGCCGTGACGACCCCGACAGCCCCGACAGCCCCGACAGCCCCGACAGCCCCGACAGC
>JBFWRR010000069.1:14121-30482 GCA_050248815.1 Pseudonocardia sp. | reverse complement strand
CGGCTGCTGATACCCGGCGCCCGCCCGCGGACGGCGGCGTGGCGATCGCGGCGTTGCCCGGCCAACGCGTCCAGCTCGGCGGCGGTGATCGTGCCCGCGGTGACCTCCGGCTGGAGGACCGCACGCAGGAATCCGCGCTCGCGGGCACCGCCGAGCCGCAGCGTGACACCGACCAGGACCAGCGACACCACCGTCACGCCGACCATCAGGACGGCGGCCCACCCCGTGCCGTCGGTGAGCGCGCCCAGCGAGTCCCACACCCCGTGCAGGACCACCGGGGCGAGCACGAGCGCCGTCCCGCGTCCGAGCCTGCGGGGCTGCGCGACCGTCCCGATCAGGTAGATCAGGCCCGCCGCGAACAGCGCCGTGTACAGGGCGTGCGAGGCGACCCCGGTGAGGGAACGCAGCACGAAGGTGCCCAGCACGCTCTGCGCCTGGTCCGCGCCGAAGTGGGCCGCGGCCGAGTTCTGCCCGTAGAGCACGTCCTCGAGCACCTGGAAGCCGAGCCCGGTGTACGCGCCGACGATCAGCCCGTCGTACAGAGTGCGGACCACGACCGGTGCCAAGCCCATGACCAGCAGGAACGCGACCCCCTTCGAGGACTCCTCGACGATCGGCGCGGTGAACGCGGCCTGCCAGTCCGCCGCGAACGCCTGCCCGAAGGCCTTGGTGTACAGCGACATCACCGCCGCGTTGCCGGGTAGCGCCATCGCGAACGCCGCCCCGAACCCGCCGACGAGGAAGGCGGCGACGGCGAGGCGCGCCGGGGTGCGCTCCCAGCGGTCCGACCGGTGCAGGAACAGCACGAACGCGGCCGCGAACAGGCTGCTCGTGAGCACCGCGGTGATGTTCGCGACCGCGAAGACCCGCGCCGTCGGCGCCGTCAGCGTGACGGCCGTCCAGATCCCGGCACCGACCAGCGCCAGGTACACCCAGAAGCACGCGTTGCGTGGCTGGAGGAAATGGAAGGGCGCGCCCCAGCCGGACGTGGCGATGGCGGCATGGCGCGCGTCGCGCTCCTCGTCCCGCAGCTCGACGGGTGGCCGCTCGACGGCCCTCACGTACCGCCCCGGTCGTCGCGGATGCTCGCGATCATCGCGTCGATCTCCGCGGCGTGGGCCGCCAGCTGCGGTGGCGCGCCCGCCGCGATGATCTGCAGCCCGTCCGGCTCGTACACCAGCGCGGCGATCAGCCCGTCCGCGACGGGGGTGGCGAAGTCCTCCAGCACGCCGACGTCGCCCTGCCGGGTCAGGATCGTGGTCGTGCCGCCGGTCGGCTGGAGTGTGCCGCCGCCGAGCTCGGCGGCCACGATGCGCGTGCTCTGCCGCAGGAGCTCGGCGGGTGTGCCCGTCCCCGGGCCGGACGTCACGCGGAAGCTGATGCCGTCCGTCGTCAGGACGACGTCCTCGAAGGTGGTGCCGCTGCGCGTGCGGTCCGTGGTGCGCAGGCCGGTCTGCAGGCCCCAGCCGGGCACGGGAACCATCGTCACGGTGTCGGTGAGCTGCAGAACGTCGCCGGGGCGCACGGTGTCCCGCCACGGCACGGCGTCGTCGATCGCCGGCACGATCACCGCCCACAACAGCCACACGGCCAGCGCGGCCCCCGCGAACGGGAACGTCCTCCGGTCCAGCCCCAGGAACCGGTGCTCGACCGGCACCCGACGCTTCGCCACCCCTCGCACCCGTTCGAGGCTAGGGAGATCCCTTCGGGCCGCATAGCGCCGCGCGGGTCACGTCGATCACGTGCCGCGGGGCAGGCCCCGGGCCGCTGCCGCGGCCCACTGCCACGGTTACCGCACGGGCATGCCCGGATCGGCAGGCCCGGTCGGGTCGGCCGCGCGACGGGCCCACGGCCCGCGCGACCGGTGCCGCAACCACGACCGCGCCCATTGGAGGCCGCGGCTCAGGTCGTTCGGGCCGCGACGGGCCTCGACGGCGTCCCCGATCAGGCCCAGGAGCCAGGCCACCAGCGGTGCCACGAGCGCGAGCAGCAGCCACATCCGCAGCCGCGCCCAGAGGAACGCCCACATCCTCGTGGTCCTCCGTCCGTTGTTCCTTCACGAGAGATGCCGAGCCTACGGTGCGTCGCGGGCTCCGGCAGACCCTCGCGGCCGCCGCCGTCACCGTCGACGAGAGGAGTCCGGATGCCCGGCACGTGGGAATGGCTGATCATCGCTGGGGTCGTGGTACTGCTGTTCGGGGTGAAGAAACTCCCCGAGATGGCCCGGTCGGTGGGCCAGTCCGCGCGCGTGTTCAAGGGGGAGATGAAGGGCCTGCGCGAGGACGAGGCCCGCGCCGCCGCACAGGACGCCGCACGTGCCCGCGATGAGTCCGCGCCGCCGATCCCGCCCGACCCGCCCGTGACAGCGCCCACACCGGCGCCCGTTACCGGTATGGTCGTCGATCCCTACCCGGTACCGCCCTCGGGCCGGGGGGCCTGATCGGGCCGGGTGCGACGATCCGGGCGCCCGGCGTCCACGAGGCCCGCGACCACCGGTCGCGGGCCTCGCCCGGTCCGGGACCCGTTCGTATGACCCCGCCGCGGATCCCGCATCCTCTGCCGTTGCCCGGCCGTTAGCGGGGTATGCACGCAGGCCCTTCTCGCATGCCCGGGAGGCTGCTGGCGGTGGGCGTCTCGGCCGCTGTCGCGGCCGGGCTCGCCGTCGCCGGAACACAGCAGGCGCTCGCCGCGGCCGCCCCCTCGCCCCTGGCCGTCGGATCCTGGTCGGCCCCGTTCGTCGACGCCGGTCCCGCGAGCCCAGGCGGCGGTTCGCCTGCCACCACGGTGGCCGTCCTCCCCGACGGGCGGGTCCTCTACGGGGGCACCTCGGGTGCGCCGCGGCTGCTGACGATCACCGGCAGCGGCGTCACGTCCGGGCCGGCGGCGGGCGCCGGCTTCGAGGGCGACGTCGTCCAGCTCGCCGACGGCCGCCAGCTCGTGGTGGGCGGCGGGGACGCGCTCGCCGCGCCCGTCGCGGCGCGCACCGCCGATGGGCCGCTGCCCGTCCCGGACGCCGACGCGGCCCCGGTGCCCACCCCGGACGCCGGCGCCGTCCCCGCACCGGACACCGGCGCGCTCGCGGGCGGCCCCCAGGACGCGCGGATCTTCGCCCCGGCCGTCGACGGCGCGGGCGCCTGGGAGGCCGCCGGATCGATGCCGACGGGCCGGGCGCACGCCTCGGCGGTCACGCTGGGCGACGGGAAGGTGGCCGTCCTCTCGGGCACCGGGTCCCCGGTCGGCGGCGGCCCCGTGACGCTGCCGGTCCGCAGCACCGACGTCTTCGACCCGGCCACGGGCACGTGGACCGAGGCCGTGCCGGGCCTGCCGGGCGGCCGGTCGCTGCCGCCCAACGCGCGCGTCTATCTCGCCCCGGACGGCAGCGTCTTCTACACCGGCGACGGGCAGATGTACGCCCCGTTCGGCCAGTCGCCCGACGAGGCGCTGTGGGTCAACCAGGGCACGCTCGACGTCGCGACCGGGAAGTGGAGCGAGAAGGGCGTCACGATCCCGCGCAGCTCACCCGCCTCGGTGGCGCTGCCGATGAAGGCGCCGTTCGACTCGATGACGATCCTGCGCGCGGGCGGCACCCTGCTCACCTCGCCCGGGAGCTACGCAGCCGTCCCGACCACGGACCTCACCACGATCGACCGGGACGGCACGGTCTCGAACCTCGCCGGCCCCGAGCTCCGCAACGCCCGCTGGTTCTCGCAGGCCACGCCCCTGCCCACCGGTGAGGTCCTGCTCACGAGCGGTGCGCGCAACGACGAGGCGATCACGCCCGGGGCCGGCCTGCCGGTCCGCGAGGCCGAGCTCTACGACCCGGTGGGCAACCGCTTCGTGAGCCTCGCGAGCACCGAGCACGCCCGCACCTACCGCAACACCGCCGTGCTGCTGCCCAACGGCCAGGTGCTCGTCGGCGGGCACGCGCCTGCCGGCCCCGGGCTGCCGGTGGCCGACGCGGTGCCGCACGTCGTCGCCGGCACGGCGGGCGACCCGTCGTTCGAGCTGTTCAATCCCCCGTACCTCTACCGGGGCACCCGTCCGCACATCGACGCCGTGCAGTCGGGCTTCGCCTGGGGCGAGAACGTCTCCCTGATCACGCGGGACGCCCCGGAGATCACGAAGGTCTTCCTGATGCGGATGCCGTCCACACAGCACGTCATGGACAACGACACCCGCACGCTCGAGCTGACCTTCGCCCAGACGGGGCCGAACGCTATCTCGGTCGACGTCCCGGCGGACGGCAACGTCGCCCCGCCCGGCTTCTACTACCTGTTCGTGAACCGGGGTTCGGACCGCGACCCGTCGGCGGCGGTGCCGTCGGTGGCCCGGATCGTGCGCGTCGGTGCGGAGAGCGACCGCAGCCCGGCGCTCGAGCCGATGGGCGAGGACACCGTCGCGCTGCCGGAGGCTCCGGAGGCCGCCGACCAGCCGGCCGACGCCGCCCCCGCCGGGGGCGCGCTGCCCGGCCTGCCGGTCGACCCGGCGGCCCTGCCCGTCGACCCGGGTGCCGCCCCGGCCGATCCGGCGGGGGCCCCGCTGCCCGCGGCGCCCCCTGGCCCCGGCGATCTCCCGGTGGGCACCCTGCCCCCCGCCCCCGGGGCTGGCGGTCGCCGCGTGCGGCACCGGCACTGATCACGGTCCGACCGCTCCCGCGGGCGATCCCGGGAGCGGTCGTGGATCGTGATGGGACGACGCCCCCGCCGTGCCCCCGGCGGGGGCGTCGCCATGCCGGGACCGCGCTACGGTAGGGCGCCCGACCCCGAGACCCATCTCTAGGTAAAGTCTAGGCAAACGCGGGAACGTCCGTGGCTGGTTCCGCGTTCGAACGGGTGGACGTCTTACCGAGGAGGAGCCAGGTGCGCACCAGCAGCAACCCGGCGTTCCGCAATCTGCCGACCACGCAGAGCGGGTACGCCGGATTCGACCGCCAGGCCGGCATGATGGGCGGGGCAGCGGCCTACACGGACGTGCAGTCCTCGCAGGCCGGGTACGGGCGTGCCGAGGTCGGCGAACGTCCGATCACGATCGACGACATCGTCCAGAAGACCGCGATCTCCGCGGGCGCTGCGCTCGTCGCCGGCGTGCTCACCGCGGTCAGCGGCCTCTACGTGCTCGCGCTCCCGGCGTTCATCGTCGGCTTCATCGTCTCCCTCGTGCTGATCTTCAAGCAGAACCTGGCGAAGGCGCCGATGGTGCTGCTGTACTCGGTCTGCATGGGTGTCGCCCTGGGCGGGATCAGCGGCCTGCTCAACTCCCAGTACCCGGGTATCGCCTTCCAGGCCGTCGTCGGCACCGCGGGTGTCTTCTTCGGCATGCTGGTCGTCTACAAGACCGGCGCCGTGAAGGTCACGCCCCGGTTCACGAAGTGGCTGATCGGCGCCATGATCGGTGTCGTCGTGCTGATGCTGTTCAACCTGGTGATGAGCCTGTTCGGGATCAACACCGGGCTGCGCGACGGCGGTGCGTTGGCGATCATCTTCAGCCTCGTCGTGATCGGGGTGGCGGCGTTCAGCCTGCTGCTCGACTTCGACTCCGCCGACCAGGCCGTCCGCGCCGGTGCCCCGGCGCACTTCGCCTGGTACATCGCCTTCGGCCTGATGACCACGCTGGTCTGGCTCTACATCGAGATCCTGCGGCTGCTGAGCTACCTGCGCCAGGAGTAGCCACCCGCGATCACCGACGGCCCGGCACCCTTTCGGGTGCCGGGCCGTTGCGCGTGCAGCGACGGGCGCCCGCCTCGCGCGCGGCCGAGATGAACGTGAACGGGGTCAGGATCCACCGAAACCCCGCCGGTGTTCATCTCGCGCGCGGCGGCGGGCGACGGTCCCGACCGGACGCGCCACCGCATCCGACCTGCGCCGGAGCCCGATCAGCTCAGCCGTTCGAGCACCATCGCCATGCCCTGCCCGCCGCCGACGCACATCGTCTCCAGCCCGATCTGGGCGTCGCAGGTGCGCAGCCCGTTGATCAGTGTGCAGGCGATCCGGGCGCCGGTCATGCCGAACGGGTGGCCCAGCGCGATCGCCCCGCCGTGGACGTTGAGCGTGTCGCCGAACGGGTCGATCCCCAGGTCGCGCGCGGACGGGATGACCTGCGCCGCGAACGCCTCGTTGATCTCCACGAGGTCGACGTCGCCGATCGTCATCCCCGCCCGGGCGAGCGCCTGCTTCGAGGCCTCCACCGGGCCGTAGCCCATGATCTCCGGGGAGAGCCCGGTCACCCCGGTGGCGACGACCCGGGCCAGCGGTGTGATCCCCAGCTCGGCGGCCTTGCGGTCCGACATCACCACGAGCGCGGCGGCGCCGTCGTTGAGCGGGCAGCAGTTGCCCGCCGTCACCCGCCCGTCCGGCCGGAACACCGGTTTGAGCTGCGACACCGCCTCGTAGGTGACGCCGGCGCGCGGCCCGTCGTCCCGCTCGACGACGGTGCCGTCGGGCAGGGTCACGGGGGTGATCTCGCGGGCGAAGAACCCGTCCGCGATCGACTTCTCGGCGAGGTTCTGCGAGCGGACCCCGAACCGGTCCATGTCCTCGCGGGTGACGTCCTTGGTCAGCGCGAGGTTCTCCGCGGTCTGGCCCATCGCGATGTAGATGTCGGGGAGGTCGCCGTCCGCGCGGGGGTCCTCCCACGAGTCCGCGCCGCCCGCCCGCGTCTCGGTGCGCTCGCCCGCGGGGGCGAAGGCCGGGTTCCGGGTGTCGGGCAGGGAGTCGGAGTTGCCCTTGGCGTAGCGGGAGACGGTCTCCACGCCCGCGGAGATGAACACGTCGCCCTCGCCCGCCTTGATCGCGTGCAGCGCCATGCGGGTGGTCTGCAGCGATGACGAGCAGTAGCGGGTGATCGTGGTGCCGGGCAGCCGGTCCTGGCCCAACAGGACGGCCACTACGCGGGCCATGTTGAAGCCCTGCTCGCCACCGGGCAGGCCGCAGCCGAGCATGAGGTCGTCGATCTCGCCGACGTCGAGCTGCGGTACCTGGTCCAGGGCGGCACGGACGACCTGGGCGGTGAGGTCGTCGGGCCGCATCCCGGCGAGCGTTCCCTTGAACGCCCGGCCGATGGGCGAACGGGCGGCGGCGACGATCACGGCTTCGGGCATCGTCGATCCTTTCCTCTGGTGGCCGGATCCACCCTACGGCGGAGGGAGCCGGGCGAGACCCGATGTGACCGACGGGTCACCTACGCCCGCACGACCGCACCCGGGTGGCGCCACCCCGGGTCGGCGCAGCAGGGTGGTGCGATGGAGGAGACCTCGTGGGCTCTTCAGGGGCCCCGCGACAACCCGTTCGCCCGCCCCCGCGGACGGCGCGGCCGGTGGGCGGGCCGCTGCATGGCGGTCACGAGCGGGCGCACGTCGCGGGAGGTGGCCGCGCTCCTGCCGCTGCGGCCCCGGGACACGGTGCTCGAGATCGGGTACGGGCCGGGGACGCTGCTCGCGGAGCTGGCGCAGCGCCCCGAGCGACCCGTCCTCGTCGGGGTGGACCCGTCGGCCGAGATGGCCGAGCTCGCCGCGCGGCGCGCCGGTCACGCGGAGCTGCGGCTGGGCTCGGCGGCACAGACCCGGCTGCCGGACGCCTCGGTGGACCACGCCGTGGCGGTGAACAACGTCGCGATCTGGCCGGACCTCGACGCCGGCCTGGACGAGCTGTGCCGGGTGGTGCGGCCGGGTGGGACGGTGCTCCTGGCCTGGCACGGGGTGACCGCACGGTCCCGGATCGCGCGCAGCCTCGCGCTGCCGACCGAGGCGTGGCGCCGCATCGAGGAGGGACTCGACGCCCGCTGCGCCCGCGTGGGGCGGACCGTGCTGACCGACGTGGAGGTCGCGCAGGCGGTGCGGTGACGCTGCCCGTGTCAGGCGGGCAGGTGTGCGCGCAGTGCGGCGACCAGCTCGGCGCGGTTGCGGGCCGAGAGCTTGCGGCGCAGCCGCGCGACGTGCTGCTCCACCGTCTTCGGCGAGATGTAGAGGCGCGTCCCGATCTCCTTCTGCGTGAGCCCGTCGACGACCAGCGCACCGACCTCCTGCTCCCGCTCGGACAGCAGGCCCGTGGCCGTCCCGCCGGAGGGGCGCAGCTCGCGGCCCGTCCCGAGCAGCGCGCGGACGGCCGCGGGGTCCGTGCACACCTGCGCGGCGGCGGCACACAGTGCGGAGGCCTCGACGCGGCGCCCGGCGTCGGTCAGCCGGTCCGCGACGGCGACGACCGCCCCCGCGTCCGGCCGGGCGGCGAGCACCGCGGTCCAGGCGGTGGCCGCACCGGCGAGCAGCGCGTACCGCTCCGGGGGGCGGGCCGCGGACCGCACGCCGTCGGGCGAGCGGCCCGCGCCGGAGCCGTCCGCGAGCGCGGTGAGCACCGCCGCCGCGTCGTCCGCCGCCGCCAGGTCGCGCGCGACCACGGCCCGTTCCACCCGCCACCAGGCCTCCGCCGCGACCAGCCACGGCGGGCGGCCCGCCCGGACGACGGCGGCGGCGATCGCCTCGGCGAGGCTGTCGCGGTCGGTGGGGGAGACGTGCGCCGCGGCCACGGAGAGCTCGCCCCACACGTCGATCAGCAGCGGTTCGACGTCCGCCCCGGCGACCACCGCCGCGGCCCGGTGCCACGTCGTGGCCAGGGTGGCCGTCCCGTCGGGGGTGGTGGCGGCGCGCCGGGCCAGCCCCGTGCCCACGGCGGCGGCCAGCACGGCGTTGCGCCGCAGCACCGGGGTGGACCGGGCCGCGGCGAGGCCGTCGCGGGCCTCGCGCAGGCGGGCGCCGCGCAGGTCCGTCCACGCCGTGAGCAGCCGCCTGCGCACCGTCGGCTCGCCGGGCACGGCGGCGAGCATCGCCCGCGCGGTGGCCTCCTGACCGGACGCCGCCACCGCGACGGCGGCCAGCTCGTCCCAGCTCTCGACGGCGAGCGGATCGGGTGGCACGGTCGCCGCGGCGAGCCCGGTCAGGGTCCGCGCCGCGCCGGCGACGTCCCCGTGCAGAGCGTCGAGCGTGGCCGCGGCCCCCGCCACCAGTACGCCCAGCCCACGCGGGGCCGGATCGGGCATCCGATCGCACGCCTGCTCGACGTCGCGGGTCGCCGTGGCGACGTCGCCCGCCAGGGCGGCAGTCAGCGCCGCCCGCCCCAGCGCCTCCACCCCGGGCGCCCCGTCCTGCGCCGCAGCGACCGCCCGCCACCGTGCGGCGGCGTCGCGCAACGCCCCGTCCGCGGCCGCCACTGCCGCCGCGACGCCCGCGGCCCGCGAGCCGGGGTCGCTGGCCGCGGCGAGCGCGCGGTCGGCGGCGGCGATCGCGGTGACGACGTCGCCGGCGAGCCAGGCGCGTTCGGCGGCGGTGGCGGCGTGCTGGGTGGCGTGCTCGGTCTCGCGGGTGTGGACGTCCATGGTTCCCCCTCATGGGTCCGGTTGTCCCATGCTGGGCGATTCCGGCTGCGGCGTCTGCGTACCGGTACACGCTGCAACCACCGTGTTCGCCTCACAGCCAGCGGTCCGCGTGCGCACCCGCTGTGTCGGTGATACCGGCGGCATCGGCATCGGCATCGGCGTCGGCAGTGTCGGCGGCAGTGTCGGCGGCGATGTCGGCGCGGGAGCGCACCCCGAGCTTGGTGAGGATGTGCGACACGTGCGTCTGCACGGTGCGCGGCGACAGCCACAGCCGGGCGGCGATCTGCGGGTTGGTGAGGCCGTCGCGGATCAGCGCGGCGACCCGCCGCTCGGTCGCGGTGAGGCTGGCCGGGCCGAACGACACCGCGCGGTGACGCTCCCGGGGGCCGCGGCGCAGGCCGAGCGTGCGCGTGCGGCCGAGGAGCCGGTCGCGGTCGGAGGCGGCGCCCATCGCCTCGTAGGCGCCCGCCGCCCGCTCCATGCGGTCGCGGGCCGGTCCGAGCCGGCCCGCCGCGGCGGCCGCGCAGGCCGCCTCCTCGTCGGCGAACGCGGCGAGCAGGGCGTTGCCGCGGGCCCGCGCGGCGTCCGCGGCTGCATCGATCCGGTCGATCCGGTCCAGGCCCCGCGCGGCCATCCCCGCGGCGAGCTCGCCGGCCGGGGCGAGCAGCGGGCAGCCGTCCGTGTTCAGCGCTTCCAGGTCGGTGGCCATCCGCCGGCAGAGCGCCGGATCATCGCCGGTGACCGCGATCCGGGCGAGGTCCGGCGCGAGCCGCAGCATCCAGGTGGGTCCGGCGTCCGGAGCTGCGGACCACAGCGCGGCGGCCCGCGGTACGGCCTCGTCGAGGGCGCCGGTCACCTCCAGCACGGCGAGGCGGGCGAGGCCGGGCTCGTCCATCCCGAACTGCAGCGTCGGCAGGCGGTCGGCCAGCGCCTGCAGCCGCTGCGCGGCCCACCGGACGCGCCCGCGGTGCGCGTCGATGTAGGCGAGCGTGGCCACCGCACTGGAGATCCACCCGGATCCCGACTCCTCGGCCTGCTCCAGACCGGTCGCGAGCTCTGCGGCGGCGTCGTCCCACTCGCCCGCCCACAGGTCGAGCTCGCCCGCGATGAAATGCCGGTACGGATCGACCCAGCGGGAGCCGAGGGCGTGCGTGGCCCGCCGGGACGCCGTCGCCGCGCTGCGGGCGGCGGCGAGGTCGCGCCCGTACAGCTCGAACAGCGGCGGCCAGATCAGCGTGCTGACGCGTGCCTGGACCCCTTCGTCGGTGAGCCGCAGCGCCTCCTGGCGGTGCATCAGCGCGGTCGCCCGGTCCGCGCGGGCGTCGAGGAACTCGGCGCAGGCGAGCGTCGCCAGCAGGCCGGCCTGGGTGTCCTGGTCGCCCGCGGCGACGAGCTCGGCGAGCAGCGTGCGACCGAGCCGGGCGCCCTCGCGGTGGCGGCCGGCCAGCACGAGCGTCCAGCAGCGCAGCGACTCCAGCCGGTGACGCACGGGCGGGGGCAGCCCCGCGGCGGCGAGCAGGCCGTCGATGGTGCGCATCGCCGCCGCCGCGTCACCGCGGTTGAGCTGCGAGCGGACCAGTACGGCGTGCAGCTCCGCTGCGACCTGCGGGTCGGCGGTGGTCGCGAGGTGCGCGTGCGCGAGCTCCTCCGCACGGCGGTGCTGCCCGGAGACGAAGAGCGCATCGGCCCGCTCGACGGCGATGCGGTCGCGCTCGGCGTCGGAGACGAACGCGTCGAGGTCGCCGAGAAGCTCGGCCGCGACGGCCGGGGCGAACTCCGCGGAGTGCGCGGCGGCCGTCCGCAGCGCGGCCGCCGCGCCGGGATCGGGCCCCTGCCGGGCCGCGGCCACCAGCTGCTCCGCCACCTCACCGGGCGCGGCCGCCCGGGCGCGCAGCACCTCGGCCGCCCTGCGGTGCGCGGCCGCCCGCCGCGGCGGGTCGAGCGCGGCGTACGCGGCGTCGCGGTAGGCGTCGTGGGCGACGTCGAGCCGACCGGGCGCCGGGCGGGCGAGCAGGCCCGCCCGCATCCCGCGCTCGACGGCGGGCCGCAGCGCGGACACCGACGCGTAGAGCAGCTCGGCCACGTCCTGCTCCGCCGCCGGCCCGCCCAGGACGGCGAGGGCGGTGAGGATCTCCACGAGCGGCCCGTCCAGCCCGGCGAGGTGCTCCCGGACGGCGGCGTCGAGGCCGTCCACCGGTTCGACATCGCCGATCAGCTCGACCTCGCCGGGGGCGGTGCGGTCGAGCCGGCCACGCGTGTCGAGCGCCGTGAGCATCTCCGTGACGAGCAGGGGGTTGCCGGCCGCCGTCGCGAGCTGCGCGCGCAGCGCCGGTCCCGGATCGCGCCCGATCCGCTCACGGACGAGGGCGGCGACGGCGGGCGCGGGCATCGGGGGCAGGCGCAGCCGGTGCGTGACCTGGTCCGCGAGCAGCTCGAGGGGTTCGCGGACCGGGTACCCGCGCGCCGAGACCAGCACGACCAGCGGGAGGTCGCGGGCCGCCCACACCAGGCGGCGCAGGACGGCGAGGGACGCCGCGTCGGCCTGGTGGGCGTCGTCGACCCAACAGAGCACCGGTCCGGCCGCGCACCACCCGTCCACCAGGGCGAAGGCCTCCTCTGCCGGGTCCGTGTCCGGCGGGGACGGGCCGGCGAACTGGCGGACGACGGCGAACCCGTCGCGGGCCGAACCGGGGGAGCCGCGGGCCGTGCACACGGTGGCCCCGGTCGCGGCGGCATCCGCCGCGACCGTGCGGCACAGGAAGCTCTTGCCGATCCCCGGCGGGCCCTCCAGCAGCACCGACAGGCCGCCGTGCCGGGGGTGCGCGAGGACGGTTCCGACCGCGGAGCGCAGCTGCTGCTCGACCGCGGGACGGTGGGCCGGGGCCTGCTCGGCGCCTCCTCCGGTGCCCGGCCGGACCATTCCGGCACCGTACTACGCATCGGTACCGGCGGATGTCTGCGCAGGCAGGCGGCGGATGTCTGGGCCGGGCGCCGTCCCTACGGTCGCCTGGTCGTCCCGACCGGAGGTTGCCGATCATGAACGACCTGGTCCGTCTCGCCCTCGCCTACTTCCTGATCCTCCCGCTGATCGGCCTGGTGGTGGCGGTCGTGCGGGTGCTGGCGCTGCCGAGGCCCCGCGACCGGGGCCGGGTCGTGGAGGTCGCGCTGCGCCAGTACCTGCTGTTCTGCGTGGGCCTGGTGTTCCTCGCCAACTTCGTGGTGCACACGTTCTTCGGTGACGTGGCCGCACCACTGATCGGCTGGGAGCCCAGCCCGTTCGAGGTCGAGGTCGGCACCGCGAGCCTCGGGTTCGCGCTGGTCGGGTTCTACGCGCTGCGCCGCGACACCGCGGTTCGCCTCGCGGCCGTTCTCGGCCCGGCGGCGTTCCTCTGGGGCGCGGCGGTCGGGCACCTGGTTCAGATCGTGCAGGAGGGCAACTTCTCCCCGGGTAACGCCGGATTCGTGTTCTACCTCGACATCCTGCTGCCGATCGTGGGGTTCCTGCTGGTCGCGCTCGCGCGCAGGCACCCCGTGCGCGACGACGTGCCCGCCGGCGTGTGACGGGTCAGCGCGGGCGCGGCGGGGGGCCCGGGGCCACGTGGTTGGGTGCGTGGTTCGGGGCGTGGCTCGGGGCCACGTTGTCAGGGGCGTGGCTCGGCGCTGCGGGGTGCAGGGCGGCGAGGATGCCCTCGCACGTCCGCACGACCACCCGGGACGTCGCGGTGGCGGGATGGGCGAGCAGCGGGTCCACGGCATGGCGCCGCCACCGGTCCAGCGCGGCGAACCCGGCCCGGCGCAGCTCGTGCGGCGGCGCGTCGGGCGCGAGCCCGAGCCGGACCGCGGGGGCGGAGCCTGCGTCGCCGAGCAGGCGCTCGGCCTCCTCCGCGACCGGGCGGGGCAGCCCCGTCGTCCCGCTGCGCAGCGCGCCCAGGGTGCGCAGCTCGGTGAACTCGTGGGCACCCGCGAGGATCCGCTCGATCTCGGCGGCCAGCGCCGCCCGCCGCCCCGTCACCGGGCCGCCCGCGTGCAGCAGGCTCTCCACCGCGAGCAGCGCGGAACGGGCCTTGAGCAGCTCGCGGCGCTCGGTGAACCGGGTGTGCAGGACGCGGCGCAGGTCGTCGAGGCCGCTGCGGGTCACGAGCTCGGTCGACAGGGCCGCCGGCGTGCGGCACCCCTGGCGGATCAGCGTCGCCGAGAGGCGCACGCCGAAGATCCCGAACCGGCGCACGAGGGGGCCGCGGACGTCCGGATCGGCCCGCAGGAACCGGCTGACCGACAACAGCTCGCCGTCCAACTGCTCGCGCGGGGTGCGGGCGAGCTCCGCCAGCGCCGTGAACTCGTCGAGGCGCAGGGTGCGCGCGGTCTCCGCGAGCAGGCCCGCGACCGCGACGACGTCCTGGGCGAGGCCGCGCACCGCCGGGTCGGTCCGGTAGCGGGTGGCGATCGAGCGGGCGGAGAAGAGCGCATCCACCCGGCCGCCGCCGACCTCGTCCGCGCGCGACAGCACGGCGACGGTGTTCACCGCGGTCGCCCGCGCCACCCCGCGGTCGCGGAAGGACTCCAGGAACTCCGCGTCGGCCGAGTGCAGGTGGCGCATCAGGTAGACGACGGCGTCCGCCTCGGTGGGGGACTCGTCGTCGGGGTCGAGGAACGCGACGGTGCGGTGCGACACCTCGCTCGACAGCGACGAGATCCCCGGCGTGTCGATCAGGGTGCTCGCCCGCAGGCCGCGCGAGGGCCAGTCGACGACGAGCCGCTCGACCCGCTCGGCGGGTGTGCCGCCGAGGTCGACGACGAGCGCGCCGTCGCGGCGGACGACCGCGAGCGGCTGCGGCGGGCCCGAACGCGGCTCCAGCACGATCCGCGGCACCGGTCCGTCCCGGTACCAGGTGACGACCTTCGTGCACTCGCCCGCGTCGGTCGGCGCGACCTGCTCGCCGACGAGCGCGTTGAGCAGCGTCGACTTGCCCGCCTTGACCTTGCCCGCGATGGCCACGCGCAGTGGCTCGTCGAGGCGCGCGATCTGCCCGCGCAGCCAGGCGGTGGTCGCGGGGTCCTCGGCGTGGGCGGCCAGGGCGAGCTGCAGCACGTGGCGGGCCGCCCCGGTGAGCCCCGTCACGACCCGGTCCCGGGCAGCAGGGCGCGCGCGGCGCGCCGGGCCTTCTCGACCTTCTCCAGCTCGGCGGTCAGCACCGGGATCCGTGCCTCACGCTCGGCCTTCGACGCGCGCAGCGCCCGGTCGGCGGACTGCTGCGACTCGGCGAGCGAGCGCTTGAGCTGGTCCGCCTGCTCGGTGAAGTGGTCGCGCAACTCGCGCTGGATGCCGCGCAGGCGGGTGCGGGTGTCGGCCGTGAGCTGGAAGGTCACGTCGTCGACGTGGCGGCGGATCGCGGTCTTGGCGTCGTTGCGACGCTTGGTGACCAGGCGTTTGCGCTCGTCCCCGACCGCCTTGCCGCTCATGAAAAGGGCCGCGCCCACGCTCAGCGGGTTGATCACCGAGGCGAACCCGACGAACGTGCTGAGCATGCCGAACATCACCATCGCCGAGTAGCCGCCGCGCAGCCCCGTGAGCGCCTTCTGCCCGACCGTCCACGGATCCGCGTCGCGCACCGAGATCGCCCGCACCGACCGCAGCGCGTCCGACTCGTCCTGGCGCAGCACGGGCATCAGCGGCTCGCGCTCGCCCGCGAAGTGCTCCGCCACCCGCGCGGCGAGGGCGCGGGCCCGCTGCGTCGACCACACGAAGTTCGCCGACGCCGCCGAGGTCACCTCCTGCTCGACCCATGCCGTGATCTGGTCCCACACCTTCGTCGGGTCGCCACCGTTGTCGATCTCCTCCTCGGCGGCGCGGGTGATGTCACGCATGCGGTCGCGCAGGTCGTAGTCGATGTCGGCGTTGAGGTCGGCGATGCCGTCGTTGAGCGTGGTCTGCCACCGGGCCGAGCGCTCCTTGAGCGCCGTCGCCCGCTCCTGGGCCGCCGCGAGCTCCGCGACGAGATCCTTGATCCCGTCGGGGTCGCGGACCGCGGCCAGCTCCGCGCGGAGCATGCCCGCGAGCTGGTCGGTGACGGCGAGGACGTCGTGCACCGTCGAGCGCCGGGCGATGCGGTCGGCCTGGCCGAGGACCCGGTTGCGCAGGTAGCCGACCAGCGCGGGAAAGCCGGACTCCTGGTTCGCCTCCTGGTCGCCCTGGACCACGGCGTGCCAGCGCAGCGTGGACGACACCGCGAACAGCTCCGCGGAGATACCGGCGTCGGCGAGGTGGGCGCGGTCGAGCTCGGCGATCCGCTCCCACTCGGGGTAGAGGTCGTTCTTGGTCAGCACGCACGCGACGTTCGGACACACCGACGCCGCGTGGCCGAGGAACTCGAGCTCCGGCGCGGTGTACTCCTGGGAGGCGTCGGAGACCAGCAGCACGGCGTCGGCGCTGGGCAGCGCGGCGGTGGTCGCGGCGCCGTGCACCGAGGTCAGCCCGCCGACCCCCGGGGTGTCGACCAGCTCCAGCCCACCGGCAAGGAGCGGCCGCGGCACCGCGATCTCGACGTGGCTCCAGCCCTCCCGGTTGCCCGGGTTGCCCTGCTCGGTGACGTGGTCGGCGAGCTTCTCGGCGGGCGCGCAGACCCGCTCGACGTGGCGGTCCTCGCCCGTGCCCGTGATCCGCACGAGCGTGAGGGAGACCGCGTCCGCGTGCCGGACGACCGTGGTCACGGCCGTCGCGACGTCGTCGAACGTCGGGCAGACCGGCGCCCCCACCAGGCCGTTGACCAGCATGGACTTGCCCTTCTTGAACTCGCCGACGACGAGCACGCGCACGTGCTCGTGGAGCAGGCGGGCCCGGGCGGCCTGCAGGCGCGCGCTGAGGTCGGGGCGGTCGTGGCCGGTGAGGCAGGCCAGCGCGAGATCGACCACGGCGACCGGCTGGTCGCGCGCGGGACGGGCGCTCGGTGCTGCTGTGGGCGCTGCGGTGGATGCTGCGGTGGATGCTGCGGTGGATGCTG
>JBFWRR010000069.1:10479-14021 GCA_050248815.1 Pseudonocardia sp. | reverse complement strand
GCTGCGGTGGATGCTGCGGTGGATGCTGCGGTGGATGCTGTGGTGCTCACGGCTCCTCCTCGACGGTCCGGTCAGACGGCCGTGGTGGCCGGGTCGGGATCGAGTTCGGCGCCGGCATCGAGGTCGGGCTCGGGGTCGGGCTCGGGGTCGGGGAGGGGCTCGGGCTCCTCGACGGCGACCTCATCGCCCGGGCCGTCATCGCTCGGGTCGAGATCGCTCGCGTTGCCCACGTCGATGCTGTTGTCGACGACGGTCGTCTCGGTGCTGTTCTCGACGCTGTTGTCGACGACGTTGTTCTCGACGCTGTTGTCCTGGACCGCCGTGACCACGTCGATCGAGTTGTCCACCGAGTTGTCCACGGAGTTGTCGATCGCGACGACGTCGTCGTCGGAGTTGAACGAGTCGCTCACGATCGTGGTGTCGTTGTCCTCCACCGTGATGTCGCGGTCGTCGATGAACGTGCGCTGGTCGATGAACGTCGCACCGACCTCGGCCGTCGGCACGGCGGTGAAGTGGCGGGTCGTCTGGTGCAACTCGTGGATCGGGTCGCTGCCGCCCGACCAGCCGCCGCCGGACGAGCCGGAGCCCGACACCGCACCGGTGTCGGCGAGTTGCAGGCGGGCGTCGCGGATGTCGTCGGCGGTCACGTCCTGCAGCCCCGCCGCCGCGAGCGAGCCCTGCGGGTCCTGCTCGAACGCCGCGCGGGCGTCCTCGTCGCGCAGGAGGCTCATCAGGTAGTCGATGATGTCCTGGAAGGTCATGGCGTGTTCCTCGGGCGGTCAGGGCCGAGCCCCGCCCCGGGACCGCGGGGCGGTCAGGGGCGGGGCCGGGCGGGTGACTTCTCGTTCGGACGGTGGCTCAGACGTCCACGTCGTCGAGGTCGACCTCGGTCTCGTTGTCCTGGTCGAGGTCGGAGTCGTTGCTCTGGTCCGAGTCCTGGTCGAAGTCGAGGTCGGCGTCCTGGTCGACATCGGCGTCGGCGTCCACGTCGACGTCCGCGCGGGCGTCGCCGCTGTCGCCACCGGAGGCGTCGGCGTCGCCGCCGCGACCACCGTCGCCGCCGCGGCCCTCGCCGTCGGCGCTGCCGCTGCCACCGAAGTTGATGAGGATGCCCTCGTCGTTGGCGTTGGTCACGTCACCGGAGCGCCCACCGAAGCCGAGGCCGTCGCCACCGGAGGCGTCGCCGCCCACCGCGAAGCCGCCGTCGCCGGCGTCGCCCGACGACACGTCGGTGTCGGTGTCGACCTTCTGGTTCTGCTCGGCGACCTGGGTGTTGTCCTGGGCGCCGTCCTGGTCGGCAACGTTGGCCTGGTCGTTCTGCTGCGCCTGGGCGACCTGCTCGTCGATCTCCGTGCGGAGGTTGTCGATGAAGTCGCTGACGTTGAAGGCACTGGTCATTGGGTTTCTCCCCTGCTGGTCGTGTCGGAGTGCCCGGCCGTCCTCGTCGCGAGTCGTCGCGTCGGTCGCTGTGCCGGACGAGAGCGACGTTAGGTCGGCTCACGGCCCCCGCCATCCGGGTCACGCCCGGTTCCTGGGCCCGGTCCCCGGGGGCCGTCCCCGTCGTCGGGGCGGTGCGTGCCGGGATTCCCCCGGTACCGGGCCGTGGGCGTGAACCGGGCCGGGGCGGAGTGCGTGATCCCTGGTCAGCCCACATTCAGACGACGACTTCGGGAGGGCCCGGGATGTCCGGCTACCGGTTGGGGATCGACCTCGGCAGCACTCGCACGACCCTGGCCGTCCACCGGCCCGGACGGCCCACGGAAGCGGCGGGTGGGCCGGTCCCGACCGTCGTCCACGCGGGCGCCGACGGCACCGTCGAGATCGGAGAGCCCGCGCGGGCGCGCGCACTGACCCAGCCGGAGCGGGTCGTGACGGGTTTCGTCCGCCGCGTCGGCGACCCGACCCCGGTGCTGCTGGGCCGGGAGCCCGTGGCGGCCGGGGCGTTGGTCGCGCGGTTCCTCGCTCGGATGGTCGAGCCCGTCGTCGGGCACGGCGAGCCGCCCGCGGGGATCGTCGTCGCCCGGCCGACCGACTGGGGGCCACACCGGGTGGCCGCGCTGGACTCCGCCCTTGCGGGCGCGTTCGGCAGGCCCGTCGTGACCGTCGCCCAGGCCGTCGCCGCGGCGCACGGTCACGGCCGGTACGAGCCGGGTGCGCTCGTCGCCGTGCACGATCTCGGCGGGTCGACGTGCACCACGGCGGTCGTGCGGGTCCTGCCCGGCGGGGCCGAGCTCGTCGCCCCGCCCGAGGCCGCCGAGCGCTTCGGCGGCGACGACGTCGACGAGGCCGTGTTCGCCCACGTCCGCCTGGCTCTCGCCGACGAGTGGGCCGGGCTGGACGGCGGGGACCCCGCGGTGCGGGCCGCGGTCGCGCGGCTGCGGCGCGAGTGCACGGCGGCCAAGGAGCGGCTCTCCGCCGACACCGAGACCACCGTGCGCGTCGCGGTGCCCGGCCTGCCCGAACGCGAGGTGCGGATGGCCCGCGCGGAACTGGAGGAGGCGATCCGCGGCCCGGTGGTGCAGACGGTCGATGCGCTGTCGCGCGCGCTGGAGTCCGCGGGTGTCGCGGCCGGTGACCTGGCCGACGTGCTGCTGGTCGGCGGGAGCGCGCGGATCCCGCTGGTCACCGAGGTCGTGTCGGCCGGGCTCGCGCGCGCGGTGACGGTCGCGGCCGACGGGGTCGTCGCGGCGGGCGCCGCGACCTGGGCGCCCTCGAACGGCCGGCCGGTGGCCGCACGCCCGGGGGCGGCGGTGGGGGGCGGCGCCGGCTGGGCGGCTCCGCCGGACGGTGCCGCCGGTACCTCCGGCGTGTCCGTCGGGCCTGGCGGCGCCGGGATCGCCGGTGCCCCGGGCGGCCCCGGGGATCGCCGCGGCGGCGGGACGCAGCCGCTCGACCGGGTGCCCGCCACGGCGGCGGACGCGGGCGGACCTACCGGTCAGCACCCCGGTGCCGGGGACCGCCTGCTCGCAGACGTGGTCGCCCGCCCCCCGAAGCAGGCCCTCGCGTTCCCGACGGAGGCGGCGCGCCCGTCCCGGGCACCGCTCTTCGTCGGCATCGCCCTGCTCGTCCTGACGGTGCTCGGCGGGCTCGTGGTCATCGGTGCCAGCCGCTACGCCGCGCAGAACAGCGCGGTCGCGACCACCCCGACGGCGACGCCGGCCGGCAACCCGGGTGCGCTGCCCCCGTCGTCGCCCCCGGCGCCGCGACCGTCGCCGCGCCGGTCGGCTGCACCGGCCCCGCCCCCCGCGACGGCCCCGCCCGCGCCGCCGCCCGCCACCACGACACCCCCGGCCAGCCCCCCGCCGCCCGCGGACGGCGGCAACAACAACGGCGGTGGCAACAACGGCGGCGGCAACAACGGCGGCAACAACAACGGCGGCGGCAACAACGGCGGCGGTGCCGACAACGGTGGCAACAACAACGGCGGTGGCAACAACGGCGGTGGCAACAACAACGGAGGCGGTGCCGACAACGGAGGCGGCAACAACGGGAACGCCGGTGACCAGGACGCGGGCGCCGACCAGCCGGCACCGGACGCCGCG